>NZ_JAWDJT010000014.1:0-113830 GCF_032464715.1 Hymenobacter endophyticus | reverse complement strand
TAGCCGCCTCAAGCAGTTTCGCCGCGTGGCCACGCGCTATGACAAGTTGGATGCCCATTTTCTGGCCTTTGTTCATCTTGCCGCAACCGTACTCTGGCTGCGTGACTGTTAACACTTCCTAGTCGTCAATGCCTGCATGGCGGTGTAGGAATTGCTAGTGCAGGTTTGCTGCCTTGTGCTGCGGTCAAGAATGTTAGCCCCCCCACCTATCTCCGGCTCGGCACTGAGATAGTAGCGTGCTTGCCGAGGACCCAGGAAATTATACATCAATTTGCTTTGGTCTTTTACATGCTGTAGGCCAATAGCGTGTCCCAGTTCGTGCAGGATACTGGTCTTGAAATCGTATTCATCCGCACTGTAGGGGTCCCCCTCTAGGCTGTAATTCCAAAATTTGTCCGGGTTAATCTGAATATCCATTGCCGTCGTGTACACGAAACGGCCGTTGGTAGCGGAATTGCTGCAAGTGCGGAAGTAGCCATACGTGGACATCAACCGTGCGCCCATCGTCCCAGATGGCGCGAAGGAGATGTTGCACTCGGGCGTGCCTTGTACGTAGGGGGTTGCGGCCGAAACATCGTCGCCGATGTTCACCAACGTTTCGCACCGCCATTTCTGGAGGGCGGCTTCAATCAGGCGTACTGCCTCGGGAGTGTTGTAAATGTTTTGGTCATACTTAAACGTGTAGCCCCCAGCACCGTTGGCGCTAACCAAGCGGGTTTGGCGATACGCCGTAGGCGTGATCAGCGGGTCGTTGTAGGTCGTTTCGGACCGGATGATGGTTATATCGGTGTTCGGGACGTTGCTTCGGATGTTATTTGATTCAACGTAGATGGGGCCAGTTCCGGCACTGATGCCAAATGGCGGATTCGTACCATCATTCGAAGGCACGTACAGTTGGATAATCGTATTGGTGAAGGAAAAGATGTTCTCCGGAGGACACTCGATGGATGCGTCGTTATTGGAGGAGGTGAAGAAAACGCGGGGTTTTGCCGTGCCAAAATCGGTGCCGTTAATCGTCAGTATATCGAAGGTGCCGGCCTTTATCGAAGTGGGGCTGAAGCCGGTGATCACCGGCGCGGCCGTGGGTGAGTTAGGGGCAGCGGCGGCTTCTGCGCCGGTTTGGCTGGCCGTTTTTTTTTGTGGGGCCACCGGGGTGGTGACCTTTTGCTGGGGTGGCGCAGTGGCGGCGAACGGGTCAAAACGCCGGGCATCAAACGATTTGAGTACGCGAGGAGTCTGACCAGCTGCCGCCGCGATGGGTGCCTGCACCAAGGCGGGAATATCGTCGTACACGCGGTAAGGCGTAATGGCTACTGTTTGCGTAGCCCGGGCCGGCCGTTGATACATCCAATAGCCTTGCGCCCCTGCATTTACCTCCACCGCGGGTGCCGCAGAGGCGTTGGCGGCCAAATCATTTTTGGAATACGGTTGGGCAAAAAACAACCCCGCACTGCTTTTTCCTAACGCGGGTTGATCACCATCAAATACCCCCATTCCCTCTTCACCAACAACTCCCCCTTCCGTAATAATTTCCATCGTAGGCCCCACGTTGCCTTTGAATACGGTAAACACCTCAATCGTGGTGGCGGTCAGAATTTTGGTATGCGAGGCGTTCCAAAAGCTTCGTTGGCCCACGACATGGCCCTCAAATACCAAGGGGTGGCGGCCCACTAATTCAGTTAAAGATAGTTCGCCTCCCTGGCGATTACTAGCTGGCTTCGGAATACTCTGCCCGACAGCTATTGGAGCATCTAAACTTGCTACCGCGAGGAGCAAAGTCAAGGCGTAGTGTGAAAATGTTTTCATACTGCAAAACGGTTAGAAGGTGGAAGTTCAAAACGCGTGCCGCAGGTGTGTAGAGCAGACGACAGAAAGTTTGGCACGGCGGACTATGTGCGCAGAAGTTCCTGCCGGATAACCAGAGTAAGCTAAGCAGAACAAGCCCAATAACAAGCTCGACAGCATATAAATAATAATACCGTCATTATATAATATAATTTATATGAATGAATGCTGCGCCTTTCCTCCTTCTGCGCCACTGCTATATGGGGCACGGGGCTAAGCTTTGAGCACTTGGACGTATTTGTAGACGGTCCCGTACGCTACAGCTGTCTGCTTGCTAATCTGATTCATGGAAACACCCGTTGCGTGCAACTGGGCAATTTCTTGTTGCTTGCTTTGCGGCAGCGGCGGTCGGGAAATGGACTTGCCTTGTGCTTTGGCCCGCGCCATGCCGGCACGCACGCGCTGGCTGATCAAAGCACTTTCAAACTGCGCCAGCGAGGCCATGACATGGAAGATCAATTCACCCGTTGGCGTGGTGGTATCAATGTTCTCCTGGTAGGAGATGAAGTCCACCCCCAGGCTCTGGAATTCCTTCAGTGCGTTGACCAGCGCCTGGGTCGAGCGGGCGAACCGGTCGTAGCGCCAGACCAGCACCGCGTCGAGCTGCCGTTTCTTGGCGGCGGCCATCATGCGCTTGTACTGCGTCCGTTCCTCGCTGGTGCCCGAGGCTTGGTCGACGTATTCTTCGACCACGGCGAAGCCGCGCCGCTGGGCATACTCGCGCAGCGGCCGCAGCTGCGTCTCCGGGTCCTGCCCTTTGTCGAGGGTGGAGACGCGGGCGTAGAGGGCCACGCGCGTGGGCTGGTCGGTCGATTTAGCAGGCATCGGGGCTATCAAAAAGGAGTTCCTTTGTAAAGCTACTTTTTTGGGTGTAAAATCGGCCCGGACACCCTGAAAAAGCGGGGTGTTTTCGGACACCCTTTTCGATAAGCCGAAATCCATGCCGCTCGACTTCCTCTCCGCCCCGGAACGGCTGCGCTACCAGACAGTGCCCGCCACCTTGCTCGAGGCCGACCTGCGGCAGCAGTTTCACCTGACGGAAGCCGACCGGCAATTCCTCGCCTCCTTTCGCGGGGCAGCTAACCGCTTGGGTGTCGCCCTGCAGCTGGGGCTGTTGCGGCTGATGGGCTTCCTGCCGGAGAGCTGGTGGGAGCAGCTGCCGCTTGACGTGCTGCCGTTCGTGGCCGCCCAGCTACTGGAAGACTCGCCGGGGCTCAGCGCGTACGGCAGCCGGCAGCAAACCCGCAGCGAGCATTTTCTGGCCGTGCTCAAGCACCTGGGCTTTCGCAAGTGGGAGCCGCTGGACCTGGCGTGGCTGGAACCCTGGCTGGTGGAGCGGGCCCTGGAGCACGACGACGAGCGGGTGCTGCTGGCCATGACCTGCCTGCGCCTGCAGCAGGAGAAAATCGTGCGCCCGGCCATCGGCACACTGGAGCGGCTGGTGGGCAGCATGAGCGAGCTGGCCTACCAGGAAACCTACCGGCGTTTGGCGCCCCTGATGGGCGAGGACGTGTGCCGGCAGTTGGACCAATTGCTGCTCCCGGATGAGGCCTTGCGCATCACCCGCCACCGCTGGCTGGTGCAGACGGCCAGCGCCGGCAATCCGGCTGCCATCACCACGGCCTTGGATAAGCTCCGCTACCTGGGCGAGTTGGGCGTGCCGGCCTGGGATGTACGCAGCCTGCATCCGAACCGGCAGAAGCGCCTGGCGCTGCTGGCCCGTAACCGCTCCAACCGCCACCTCGAACGCCTGCCCGCCGCCAAGCGCTACCCGCTACTGGTGGCGTTCCTGCGCGAGAGCTACCTGACGCTCACCGATGAGGTGCTGGGCATGTTCGATGCCTACTGGGAACACAGCCTGGCCAAGGCCCGCCGCGCCCACGACCAGTACCAGCAGCAGATTACCGCGGCCAAGGATACGGCCCTGCGCACGCTGGCCCAGGCCGTGGAAATCGTGCTCGACGAAGACCAGACCCCGGCCGGGCAGGTGCGCCCGAGCGTGTTCGCCTGCATTCCCCGTGAGCAGCTGGTGCTGGCCTGGGAAGCGGTGCAAACGATGCTCTACCCGACTCGTCATTCCCACCTTACGTTCCTGGCCAAGCGCTACAGTCTGTTCAAGCAATTCACACCCCGGCTGCTGGCGCAGATTGACTTTCAGCACGGGTTTATTGGCGACGACTTCCCGGCCGCGCTGGAATTGGTCGCCGACCTGCAGGCGGGCAGGCGCCGGAAGCTGCCGACAGCCCTGCCCACAGGCTTCTTGAAACCAACTTGGCGCAAGCTGGTCGTCGCGGAAAACAGCCCGGAGCCGGACGTGCGCCACGCCTATGAGCTGTGCGTACTCTCCACGCTGCGTGACCGGCTGCGCTCGGGCGACGTGTACGTAGCCCCCTCGCACCAGTACGCCGACTTGAGCAGTTACCTGATTGGCCCGGCCGAGTGGGAGCGGGTGAAAGGCGAACTGTGCGCCCAACTCAACCTGCCGCCCGTCACCACGGACCGGCTCACCCAACGTTTGCAGGAGCTACAGGAACTGCTGGCCCCGATGCAACAGCTGCTGGAAGCCGGAGGCGACGTGCGGCTGGAGGACGGAGAATTGGTCGTGGGCCGGGTCAGCGCGGAGGAGGTGCCGGCCGCAGCCCAGGCCCTGCAGCAGGAAATCAGCCGCCGACTACCGGTGGTGGACCTGACTGATATTTTAGTCGAGGTCAACGCCTGGCTGGGTTTTACTAACCACCTGCCGGGGCTGGAGCACGCCCCGCGCGGCGAGGGGCACGACACGCGCCTGCTGGCCGGGGTGCTCGCGCTGGGCTGCAATATTCCCCTCACCGACATGGCCCGCAGCACGGGCCTGCCCTACCAGTCGCTGTGGTGGACGGCCTCCAACTACCTGCGCGACGACACCCTGAAAGCGGCCAATACGCTCCTGGTCAACGAGCATCACCGGCAATGGCTGGCTTCGTACTGGGGCAGTGGCACGTTCTCTTCCTCGGATGGGCAGCGCTTCGCCGTCAGCGGCAAAGTGCGTAATGCCCGGGCCTTACCTACGTACTTTGGCACCGGCCGGGGCGTGACGATGCAGACGCACTCGTCCGATCAATACTCGCAGTATGGCAGTAAGGTCGTGCCCGCCACCTTGCGCGACGCCACCATCGTGCTCGATGAAATCGTGGATAACCAAACCGAGCTGGCCATCGTCGAGCACACGACCGACACAGCGGGCTACTCGGACATTATTTTCGCCTTGTTTGACCTGCTGGGGCTATTTTTCTGCCCTCGTATGCGCGACCTTTCCGATCAGAAGCTCTACAAAATTCGGGGCGAAGACTGGGTGTACCCCGACCTCAAATTCACGGGCACGCTCAACCCGGACTACATCCGCCGGCACTGGGACGAGTTGCTGCGGCTGGCCGGCTCGATCAAGTCCGGCCGGGTGACGGCCTCCCTCTTCATCAGCAAGCTGCAGGCCTATCCGCGGCAAAACCACCTGACCTACGTGCTGCAGGCCTACGGCCAGCTTATCAAGACCAATTTCATTTTACGCTACCTGCAAAGTCAGCCCCTGCGGCGGCGCATTCACGCCCAACTCAACAAAGGAGAGGAACTGCACGCCCTGCGGGCCTGGCTCTGGTTCGGCAGTGAGGGCGTGATCCGGCGCAAACAGCAGGAAGAGCAGGCCGAAGCCGCTCGCTGCCTGACGCTGCTCACCAACTGCGTGCTGCTCTGGAACACGGTTTACATGCAGGAGGTCCTGCAGCAGCTCCAAGCGGAAGGGTATCCGGTGGACGAGGCCCATTTTGAATACCTCTCACCCAGTCGCTACGAGCACATCAACCGACTGGGCAAGTATTCCTTCGAGAATCCGGCGCAGGTGGACCCGCAGCACCGTCGGCCCTTGCGCCAGTCGTAAGGGCCTCTTTGGAGTAGGAAATTTCTTAGCGTGTAAATCCGCCCCGTTGGAAGAAGAACCCCAAAAATGGGTAGCAACAAACTTACCCTCCTTACTCAACCGATGTCCGGCTACGACTGAGCAAGGATTTACTCTGTTGCCATGGCAAAGCAAATACTCTACTGTGCAGTCTATCTGCACAGTTTATATTACACGCATATTTTTTCATCTAATGCTTGGCAAATCATATTAACTGACTGATTTACAAATGAATAATTTTCACTATAGCAATAATGTTTGCCCTCCTGTTTTCTTTGTTCAAAGCAATTGTGCAATCTGACTGCACACAGGGCAGCCAGCAATGAGCCCCTTTTGAAGTACGCTGCCGGAAATAATGATGCTATCACGCATCTGAGTCTCCAGCGAGCAGCTTAACAAATACTTAAGATATCCGACCTGAATGGCCGTTTTGTACGGCTTGAGGTTGCTAGAATGATGTATGCCGACCAATAAGAACGCCCAGAACCGATACATCATCATTGATACTTGCCTGCGGCGTCGTAACCGCGTCTGGACTATTGAAGACCTACTGCAGGCAGTAAGTGACGATTATGTCGAGACGACAGCGGCCGGGAGCGGCGTTTGTATGCGTACCCTCAAAGAAGATTTGCATAACATGCGTTTACCCACGCATTACAATGCTCCTATAAAGTACACACGCCGACTAGGCTATCATTATTCCGACCCTGAATACTCTATTTTCAAAAGCTCGCTTACGAGTGAAGACCTTGTGCTTCTCCATCAAAGTCTGCATACACTAAAGGCGTTACGAGGCTTGGGGTTAACTGATGATTTAGACGAATTGATTCAGCGGTTGGAGCGACAACTGCCCAGTATCAGCGCCGCGGCGAGCCCTATTCTCCAACTTGAGGCGGCCCCTGATTACACTGGAACGCCCTATTTGAAACCCTTATACCTAGCCATTCGGGATAAGACTCCGCTGGTGGTGCACTACCAGTCTTACCGAGCAGCGCAGACTACGCCCGAGGAAGTCCACCCCTATTTACTCAAGGCATACAATGGACGCTGGTATCTGATTGGGTTTAACGAAGCTAAAGGGCCCCACCTGCAGAACTATGCCCTTGACCGAATTAAACAGCTGACCGGTAGTCAGGCGGCATTCCGCACTTCTGATGTTGATTTCAGTACCTACTATGAGTCTATCATCGGAGTGACAATACCAGAGCAGTCTGCCGGCGTTGAAACCATTCGCCTTCATATTGCTGCGGGACGGGCACCTTACGTGCGAACCAAAGCGCTGCATGCCAGCCAAGTCATTCTTCATGACACGGCGGCAGGACTTGAGATAGAGTTACGCTTGATTATCAATCAGGAATTGAAAACCCTGCTGCTTAGCTTCGGCCCAGACTTGCGAGTTTTGGAACCTAGCACTTTGCGTTCATCCATGAAAAGGCTGCTCAGGAAGGCTGCCTTAAATTATGAGTAGAATTCAGTAGCATTAGGGTAATTATTCTGAGTTAATAACTCAACCTGTAGCGGCTTTACTATTTCACATCTCATGAAGTTCATTGCTATTGATTTTGAAACCGCTACGGCTGACCGCGACAGCGCGTGCGAAATAGGCCTAGCTTTCGTGGAAGACGGTCAGGTAACCGATACTAGGTCGTGGTTGGTAAAGCCTCCCTCTTATCCCTATTTCGACTCATTTAACATCTCCATCCACGGCATCCACCCCGCCGATGTAGCTGACCAGCCTACCTGGGCCGAGCTGTGGCCCGAATTGCAGCCGCTACTGGAAGGGCAGCTGTTGGTGGCGCACAATGCGGGCTTCGATTTCAGCGTGATGCGCCGGACGTTGGAAGCGTACGAACTGCCTTTTCCTTCGCTGCATTATGTCTGCAGCTATATTTTCTCTAAAAAAGTATGGACTGGGCTACCCGCCTATGACCTGCATACGCTCTGTAAATTTCACGGCATCCCCTTGCAGCATCACCGCGCAGCCAGCGATGCACAAGCTTGCGCGCAGCTGGCATTGAAAACCTTTGCTCACGCCGGCGTAACGTGTCAAGACGACTTTGCTGAAAAGCTGCTAACCAACATCGGGCAGCTACATTCAGACGGCTACAACCCTTGCGTAACGCGGCGCATCTACCCTTCTAAAGACTTAAGCCTGATTAAGGGGGACCCAGCCAAGCATAAGCCCGACAACCTGTTCTATGGCCGCAGCGTGGTGTTCACCGGCACGCTCTCGTCCATGCAGCGCGCCAGTGCGCAGCAGCTTATTGCCGACATCGGCGGGATTAACAGCAATGGTGTCACGAAGGACACGTGCTTTCTGGTAGTTGGGCAGCAGGATTATCGCATCGTCGGTGATGACGGTATGAGCAGCAAGCAGGAGAAAGCCGTTAAGCTCATCGAAAAAGGCGCTGGGTTGGAAATACTATCTGAAGTAGACTTCCTTCGTAATCTGTAGAAAGCCTAGATGAAACAACCAGCTGATTTCTCCCCTTCCTGGAAACGCTTGACTGCTTTGACGGATGAACGGACGATGTGGGAGTTTGACGCATACTATCAGCGTGTTCATCCCTTGGTGCCCAACGTACCCAGAGCGGTGCTAAAGCAATGGATTCATGGGTTGCAAGGCGAATACGTTACAATGCGAAACTATGCCTGGCTGGATTACGACCACTCACTCTTTAGCTTAGAGCAGTGGCCGACGCAGGGTCTGCTGAACTTGTACGTGGTGGAAGAATATCGAGATTGTGTCCAGACCCGAGAGCGGTGCCAGGACTTCGAGGAGTTTTGCTGCACTAACCGGGACCTAGTCCACTGGAAGGCACATGGCACATGGCGCACCCCACCCGTAGTGCTGGATGTGGTCTCGCTAGGCCAGTTGCCACCGGATAAAGAGTTGGTAGTGCCTCACCAGTTAATCGAAGGTCATAATCGACTCGGCTATCTACTGGCGATGGCAGGCATGGCGCAACGAGGTGAAGCCATAGTGGCTGTGACGCACGATGTATGGGTATTACGGGGACCTGGGCCAGTTTAGTTGCCGTAGCCCGGCCGTTTAATACGTGGTTCATGTGCTGCGCAGGCAGTTGCAGTATGTTCCTCTCACCAACTATCTACGGTTCCTTAAGCCTTCGATGATGTGAGGAAATGGAGCTGCGCCTGAAAGGACGCCAGCGCCTGGGCATTGGGCAACACAAACCACATGGTCTTACTTGTAAGGGGAAAGCGCAATTGCTGCGCGGGTAGGCCTAAGCTACTGAGCACGCGCTGCAACAGGCGCGGCTCCTCGCGCTTGAGCTTGCCATTTTTCAGGTTGACGATGTTGGTGTAGGTGAGTTGATGCGTCTCACAAAAAGGCTTCAATTCCCCACTGCCCAGCATTTTTAACCTTGCCTGGCCATAGAGCAGCGCATCGGCATAGGAAACGGTCAGACTCAGGTCTGGGAATGGCAGAGGGACAACGTCGGCCTGGGAGGTTACTTCTTCAGTCATGTGTGGTGTATCTTCTTCCTGGCTACCCCATGCTGGGCTCAAGAGCAACTGTTAAGGTCAGTCAGGAGGGTAATCGTGAGGTGCATTTGGCGCAAAGGAAACGAGTCCGAGCGGTTCCACCTGCGTCCCACTGCCCTTCATGGGTACGTAGAAGCCACTTGTTAGTCCTGATACGCTTGCTGCCGGTCCGTTGCAGTCCAAGAAATTAGGCAATGCCTCGCTGAGCTCTCCTGTAGCCTTGCATAACCTACTGCCAGATGGCGCTACCCCGCATTTTGGCTTATAAAACCTATTAGTTCACTTATCAGCTGAGCTGAACTGTAGGCTGCCAAGCCTGCTAAAAAATAGGTTTTATAAGCCCGAAGGGTGCTGTTGGCAGTGCTATCATGCTCAGGTGGCTCTCCTTGGGCTGTTTCGGACGCTGCTGAAGAAGCTGCTAAGAGTCCCTTGTGAGACTTATAAAATCTATTAATGAGCCTTCTATTAGCTTTGAGCGTAGTATTCAAGCTACCTTCGAGGTATACAAGAATGTTCTAAATAGTAGAAAAAGGTAAAAAAATATTTAAAAAGTGCAATCCCATTTTGTGCTTGTTTAGACTCTCTTTTTTGTTGTTTTCGTTCGGGTATCGCCCTAAACCACCACTTTATAAGCTTTTGTACTCCAGCTTCAACAAGCTTGTGAGTATTTTAAGTATTTAAGGTATTTGCAGGGCTCGCAACTTTTTGTACCTCAGCAACTTAAGCGTCTTCAGTAATAGGTTTTATAAGCCAACTAATAGGTTTTATAAGCGGGGTAATAGGTTTTATAAGCTGACTAATAGCTTTCATAAGCCAAACTAATAGGTTTGATAAGCTAATTAATAGAGTCAAATCGCAGGCCTATCGTAAGACTCGCTGCCTGCGAACTAATAGATTTTATAAGTCACGGGTGGGTCACGACTTCTGAGGCTCTCTGCTGGCAGGCCGCGAACTAATAGGTTTTATAAGTCTAACTAATAGCTTTTATAAGCCTCGGCAAAAACTCGCGGTCAGCTAACTAATAGGTTTTATAAGTCTAATTAATAGCTTTTATAAGCCACCGAGACTGGCACCTTGCCGCTTACTCATAGATTCAGGATTTGGCTCTATTAGTTTCCGATTTAAGCCGTATGTTTGCTTTGTATCACCACAGTAGCTGCGTATGGCCGCGCCCGAATCCACCGTCCCGATAGAAATTCGGCAGCATAATGCGCTGACGACGGCCCGCTACGAGATGAGTGCCTGCGAGATGGACATCGTATTTTCGCTGCTTTCCAAGCTCACCAAGCAGGATAAGGCCGGTACCATTTATGAAATCCGGGTGCAGGAGCTCATGGAGATGACGGGCCGGACCTGGAACTACAAGCAGCTGCTCGAATCCACCGAGAACCTCAACAGCCGCGTCTACCACATCGAGACCGGCAAAACCCTGCTGCAGGTGAGCCTACTGGCTTCGGCCCTGTACCGCAAGGGTGAGGGCACTATCGAGCTGGAGATATCCGAGCGCATGCGGCCCTTCCTGATTGACCTGAAGAGCAACTTCACGTCTTACCGCCTACAGGCGGCTTTCAGCCTGTCGAGCAAGTATGCCAAGCGCATCTACCAGTTGGCCTCGCAGTGGAAGGACATCGGGGAAACCAAGACCTACTCCCTGGATGAGTTCAAGGGCATGCTCAAGCTCAAGGACCCGGCGGGTAAAGAGCCCGAGCAGTACGCCCAGATTTCCTCGCTGCAGAAGTACGTGCTCGACGTGGCCACGACGCAGATAAACGAGCACACCGACCTGCGCATCAAGTACGAGCTGCTGAAGAAGGGACGCTCCTTCCAAAGCATTAAGTTCTACGTCAACACCCAGGTGCCGCAGCAGCTGCCCATCCCCTTCGAGCTGGAGGCCGATGATGCCAAGGTGCAGCTGGCCCGCAAGCACCTTGAAACCCTGGGCGTTCAGGAGCCCAAGCTGGTGCAGGACATTTTGCAGTCTCCTAAGCACGTGGATGCTTTGTTTGCCTTCATCTACAAGCTGAAGACCGATAAAATTAAGGCCACCAAGAATCCCGGGGGCCTGTTCCTGAAAATGCAGGGCCTGCGATAGACGCGAAACTGCCCGACGGAAAGTACGCCTGCACCAGCGTGCTGAAGACCGCAAGCCCGCTCATGATGCTGCATTCCACATCTCAGAGCAACTGCAGAATTTACTGAATTTCTGCTTGACCGACACCCCGGGCGGCTCCGTTATTGCGGAAAACCATAGCTCTATGCTCCCCAAAGACCTTACCCGCGACCTGAAAAGCCGCCTGAACATGCTCGCCGGCCAGCTGCAGGGCATCGGCAAAATGCTGGACGCGGAAAACATCGAGCCCGACCAGGTGCTGGTGCAGTTTAAGGCCGTGACTAACGGGTTGAGTAGCGCTGAGCACCTGCTGCTGGACGAAGTGTTCCGCAAGGGCCTGGCCTTGCAAATCGTGGACGTGGTGGGGGCCTGCCCCGGCGACTGCCAGGACGCCGGGCGCATTGAGGAGCTGCGGCAGCAGTTTCCTACCCTCAGCGAAGGCGAGTTAACGCAGAAAATGCAGGAGTTGCGCGAGATTGGCGGGCGGCTGGAGCAGCACAACGCGGGCCGGGATAAAATAAGCGAGGAAAAAGCTTGACGGACACCCGGGGGTTGAGCGGAGCTTTGCCTCGTTGTTTTTGATAAACCTATTCCCTGCCCCATGAAGCGCATCGTAGAAGTATTTACCGCTGGCTGCCCGCTGTGCAGTCCCGTGGTGGAATTGGTGAAAAGCACGGCCTGCAGCAGCTGCGACGTCATCACCCACAACCTCACCGAAACCGAGGCCGGCAACCCTGCTCTGCGCCGGGCCCGGCTGCTGGGCGTGCAATCCCTGCCCGCCGTGGCCGTGAACGGCACCCTGCTTGCCTGCTGCCAGGGCGCCGGCATCACCAAAGAAGCATTAGCAGCCGCCGGCATCGGCCAAGCGGCCTAGCCCTTCGCTTATTGCAGGGCACGGCCTGCGTATCTTCATCAACCCGGTTGCCGTACCCGGCCGACTCACCCCAATTCTTTGTTGTATGAAACGCAAAATGATGATGTTCGGCGCTGCGGCGCTGCTCTCCGGCGGGGCCCTGTTCGGCTTCACCAACCCGGCTGCCACGACTGCGGCCGACTGCCCCTTGAAAGGCACCCCCGAGTGCCCCCTGGTGAAAAACTGCCCGGATAAAGGCACGGCCGCCTGCACCCTAGCCGGCGTACCCGCTTGCTGCGCGAAAAAGTAAGCACAACACGCCTGCACAAAGGCCGGTCCCTATCAGTAGACCGGCCTTTTTTGTGACTTCACGGCGCGGCACCTCGTGCTCAGGCCAGCAGGTAACATGAGAAAAGGGACGTACTGGTCCGAATCAACCCTTCTATTTCGGCCTCGGTGTAGCGGCGGCCGGTGGAATAAGCCTCGGCCAGCAGGGGTGGGATGTGCACGATGTTTACCGTGTAGCAGCCTTTGCGATTATGCGCGTAGGCCGGCACGGGCGGCGGCACGGCAAAGCAGTCGTTGTGCGCCAGCACATCTACCCGCATCACTTCCACGGCCATCAGGGTGCCGGTCGCGTTCAGCAGCTTCCGGCCGGTGGGCGTGAACCGAACCGGGTCCCCACAGCCGTTCAAAACTTGCTCGAGGTGCCGGATGACTGGCCTTGGTTAAAAGTTCGGTACAAAGGTTAAACGAGCAAGTTAACTAGCACCAACAACGGAAGGCAAAAAGGCTTTCTTGCAGGACTTCGCGCTGGGAAAATGCCCTGACCGCTTTTCAGCAAACAAGGAGTACCCGCCCGGAACTTCACCCGGGGGCAGCCCTACCGGGCTAGTTGTTCGGTCGGGGAACCTTCACCGGACTTTAGCGGTAAAAGCAGCTCCGGCCCCCGGGATTCACTACCTTTGCCGCTTCATGCGCCTGCTCAGCCTGTTTTTCGCCTGCTACTTCGCGTTCCTCTCCTGCATGACCTGCACGGACGAGGTAGCCGTGTGCCAGGACCAGGCCCAGACAACGGTGGCAGCGGCTACGCATTCGGACTGCAGCTCCGACGCCTTGGGTGACTGGTGTTCGCCGCTCTGCCAGTGCCACTGCTGCGGCGGGGTGGTGGTTACACTGCCAGGCATGGCCGTAGCTGCTTACCCCCAGTTGGTGGAGTGGGGCACCAGCCCCCAGCACGGCCGGCTGATAGTGGGTGCCCCGACGCGGGCCCTCGGTTCTGTGTGGCAGCCGCCCCAGGCCTAATACTTTCCTCTTTTTCCTGCTAACCACCCTGTCCGGGCGGCCTGCTTCCTTGTGGAGCCGGCTGGTCGGAGCTTGCTAACGCGTGGCGTTGGCCCCAGAAGTGCGTTCCATCCCCGCCGTTCCCGCGCTCAGTAGCCGGAACCGCCGGGTGAGCAGGCTATTCACTGAAAGTGTTAGACCTAACCCCCACAGCAACGGATGTTTGACCGGCTGATTCATTTTTCCATTCACAACAAGCTCATTATCGGGATTCTGACCCTGGCCCTGGTGGCCTGGGGCAGCTACTCGTTGAGCCGGCTGCCGATTGACGCGGTGCCCGATATTACCACCAACCAGATTGTCGTTTATACGGTGGCTCCTTCGCTGGCTGCCAGCGACATTGAGCGCCTCGTGTCCTTCCCCGTCGAGCAGAGCCTGGCTACCATTCCCGGCCGGGAGGAAGTGCGCTCCTTTTCCCGCTTTGGCCTCTCGGTGGTTACCATCGTCTTCGAGGATAAAGTTGACATTTACTGGGCCCGCCAGCAGGTCGGGGAGCGCCTGCGCGAAGCCGAAAGCCAAATCCCGGCCAGCATCGGCCGGCCCGAAATGGCTCCGGTCAGTACTGGTCTGGGCGAAGTCTACCAGTACCTGGTACGCGCCAAGCCCGGCTTCGAGAAGAAGTACGACGCCCGCGAGCTGCGCACGATTCAGGACTGGATAGTGCGCCGGCAGCTGCTGGGCACCCCCGGCGTGGCCGACGTGGCCAGCTTCGGCGGCCAGCTCAAGCAGTTTGAAATCCGGCTGGACCCGACCCGCCTGCGCTCGTTGAACGTCACCACGGAACAGGTATATCAGGCCGTTTCGCGCAACAACCAGAACGCGGGCGGCGCTTACCTCGACCAGAAGCCCACGGCCTACTTTATCCGCACCGAAGGGCTGGCTGAAAACGCCGCCGACCTGGGCAACATCGTGGTGCGCAGCACGGCGGGCGGTATGCCGGTGCTGGTGCGCGACGTGGCCGACGTGCGCCCGGGCTCGGCCGTGCGCTACGGGGCCATGACCCGCAACGGGGAGGGCGAAGTGACCGGCGGCATCGTGCTCATGCTGAAAGGAGCCAACGCCAACGACGTGATTAAGGACGTGAAAACCCGGATGCTGACGGTGGAGAAATCCTTACCGGAGGGCGTGGCCATCGACGTGTACCTGGACCGCTCCGAGTTGGTAGGCCGCGCTATCGGCACGGTGAAAACCAACCTGATTGAGGGCGCTTTGATTGTGCTGTTCGTACTGGTGCTGTTTCTGGGCAACTGGCGGGCCGGGCTGGTAGTAGCCTCCGTTATTCCGCTGGCCATGCTGTTTGCCATCAGCATGATGCGCCTGTTCGGCGTGTCGGGCAACCTGCTCAGCCTGGGAGCCATCGACTTCGGGCTGGTCGTGGACGGGGCCGTGATTATCGTCGAAGCCATCGTGCACCGCCTGCACGGCGGGCAGCTGCGGGTCCCGGGCAACCGGCTCAGCACCGAGCAGATGAACGAGGAAACCTACCACGCGGCCAGTAAAATCCGCTCCTCGGCCGCCTTTGGCGAAATCATCATCCTGATTGTGTACCTGCCTCTGCTGGCGCTGGTGGGCATTGAGGGCAAGATGTTCCGGCCGATGGCCCAGACCGTGGCCTTCGCCATTATCGGGGCGTTCATCCTGAGTCTGACCTACGTGCCCATGATGTCGGCCCTGGCCTTGAGCCGCTCGACGGAAGTGAAGCGCAACTTCTCCGACCGGATGATGAGTTGGCTCGAAGCCCGTTACCGCCCGGTGCTGGAATGGGCGCTGCGCCGCAAAGCGGTGGTACTGACCTCGGCCGTGGCCCTGTTCGTCGGGGCGCTGCTGCTGTTCCGCACCCTGGGCGGGGAGTTTATCCCGCAGCTGGCCGAAGGAGATTTTGCCATTGAACTGCGCACGCTCACCGGCTCCTCCTTGAGCTACACCGTGGACCGGAGCCTGCAGGCCGGAACAATCCTGCAGAAGCAGTTTCCCGAAGTCAAGGAGGTGGTGGCCAAAATCGGGGCGGCCGAGATACCCACCGACCCCATGCCTGTGGAAGCGGCCGACGTGATGGTTATCCTAGAAAAAGACCAGGGCAAGTGGACTTCCGCCAAAACGCAGGAAGAGCTGGCCGGCAAGATGGCCGAAGCGCTGAGCGTGATTCCGGGCGTAACCTTCGGCTTTCAGCAGCCTATACAGATGCGTTTCAACGAGCTGATTTCGGGGGCTAAGCAGGATGTGGTCCTGAAAATCTACGGCGAAGACCTCACCCAGCTGGCTTCCTACGCCGAGCGGGCCGCCCGCCTGGTGCGCCAGGTGGAAGGGGCCGAAGACGTGTACGTGGAGCAGGTCACGGGCCTGCCGCAAATCGTGGTCAAGCTCGACCGCAACCGCCTGGCCCGCTTTGGCTTGAATGCGGAGGACGTGAACCGCACGGTGCAAACGGCCTTTGCCGGCCAGACCGCCGGGCAGCTCTTCGAGCAGGAGCGCCGCTTTGATGTGGTGCTGCGCTTGGCTCCGGAGCTGCGCCAGAACATCGGTAACGTGCGCCAGCTGCTGGTGGCCACGCCCACCGGCGAGCAGATTCCCCTGGAGCAGGTTGCCACGGTGGAGCTGCAAGAAGGCCCCAACCAGATTCAGCGCGACGACGCCAAGCGCCGCATCACGGTGGCCTTCAACGTGCGGGGCCGCGACGTGGAAAGCGTTGTGACCGAGCTGCAGGGCAAAGTGGACCGGCAGCTGAAGTTCGCGCCCGGCTACTACACCACCTACGGCGGCCAGTTCGAGAACCTGCGCCAGGCCTCCGAGCGGCTCAGCATTGCCGTGCCGGTGGCCCTGCTACTGATTTTCGTGCTCCTGTTTTTCACCTTCAAGTCACTGAAACAGTCAGTGCTCATTTTCACGGCCATTCCATTGTCGGCCATCGGCGGGGTGCTGGCCCTGTGGCTGCGGGGCATGCCCTTCAGCATCTCGGCCGGCGTGGGCTTCATTGCCCTCTTCGGGGTGGCCGTGCTCAACGGCATCGTGCTCATCGGCTACTTCAACCAACTCAAAGAGGAAGGCCACACCGACCTTTACCGGCGCATTCTGGAAGGCACGCAGGTACGCCTGCGGCCGGTGCTGATGACGGCTACCGTGGCCTCATTGGGCTTCCTGCCAATGGCCCTGTCGCAGTCAGCGGGGGCCGAAGTGCAGCGCCCGCTGGCCACCGTCGTCATCGGCGGGCTGGTAACGGCCACGCTGCTCACCCTGCTGGTGCTGCCGGTGCTCTACGCCCTGTCCGAGCGCAAGTCCGAACCGAAGGGAGAAGAGAAGCCGCGGCCGACGGCTGCCGTACCGGTTTCGGTGCTGCTGCTCGTGCTGGGGGGCTTGCTTGCCGCCGTGCCCGCCCGGGCGCAGGGTGCGCTTACCGCCACCCAGGCCGTAGGGCAGGCGTTGCAGGCCAACGGCACGGTGCAGGCGGCCCAACGCTCCCTGGAAGCCCAACAGGCCCTGCGCCGAACTTCCTTTGACGTAGGCCGCACCACGATTCTGGGCACCTACGGGCAAGTCAACTCCCCGCTGTCCGACAACGTGTTTAGCATCGGCCAGTCGCTGGCGTTGCCGGGCTACTACAAAGCCCAGGCGGGGTTGAGCCAGGCCCAGATTGGGGGCCGGGAGCAGCAGTTGGCGCAAGTGCAGGCCGAGCTGCGCCGGCAGGTGCGCCTGAGCTACGAGCGGGCCGTACACGCCCGCCACCGGCTGCGCACGCTGCGCGGGCAGGACAGCATCTACACCGAATTCCTGCGCGCCGCGCAGCTGCGCTTCAAAGCCGGGGAAGTCGCCCGCCTGGAGCCGGCCAACGCCCTGATTCAGCAGGGAGAGACGCAAAACCTGCTCACCCAGGCCCGGGCCGACTACGCCATTGCCCAGCGCCAGCTACAGGCCCTGCTGCAAACCACGCAGCCGGTCGCCATTGCCGATAGTATCCTGCGCCTGCTGCCTGCCTCCGGAGCCGCGGCTGACACGTCGGTACTGGCCGCTACGCCCCAAGCCCGGGTATTGCAGCAGCAGATTGCCGAGCGCCGGGCCGAAACCCGCGTGGAGCAGGCCCAAGGGCTGCCGCAAGTGACGGTGGGCTATACCAATCAGTCGCTGCGGGGCACCTACGAGGTGGACGGGCAGGCTACGACCTACGGCACCGGCGACCGGTTCCAGAGCGTGCAGGCCGGGGTGGCCATTCCGCTGCTGCGCGGCCCGCAGAAGGCACGGGTACAGGCGGCCAAATTGCAGGAGCAGGTTGCTACGACGACGTATCAGCGCTACCAGGCCGAAGCCGCCGCCCAGCTCGATGAGCTGCGCCTACGCCTGCTGGAGCAGCAGCGCCGGGTGCAGTTCTACGAGCAAACCGGCCTGCCCCAGGCGGCCGTTATCGTGCGCCTGAGCCAACTGGCCTATAAAGCTGGTGAAACCACCTATTCCGAGTTGCTGCTGAACCTGGAACGCGCCCTGACTGTGCGCACGGCCTACCTCGATGCCGTGCTGGCGCACAACCAAACCGCCATTGACCTGGACTACCTGCTGGGCACAGCAGCCCAGTAATTTCTTCCCCCTGACCTGAATCCCATGAATAAGATTGCATCCCTGGTGCTGCTGCTAGGCCTGACCCTGGCCGGCTGCGGTGCCGATAAGAAAGAAGAGGCGGACGCGGAAACCGCCGCCACCGAAGGCAAGGAAGCCGGCGGTGAAGCGGAAGGCGAAGATGCTTCCGATGTCGTGACCCTCTCCGTGGCCGAGCAGCAGGCCGCCGGCCTGAAAACCGCCCGTCTGGCCGACCGGCCCATGGGCGCGGGCCTGGCCGTGACCGGCACGCTGGACGTGCCCCCGGAAAGCGCCGTGTCCATCACAGCCCCACTGGGCGGCTTCGTGGACAACACCGAATTGCTGCAAGGAGCCCGCGTACGCAAGGGCGAAGTGTTGGCCACCATCCGCAACCCGGAGTTTGTGACGTTGCAGCAAGACTACCTCGAAACCCGCGCCCGCCTGGAATACGCCCGCACCGAACTGGCCCGCCAGAAAGAGCTGTATGAGCAGGAGGTAGCACCCCAGAAAAACTACCAGCGTGCCCAGGCCGACTACAACGCCCTGCGCGTGCAGACCAATGCCCAGGCCGCCCGGCTGCGGCTGGCGGGCCTGCCCGTCGGCGGCAAGATGGTCACGACCGCTGCCATTCGCGCCCCCCGGGCCGGCTTCGTGCGGGCCGTGAACGTGACTGTGGGCCAAGCCGTGACGGCCACCGACGCCCTGTTTGAGATTGTAGACCCTGACCACCTGCACGTCGAACTGACGGTGTTCGAGCGCGACGTGGCCCGCGTGCAGAAAGGCCAGCTGATTCGCTTTACTCTGGCCAGCGACTCCACCGGCACCCGCCGGGAGCGCACGGCCCGGGTGTACCTGGTCGGCAAAGCCATTGGCGAAGACCGCACCGTGCGCGTGCACGGCCACCTCGACCAGGAAAACGACCCCACGCTATTGCCCGGACTCTACGTGCGGGCCATGATTGAAACCGGCCGCACCCAGGCCCCCACGCTGCCCGATGCCGCCCTGGTGCGCTTCGAGGGCAAGAATTACGCCTTCGCCGTGGTAGCCGCCGGGCGCTACCGTATGGTGCCCGTGACGCTGGGCCGCAGCGAAGACAGCTTCACGGAAATCACCCTGCCGGAAGGAGTACCGGCCACAAGCAGCTTCGTCACGGATGGGGCTTATTCCCTGCTGGCCAAGATGAAAAACGCCGAGGAAGAGGAATAGCCCCCGGCCGGCAAACGCCGTTCAACCCCATTGTTTCACCGCGACCCAGTTCATGAGCTACCTCCAGCCCTTGTTCCTTTTCTTTATCGCCGGCCTCTGCGAAATCGGCGGCGGCTACCTGATGTGGCAGTGGCTCAAGGCCGACCGTCCGGCCTGGATGGGGCTGCTGGGGGCCGTGCTGCTCGTCGTGTACGGGTGGGTCGCCACCTGGCAGTCCACGTCCTTCGGCAAAACCTACGCCGTGTACGGGGGCGTTTTCGTCGTCATGTCGATTGCCTGGGCCTGGTACTTCGATGGCTTCCGGCCCGACCGGTTCGATGTGCTGGGCGGAACCATCGTGCTGCTGGGACTGGCCGTCATCTTGTTCTGGCCCCGTTCGTAAGCCGTCCTATGCTGGAACTACTCACCGGTGCTTTGGTGCTCAGCCTGCTGCACGCCGCCATTCCCAACCATTGGGCCCCGGTGCTGGCCGTGGCGCGGGCCGAAGGCTGGCCGCTGCGGCGGGCGGTGGGGGTGACGCTGGTGGCCGGACTCGCCCACGTCCTGAGTACCGTGGGTATCGGCTTAGCCCTGGGTTTGCTCGGCTGGCGGCTTTCGGCCCGCTTCGCGCAGTTTGCCGGCTGGGTGGCTCCGCTGCTGCTCATCGGCATCGGGCTGCTCTATGCCTTTTCCGGCACCGGCCACACCCACCCCGACCCCCGGCCCCTCAGCCAGCGCACGCCGCGCCGGCGCGTGGTGCCAGTGTTGGCGGCCACCATGTTTCTGGCCCCCT
Source organism: Hymenobacter endophyticus (assembly GCF_032464715.1). Taxonomy (NCBI): domain Bacteria; kingdom Pseudomonadati; phylum Bacteroidota; class Cytophagia; order Cytophagales; family Hymenobacteraceae; genus Hymenobacter; species Hymenobacter endophyticus. Next base: position 93,702 of record NZ_JAWDJT010000014.1, on the reverse strand, counting down.
GCCTGGAAATCCAAACCTTTTTCCTGGCCGCCGGCACCCACGGCCCGGCCGCCCTGGCCCTGCTCATGAGCGTGTACCTGCTGGCCTCCGTGTCGGCCATGTGCGCGCTGGTGGCCCTGGCCCACCGCAGCCTGCAGCGCCTGAACCTCGACGGGCTGGCCCGGCACGAGCGCCGACTGACCGGCGCGGTGCTCGTGCTGGTGGGCGTAGCCGGCTTTTTCGTGGACTGGTAGCCCCTGGCTGACCGCCGCTTTATCCTCTAACCTGACACTTTTTTTTCTTATGCCTGACCCTACTTCCCCCAATACCGACGAAGAGCTGAACACCGCCAAGCAGGTGCAGCTCGAAAACGTGGGCGCCCTCAACCGCGACCAGCTCACGCCTGAAGCCGCCGCCGACCCCGAAGGCCACGACGTACCCGGCCATGACCACGCCGGCCACGACCACCCCGTTGGCAAAAAGGTGGTGGACCTGGCGGGCAAGGCCGTCGACGAGCACGCCGGCCACGACCACGCCAGCGGCGACGACCACGACCACGGCCCGGCCGGCGCGAACCCCTACCTCTGGCCCGGCGTGAGTTTGGCCCTGCTGCTGGGCGGCATCGCCCTTGATTACTACAACGTGGGCTTTTTTACCGGCTACGTGCGCTTGGTCTGGTACGGCGTGGCCTTTCTGCTGGTCGGCTGGAAAGTGCTGAAAGCCGCCGTGCTCAGCATTCCGTCCGGCAACGTGTTCAACGAGTTCCTGCTCATGAGCATTGCCACGCTCGGAGCCTTTGCCATCGGCGAATACCCCGAGGGCGTGGCCGTGATGCTGTTCTACACCGTGGGTGAGCTGTTTCAGGACGCGGCCGTGAACCGCGCCAAGCGCAGCATCCGGGCGCTGCTCGAAATTCAGGCGACGGAGGTAACGGTCGTGCGCGGGGGTCAGTCGCTGGTGCTCGACCCGAAAGCCGTGCAGCTGGGCGACGTGATTGAGGTGCGGCCGGGCGAGAAAGTGGCCCTCGACGGAACGCTGGCCAAAGGCCCGGCCTCGTTCAACACGGCCGCCCTCACCGGCGAGTCGGCTCCGCAAACCAAGCAAACGGGCGAGGTGGTGCTGGCCGGCATGATAAACCAGGAAAGCCTGGTGCAGGTGCTGGTAACAGCCATCTACCAGGATACCAAGCTGGCCAAAATTCTGGCGATGGTGCAGGACGCGGTGGGCCGCAAGGCCAAAACCCAGCAGTTCATCACCAAGTTTGCCAAAATCTACACGCCCATTGTCGTGCTGCTGGCCGTGCTGCTGGTGCTGGTGCCCTACTTCATGGTCGATGACTACGTGTTCCGCACCTGGCTCTACCGGGCCCTGGTGTTTCTGGTTATTTCCTGCCCCTGCGCACTGGTCATCAGCATTCCGCTGGGCTACTTCGGCGGCATCGGCGCGGCCTCGAAAGCGGGTATCCTCTTCAAGGGCTCCAACTTCCTGGACGTAATGCGCGAACTGGACACGGTGGTGATGGACAAAACCGGTACGCTCACCCAGGGCGTATTTGCCGTGCAGCAGGTGCAGCCCGCCCCCGGCATGGACGCGGCCCAGATGCTGCGCCTGGTTGGGGCACTGGAAGTAAAATCCACCCATCCTATCGCCAAGGCCGTGGTGCTGCACGTCGGCGCGGCGGCGGCCGGGGTGCCCGTAGAGAACGTAGAGGAAATCAGCGGCCACGGCCTGCGCGGCCGGGTCGAGGGCCGCGACGTGCTGGCGGGCAACACCAAGCTGCTCACCAAATTCAATGTGGCTTACCCGGCCGAAGTAGACCAGGTGTTCGACAGCATTGTGGTGGCCGCCATTGATGGCCAGTACGCCGGCTACCTGACCGTGGCCGACGCGCCGAAAGCCGACGCCCTGCAAACCGTGCAGGAGTTGCGGGCCGACGGCATTACCAAAATCGTCATGCTCTCCGGCGACAAGGACAGCATCACCCAGCGCGTGGCCAAGGAGTTGGGCATTGACGAGGCCCACGGCGGGCTGCTGCCCGAAGACAAGGCCCGCTACGTGCAGGAGTACAAGGACGCGGGCCGCAAGCTGGCCTTCGTGGGCGACGGCGTGAACGACGCCCCCGTGGTAGCCCTGGCCGACGTGGGCATTGCCATGGGCGGCCTCGGCTCCGACGCCACCATCGAAACAGCCGACGTGGTGATTCAGACCGACCACCCCAGCAAGATTGCCACGGCCCGGCGCATTGCCCGCGCCACGCACTCGGTGGTGTGGCAAAACATCTGGCTGGCCTTCATCGTGAAGGGCATCGTGCTTGTTCTCGGGGCCGGTGGCCTGGCCACCATGTGGGAAGCCGTATTTGCCGACGTGGGGGTGGCTCTGCTGGCAATATTGAACGCGGTGCGCATCCAGCGCATGGACTACACCACGCCGGGCACGGGCAGCACGCCGCCGGCTGTTCCCCCCGCCCCGCAGGTAAAAGAGCACCTGTCAGTGGTCGAGCCCATGCCCCGCGAACTGCGCGAAGGCCCCCACCACCATGCCGGAAACCAGTCATGAGCGAGTCCCACGGCATGAGCGGCAGCGCCGCTTCGCGCAACAAACGCGCCCTGACCATCGTCTTTTTTACGACCCTGTCCTACCTGGTGGCCGAGGTCATCGGCGGCTTCTGGACCGGCAGCCTGGCCCTGCTGGCCGATGCCGGCCACATGCTCACCGATGTGGCCGGGGTGGGGCTGGCCCTGCTCGCCATCCGCTTCGGCGAAAAGCCCGCCACCCCCGAGCGCACCTACGGCTACTACCGCTTCGAGATTCTGGCCGCCCTTACCAACGCGGTGGTGCTGATTCTGATTTCGCTCTATATCCTCTACAAGGCCTATTTCCGCTTCCTGAATCCGCCCAAGGTGGAAAGCACCACCATGATGTGGGTGGCCGGGGTGGGGATGCTGGTCAACCTCTACGGGGTGTACCTGCTGCGCAAAAGCTCGGGCGAAAGCCTGAACATGAAAGGGGCCTACTTCGAGGTGCTCAGCGACCTGCTTACTTCCGTAGGGGTGCTGATTGCCGGCGTCATTATGCTCACCACCAAGTGGTACTACGCCGACCCGCTGCTCTCGGCCGGCATCGGCCTGTTCATTCTGCCCCGCACCTGGGCGCTGCTCAAAGAATCGGTGAACGTGCTGCTGGAAGGCACCCCGGCCGATGTGAACCTGGAAGCCCTGCGCCAAGGCCTGCTGGCCGAGCCGGGCGTGGCGGCCGTGCACGACCTGCACGCCTGGGTACTCACGTCCGGGGTCAACGCCCTCAGCGTCCACGTCGTGTTGGCCGACGGTGCCCAGCACGATGACGTGCTGGCCCGCGCCCATGCCTACGTGACGGGGAAGCACGCCGTGCAGCACGCCACCATTCAGGTGGAGCGCGGCGACTTCGCTAAACACGAAACCCACCTGTAAGAACTGCCTGGCTATTTTTCACCCTTAAGCTGCTCCGGCTCATGTCCGATTCTTCCTAAGACGTTCTCATCATCGACTCCGGCCCCGGCGGCTACACTGCGGCCGCTGTGTGATGGTGCCGCTGATTTTTTGCTGAAATGGGTAATGAGATGTTAGTCTTTGGCCGAGACGCGGGCGTTGACATACCCATCAAGTGGTTGTTCGTTTAACCTTTGTACCAAACTTTTAACCAAGGCCATGACTTGCAGGTAGCTCATGGGATGCACGTGGGGGCCGCCGCAACTTAACGCGTCCGGCTGAGGGGCGCAAGCGGCTGCGTCACATCGAGGGCTACTTGCCCCGCGGCCAGCACCGGCGCGTCCCGCAGCGCGGGGTCCTGGAAGTAAGGCCGGATTTCGATGCGCAGCAGGTGCTGCCCCGGGGCCAGGGCTCTGACGCCGCCATTAGCCAGGAACCGTTCCCACAGCAGCTGACCCCACTCGGCCGCCGCCTCACCGGGCTTTCGCAACGGCTGGGGTAATACCGTCTCGTTAATCTTGACTTCCTGGAAAACCGCATCCGGGGGCAGGTTGGTGAGGTATACTAGTTGCCCGTCGACGTAAAAGCTGAATTGGTAGGTGCCCGTGCGGACCAACTCCTCTAGCGGCAGGCGGGGCGCCAGGCGGTGCAGGGCCTGGGTGAGAGAGGAACCGAGAAAGGCCGTGAAGTACAAGCCGCTTTGGGGAGTTAGGGCGTAGGTGCGCAAACCGATTTAGGCCGCGCCCGGGTAGCCGTCCTCGGGAATGGTGGTGGAACTGAAGAGTATCTGACCGGTGTGGGTCTGATGAAAGCCCGGGGTCGGGCCCTGAAACGGCACCGACGCCCCGGACTGCGCGAACAGGGGCAAGCACCCCAGCAGCGCAAGCAGAATCAGCAAGGGGCTTTTCATGGCAACGAAGCGGCCAGAAGGCGAAGGATAACAAGAAAATAATCTATGTCGCAAACTTACGTCATTTAATGTCGTATATTTGCGACATACTTCACAGCTTCGTTATGACCTACGCCAAGACCGCCGCCTTCACCCAAGAGCAACAGCAGCTGGCCCGCGTGGCCAAGGCCCTGGCGCACCCGGCCCGGGTGGCCATCATCCAGTTCCTGGCTTCCAAGCAAACCTGCATCTCCGGCGACATCGCCGCCGAGCTGCCGCTCTCGCGCACCACCGTCTCGCAGCACCTGCAGGAGCTCAAAGCCCTGGATTTGATTCGTGGCGAGATTGACGGGCTCACCGTCTGCTACTGCCTCAACACCGAGCTGCTCAAGCAAGTCCACCAGCACTTCACCGCCTTTTTCATCGAAGCCACCACCAGCCCGGCCTGCGGACCGGCCGATGCCTGCGGTTGCTAATTCATCTTCCCACTCTAGCCTTTCTGACTATGAAAATCTCCGAAATGAAGCAGACCCTCGCAGGTCTCGAAGCCGTCAATTTCCGCCTGCCTTCGGGCGAGCACCTGCCCGCGCACTTCCACGTGACGGAAGTCGGCTTGGTGAGCAAGCACTTCATCGACTGCGGCGGCGTGGAGCGCAAGGAAACCGTGGCCAACTTCCAACTCTGGGAAGCCGGTGACTACGACCACCGCTTGGCCCCGCAGAAATTCCTGCACATCCTCAACCTGTCGAAAAAGATTCTGGGCAGCGAAGACCTGGACATCGAAGTGGAGTACCAGCAGGCCACCATCGGCAAGTTCGGCCTCACCTTCGACGGCACCGACTTCGTGCTGATGCCGAAGCAGACGGCTTGCCTGGCCCAGGATGCCTGCGGCATCCCCGATGCCCAGCAGTTTGCCCTGCCCCAGCTGCAAATGGCCTGCACGCCCGGCGGCGGGTGCTGCTAAACGCGACCTAAACGGCGCTGCCCTCCCTGGGTGGCGCCGTTTTGCTACCTACTCATCTTACCTCTTCGCCTTCTGATGACAATTGCTTTTTTCTCTGACGTGCACGGCAACCTGCCGGCCCTGGAAGCGGTGCTGGCCGACATGGAGCAGCGCCGGCCCGACATGATTTTCTGCCTGGGCGACCTGGTGGGCTACGCCCCCTGGCCCAACGAGGTGGTCAACGAAGTGCGGCGGCGGGGCATCCCCACACTGGCCGGCAACTACGACCAGGGCATCGGGATGGCCAGCGAAAACTGCGGCTGCGCCTACAAAACGGACACGGAAAAAGACCTGGGCGCCCAGAGTATTGCCTACACCAATCAAGTGGTGGGCCAAGAGGAGCGCCGCTACCTGCGCTACCTGCCCAAGCACATGCGGCTGGACTTTCAGGAGGAGCCCTGCACGCTGAGCCTGCTGATGGTGCACGGCTCGCCGCGCAAAATCAACGAGTACCTGTTCGAGGACCGGCCGGAGAGCAGCTTTTTGCGCATCCTGCAAGAGGCCAACGCCGACATCCTGCTGTTTGGGCACACCCACAAGCCCTACCACCGCACGTTTGCCTACGAGCACGAGGGCGAAACCCGCTACCGGCACGCGCTCAACATCGGCTCAGTGGGCAAGCCCAAGGACGGCGACCCGCGCGCGGCCTACCAACTGCTGCACCTGGACGAGAACACGAAGCTAACGGACCCCAACAGCGTGCGCTCGGAGTTGATTCGTGTGGAATACGACGTGGAAAAGGCCGCGCAGGCGGTGGAAGCCTCGGCGCTGCCCAACGAGTACGCAGACATGTTGCGCAAGGCCTACTAAGGGCCGCGGGCGGCGCTGCTGGTTTTGCTTATGCCATGAAATACCTACCCTTCCTCGTGCTGGTGCTGGCCGGGGCGGCCCTGACCACGCAGTCGGCCGTGAACAGCCAGCTGCGCGGGGGCTTGCAGAGCGTGATGTGGGCCGTGCTGGCCTCTTACCTGGTAGGCACCCTGGCGGCGGCGGCGGTGCTGGCCAGCACCCAGACGCCGCTGCCCACCCTGGCTGCCGTGCAGGGGGTGCGGTGGTACCAGTGGACGGGCGGCGCCTTGGGCATGGTCTACATCGCGGCCATCACCTTTTCCCTGCAACGCGTGGGCGCGGCCCCGCTCTTCACCCTGGTTGTGACCGGGCAGCTGCTCACGGCCCTACTCTTCGACCAACTCGGGCTGCTTGGCCTAACGCGCAATCCCCTCACGTTGAGCCGACTAGCTGGGGCACTGCTGCTTGTCGCCGGGGCCTACTTGCTCAACCGCAAATAAGTCTTTTCACCCCTTTCAGCTGACTACCTGATGAAACTGCAACCCCTGACCGCTGCGCACTGGCCCGAGGTGCGCGCCATCTACGAGCAGGGCATTGCCACCGGCAACGCCACGTTCACCACCGCGGCCCCGACCTGGGAGGACTGGGACCTCAGCCATCTGCCCCATAGCCGCCTGGTGGCCGTGGACGCGGGCTACGGCCACACCGGGCAGGTGCTGGGCTGGGCGGCCCTCTCGCCGGTGTCGAGCCGCTGCGTGTACGGCGGCGTGGCCGAAGTCAGCGTGTACGTGGCCGGCGCGGCCCGCGGGCGCGGCGTGGGCCGGCAGCTGCTGGCCGCCCTGGTGGCCGATTCCGAAGCCAACGGCATCTGGACGCTGCAGGCGGGCATCTTTCCCGAGAACACCACCAGCGTGAGCATCCACGCTGGCGAAGGCTTCCGCGAGGTGGGCCGGCGCGAGCGGATTGGTCAGCTGCACGGCGTGTGGCGCGACACCCTGCTGCTGGAGCGCCGCAGCGCCGTGGTGGGCGTGCTACCCACACCCACATCTCCTATCAACGAATCCGAATTATCCTCTACGCATGTCAACGCTTAACCCTTCGGCCCCGCTCGCGGCGCCGGCTCCCGCCGCCCTGGCCGAAAAGAAACTCTCGGGCCTGGACCGGGGCCTCACGCTCTGGATATTCCTGGCTATGGCGCTGGGCGTGGCCCTGGGCCACTTCGTGCCAGGCATGAACGACGCGGTGAACTACTTCTCGGTGGGCACCGTGAACGTGCCGCTCGCCATTGGCCTGATTCTGATGATGTACCCGCCGCTGGCCAAGGTCAAGTACGAAGAACTGCCCAAGGTCTTCAAGAACACGCGCATCATCGGATTGTCCTTGTTCCTGAACTGGATACTGGGCCCGCTGCTCATGTTTTTCCTGGCCATCTGGCTGCTGCCCGACAAGCCTGAGTACATGATGGGCCTGATTCTGATTGGCATTGCGCGTTGCATTGCCATGGTGCTGGTGTGGAACGACTTGGCCGACGGCTCGCGGGAATACGCGGCCGGGCTGGTGGCGCTTAATTCCATTTTTCAGGTGCTGTTCTACTCCCTGCTGGCCTGGCTGTTTATCTCCGTGCTACCGCCCTACTTCGGTCTGAAAGGCTACGAGGTCAATATTGGCATCGGGGACATTGCCCAGAGCGTGCTCATCTACCTGGGCATCCCGTTTGCGGCCGGCTTCCTGTCGCGCACCATCCTGCGCCGGCTGAAAGGCAACGAGTGGTACGAGAAGGTGTACATCCCGGCCATCAGCCCCATCACGCTGATTGCCCTGCTGCTCACCATTGTGGTCATGTTCAGCCTCAAGGGCGAAACCATTGTGCAGGTGCCGCTGGACGTGCTGCGCATTGCCTTGCCGCTGGCTCTGTACTTCGGCATCATGTTCGTGCTCAGCTTCGCCGCAGGCAAGTGGCTGGGGGCGGATTATGCAGAAAATGCTTCCATTGCCTTCACAGCTACCGGTAACAACTTCGAGTTGGCCATTGCGGTAGCCATTGGGGTGTTTGGGCTCAACTCCGGGCAGGCCTTTGCTGGTGTGATTGGGCCGCTGATTGAGGTGCCGGCCCTGATTGCGCTGGTGAACGTGGCTTTCTGGTTCCGGCGCCGCTGGTACGGCGGCAAGAGCGTGACCACGCAAGCGTAATTCTGAAGCATAAACTATCCCCTGACCATGTCTGACAAGAAAAACGTGCTGGTGCTCTGCACCGGCAATTCCTGCCGCAGCCAACTGCTGCACGGCTACCTGGAGCAAGAACTCGGTGACCGGGCCTCGGTATACAGCGCCGGCGTGGAAGTGCACGGCCTCAACCCCCGGGCCGTACAGACCATGGCGGCGGACGGGGTGGACATATCCCACCACACCAGCAACCACATGGACGAGTACGCCCAGGTGCCGTTTGACTACGTGCTGACCGTGTGCGACCACGCCAACGAAGTGTGCCCCGTATTCCCTTCCTCGGCCAAAAAGCTGCACCACAACTTCCCCGACCCGGCCAAAGCCAAAGGCACCGAGGATGAAATCAGGCAGCAGTTTGACAGCGTGCGCGACCAGGTGAAGGCCTACGCCCACGAGTTTGTGCAGCGCGAATTCCAAACTGCCTGATGACTAAGCGCCCGGGTTCTTTGGGAGTCGGTACGCAGTCTACCGCGCTGCTCGGGCTACTTCTCAGCGGCCCGCTGGCCCTGCCCTGTCGAGCGCAAACGGATACCAGCGCCGTGGCTCCCCCCACGATGCCCGCTGCTGCTCCGGCCGTGGTGCTGACCCTGACCGGGGGCCTGGGTGCCCCCTACGGCAACGGGCTGGACGTGGGCTACCGCCTGAGCCGGCGCGTGGATGCCACCGTGGGCGGGGGCTACGACGGAAGCGGCGTGAAGGCCGGGGTTGGCTTGCGGGTCGATATGCTGACCGAACGCAAGGCCACCACGTTTGCGGGCGTCAACCTGGCGTACTCCGGCGGGCAGCAGGAAATCCTGGTGCAGACGGATGAAGACCGTGCGGGTCAACGGGAAACGGCTCGCATTCGCCTGCGTCCCTGCACCGTGGCCCGCCTGCGGGTGGGGGTGCGCTGGCAGCCCACGCCGCGGCTCGCGCTGTTGACGGCGTTGGGCCAAGGCTTGGTGTTGGGCGCCACCCCCGTGCAGTACTTGGATGGGGCTTCCCCGAGCGAAGGCCTGCGGGCGGTTGTGGACCGGCGGTGACCGGACAGCATTGAGGTTTCGTTGGCCGTCGCGGTGCGGCTGCGCCCGTAAGCACGGCGATGGAAGTGGATGTACTCGTGATTGGGGCCGGCCAGAGCGGGCTGGCCGTGGGCTACTACCTGCGGCGGGCGGGCCTGACCTTTGTGCTGCTCGACGACCAAGCCGAACCGGGCGGGGCCTGGCCGCACGGCTGGGATTCGCTGCGGCTGTTCTCGCCGGCCGATGCCAGCTCGCTGCCGGGCTGGCTGATGCCGCGCCCGCTGGACAACGGCTTTCCCGCCCGGGATGCCGTTATTGACTACCTCACGCAGTACGAGCAGCGCTACGCCCTGCCGGTGCGACGGCCTGTGCGGGTGGTCGGGGTGCAGCAGTTAGGAGAAGGCTACGCCGTGCAAACCGATGCCGGGACGTGGCAGGCCCGGGCGGTGGTGTGCGCGACCGGCAGCTGGCGCAACCCCTTCGTGCCGACGTATGCCGGCCAGTCGGATTTTGGCGGTGTGCAGCTACACTCGGCTCACTACCGGGAGGCGGCGCCCTTTGCCGGGCAGCGGGTGCTGGTGGTGGGCGGTGGCAACTCAGGCGCACAAATACTGGCTGAAGTGTCGCGGGTCGCCCAGACGACGTGGGTGACGGAAAAAGAGCCCCGCTTTCTGCCAGACGACGTGGACGGCCGGGTGCTGTTCACCCAAGCAACGCAACGCTATCACGCGCAGGCCGGTCAGGCGCCGGCTCCGCCGCCTTCGCTCGGCGACGTGGTGATGGTGGACTCCGTGAAGGAGGCCCGCGAGCGGAGCGCGCTTGGCAGTGTGCGGCCCTTTGCGCGGTTCACCCGCACGGGCGTGGTGTGGGCCGACGGCCGGGAAGAAGCCGTGGACGCGGTGATTTGGTGCACGGGCTTCCGGCCGGCGCTTTCGTTTATGGAAGGGCTGGACGTGCTGGAGGCCGATGGACGGGTGGCCACTACGGGCACGCGGGCCACCAAGCGGCCGGGTTTGTGGTTGGTTGGGTACGGTAGCTGGACGGGGTTTGCCTCTGCAACGCTTATTGGCGTGGGCCGCTCAGCCCGGGCAACGGCCGAGGAAATTCAAGTTTTCCTAGCCGCTGGCTTGGTCGGCACGCCGGTTTAATTCGGCGAACAACCCGCCGAGTAGTTCCTGCACCCGGGCCCAGCGGGCGGGGTCGAGCTGGTAGCTAGCGCGGGCGCCTTGAGTTTCGGGGCGCACGAGGCCAGCGACGCTCAGCGCCTTCAGGTGCTGCGAAACGGTGCTTTGGGAAAGGGGCAGCACGGCCACCAACCCGCCGCATGTGCAGCAGGTACGGGCTTGCAGCTGGCGCACTATGGCCACCCGCGCCGGGTGACCGAGGGCTTTGGCTAGTGCGGCCAGCTCAGTGGTCGCGTCAGCAAAGGGCGAAGTAGACATAGTGGGCCTAGCAGCAGCCGCAGGCGCCTTTGCCCTGCTCCTGAATGGGCGGGCAGGGCACCGTGCCGTACGAGCAGTAGACGCAGCAATCGCCGGCCAGGGGCTTGAGTACTGTGTGGCAGCTGGTGCACTCGTAAAACCACTGGCAGGCATCGGTGGGCATCTGCTCGGCTTGCGCGTGTTGGCACACCGGGCAAGTGAGTACCGAGGTCAGTTCAGCGGTCGCAGTTGTAGGGGACGTAAGGGGAATCATAGCCGGGAACGGTTAGCGGGATGTGGTGGGGTTCATTACCGAGTAGCCGGTGCCGTTAATGGCTTTCTCTACCTGGGCTGCCGGCGTGACAGCCGGGTTAAAGCGTACCTGGGCTGTGCCCTGGTCGTAGGACACCTGCACGCTCTGCACGCCAGGCAGCTGCTGCACGTCGTGCTCGACGTGGCGAGCGCAGGCCTCGCACGTCATGCCCCCGATGCGATAAGAGCTCGTTTGCCACACCGGAGCCGCAATGGTAGCAGCCACCGGTTTGGGCGCCACCGTTGGGTAGAACCGGGCACCGTAATAGGGAAAGGTTAGCAGCAGCCCGGCTAGTACCGTCACGCTGGCCAGAAAGCCGCGCGACTGCATTAGGGAAGGCTTGACCGGCACGGGGCAGCCGCAGTTGTCGGCCGCCACCGGCGCGGGCCGGAGCTGCTGATACCAGGCAAAGCCAAGCACGCCCACGGTCAGGGCTATCAGGTAGGGACGTAGTGGCTCCAGCCACGAGAAGGTGGAAGCCACGCCGCCCAGCCCTCCCACGATGGCCAGCAGCGGGGTAATGCAGCACAGCGAGGCGGCCAGCGCGGCCACCAGGCCCGTTCCGGCCAGGGACTTGGTGGGAGTGGAAGCGGATTGGCTCATGCTACGGAGGCAGTGAAAGAAGTGGAAACGGATGCAAGCAGGGGCTGCACCAGAGGCCGCAGGGCAGGCGTCAGCGTGTAAAAAACAGTCTGTCCGACTTTGCGGGCTTGCACCACGCCCCCATCTTTGAGCTTACGCAGGTGCTGGGAGATGGCTGACACGTTCATATGCAGCACGTCGGCTAGGTCGCACACGCACAGCTGCTGCTGGTCGAGCAGCAGAAACAGCATCTTCAGGCGGACTTCGTTGCCGGTCAGGGCCAGCACCTGGGCAAGTGCCTCCAAGCCAGCCTCAGCTGCAGCCAGCCGTTGGGTGCTGCGTTCAATGTGCGCAGTATCGGCAAAGACCCGGACGCAAGTGGATTGTGCTTTCATCGTGGTACAAAGATAAGACTTTAGTATTTAAGCAAACGCTAAAGTAATGATGCAGGAAATGCGTGTTCACTCCTTTACCGCTGGCTTCGTCAATCTGTGAGGTGGCAGAATTTCCGATTCAGGTTATTGCGGCGTTTCCAACTGCATCCACGTGCGCCGGGTGCCACAGGCGGTGCATTCCATCAACAACTCCGTGGCATATGCATACCGCTCCAGCACCTCCACGTGGGCGTGTAGCGTCTCCTGCCGGCAGGTGGCACAGGGCAGCAACTCGGTCGCCTCAAGCTGTTCCTGCAGAAACTGGAGTTCATCGTCCTTCATCGGTACCAAGGTAGCCCTATACTTCGGTCAGTTGTGGACTACCCATTCTGCGACTGGTTTTCCCGGACAGCTAAGGCTTCCTTGGCTAGGGCCAGGTTGAGCAGGTACTGCCGGGCCAAGGCAGGATTTACCCGGTGGGCCCATGCCCTCGCCCGACGCGCTTCATCAATGGGACCTTCAGGCAGGCGCGGCGGCAACGGCGCCGGCCAGTGGCAAGCGCCCTGCCGAGAGAATTCCTCAATCGCCGCCAGTAGCGTGAGCGTGCGCTCGGTTTGCTGCGGCCACTGGTCTAGCAACTGCTCCAGCTCCCAGCTGGCAGCTTCGTACTCGGCTTCGATGTATAGATTCATGAACGGGTCGTGAAGAATATGGAAAAAGGGGGTGCTTACCGTTCAAGACCGTCATTCTCCCGGCCCGGCGTCGGTGGGGCCATACTCCGCTGGGCTTGCTGCAAACTGCGCCCGGCACCGCGCAAGGCGGCTGCGTCATCGGCCAGCGCGGGTATCTTCTCCGCCCGAGTCAATGCCTCTCCCACTGCCTGCAGGTTGGCACCGCCCAGATAAGCGGATTTCTCCACGGCCTTGGCTGCCCGCGACAAGGAATCAGCCGGCCCGGGGTAGCCCTGCTCCTCCAATCCCTCGGCCAACCGCTTGGCGGCTTGCACAAACGCGGCCGTTCCCGCAGTCGATGGCCCGGTGGCAGGTAAAGCCGGCGAAGTCCCCAGGGCTTTCATTGGCTCCGGGGGCTGCAAGACCGCCAGCGCGGCCCCGAACCGCGTCGCCTCCCGCTGGGATTGCGGGTCCTGGAAGCGTTTGTCCTGCGCGGCCTCCTGCAGCAGCTGCCGCAATTCGGTTCCGTGCTGGGGCACGCCCGTCTGCGGGTTGCGGTCGATGTCGAGCACCTGGCTCAGTAGGGCGTCGGCGCGCTGGTTGCGGCGGTAGTCCACACCGGCTACCAGCTGCTGCACGGCCGGGGTGGCCGCCACCAACTCGCGGAGCTGCTCTATCTGCCGGACCGCGGGTAAAGGCCCGTCTGCCAAGGCTCGGGCCTGGCTGGGGTGGCGGGCCGCCTCGGCTTCCGGTCCGGGCAGCGGCGTGGTGTTGCGGGCAAACAAGTCACGCAGGGCCTGTAAGTCCTTCTCGCGGTGCGGCGCCCCGTGCAGGCTAACGATGCCCTGGTCCCGGGCGGGGTTGAGTTGCTCGTGCTCCCGGCTAAAGTCAACCCGGTAGCCCCCCTGCTGCGCCAACTCACTGAAAGCAGCTTGCAGCGTGCGCCCGTTGCCCTCGCGGAAGGCGTGCACGTGGTTGTAGTGGTCAAAATAGTAGGCCGCCCGCTCGGCAAACGCGGCCGGGGTAGTCAAGCCCTTGAGATTGTTTTCCTGCTTGAGCTGCTCGCCCAGCGCGTTCAGGCGCTCGTCGATGCGCTCAAAGGGTGCGAAGTGCATGGGACGCTCCATGCCCGGCAGGTCGGCCGCTTTGACTCCTTGAAAAGCACCCTCCCGGCGGGTCTGACCGGCCCACTCAAACGTATCCTGGAACAGGTACTGGTGCGTGGCGCGCAGCCGCGCGGCATCGAAGCTGTCGCCCTGCGGGCCGCGGCCGGCTGCCAACTCCGCAAGCCGGCGCAGGGACAGGCGCTTGGTTTCCCGGTCCAGCTCTTCGGCATCGGTTAGGCCAAGTCGGTTATAAAAAACGCCGGTTTCCGGATTGGTGAAGCGGTCAGTCATAGGCGTGCAGTGCCCAGCGCTCGATAACCGAGAAACGCCGGGGCAAAACCGCGCGGCGCTGGTGGCCGGGCTGAAGTGTCGCGAAGAAGAATTACTTGGTTACCGCGGCGGCAGACGCCTGGCCCGCAATGAACTGAGCGCGGTATTCGTCGTGGCGCGCCCCCACATAGTCCAGGTCAACCAACCCATCTATGTACTGCTCGTGTAGCGCGGCCTGCCACTCAGGCACTTCATAGGGGCCCTGGCTGCGGGTGATGCCCAGCGACTGGCTGATGATGAACTGCCGCTGCTCGCGGGTCTGCTCACGGGGGCCAAACTGCGGGGTCGGATAGGCGGGCGTTTCCATCATGCAAAATACGTAAATGGGAGGAGCTGGAGGCATTTAGTTAACAAGAAACCGGCACTGAAGGTGCCTCAAATGCCGCCTAAAGCATGGGTTCATTGTCCGGCATCTGGCCCGGCTTGAGGGTGTTGGCGTACTGCCCGACAATGCCGGCCACGTCCTCGCGTATCAAGGCAAAGTTGGCCTGAATGACGGCCTGCTGGGCACCGACGACCTCGGCCGCGGGCTGGCTCCCGGCCTGCCGCGCCGCCCGGCGCTGGCTTAGCCAGTCCCGGCTGGGCTCCTCCCCTGCCGGCGCCGCTTCCAGTACCGGTGCCGGACCGCCTTCGAACGTGGCCAAGGGGTGTAGCGGGTAATTACCCGGCGTGGCCTGACGCGCTACCTTCCCCTGAAAAAAGGGCTGCTCCGTTTCCACGGTCTGGCCGATGAATTCGCCGGTTTCGAGCGTGATGGTATCCTGCAGCCGCACCAAGTTGCGCTCCTGCCAGCTCACGCTCTGGTTGCTGCTGCTGCCCGCGCCACGGGCGCCGCCGCTCTGGCTACGGCCCAGGCTGGCTGACACCATTTCCCGGTCCTCCTTGCCCACGAGTTCGGACACGAACTTGGCCGTCTCCAGCGAATTGACCTTGCCGAAAAATTGGTTGTTGAGGTTGCTCACCATCACCTGCATTTTCTCCCGGCCGTAGGCGTCAATCATCTGACTCAGGTCCTGGGTCATGTAAATCATGGCCACCTTGTTGCTGCGCGCCGTGGCCGGTATCACCTCCAGGTTGGGCACGTAGATGGTGGCGGCCTCGTCGAGGAACACGTAGCTCGGGTGCTTGTGCTGCTGGTTCATCAGCTTCAGGGCCACGGCTACGATGCAGCTGATAACCGGCGAGAAGGTTTCCTTGAGCGTGGGGTCGTTGCCCACCACCAGCACCTTGGGGGCTTTCTTGTCGTTCAGCTCCAGGCTAAACCCCTCCCCTCTTGCCTCGTCCGGGGTGAGCACCCAGGCAATTTCCGGCGAGTTGATGCGCGTGAGAACAATCTGCAGCGAGGCAATGACGCCGGCCACCTGCTTCTCGGCCCGCTGCTTGACAGCCGTGGTGATGGAGCGCACCATGTCCCCGCACTCGGGGTCCGAGTCGAGCATGCTCAGCACGTGGGTAAAGTCCGGGTGAAGGGCCGTGTTTACCACGTGGGGCAGGGTGCAGAACGTGGGGAAGTTCTTCTTGTAAAACCAGATGATGGCCGTCAGAAAGGCGTTGGCGCTGGTGTCAAAGAAATCCATCTTTTTGATGCTCTCCGGGTTCAGATTGGCCATGATGGCGCGGGCGTATTCGTTGGCGTACGCCACCACCGGCATCTTGTCGGCCCGCAGGGGGTTCACCCGCTCGCTGCGTTCCAGGTCTTTAAAGTTGATGATGTGCAGCTGCACTTGAGCGGGCTCCTGCCCGGCCGCCCGGGCTTTGGCGTCGGCCAGCACAAAAGCCTTCTGCGCGGCTTCGGCCAGCACCGGAAACTTAAAGTCGTAGATGAGGCCGGCAAAGCCCTTCTCAGTGAACTGCTCAATCAAAGGCTCCCCGATGGAATACGACTTGCCCGCCCCGGCGCCGCCCAGCACCAGCGTGCCCCGGAACGGGTTGGGAATGTTAATCCAGCCCCCATCGGTCGTGGCCAAGCTAAAGCCGTGCTCGGACTGCTGCTGCTGGCGCTCGGTGCGCAGCCCAAACCGCTCCGTCTTGTGCAGGGCCCGTACCACACCCGCAACCAGACCCGCGCCCAGAACCAGCCCGGCCGCCGTGGGGTAGAGCCAAGCAATGATGCCCGCCGAAAACGGGGCCAGGGCCAGCAGCAGCGCCCCGCTGAGTGAGCCCACCCCCGCGGCCGCCAGCTGTACGCGCCGCAGCTGCAGCTGCGTGGGCTGCCAGCGCCGCTGCCCGGGCCGGGCGGGGGGCATTTTCAGCAGCACGGCCAGCAGCCCCCCTCCTACCAGTACCGCACCGCGAACCAGTAGGCCGTAGCGCTGGTAGAAGCGCCCCAGGCCGCTCAGCAGACGGGTTGTAATTGAGGTGCCCAAGCTCGCTTTCGGGCCCGCAGCGGACGCGGCCCCCGCCACCAGGTCCGGGTGGGTCAGCAAGTAGTACTCGCCGCCGGCCAGCACCATCAGGAGGAAGGTCAGGCCGACGTAGAAGCCGGTCAGGCGTTGGTTGCCCGGCTGCCGGGGGGCGCTCATCATGCTCATGCAGGGTTTATCTAAAGGGTAGGATTTGATTGAATCACAGCTCGGCTTCCCACTGTCCGCGCCGGCGCGGCTCGCCAATGTCCTCGGTCACCACGTGCTCGGGGCCTCTGTTGGCGCGCACGACTTGCTGCAGGCTGTGCAGGGCCTGCCGCACATGGTGCCCGGTATTGGCGCGGGCCGGCTCCTCGCGCCCCGTGGCCAGCAGGTGGTAGGCGTTGTCCAGCGGCTGCCCCTGCCGGGCCCGGTCTTCCAGCCGTCGCAGCCGGTCGTAGAAAATGGGGTCGTAGCCCCGGGCCTGCGCGATGCGCTGCACCCGCTCCGCCTCCAAGCGCTGGCTCGGGTCCGCCTGCAGGTTTAGTTGCTCGACGCGCTCGGCAATCCGTGCGTTGCGCTTCGGGTTGGGTGCGGAAACGGTGGGGGCTTCCTTTCGTTTTGGGGCTTGGCCCTGGTACTGAAACTGCTGCTCGAATTGCACCCGGGCTTCCTCCTGCCAGTCGCGCAGACTGAACCGGCTCACGCGCCCGCCGGGGTTGAGCGTGACGCGCTGGTTCCGGTCCCGGGCCGAGACCACCACGTGGATATGCGCCTGCAGGCCGGGGCGCGGCTGCCCCGCTTTGGCCTCCCCTTCCTTCACGGCCGGGTCGGTGCCGCGGTGCGTGCGCTCCTGGTGGATGATGGCACCCCATACCAGGTCGTCTTTCCCTACTGCCCCGCCGTCTTTCAGACGAAAGTTCGCCGCGTAGGCAGCCATCACCTCCCGGGTGTAGGCGCGCAGCTTCGCCTCATCACCGCCCCCGATGTGGGCCAGCTCTTCCGGACTGGGACTTAGAACCAGGGAGTAGAACTTGGCCTCGTTGGCCCGCAGTCCCTTCACGTTGTTATCGAGCGCTGCCAATACGGATTCCCGGTCCAGTGCCTCCCGCTGCCCGTCAAAGAAGTGCGCTTCCTGACCATTTTGCCGGGCCTCGTGGGTCAAGTAATTCAAGGCCTGCGCCGCACTACCCTGGTTATTATAGGCTTTCTTGCCACTGGATTTGGGGTTAATTAGCTTGGCGTGCATGGCATTATTTCCCGTTACCAGGCTGTTTAGTCAGCGACTTAATGTTCAGGGCCGCCAACCCAGCGGCGGTAGCTTCCGCAATTCTCTCCTGATTTTTGCGCTGGATTTTATGCAAGGGCTCCCCTCCTTCCGGGGCCAATAAATTCTCCACTACCCGCAGCGTTTGCTCCTGCACGGCCTGCTGCCGCAGCTGGGAGCGCACCATTTCCAACAGCAAGCCCCGCTCCTGCTCCTGCAGGTAGGAGAACACCCGGTCGCCCAGCCGCTTCACTTCCGCCATGATGAGCTGCCCTTCCCGGGCCTGGGCTTCCACCGGGTTCAGGCTCCTTTCCGCGAAGTAGCGGATGGCCGCGTCGGCGTATTCCGTGCGGGTTAGGCCCAGCCGGGCCGACTCCGCTCCTACCAGCCGGTGCGCCGGGCCGCTTACTGTAAGGTGCTTCACGGCCGGGCCAATGCCTGCCGGTGAAAACAATGGTTGTTTTTGGTCCTGCATAGCTAATTTTTAACTGTTATCTGCTGTCTATTAATGTTTTAGAGCTTCATTTTATGCTTTATCAACTCTGTTGATAAATAACTACCATTTAATCAGTGCGTTAGCGCAATTAAATGGTAGTCTTCTTGCTAACTACCCGTGAGGTGCTCCTTTGCGTGTGTCTGGGATGGGTCATTCGGTTCGCGTTGTGGGATAGTGCAGCGAGAAAGCCAGCACGGTTACTATCTGGCATTGACTAGGTGTCTTCTATGTCTTGGAAGCCATGGTCTGATTGCAAAGGGTCAGTAGCGCCTCTAGCAGACCGCGTAGCAAGTCAGACTTTGTATTTTTTATTTCTCAGGAAATAAGTAAACAGAAAAGAAGATAGGCCTGCATCCGGGAGGCATTACGCCTCGTAATGCGCTTTGTTTCTTAGTATTTCAGGAAATAAGTTTCTTAAGAACTTTTGATTAACATTTATTGAGAAACTTGTAAATTATATTTCATGTAAAATTAGAAACAAGTAACTTAAGAAAATAAGCAGTTTGTTTATTTAGAAGTTGATAACCTTATTTTCTAGGAAATAAAAAAACAAGTTTACAAGTAAGTTTGAAAATTGAGAAACAAGGTGCTTATTTTGCAACCTGCTTACGCCCGCTGCGGCTTTACCTGTTAGTTCTCTCGCTTTATGAAAATCATTTGCGTTGCCAACCAGAAAGGCGGCATTGGTAAGAGTACCCTCATCACGGTGCTGGCTGGTGCGCTGGCCGCTGACTATGGCTACCGTGTGCTCGTGGTCGATGCCGACTCCCAGCAAACCCTGGCCGGGGTGCGCCTCACCAACGACCAGCCCAGTGTGGAGTTGGAGCGTGAAGCCGGCACGCTGGCTGAGCCCGCCTTTCCCTATGCGCTGGAGTCCGTAGGCATGGGGCAAGTGTATGACCGGCTCGACGAGGTCAGCGACGATTACGACGTGGTATTCATCGACGTGCCGGGCCGCTCGGATGACACGGCCATGATTGATGTGCTCAGCGGCGCCAACGTGGTGCTCGTGCCCGTGGGTGCCTCCGACGCCGAGCGTCTGGCCACCATCTCTTTCATGCAATTGCTGCAGGAAATCTCCCGGCTCTCGCGGGAGCAGGGCCTGGACTTCCAGTTCTTTGGTGTGCACTCGCACCGCACCAACCTGAAAGAGGAAAAGGACATGGACGAATTCACCGACGCCCTGGGCTTGCCGCGCCTGCAGGCGTCGCTGCGCCAGCTCGGCTGCTACAAGCGCCTGTCGACCCGCTACAGCTACCTCAACCCGGCCTATCGGCGGGCGGTGGGGGCCGATGCTTCCGTGGAAGCGGAAGTGCGCGCCCTGTGCGACGAACTGATTGCCCGGGCCCAACTCACCTCTGAACTCGTAGCGTAATGGCCAAGATTCAACGCTTGAAAATCTCCACGGACGAGAAGATGTCCATGCTGCGCGGGCAGCCGGGCCATATGCCGGCCGCACCAGCCGCCCCGGAGCCCACTACCGCAGTTGCACCGCATCCTGAGCTTGCGCCCGTACCGTTACCCGAAACAGCCCCAATAGCTCCGCCAGTAGTAGAGGCTGCTGCTCCAGCGCCTGTTGCTGCAGCAGTAGCAACTCCTAAGCCAACTGCTCCCGCAACGCAGGCAGTAAAGCGGGGCCGGGGCCGACCGCCCAAAGCAGAATCACCAGCCGCCGAAGCGGCTCCGTCCGGGCTGCAGCCGTCGCTGATTCGCTTGGAAGGGGAAACGCAACGAGCTGCGCTGGCCTACATCCACGAGGAGTTGATGTTGCACAGCCGCCGAGTGTACTTGAAGGAGCTGGTGGATGAAGCGGTAAACTACTATTTGCAGCACGGACCGCCCGCTAAAGGCAAGTAGGGGAGGGGCTATGGGAGCCGACATTTATCTCAGTGCATTCAACCCCACCCACCGCGCCTTCGCCGACGCCATACTTCCATTCAACTCGTTTCACTGCTTGCCCGATGTTGTCCGCAGCGCCCGTCAGCTAGCTGCCGAAGCCGCAGCCATTCAGCCTCAGAACTGGGACCGTAGCCTGGACATGGCCGCAAAGGAAGAAGTCAGCGCCGGCCGCCCCGGCAGCGAGAAGCAGGTAATTATCCGGGTGGACGAGCCAGTTACCGCCGCGGGTGAGCGGGGCCAGGCGGATGCCGTGCAAGCGGCCATCACTGCCAGCGGCGCCAAAGCTGGCGAGCTGCAGAGCACCGTCGACGAGCAAGGCGTGCGCCACTCCGAAATGAAGGTATCGTACCGCACCGACCAGCCCGAAATAGCCCAGGTGAGCCAGGCGCTGGACGCCGTGGCCCAGCAACGTGGCAACTAGGTGCTGGAGCACGGCAGCGGCAGCAGGCCGCTCATCAGAGCCAGGTGAGCAAACAAGCTACGCAAGAGTTGGAGTGGTGAACCCATGAAGTAAACTCTCTCCCACACTTTAGCAGGGCAGCAATCCCAAACGGCAATACTGCGCGTATGGTAAGACATAGCCACTTAACCCCCAGTTTATGTCCCTTCCCACTACCGCCTACGTCCGCTTCGATTCCGGAGTGGAAGAAATTCAACCCAACGAGCAGCAGCTTATCGACGAAACCGTCGAGTCGATGGCCCGGGTCAACCGCTTCATGTTTGAGAAGCACCGCCACGCCATCCGCGACGCCCACGCCAAAAGCCACGGGATTCTGCGCGGCGAACTGCACGTCTACCCCAACCTGCCCGCGCACCTGGCCCAGGGCATGTTCCGGCAGCCCCGAGTGTACCCGGTCATTATCCGCTTGTCTTCGGCCCCCGGCTCCATCGACTCCGATACCCAATCGGCGGTAAAGGGCATGGCCGTGAAAATCATCGGGGTGGAAGGCAGGAAGTTCCTGCCCGACCAGACCGACGAAGTCACCCAGGACTTCCTGCTGGTCAACGACACCATCATTCCGACCGGCGACATCAAGAGCTACCACGACATGCAGCTGCGCCAGGAAAAGGTGTTTATCCATGCTCCAGAGGTGGTCACTACGCTCCTGACCGAGGCCGGCACGTTGGTAAATCAAGCTCTCGACGCCGTGGGCATCAAGAAGGAAATTCCGCTGGTGGTGCCGCCCCACCCGCACAACCACATCCTGGGCGAAACCTTCACCACGCTCGGCGCCATCCGCTTCGGCGACTACGTCTCTAAAATCAGCGTGGCCCCGCTCTCAGCCAACGTGCAGGCGCTGGCCGGCGAGCAGGTGAAAATTACCGACCAAGCCGGCTGGCGCGACCTGGTGGTGGACTTCTTCCGCGCCCAGGGCGCCGAGTACGAGCTGCGCGCCCAACTTTGTACCGACCTGCAGGCCATGCCCGTGGAAGACGCCGCCGTGGACTGGCCCCAGGACCAGAGCCCCTATCAGCCCCTGGGCAAAATCGTTATTCCGGCCCAGGAGGCCTTCAGCCCAGCCCGCCGGGCCTTTGCCGATGATGTGCTCTCGTTTAATCCGTTTCACTGCCTGCCCGAGCACCTGCCGCTGGGCTCCATCAACCGGGCCCGCATCCAGGCCTACGAAACCTCCACGGCCTACCGCCACCGCATGAACGCCCAGCCCCGCCTGGAGCCCCGCGACATCAATGAGCTGCCGGACTAAGCTCGCGCCGTCAGGGCAGTAGCAGACCGGAAGCCAACCGGGGGCGCTGCCTGCCGCGTGCCCCCGGGCTGGCCAACCCTGGCCGGGGGCGGGCCGTTGATTCACCTTTTGGCAACTCCGAGTTGCCTCACCTGTCGGTTATGCTGCACCTGGAACGCATGAAATGGGGACGCATCGCGCTGGCCTGGCTGTTGTTTGCCTTGTTCATGATGGGGCTTGTCTACGGCCAGGCGGTTAGCCGGGGCGCGGCCGTGCACTGGCGCACCGTGGTGCTGAGCCCCTTGCTGCACAGCCTGCTCTGGGCGCTGCTCACGCCGGTGGTGTTTGCCCTGGCGTCCCGCTTCGACCTGACCGCTGGCCGCCGCGGCTTACTGGTCAAGCTCCTGGTGCACGTCGCGGCCGGGGTCGCGCTGACGGTGGGCTACCGGGCCGTGTATGTGCTGATGCTGCGGCTGCTGGCCGTGCCCGGCACAGAGGTGAGCTGGACCGCCATCGTGGCCTCGCTCAACGTGTGGGTGCCCATGTACTGGATGCTGCTGCTGGCGGCCTACGCCCTGGAGTACTCCGACCGGTACCGCAACCGCAGCCTGGAAGCGGCCCGCCTGGAAACCCAGCTGGTGCAGGCCCAGCTGCAGGCGCTGAAGATGCAGCTCAAGCCCCACTTTCTCTTCAACGCCCTCAACGCCATTGCCGCCCTGACCGGCGACGACGCCAAGGCCGGGCAGCGGATGATGGGCAAGCTGGGCCAGTTCCTGCGCGTGGTGCTCGACCACTCCGACGCCCAGCAGGTCACCCTGGAGCAGGAACTGCAGTTCACGGCCCTGTACCTGGAAATCGAACAGATTCGCTTCAGCGACCGGCTCACGCTCTGCTACGAGGTGGACCAGGAAACCCGCCCCGCGCTGGTGCCGAGCCTGCTGCTGCAGCCGCTGGTGGAAAACGCCGTGCGCCACGGCATTGCCCGCAACCCCGACGGCGGCACCGTGTGCCTGCGGGCGACGCGGCAAGGCGAGCGGCTGCAGCTGGGCGTGTACGACGATGGGCCGGGCGCACCCGGCTTTGACGGCGCCTGGGGTATCGGCCTGCGCAACACCGAGGACCGGCTGCGCGCCCTGCACGGAGCCGGGGCCAGCCTGCGCATCGACACGTCTGCGGGCCAGGGCTTCACCGTCTGGCTGGATTTGCCCTTCATTACTACTGCCTAACCTTACCCGCTTCGCCTTTGGAACCCTTCCGTGCCCTGCTCGTTGACGATGAACCCCTGGCCCGCCGGCGCCTGGCCCAGCTGCTGGGCGAGACGACCGACTTTGCCGTACGCGGGGAGTGCCGCAACGGCGCGGAAGCACTGGCCGCCCTGCAGCAGGGCCCGGCCGTGGACGTGGTGTTCCTGGATGTGCAGATGCCCGACCTGAGCGGAGTGCAGGTGCTGCGCCAGCTGGAGGGCGACGGGCCCTGGCCGCTGGTTGTGTTCGTGACGGCCTACGACCAGTACACCCTGCAGGCCTTCGAAACCCACGCCGTGGACTACCTGCTCAAGCCTCTGGACGAGGAGCGGTTCCACGAGTGCCTGGCCCACCTACGGCGCCTGCTAGCCCAGCGCCGGCCACATCCCGCGCCGCCGGCCGAGCAGCTGCTTGTCAAGCAGCCCGGGCACTACTACTTCGTGGCGGCCGAGCAGGTGCAGTACCTGGAAGCCAGCGGCAACTACGTCACCCTGCACGCCGACGGGCGGCAGCACCAGTTGCGCGCCACGCTCGGCCAACTCGAAAGCCGCCTCGACCCCAACAGCTTTCTGCGCGTGCACCGCTCGCTGGTTGTCAACACGCGCTACCTCAAGGACCTGCGTCCCTGGACCCGCGGCGAGTACTTGCTGACCCTGCACGACGGCACCCACCTGACTTCCTCGCGCGGCTACGCCGAGAACATCCAGCGCTTTCTGAAGGGGTTTGCGCTCTAAGCTGAGTGAAGCTTTTCGCGAGCGAAGGGCGTACCATTCACCCCGCAAATAGTCCTATTCGTCCCACAACAGCCCACGCGCCGGCCCATCCGGCGTATGCACGGGCATGTCCGGGCCAAACGGCCGCGACTCAACCCAGGCGAAGGGAAACAGCCGGTAGTGGCCTTACCCGTTTGCCACTACCGTTTTGCGCATGCCAACTTCTACTTATGCTGACACGGAGCAGGACCTGGTCCAGCGCCTGCGCGGCCGCGACGAAGCGGCCATGGCCCTGTTCTACGACCGGTACGCGCTGAGCCTGTTCCACGTCATTCACCGCCTGGTACGGCACCAGGCGGCGGCCGAAGACGTGTTGCAGGAGAGCATGATTAAAATCTGGTTTGCCTTCGCGCAGTACAACCCCGCCCGGGGCCGCGGCCGTGACTACCACGCAGCGCCTAATTCCCGGCGCATACACGCCCCAGTCCGCCCCCGATGGCATTCTGGTGCGCCTCTACACGCCTACCAGCGGCACCGGCCCGTTTCCGGTCATCGTGTACTACCACGGCGGGGGCTGGGTGATTGGCTTGCTGGACGTGTACGAGCCGTCGGCCAAGGCCCTGGCCGAGAAAACCGGCGCCATCGTGGTGAACGTGGACTACCGCCTCTCGCCCGAAGCCAAGTTCCCCGCCGCCCACGAGGATGCCTATGCTGCCTACAAATGGGCCCGTGACAACGCCGCTTCCTTCGGCGGGAACCCGGCCAAGGTGGCCACGGCCGGCGAATCGGCCGGCGGCAACATGGCCGTGGCCGTGGCTTTGCTGGCGAAGGAGCGCACCCTCACCTTGCCCACGCACATTCTCTCGGTGTACCCAGTGGCCAACAACGACCTGAATACGGCTTCCTACAACCAGTACGCCAACGCCCAGCCCCTGAACCGGCCCAACGTGCAGTACTTCACCGCGAACTATTTCCGCACCATGGCCGACGGCGACGACCGGCTCATTTCGCTGACGGACGTGGCCGACCTGCGCGGCCTGCCAGCCACCACCATCGTAGCCGCCGAAATCGACCCGCTGCAAACCGAAGGCAAGCAACTCTCGGATAAGCTCACGCAGGTGGGCGTGGCCAACCAATACATGCTCTACACCGGCACCACCCACGAGTTTTTTGGCACCCACGACGTGGTGCCCAAGGCTACCGAGGCCCTGGACTTCGCAGCGTCGCGACTCAAGGCCGCTTTCCAGTAAGCCCCGCTGCTGGCGCCTCACTAACAAGATATTGTCGGGCGTAAACTAGGGGTTTACGCCCGACGTAGGTACCTATATTCTTTCGTTCACCTTTACAACCTCTTTCCCGCATGAGCTACATCAAAGTCGGCCAGGACGCCAACGGCGAAGACATCAAGCTGCACTACACCGACCAGGGCCAGGGCGCCCCGGTGGTACTTATCCACGGCTGGCCCCAGAGCCACGAGGCCTGGGCTTACCAACTGGGCGAGCTGCCCAAGCACGGCATTCGCGCCATTGCCTACACCCGCCGCGGCTTCGGCAACTCCTCCCAGCCCTTCGAGGGCTACGACTACGACACGTTCGCCGATGACCTCAAGGCCGTGCTCGACACGCTGAACCTGCAGAACGTGACGCTGGTGGGCTTTTCCATGGGCGGCGGCGAGGTGGCCCGCTACATGAGCCGCCACGGCGGAGCCCGCGTGGCCAAGGTCGTGTTCGTTTCCTCGGTGACGCCCTACCTGCTTAAAACCGAAGACAACCCCGACGGCGTGGACAAGTCCACCTTCGACGACATCCAGCAGAACCTGGCCAAGGACCGGTTCGACTTCCTACAGACCTTCGGCAAGCAGTTCTACGGCGAAGGGGCGCTGAGCAAGCCCGTCAGCCAGGCTGTGCTGGACTGGTCGTTCAACATGGCCTCGCTCGGCTCGCACCAGGCCACGGTGGCCTGCGCCCACGCCTTTGCCGAAACGGACTTCCGCCAGGACTTGGCCGGCATCCGGGTGCCCGCGCTGGTGATTCATGGCGAAGACGACAAGACGGTGCCCATCAAAAACAGCGGCGACCGGATGAAGGACCACCTGTCCCACGCCACCTACATCGCCTACAGCGACGCCCCGCACGGCCTGTTCATCACCGAGAAGGACAAGCTCAACCGCGACCTGATTGACTTTGTCACCAGCACGCAGGTGCGCGGCGGCCAAGTCAGCTAACGGCTCGGCGCTGCTCCCCAGGTCCGGCCCTGCGTGCAGGGTCCGACTTTTTTTAGTGTGCCCTGGCAAGCTTCACCTTGCCCAAACAGCCTCTTGCCCATCAGCCCTTACTTCTCATCTTCAACCCACTTTTTCCATGAAAGCCCTCCGAATTCACGGCATGCGCGACGTGCGCGTTGACACGGTCGATGACCCCACTATCCAGGACGACCGCGACGCCATCATCCGCGTCACGAGCACGGCCATCTGCGGCTCAGATTTGCACATCTACAACGGCAGCATCCCCCAGCCCCGCCCCATGACCCTGGGCCACGAGTTCATGGGCATCGTGGAGGAAGTGGGCAAGGGCGTGACCAACCTCAAGCGCGGTGACCGGGTAGTGGTACCCTTCCCCATTGCCTGCGGGCACTGCCTGTTCTGTAACCACGACCTGCCCGGCCACTGCGAAAACTCCAACCCCGAGCACTACGGCCCCGAAGGCGGCCTGCTCACGGAGAAGGGCGGTGCCCTGTTCGGCTATACCGACTTGTACGGCGGCTACGACGGTGGCCAGGCCGAGTACGCCCGTGTGCCCTACGCCGATTTCGGGCCCCGCAAAGTGCCCGACAACCTCACCGACGAGCAGGTGCTGTTTCTGACCGACATTTTCCCCACCGGCTACTCCGGCATTGACTGGGCTAATGTGAAAGGCGGCGAAATCGTGGCCATCTTCGGCTCCGGTCCGGTGGGCATCATGGCCGCCAAGTCGGCCTGGCTGCGCGGGGCCAGCCGCGTTATTATAGTCGACACCCAGCAGTACCGGCTGGATTTGGCCAAGAAAGCCGCTAACGCCGAGGGCATTTTGTGGGAAGACCACCAGCAGGTGGTCGACGCTATTCGCAGCATGTCGGGCGGCTACGGGGCGCACGTATGCGTGGAAGCCGTGGGCTTCGAGCCCGACCGCAGCCTGCTCGACCGGGCCAAGGCCGTTGTGAACCTGGAGAAAGGCTCCGACAAGGTCTTGCTGGCCTGCATGAGCGCCGTGCGCCGTGGCGGCTTCGTGTCGGTGCTGGGCGTATACTCCTCGCCCTTCGACAACTTTCCCATCCACCAGTTCTTCGACAAGGGCATCATCATGCAGGGCGGGCAGGCCCCCGCGCACAAGCACATCGACAAGCTGTTGCAACACGTGGCCAACGGTGACGTGCGCCTCGACGACATCATCTCCCACCGCCTGCCCCTCTCGCAGGCCCCCCACGGCTACGACATTTTCCGCCACAAAAAGGATAACTGCACCAAGGTGGTGCTCACGCCCGGCGCGTAGCCAGCCGATTTAGGCCGTTCGGCGGCCCTTCACGTTAAAGCCTGGCGGCCCGTGTGGCGGCCGGGCAGCTTGTTCTCTTTTGCTATGGCACTTCATTTCATCCGGCGGGGCTCCGGCCCGCCCCTGCTCCTGGTTCACGGCATTGGCGGCAGCGGCCGCTCCTGGAGCACGATTCTCGACGCCCTGGCGGCCGAGCACGAGGTCATCGCCGTGGACTTGCCCGGGCACGGGGCGTCGCCGCCGCTGGCGGGGCCGCACACCATCGGCACGCTGGCCGATGCGCTGACGGCCTTTCTGGCCGAGCAGGGCCTGCTGGGCATCGACGCGGTGGGCAGCTCCATGGGTGCCCGGTTAGTCCTGGAGTTGGCCCGGCGCGGCGGGGTGCTTGGCGCCGTGGTGTCGCTGGACCCGGGCGGGTTCTGGGAAGGCTGGGAGGTGCCGTTCTTCTACCATTCTGTGGCCCTGTCGCAAAAGCTGGTGACGGCCCTGCAGCCGGTAATGCCCGCGCTGATGCACTCGGCGGCGGGGCGCACGGCGCTGCTGCCCCAGTTTTCGGCCCGGCCCTGGGCCGTGGATGCTCAGTTGGCGCAGGAAGAAATGCACACCCTGGCCCACACGCCCGTCTTTGCGGAATTGCTGGATGCGCTGGCGCACGGCGAAGTACAACAGGGCGCCGCAAAAGGCAGTTTACCAGCCCCGCTCGTCATTGGCTGGGGGCGGCACGACCGGGTGTGTCTGCCCGGCCAGGCGCCGCGGGCCCTGGCCGCATTTCCCGATGCCCGCCTGTACTGGTTTGCCGGCAGTGGACACTTTCCCCAGTGGGACCAGCCCGCCGAAACCGTGCGCCTGATTCTGGCAAGTGTGTCCCGGCAGTCGTTCCGCGACGAGGACATTGCCGCAGCCGACCGGCGGCCGACGAAGACCCGCGCACTACCGGGAGCGGCTGTCGCTGCCGCCGGGCTACTGGTCGTCGCCGGCGCGCTCTGGCTGCTGCGCCGGCGGCGCTGACCGACCGGAAAGGCCACGAGCTGATTCGCAAAAAGCCCGGCCAGAATACTGGCCGGGCTTTTTTTCGGTCAATAAGGCAGTGCTGCTACTTGCTTTCCGGCTGCATCTGCAGGTTCATCATGGTGGCCAGCATGGAGTCGGGGAAGAACACGCTGGAGGCAAAGTTCATCTTGGCCCCGAAGGTGGGCAGCACCCGGGCGTCGCCGTTGAGCAGGCCTTTGTAGCCACCTTCGGCCACTTCCTGAGCCGTGGCTTTCTTGCTTTGGCCCACCTTGGTGTCTTCGGCATTGGCCACGCGGAAAAAGTCGGTTTCCGTAGCGGGGGGGCACAGGATAGTCATCGTCACGTCGGATTTCATTTCCTTGAGCTCCTGCTGCAGGGCCTCGGAGAAGCTCAGCACGAAGGCTTTGGTGGCGGCGTACACGGCCTGGCGCGGATTGGGCAGAAACGAGACAACCGAGCCCAGCTGCAGGATTTTGCCGGCGTTGCGGGTGGTCATCTCGCGCAGAAACAGCTTGGTGAGCGTCATCAGGGCCAGCACGTTCACGTGCACGATGCCCATTTCTTTCTGCAGGTCGGTTTCCACAAACAGCCCCGCCTCACCGAAGCCCGCGTCGTTGACCAGCACATCCACCTGCAGGCTTTGGCGCTGGGTTTCCTCGAACAGGTGCAGCGGCCCCTCGTGGGTGCTCAAATCGGCGGGGATAACAACGGTTTGCACGCCGGCAAATTCCTGCTGGATGTTCTGCGCAGCTTGCTCCAGGTCGCCGCCGGGGCGGGCCGAGAGGATGAGACGGTAGCCGTCGCGGGCAAAGCAGCGGGCGAGCTCGAAGCCGATGCCGCTGGAGGCGCCGGTAATCAGGACAGTTTGGTTGGCCATTGAAGGAGGGAATATGGGGTTAGAAGAAGGAAAAGCCGGCTGTAGCGGCTGCGGCGCTAAGTGCCGCCTGACAGCCGGCCACTAGGAAATAGTACCGTTCCCGGGGACGGAGGGTTGCGGTGCCAAGTACCTGGTTTTTATCCTGTCAGTAGCAAGGCCTCTAACTGGGTAGTGAACTGTGGGCCAACTTCACAATATCTCAGGCTTCTTCCCACCCCAACAGGCCTACCTGGCTATTGAGGTAGAACCAGTCGATGCGGCGGAAAAGTGCGGCTTGGAGGACCTGCGCCGGCACGTGCAGGCCCACACCCACACGGCCTATATACGCGGGCTGGCGGAGGCGGTGAAATAGCTGCTGCGTGTCGGCTACGAGGTCGGCTGCGGCAGCGCCCACATCTGGGTGTTGCGCGCCGGTGAGACCAAGCGACTGGCCATTGTGGTCGACCGGCTGACGACGGCCTATCGGGACTGGTTTGAGCCGCGACACGCACCAGCCGCTAGCGCCGGGTATACCTGGACGCTGCTGCCCCCCCTACGTAGCCCGCTCCAACGCCGGCTGCACCGCATGGCATGGCTCATAGTCCAGCACCCGGTGCGTCTTTGCAGTACACCCAGTCGATGCTGGTCGACAATTACCAACGCGGTTGCTGGTAAATGGCCGCCGTTTCAGGCCGCCGGTGGCGGATGATGGCCGTCTCATTTAAAACCTGCCCGCAGGAGCACTACTCACCTGGACGTGGTGTCCGACGCTGTGCTGCGTTTGCCCGCTCCGGCAGCGGGGCAGCGGCCTGGCTATCTACTGATTTCTCCCCACGGCTCTTATCCCTTTCGCCAATGCCTGATAAACCCAGTTTATTCGCAGCCCCCGTTACGGAACTGGAAGCGCTTCGCGCAGAACTGCGCTGCATTCTGCAGCACCCGGCCATTGCCCCCGCGCGGCAGCAAGTGGCAGCGGAGCAGATTTGCCAGTGCACCGAAGCGGCGCGGCTGCGGCACTGGCTGGCACTGGCCGTGGACGAGTGCGGGCGCTGGGAAGAGCAAACCCTGGCGGCGGAAAGCTGCGGGGGCCAGTGCATGATGGCTGGAAAGCTGAGCCGTGCGTAGAAGAGTTACCTTACGCGCTTACTTCTGTGCCTTTTTAGCCTTTCTTTCATGCCCAAAGTGCCTGTGCCCACTGTTTCCTTCACCGAGCCCCTGACCAGCCCGCCCCGGGTGCACAAGGTGGGCACCCTGGCCGAGCTGCTGGAAGTCGCCGGTACCCGCAAGCGCATTGTGGAGGCTTGGGGTGTTTCGGCCCGCACCTACGACACGCGTAAGCGCAACCCGGGTACGTGCACCGTGGGCGAGCTGCAGCAACTAGCCCGGGTGCTGCATGTTTCCGAAGATGAACTGTTTGCCGTGGTACGGGCCGAGGCCAGCCACCCGCCGGCCGCTACGTCGGAATAGATTCCGTTTCTGCTTCCGCAGGGACGGTTTTCTAAGCCGTGTCATCTTCCTCTACACTTCAAGGGGCAACCTTCTACTTATCTGTTGCTTAGCGCATTCCCATCCGTTTTATGCCCGCCACGTCTGTACCTCTTCCCCTTCGACCACTGCCCGCCGACGACCTGCTGGGCGACCTGCTGGCGGTATCGATGACTGGCGTCATTTATTATACGCCCATTTACGACCCGGCCGGGACGGGGGAGATTGTGGATTTCACCTTTGTGTACCTGAATCCCACGGCCCAGCGCATGATGAGCATGCCCGAAGTGCCCACGGTGACGCACAACCAGCAGTGGCCTCACAGCATCGCGCACGGCACGTTTGCCTTTCACGTGGACGCCTACGTGAGCGGGGAGCCGCGCGAGTACAACATCAACTACCAAGCCGACGGCTACGACAACTACTACCGCCTGGCGGCCCGCCGCTCCGGCGACGGGCTGTGGGTGAGCTTCACCGACACGGCTGACCAGCCCCGTTCGCCCGTCGAAGTAGCCCTGCGCGAGGCTCAGGCTCGCGAACAGGCCGCCCGCGCCGAGGCCGAAGCCGAACGCATGCGCCTGCACCAGGTGCTGATGCGCATGCCGGCCAACATTGCCCTGCTGCGGGGTCCGGAGCACGTCTACGAGTTGGTAAACCCCGAGTACGAGCGGCTGTTTCCCGGCCGGCCACTGCTGGGCCGCACCATCCGCGAGGTCATCCCCGACATTGAAGGCCAGGGCTTCTACGAGCTGTTCGACCGGGTCTACGAAACGGGTGAGCCCTTTTACGAGGCCGAAGCCGAAGCCTGGGCCGACTATTCCGGCAGCGGAGAGCCACAGCGCCGCTACTACCACACCACGTTCGAGCCCATCCGCAACGCCCAGGGCGCGGTGACGGAGGTGCTCAACTTCGCCGTGGACGTAACGGCCCAGGTGGCAGCTCGTCAGCAGGTGGAGCAGCTTAATCAGGAGCTGGAATCCCGGGTACAGGTGCGCACCCGGGAGGCGCTGGCCCTGCAAGCTGACCTGTTGGCCGCCGCCCGGCAGCAGGTGCAGGAGCGCGAAGCCTTTCACCAGATATTCGAGCAAACCCCCGCGGTGGTGGCCTTGCTGCGCGCGCCCGGGCACCGCTACGAATACGTCAACCCCTCCTACCAGGCCCTGTTCCCAGACCGCCAATTGGTGGGCCGGAACGTGGCCGAGGCCGTGCCCGAGTTGGACACGCAAGGCTTTGTGGCCCTGCTGGACCAGGTTTACCAAACCGGCGACACCTACGTGGGCCAGGAGATGCCCTTCACGCCGCAGCCCGCGGCCGGCGCTGCGCCGCGGACCGGCTATTACAACTTTACCTACCAGGCGTACCGCGAGGGCGGGGAGGTCGCTGGCATTTCCATTCTGGGCTACGACGTCACCGAGCAGGTGCTGGCCCGCCGGGAGCGGGAGGCCGAGCGGCGCCAGCTGCACGAGCTGTTCATGCAGGCCCCGGCACCCATCGTCATCCTCGATGGCCCCGAGCTGGTGTTCCAATTGGTGAACCCGGCTTACCAGCGGATTTTCCCCGGCCGGGTGCTGTTGGGCAAGCCCTTGCTGGTAGCCCTGCCCGAGCTGGCGGACACGTCCATTCCGGGTTTATTCAGGCAGGTGTATGAGACGGGCGAAATGTACGTGGCCCGGGAGCTGCCGCTGCAGCTGGCCCGGGAAGAGAACGGCCCGCTGGAGGAAATTATCTGGACCTTCACCTACCAGGCCCGCCGCAACGCCGCTGGCGCCGTGGACGGCGTGCTCGTGTTTGCCTACGAAGTCACCGAGCAGGTGCAGGCCCGGCGCGTGGTGGAAGCCAGCGAGCAGCAAGTCCGGGCCCTGGTCGAGAGTGCCCCGTTTCCCATCGGCGTGTACGTGGGCCCTGAGCTACGCATTCAAATGGCCAACGAGGCCATTCTGGCGGCCTGGGGCAAGGGTTCCGACGTCATCGGCCGGCGTTTTGCCGACGTGCTGCCCGAGTTGGAGGGCCAGGCCGTTGTCGGGCAGCTGCACCAGGTGCGCACCACCGGCGAGCCGCTGCACCTGCGCAACGAACGCGTGGACCTGCTCATCGATGGCCGCCTGCAACCCTTCTATTTCAACTACAGCTTTACGCCCCTACGGGACGGGCAGGGCCGGGTGTACGGCGTGCTGAACACGGCCGCCGACGTAACCGACCTGGCCCTGGCCCGCCAGCGGCTGGAATCCTACGCCGGGGAGCTGCAGGAAAGCGAGGCGCGCTTTCGTACCATGGCCGACGCGGCGCCCAATATGGTGTGGGCCGTGCATCCCGATTCCACGATTCGCTACATCAACCGCGCCTTCCTGAACTTTGTGGGGCTGGGCACCGAAGCGGAATACCTGGTCACGGGCTGGGAGCCCTATATCCACCCCAGCGAGTTCGAGCTGGTTCAGCAGACGCTGACGCAGGCGATTGCGCAACGCCAGCCCTACGTGCTGGAGCACCGCATGCGCCGCCACGACGGCGAGTACCGCTGGCTGCTGGCGCAAGGGTCCCCGAGCTATTTGGCGGGCGGGGAGCTGTACGGCTACGTGGGCTCGGCCATTGACATCACGGAGCTCAAGCAGGCCAACGAGCAGCTCACGCGCACCAACGTGGACCTGGACAACTTCATCTACACCGCCTCGCACGACTTAAAGCAGCCCATCGCCAACATCGAGGGCCTGCTGCAGGCCGTGGAGCACGAGCTGCCCCCGGCCGGACGGGTGGGCGAGGTCTCGAACATGCTGCACCTCATGCAGCAGGCCATCGAGCGCTTCGGCCGCACCATCGCCCACCTCACCGACATCTCGCGCCTGCAGCACGAGCACAACGAGCCCGCTTCCCAGGTGCACCTGGCCCGGGTGGTGCAGGAAGTGGCGCTTGATTTAGCCCCGCTGATTGCCCCCAGCCAGGCCCGCGTACGGGTGAACGTACCGCCGGAGCTTACCCTGCGGTTCTCGGAGAAAAACCTGCGCAGCATCGTTTACAACCTGCTCAGCAACGCGCTCAAGTACCGCCACCCTGACCGGGCGCCGGACGTGGTCGTGGCTCACACCCAGCGGGCATCGGAGGATGTGCTGGAGGTGCGCGACAACGGCCTGGGGCTGGACCTGGCGCAGGACCAGGAAAAGGTATTCGGCATGTTCAAGCGCCTGCACCCGCACGTGGAAGGCTCCGGCGTGGGCTTGTACATGGTTAAAAAGATAGTCGAAAATGCCGGCGGCCGTATAGAGGTGGATAGTGTGCTCGGCCAGGGCTCTACTTTCCGGGTATACTTTCCGCGTTAACCAGTTTTTCATGCCCCGGATGGGCCCACGGGCCCGCCAGAGAAATCACTCTATGTTACCACTCAAGAGCGTGCTGCTAGTCGACGACGATTCGACCACGAATTACCTCAACAAGATTTTATTGAACCGCCTGGGCGTGACCCAGCAGCTGCTCGTGGCCGAGAACGGGCGCGAGGCCCTGGACACCCTGGCCGAGGTCTGCGGGGTGCCAACGCCCAATTGCCCCTCCCTGATTCTGCTCGACATCAACATGCCCGTCATGAGTGGCATCGAGTTTCTGGAAGCCTACCAAAAGCTCACCTGGCCTCAGCGCCAGCCCATTGTCATCGTGCTGCTTACCACTTCTGTCAACCCCCAGGACCTGGCCCGGGTGCAGGAGCTTCCCATTGCCGGCACGCTAACCAAGCCCCTGACGGAAGCCAAGATGCGTGACCTGCTGCAGACGCATTTTCCATCCGTGGCGGAGTAGTTCGGAGAGGGAAGCCAGGGCAAGTTCAGCTAATTGTAAAATGGCGGCAACGGAAACCCAGCTCCGCTGCCGCAAGTTGACTCTGGCGTTTTAGTGCTCTGCGAGGGCTTGCTGGTTGCACCCATTCGGCGCTTTGTAAATCGAGAATCCGCTACCCTCCCGGGCCCGGCAGCAGGCCGGCTTTATGCTGCAAGTTGAGTGGCCAGCGGGTACCACTTACGATGAGTAGCCGCCGGCAATGCGCGACGCGGTGATGAACCGGTACCGGATAGCACGGGCACGGCCGGTGGGCCTGCTGCTGCGCCAGCCGTTGCCGGCTCGCTGGCAGCACCCTAGGTTGCGGGCAAGGCGGGTATATCGATGATGAACACGCTGCCCTGGTCTTCGCGGCTGGTAAAGCGAATCGTGCCCGCGTGCAGTTCCACGATGGTTTGGATGATGGACATGCCCAGCCCGGTGGTTTTCTCCCCCCGCAGGCCGGGCCGGCGCGCCTTGGTGAATTTTTCGAAGAGAACGGGCTGCAGCGGCTCAGGAATGCCCACGCCGGTGTCGGCCACCCGTACCACGGCCCGGCCGGCGCACTGCTCCAGGCGCAGGGTGATGCAGCCGCCGTCGGGGGTAAACTTGATGGCGTTCGAAATCAGATTGTTGATGACCTGCTGAAATTTGTTAATGTCCAGGCACACGTACACGGGCTGCGCCGGGGCTTCGAACGCAAAGCGCAGGTGGGTGTGGCGCTCGGAGCGCTGGTACTCCTCCATGATGGTTGCCAGCCAGCTGGCCAGGTCCGTGCGTTCCTGGTGCAGCACCACGTTGGCCGACTCCAGAAACTCGTTGTCGACGAAGTCGCGAATCAGGTTTACGCCCTCGGTGCAGGTGCGCTGCATCAGCTGCAGCAACTGCTGCATGGCCTCCGTTGCGCGGCCCTGGGCTTCGTGGCGCAGCTCCTCGGTTAGCTGCTGGAGCAGGGCCAGCGGCGCGGCCAGGTCGTGGGAGAGGATTTCCAGCGTGGCGTCTTTCTTGGTGTTGAATTTCTGCGCGTTCAGGCTCGTCTCCTTGGAGCGGGTCATGTCCAGCACCGTGCCGCTGAGGTAAACCTGTCCGTCGCGGAGTTCCTCCCGGGCTGCTGAGAAGCACAGCCACTGGATACGGCCATCGGGTTGCATCACACGCACCTCGACGTCCTGGACCAGTTCGCCCAGCAGGGCGTGAGGCAGGCGCTGGCGCAGGTGTCGCAAGTCATCTGGGTGGATGCGGGCAAGCCAGCCAGGCAGTTCCTCGTTTACCGTATCCTGGCGCCCTCCTATTACAAGTTCGTAGGCTTGGCTGACATACACCACCCGCTGCTCCTGCACGTGGTAAGCAAAATGCACCGCTTTGCCGCGGTCTAAAAGAGAGCTGAACAGTAGGGGATAGTTGGTCATGCAACGGCGCTATAATCCCCACAAAGTTAATTGGATGCTAGCAGGCTTGTCAGGGTATTTTGTTCGTGGCTGCCGCCCGAACTTCAGCTATTATCACCGCCAACAACGCTTCAATTGGCTCATCCAATAGGTCAGCCACCCGAAGTATTTCGGCAATGGTCAGCGTGGAAGGGTCGGCCTCGCGCTGCTTGATGGTGCGATACGTCATGCGCAGGTGCTCCATCAGCTCGCGCTCGGTAAAAGAAAAGCGACCGTGGCGCAGCAGGTCCGTGAAACGCCGCTGCGGATTGGCGATACCGCTGGGGGGCGGTGGGGGAGGGAAGGGCATGGGCAAGAAGAATTTAAAGCAAGACAATGAGGATAATGCGACGGGTACCCCACCGCCCCCGGCCCCGCCCGTTGCTGAGCGAGGTTACTTAGGTAAAGGCTACTCCTGCGCCTGCTCCAAGGCAGCGAAGTGCGGGTTCTGCCGCGCCTCCTCAGCCAAAGCGTGTTCCTCCCATTCGGCAATCTGCCGCATGATATTGGTCAGCCAGCGGCCTAGGCGGGCGGGGTCCGCTTCGGCCAGAATTCGTGCCGTGGCGGTGCGGCGCTGCTCGTCAGTAAAAGTGGGGTGCTCCATCAAGCGCGAAAGCTCGATGCGCTGCGTGGATACCACGACAGTCGTAAGAGTGGGCAGCGTTTCCTGTCCCAAGGTAACCAGGGGCAAGGTGGGCAGAGCCGGACAGGGAAGTACGGCCCCGGCATCGATAGGCAGCACGGTGGTGGGGGCCGCTTCGGGGTCGTCGTTTATCTCCATGCCCGCGGGGCTTGCACTAAGCGGGGTCGGTTCCGGGGTGCTGGGCTCGTTATCACCGCCGTCCGCGTTGCCCAGGATAAACTCGGCTGCCCGCTGCGCCCGGCTGGCCGCCTGCACCACCAGCTTTTTGTCGCCGCGTAGCTGCTCCAGCCAAAACTGCAGATAAGCGGCGGTGTTTTCCAGCGTCGCGCTCGGGTTCAAACCCGCGTGACCACAGAGAAAAGCGGCGCCCATCTCGGCGGTCAGCTCCTCACGGGCATAACCGGCGCGGCCGCTCGGGCGCAGCGCTTCGGCTAGGTCAGGGCGGTCCAGGCGGCTGGCGTGGCCGGTGGCGTGGGTCAGTTCGTGAAACAGGGTTGAATAGTAGGCTTCGCCGCTGGTGAAAGTCTCCGGGCGGGGAACCTGCACAAAGTCGGGACCGGGGGCGTAGTAGGCCTGCGCGCCGCCATGCTCGATGCGGGGACACGTCGCCCAACCAGCTACCAGGGCTTCGGCTGCGGCCAGGGGCTCGTGCGCCCGGTCCTGCGGCTGCTCGGGCAGGACGATGTCCACACCTTCCACGTCGTCCACGGAAAAGACCGTGTAATACTTGATAAAGGGCGTTTTCTCTTCTTCGCCGGTTTGCTTGTCGGTGCGGGTCGTGACGTTGTAGTAAATCACGGGCATGCCCTTGGCACCCTTGCGAATGTTGCCGCCCAGCTCCTTGGCCTGCCGAAACGTGAGAAAGAACGGGGTGCCGCCGACCAGGTGCAGCAGAAAAGCATTGATGCCGGTGTAGGCCCGGCCGCTGACGTAGTTGCGGGGCAAGCCGTAGGCCGCGTGCCAGGGCTTGCGCCAAGCAATTTGACCAGCTTCGAGGGCTTCAATTACCCGGTCGGTTACAATCTGGTACACATCGGGGCGGGCAGTGTTTTGGGCGGCGGGGCGGGCTTGCTTTTTCATCGCTAAGTAAGGGCTAAGTGACTGTTTCTAAAACCGTTTCCTTACTTATTAAACGCATTTTTGGCGTCTTTTGTTGCTTTTTTAACAACAATTAACGATTTATTTGCCCTTAGTTAAACATTTCTCCCCCACTGCCCCTGGCGTCTGAACTGCCTTAGGTATGGGTCGCAGCTGTAACCTGCGGACGGTGGAATGGCGCGGCACTGTGCTTCTGAATAGGAGGCCGGAGGTTAGGCTTTAAAATAAAACGCCCGATTGGATAACCAACCGGGCGTTTCAGCGAGCCGAGCAGCGACTTACTGCGCGGAGCCAAATTGCTGCTTGAGAAACTTGAGCAGGCTTTGGCGGGACGCTTCCCCAATTTGAATCAGCGGGGCCCCGTCGTTAAGGTAAAACAGGATGGGGTTGGCCTTGGTAACGGCCTCGGACCAGGCCTCGGCCGACAGGGTCGGTGGTAGTTGCAACAGGGGTTGGTATTCGTCCCGGATAAGCTGTAAAATCAGGCCTTTCATGGCCGGGCAGAAGTTGGAAAATGGCCGGTGACCGGTAGATATCATAACGGAGGGTACTAGCGTGGAAGGGAATGCAAAGAGGGTTCCGGCCCGCCCGCACTAGCGGGGGCTGAAAAAAACAGTCCCATCCGCCGGCTATAAGCAAGCCGCGGGCAACCGCAGAGCTGCGGTGGGACGTTTACCAGGAAGGTGGATTAGCCTCGATGCGGACCCACAAACAGGGCCGGGCGCTCGGAAATAGGCAGCGGCCGCAGAGCAGCGGGTGCCAGGGTCTGGTCTGCCAGGAGCAGGCCAAACGGAGCATGAAAAGAAGTGGGACCTGTTTTTGCCAGCATGGTGAGCAGCTTGCTATTCCTGCAAAACTAAAGAATCAGCGCACATGTTCGGGCGCCTGGCCTTGGAATCAGCCGGCTTTTACCGCTCGGGACCGGCGTTGCGCTCGGCTAGGTTGCTGGCCGTAACGCCGCTCGGTG
Organism: Hymenobacter endophyticus; assembly: GCF_032464715.1. NCBI lineage: Bacteria > Pseudomonadati > Bacteroidota > Cytophagia > Cytophagales > Hymenobacteraceae > Hymenobacter > Hymenobacter endophyticus. The sequence continues at coordinate 55,099 of NZ_JAWDJT010000014.1, read as the reverse complement.
CCAGACGGTGCCGCTCGGCTCGGTCGGCAGCGTGCTCGTGCAGGTGGGCGCCAGGCTGGCGGGCCACGTCATCGAGCGCGGCACTTACCCGCGCCAGGTTGGGCTGGTCGAGCCGGTAGCTGACCTCGATTTCGCTGTGGCGCTGGTGGGTGGCCGGGTCGGTGGCGCTGCGCAGCGAGCCGGTGTTCAGGCCCGCGTCGCGCAGCTGCTCCGCGACGGCTTCCGCCTGACCGTTAGCTCCCGGCCGCGGCTCGGGCTCGTCGATGCGAATGATGGCTGTTTTCGTCACCGATTGCTGCTCCGGGGGAGCGGCGGCTAACTGGCGGCGCTCGGCCTGCTCTTGTACGGGTTCCTTGAGCGCAACGAGCGGTGACTTATCCAGCGCGTCCAGCGTCTGACTGAGTTGACGCAGCCCGCCGGGGGTGCCGTGGGGGTGGTAGCGGACGTCGAGTTCACTGCGCAGCTGGCCACTGGCGGGGTCCGTTTCCGCTCGCAATTCTACCTGCGCCCCGGCCTTGCGCAGCAGCTCGCGCATCTGCTGGGCCTGGCTGGGCGTGGCCTCGTCCGCCGGGGTGGGTTCGGTCACCGTCAGCTGCACCGCCCGCTGCAGGGCCGGGTCGCCGGTGGCCGCGGCGACTACGAGCCCAGCGGCCTGGCGCTGCTGCTGCTCAGCCTCCCGGCGTTGGGCTTCGGGAGATTGGGCGGCCTGCTCTCGCTCTGCTTCCCGCTGCTGGGCCTGCTGGCGCTGCTCTTGTTCCTGGCGGGCTTTCACTTGGCGCTGCTGCTCCTTGGCCAACTCGTCGGCGTGGGCCTGCTGGGCTACCTGCTCGCGGCTGAGGCCCTGGCTGAGCAGCTCCAGGTCGCGGTTGAAGTCCTTGCTGATGGCGTACTCGGTGCGAATGAAGTTCTCGGGCTGCCGGCCGGGTTCCTGAGGCTGGCGTTCCAGCTGCTCGCGCTGCGTTTCGCGCTGGGCGTGCAGGGTGCGGGCCAGGTCTTCGAGGGCGTAGCTATCAGCGTTGGGCACGACCAGGCGCACGACGGTTTCCTGCCGGGTGGCCCGCTGCACTTCCAAGGCCACGGCTTCGTCCGCCGCCGGCCGTATCTGCTGCACCTGGGCCGTTAGCTGGCTCATTTGCTCAGTGCCCTCGGCGCGGCTGGCGTGGTGATACTCCACGCGCAGGGCGGTGTGGTACTTGCCAGCGGCCGTGGCGTGCCACTCCACCGGGCGGGGCGCCTCGTCGTAAGCCACCTGGCCATCGGCTACTTCGCGGGCCCGCCGCGGCACCTGCAGCTCGTTGAGGTAATTGATGTTGAAGCGCCGGCCAGCGGCGTCGTTGTCGTTGGCCAGCACCACTTCTTTCGGCTCCTGCTTGTCGATGAGCTTCTGAATCAACTCCACCTGCCGCTCGGTTACGGTGCCGCTGGTGGCCACGTACAGCGTGTTGGGCTGCCCTTGCGCGCCGCGGTGGTGCAGCTGGTGGTAGCTCATGGCATCCACGGGGCTTTCCGACACCACCAGGCGCTGTACCGGCGTGTCCTTGCCCTCGGTGGGATGCGACACCCACACCCCGGTTTTAGGGAGCTGCAGCAGGTGCTTGTACTCGTTGTTGCGCTGCTCCACCGTAGCAATGCCGTGCTCGTTGTAGAGCGGGAAAGCCGTGTTGCGGAAGTTCCCCTGCTGGCTGGTAAATACCCGCCCCTGAAAGGCGGGGCTGTCGATGGTCTCGTCCGACAAGTGACGCTGGTGCAGGTAGGTGCGGTCCGTTAGCGAAGCGTGGGTGCCCATCACCGCCGCGACGAGGCGGGCCCGGCGCTCGGCCTCCGATTCCATCTCAGCCGGCCCGGTGGGCGTGGGTGCGTACGCCGCCGGGGTGGGCGGTGGGGGAGATGTGGCCGCCTGCCAGCCTTGCTCGGGCTCGCCCAGGTACTGGCGCAAAGTCTGCCGCACCTGGCCCAGCGTCTGGTTTTCGCGGGTTTTCACGAAGTCGATAATAGAGCCCGAATCGCGGTCGTCGCCGGGGTTCAGGTACACCTGGTGGTCGCCCTTGCGGGAGACGATGAGCATCTCGCCGTCCTTTTCCAGCTGGTGCCAGTGGCCGCGGGGGCCGGCCTTTTTCACGTCGTAGCCGTGGCGCCGGGTGGCGTAGTCAACCAGGTCGATGGATTGCTTGAAGCGGTCGAGCTCCTGAGGGTCGTTGTCGCGCGGGGGAGGAGTTGCGGGCATAGATAGGGAAAGGAAGGGGTACAAACCAGCCGCGCCGCCGGAAGCCGGGGCGGGAATAAGAGCCAGAAGGCAACAGGGGAGGGGCGGCTAGCTGACCAGCTGCTCGTGAGCGGCCAGCTGCTCGCGCAGGGTTGCGAGCAGGGCAGAGTCGGCAAAGAGGTAGTGCTCGCAGAGCTGGCCGCTCACGTACAGGCGCACCAGCTCTGTTTCGAAGCCGAACACGCGCAGGTGCTTCTGCACCAGGCGGTATTCTTCGCGCTGCAGGCTGCCGGTTTTCAGGCCCACGCTGGTCGTGTAAGGAAAGCCAAAGGCGGTGCAGGTGGCCCGCAGGCCCCCGTGGGGCAGGCTGCGCAGGCGCAGCTGCACATATCGCCGGGCCTCGTCATAAGCTATGGCCAGGGCCGAATTGGGCAGCTGGGGACCCAGGGCGGCCGGGGTAGTCGCAGGTTTCGCCGGGCGGCGGGAAGCAACGGAAGCAGGCATAGGGAAAAGAGCAACGTGGAGCGGTTAGGCTCCAGGGCCTTTCCGCTAGTTAGGGGATGAAGTGGGCGTAGTAGCTGACGCCGGGGCGTCGAAGGGGGGGTTGTCGAAGAGGTTGAGCTCAGCCTTGAACCGGGTCAGGCTGTCGGGCGAGGTGAAGAGGAAAAAGTGGCGGCGCGACTGGTGCACGATGATGCGCAGCAGCTCGGTGGGGAACTGGAAGTGGGTCATCAGGCGCTGCAGCAGCACGGCCTGGGTTTCCTCCTCCAGCTTTTTGATTTCAATCAGCCGGGCGTAGTTGAACTTGTGCTGCTGGGCCCAGGGCTTAAGCTGCCCGTGCAGTAGCGTGTTGAGGCGGTGGCGGATGTAGCGCAGAACGGTGGCATAGGAAACGATGAGCGCGGGGTCAGGAAAGCCCGCATTGACCGGCTCTACTGGGGTGGTAGCCGGGGGAGTGGGAATAGAAGTGTTCATGCAGCAGCAATTGGAGGGCGCGCAAGGTAGCAAACCAGCTGGCCGTCTGCACTACCGCACTTGCTGCGGGCATTTAACCACGTCGGCTTCTGGGCAATAACACCCGCAAAGCTTCGGCATAACTGCTTCAAAACTTCTCCTAAAGCAGAACTTATACGGAAGTGCTCCGTATAGTTGCCGCAATTGCTCATAAAAAACTTCGACCTGTTGCTTGAAACCCATGCTGTGGTTGGTGCTCTTTCTGCTCTTAGTGGCCCTAGGCGGGCTCTGGTGGCGCTACGCCATGCCAGCTGGCACCGGCAGCGCCCTGGCTCCGCCCGCCCTTGACGGCAACCACGCCTCGCTGCGCACCCGGCACTATCGGCTGGCCGACTTCCAGGATGCGCCGCCGCAAGCGCCTACCGCAACAGCCGCAGCGGCCGACGTGACGGGGGCAGAAGCGGAAGCAGCCCCGGCGGACGCTCCGACGGAAACGGCCGCATCAATCGCAGATGGCAGTCAGGCCGAAGACCAGACCCCCACGGCTACGGCCGAAGCGGGCCAGCTGCCCGAAGGCGCCAAGCACAATTACATCACGGCCCCGGCACCCACGGCGACCGACGCGCACAACCGCGGCGTGGAGCTGACCGCCGCCGAGCGGCGGGCCAAAATGCGCCTGGTGATGAACGAGGCGCTGGAAAACCAACGCGCCGCACCCGCAACCGCCTGAGGCGCGGGCCTTTACGCTCACCCTATTCACCCTTTCACCCTCCTACTTTTTCCATGCAAACACCCCTGTTCACCTCCCTGCGCCGCGGCGCGACTACTGTCGCCGCCCACGGCCTGAATCTGCTGGCGGCCGGCCAGACCTACCAACCCTCCAAGCTGGAGCAGCGCGGCTACGCGCTACTGACGGTGCTGGCCCTCTCGACCGGCGCGGCCCGGGCCCAAAGCGCCGAAGCGGCGCTCACGCAGGTCAAGGAGAAGGTGATTGGCATCGTGCAGGTCATTTTTGCTATCATCCTCATCATCGGCCTGATTCGGGTGGTGATGAAGTTTATTCAAGGTTCCCCCGACGCGCTGGGCTCCCTGGGCTGGCTTGTGGGCGGGGTGTTGCTCTGGTTCGGCTTCCAGCTCTTCAAGGACGACCTGGTGAGTGCCGTGGGCGGCAGCGAGGGCGGGGGCTTGACCAATTAAGCCGCTGCCATGCGCTCCTATAAATCCATCGAGCGGCCTGCTCAGGTGCTGGGTATGAACCTGCAGGACCTGGGCCTGCTGGTGGGCCTGTTCATCGGCTCCGTGCTGCTGCTCGGCTTTCTGGGCATGGCCGTCAAGATTCCGCGCATGGTCTACCTGCTGGTCATCCTGTCGGAAATCGGCCTGCTGCTGGGCCTGCGCTACCTCACCCGGACGCAAGCGCCGGGCTTCCTGATGGGGTGGCTCTCCTACACCTTCATTCAGCCCCGCCGCCTGGCGGTGGGGCTATTACCCCTTCCCGCTCATGGCAAAAACACCCAAAACAACCGCGTTTAACGCGGTGATGCCGGTGCATTCCTTTGAAGAGAACAAGGTGGTCTTCAAGGACGGCCGCGTCGCCGTGGGCTTCGTGATTGAGCCGGCCGAAATGGAAAGCTGGACGGTCGAAGACTACGACGCCTTCCAAACGGCGCTTGTGGGCGTGCTGCGCCCGCTGCCGGTGGGCACCATCGTGCAGAAAACCGACATCTACTACGACCGGCCCTACCGCGAAGACAAGACCCAGCAGACCTACTTCGAGGGCAAGATGAACAAGCACTTCTTCGAGCGGCTGGTGCTGTTCCAGAAGTCCTACCTGTTTCTATCCTTCGCGCCGGTTGCGGTGAAAACCACCCGTACCAATGCCGTGAATGCCCTGGTGGCCCGGGCCGGGGAAGCCCTCATCAAGAACCCCTTCGCGCAGCTCGTGCACACCCTGGAGGTGGCCGAGGCCAGCGCCGTGGAATTCACCCAAGGCCTCAAGAACCTGGGCGGCGTGGCGTTTGAGCGCATGAGCAGCCGCGAGATGCACCAGCTCTACCTGCAGTACTTCAATCTCAACTTCGACGGCCAGCCCACCCGGCAGGAGCGCGAAATCGGCAACGACCTGGGCACGCTCAGCGTGGGCGAGCACAAGGTCAACATACTCTCAATGGTGGGCCAGGGCAGCGAGGCCCACGCGGCGGTCAAGAACAGCTACGGGGTGACCGCGCCCATGCTTTACCCGCTCACCCACGTGCTGCAGTGCCCCCACGTGCTGACGCAGGCCCTGCTCGTGCAGGACACCCGCGCCGAGCTCAGTTCGCTGGATACCGACCGCAAGCTCAACGCCTCGCTCTCGTTTCTCTCCACCCAGGACAATGCGCTGCGGGCGGCCGAAGTTGAAGAGTTCACGGCGGAAGTACGAGCCGAGAACAAGCAGATTGTGGGCCTGCACCTCTCGCTGCTGCTCTGGGACACCAACGACAACAGCCGGCGCGAAAACGTCGAGAAGGCCACGGCGGCGTTCCGCTACATGTTCGGCACGGAAAGCGTGGTGGAAAGCTATTTGGCCCTGCCCGTGTTCTTCGGTTTGCTGCCCGGCAACGCCTGGCAGGTGCCGGACCGCTGGCTGACCTGCTCTTCCGACCGTGGGGCGTGCTATACCCACTGGACGGCTACCTACAAAACCGACCCGGTGGGGGAGTACCTGACCGATAGGTTCCGCAACCTGGTGCAGGTAAACCTGTTCAACACGGCCCTAGACAACCAGAACGCCATTGTCATCGGCCCCTCGGGCTCGGGCAAGAGCTACACCTTCGGCAATTTGATTGTGCAGCGCTTCGAGAAGGGCGCCCGCCAGATTATCATGGACGTGGGCGGTACCTACCGCAACGTGCTGCAGTCGCTCAACGGCGAGGACTTCGACAACACCTACTTCGAGTACGACCCCACCCGTCCGATTGAGTTCAACCCCTTCATCGTGCCCCGCGACGCGTCGGGCAAGTGGCTCTACAACGACGAGAAAACCAACTTCCACCTGGCCCTGCTGGCTGCGCTCTGGAAGGGCGGCAAGGATACCGGCCTTGACAAGTCGGAACGGACCATTCTGAGCCGCTTTCTGATAGAGTATTATGCCTGCCTGAACGAGAGCGACCGACTGAATCAGAAGGATGAGGAGTTTCCGGGAATGGAAAGCTTTTATAAGTTCGTCGAGCAGTTCGACCACGAAATGCAGAAGCCCGTGGCGGTGCCCGGCGAAGGGCAAGAAGCTGACCCACTGGACGGGGCACGCCGGCAGTACCAGAAAAACCTGAAGTACATCGACATGCACCAGTTCTTTCTGGTGCTGGGCCAGTACATCACCGGCGGCCGCTACGAGCGGGTGCTCAACGCTCAGCGCGACGTGGATTTGTCGGAGTACCGGCTCATCTGCTTTGACCTGGCCAAGGTGCAGGCCGACCCCGACCTGTACCCGGTGGTGGCCATGCTCATCACCGAACTGAGCCTGGACCTGTTCCGCAAGTTTCCCGACGACATCAAGTACATCGCCCTGGACGAGGCCTGGACCATGCTCTCGGGGGTGCTCTCGGAGTTCATTGAGTCCATGTACCGCACCATCCGCAAAACCAACGGCTCGGTCACCATCATCACCCAGGGCATCACCGAGATTACCAGCAGCAAGATTGGCCCGGCCATCATCAACAACTCGGCCACCAAGATTATCCTGCGCCACGTCAACCCCGACTCCTTGGCGCAATTGCAGCCCCCACTGGGGCTAACCGGCCACGAGATGGACCTGATTAAGTCGGTGCGCTCCACGGACGCACTGCGCGAAATCTTCATCAAACAGGGTGCCAAGGGCAAGATATTCGGGGTAGAAGCTTCCCCGCAGCTCGATGCTATTCTCACCTCCAAGCCCGTGGAGCGCAACTACCTCAATAAGCTGGTGAAGTTCTACCAGCAAACCAACCGCAAGCCGGTGCTCGACAAAAGCGGCCGGTTGCAGCTGGACGCCGAGGGTAACCCGCAGTACGAGCCCGTGAAGGTGCAGCGTCTCGACTATGCGGTGGACCAGTTTGTGGAAGATAAACAGGCCCGCATGGGCGTGCTGGCCCAATGAGCGGCCTCTACCTGATGGTCGCCTACGGAGCCGACCCGACGTTTCTGAGCGCCTGCGACCAGACCCTGCAAATCGTGCTGCGCGCCTGCCGCTTCATCACGCCCACCTTCATGCTCATTGCCCTGCTCTACACGGTCGGGCGGGGCTTCCTCTCGGGTCACGGGCTCTCCATGGACTGGGGTCCCATCCTTAAGGCGGTGTGGATATTCTTCCTACTCTTCTTCTACCAGGAGCTGATTGACACGCTTAGCTCGGGGGTCGCCAATTTCACCCGGCTCTTTGCCACCCCGGACGGCTCGACGGCCGCCTCGGCGCTTGGCACCACCATCAGCAGCGCCGACACCCTCTCGCAGAAAACGGTGGTCGAGCAAGGGGTGGACGAAATCAGCAACCTGCTCAAAACCATCACCTCTTTCAGCTTAACCAACATTCTGCTGCAGCTGGTGACCGGGGAAGTGGTGCTGCTAATTCGGCAAATCATGCAGTTCATCCAGCAGTTCATCCTCGGGTTCCTGTTTGTCTGCGGCCCCATTTCCATCTGCCTGTCGGTCATTCCCTCCTTCGGCCAGCTGGCGATGAAGTGGCTGCAAAACTTCCTGGCCGTGCAGTTCTGGGGGTTGTCGTTTGCCCTGTTGGACTTGCTCTACACTTACTACACATCCTCCAATACCACGTTTGGCGGGGTGTTCGCGGGGCCGGCAGCCGTCGAGCAGGACACCAAGCAGTTGGTGGTGTCGGTCGCTTTCATCATGCTCTACCTCATGGTACCCTACCTGACCAGCCTCATCATCGGCTCCTCGGCCGCACAAAGCTTTGTCGGCTCGGTGGTGGGCATGGCCGCTTCGGCAGCTGCGGCGGGGGCCGGCGTCTCGGCGGGCATGAACGGCGGCGGGCACGGCGTATCCGGCGCCATCGGCCGCGCCATGGGCGGCGGCAGCAAAGCAGCCAGCGGCAGCGCGGGCGGTGGCGGCGGTGATGGTGGTGGCAGCTCTGGCGGCGGAACACCGTCACCAAGTGGCGGCAGCTCGGCTTCGGCGGGCCTGCCCACCATCACCATGTCAGACGCGCTGAACCCTTCCTACCGGCAACGGCCCTCCGGGCTGTGGACGGTTTAACCAATCCTTCCTTTTTCTGATGAACCATTCAACCCGTTACCTGGCCCTGCTCGCCCTGGGCCTGGCCAGCGCCTGCCAATCCCAGGAGGAAAAGGCGGCCACGCACCTTGTCGACGCGCTGCAAACCAACGCCAACAGCCCTGCTGAGCAAGCCAAAGCGGAAGCCTGGAAAGCAGCCACTACGTTGCCTCCGGCCCTGCCGGCGTCAGCAGTGAACGTGGAGCCCGGGGTAGCGCAGATGCTGCCCGAAGAAGGGTACCTGGAGCTGGTTTCGGTAACCAGCCAGGCCCCGGTCGCGGCCATCCTCGCCCTGCCGGCCGGCTTGCGAAGCGCCCAGCGGGGCTACCCCAAAGTAGGACCCGGCTACTGCATCCCTTTTGCGGTCGTGCTGCGCTGGAAGCCGATGGGCTTTGGCAAGAGCAAGCCCGGCATCGGCAAGCTGCAACTGCCCTCCGCCAAAGACTCACTGCGCGGATTTTTCATCAGCGACATCGACCGGGGCGGCCAAGTGGTGCCAATGCGGCCCGCGCAGCCGGTCACGGTTTAGGGGGTGCTCTACGCTTATGCCAGCCAGGATGGCGGCAAAGACGCCGGCTTACTAACCTACCCCTACCGGGGCCTGCAAATCTCCCTGCCCCTGGCCAAATAAGGGGCCGTGGGGAAGAAAATCCCAGCCTCCTACATCCCCTCTTGATGACTTAAACCGCATTTTAAATGGATTCTGCCAAAAACCTAAGTACCTCTTTCTCCACCATGCGCAACCTTGCCATGGGCAGCGTGCTGGCCCTGCTGCTCGTGGCCCTGGCGGCGGGTTTCCTGGTGTACCGCGCCTATGAGAACAGTGGCCGCCGCGTGTACGTGGTCGGCCAGACCGGCTCGGTGGCCGCCCTCTCCGCGCCGACTACCGAAACGCACACCGCCTACGAGGCCCGCAACCTGGTGCGCAACTTCATGCTGACCATGTTTGGGCACGACCAGTACACCTACAAAACCAACCTGGATGCCGCCCTGCCGCTCATCGAAGGGCGCGGGGGCCGGCGCATCTACGACGGGTTCACCCGCGGGCAGGTGCTGCAGAACTACGAGCGCTACGCCGCCCGCAACGTGGTGACGGTGGACAGCGTGCTCGTAGATATGAACCACCGTCCCTGGTCGGGCCGGGTATACATCAAGCAGCGCATCTTCATTGGGGGCGAGCAAAAGGAGCCCCTGCCGCTGGCCGCCAAGTTCAACCTGGCCGAAACCAACCGCTCGGATGCCAACCCTTACGGCCTGCTGATTACCAACTTCGACTACATCCCCTACAACCCCCAGGTGTCGCGCGAGGAGCTGCAAGCCCTAAAAGAGCAGGAAGCTGACCGGCAGCGCGCCCTGCAGGAAGCGCAGCGCAGCGCGGGGGTGGGGGCTCCCGACGCCGGCATCGCCCCGGTCTCCCCAGTGGCCCCTGGTCAGGCCTCGTCTGCTACCCCCGGCAAATAAGCTTCTCCCATCCCAACGCCTATTCCTATGTTTTCTAAACTTCTGCTGGCCCTGGGCCTGCCGGTGCTGCTGGCCTCGGCCAGCTCCGCGCAAACCACTTCTGCCCCGTCGGCCCTGCTGCGGCCGTCCTCCTCCGCGGTGCCCGCCGCGCCCACGTTGCTGGACGTGGCCGTGTCGGACAGTTCCACCACCTACCTCGTGTTCAGCGGCCCCGTGTCGCTGGTTGATGTGGGCATGGCCAACAACTACCTGGTTAAGATTGAAGCCAACGCCGTGTTTGTGCGCGCCCGCCGCAAGTCCGCGCCGCCAACGCCCATGCTCATCCGCTTTGGCAGCAAGTACTGGATGGGACGACTGGTGTACGTGAACCGACCCGTGCTCCAGCTCTACGACTTCCAAAAAGACGGGGCCCTGGGCCTAAACTATGGTGCTGGCTCCGTGTCGGGCTCGGCTCCTGAGAATGAGCTGGCACTGGACAAGGAGCGGGAAAAGAAAGCCGCAGTGGAAGGCAAGCTCACCGCGCTGCGCAAGTCCAAGGAGGAGCACCAGTCGGTGGCCGTGGTCGACAACGACCTGGTGCTTTCGCTGGCCAACGTGCGCAACGACCGGGACTTTACCTACCTGCGCTTTAAAGTCATCAACCACTCGGCCATCGACTACAACGTCGATTTCACAGACTTCCAGCTGGTGGAAAACGCCCAGAAGAAGTTTCTGGCCAAGAAAAAGAACGAGGCGCGCCGCCCACTGGCCCCTTCCGGCGGCGGGACCAATCAGGTTGTGTCGGGCCGCACCACCGGCTACCTCACCTACGCCATTCCGCTCTACGCGGCGACCGACCGGGGTTACCTGGAAGTGACGCTGCGCGAGCTGAACGGGGCCCGGGTGCTGGTGCTGCCGGTGCCGTCGCGGGTCATCAATCGGGCCTCCACCATCTAACCCTGCCTTCTTATGGAACCTGCAAACCCACATACTCAATCTCATTCCACGGGCTCAGCCGACCACGACGACCACGGACGCCTGGGAGCGGACCGGCCCGCTGCTGACCAGGCGAAAGCAACTCCGCTGGGGCTGCTGCGCAACAACTGGATACCCCTGACCGGCCTGCTGGTCTTGCTGGTCGCCGGGGGCCTGTTCCTCTGGCTGCGCTCGGCCACGCAGGCCGCCCAGCAACAAAAGGAAGTCGTGGCGGCGGCTTCGGAAAACATTGAGCCGGAGATTAAGGCTGCGCCCACCGAGCCAACCGCCCCTGTTTCGCCTTCGGCGCAAATCGAGCAGCAGCGTCGGCTGGAACAGGAAGCCCAGAGCACGCCGGTACGCCCCAACACCGATGAAGTAGTGGAAGCCTTTGTGGCCGATACCCTGGGTCAGGCCCTGCGCCGGAAGCGGCGGGCCGCGGCGGCCACCCTGGCTGCTCGCCGCCATCAGAAGGAAGCCCGCTTGGCCGCGGCTGATGTGGACACCATTGAAACGACCCTGCAGGACCCCACCACGGGTTCTTATCACGCGCAAACGCTGGTGGTGCCCCGGCGTCGCCCCGGCCAGGTAGTAGGCGCTTCGGCCCGCCAGGCGAACTACCGGGCTGGGCGGGGCCTACGGGCCGGGCTGCTGCCTGCGACCGATACCGACGGCACCCCGTTTGAAACGGACCCGGACGTGCTGGCCATGCTGGGCTCCTCGCCGCCCGAAACCCGCGCCGCCTACGAGCGCATGACCGGCAAGCGCTTTCGTGACCCTAAAGCGGCCGCGCAAACCCTGGCCAATCGTGCTAACGCTGCCGGCAGGGACGGCTTTAACACCGTCAAGGTGGGCAACTCCGCCCGAATGATGGCCCAGGGCAGCCAGGCCGAGCTCACACCGGACGTGTTCTTCAAGTGCGTCATTAACGGGGAGCAGAAGGTGCGCACCGGCTCGGTGGTCCTGCTGCGCCTGCAGGAAGACGCGGTGGTGTCGGGCGTGACCTTCCCCAAGAATTCCGTTTTTGCCGGCATTGCCAGCGTGGGCACCAACAACGTGATGCTGGAAGTAAACCGCCTCGGGCCCACCAGGGTCGCGGCCAGCATCTACGACTACAACTACCTGCCCGGCATCATGATTGACCCGGTCAAGCGGGTCGCCAAAGATGCCAGCCTTGCCGGCCAGGACCTGCAGCAGCAATCCATGCAGGAAGTGAGCACCGCCATCGACCGCTCGGCCTCGGCCGCCAACTCAGTGGTGGGCGTGGGTGGGCGCGTGGCCATGAACGTGTTAAGCCGCCCGAAAACCCGCACCAAGCTGCGGGAGGTGCTGCTGCCCGATGGCTACCCCATCCTGATTACCACGGCGGCCGCCGGCCAGTTGGGACCGGACACGGCGTCGGGACGCTAACCCTTTCCATTCACCAACTCTACAACCATGAAAAAGACTCTTTTTCCGGCCCTGGTGGCCGTCGCGTTGCTACTTGCTCCGGCTAGTCGGGCCCGGGCGCAGATGGTCGTGAACGACCCGGTGCATATGGGCGTGCACATCGGGGATTTCGCCAAGCGTCTCGCGCAATGGACCGAAACGGTCAAAAACTACCAAGTTGTCAAGGATGCTCGTCAGATTGCCGGTGTTACCAAGGACATTACCGGCGAGGTTCGCAGCCTGACACAGGAAGCCCTGGACTTGCAGAAGCAGGTGCAGGCGGACCTACGGAAGGTGCAGAGCATTCAGGACCTGCGGCTCTCCAACCCGCAGGAACTGTTTGCGCGGGCCCTGGCCATGTCCGGCCGGAGCCAAACCAACCAGATGATGCCGGTTTACGCCAAGGCCCAGCGCCTGCGCCAGGCCCTGCAGCTGACCAACCCCGCGCAGGACGTGAACACCATGTACGACGTGTTCTCGCGCTTCGGCACTAGCTCAACCGACCCCAACGGCAACCTGACCAGCGACCAGTACCAGGCCAAGCGCGAGGAGTCGACGGTTTCCCTTTTTGCGGCCGAGGAGATGATGGCCAAGCGCAAACTGGCCATGGCCGTGAACTACTACAAGATTGCCGACGAGATGACCGCGCAAAGCGTGGAGATGCAGGCCACCCTGAAAAACCCGGGCCGCTACGCCATGACGGAGGGGGAGCGGATGGCCGCTCTCAACTCCTCCAACGACAACATGATTAAGGCCATGCAGCTGCGCGAGCAGGGGGACCGATTGTTCATGGAAGCCTCGCAGGCGGGGCCGGCCCACCAGGCCGCTGAAGCTGTGTACGCCTCGACGCTGAGCCGGAATGCGCTCATTAAAATGGACCGAAACAGGCCGCGCTAGCCCTATGAAAAAGCTTCTTTTTATTGTGCTTTTGACTGCCGGGGCCGGCATCTTGCCGGCCTCCGCGCAGCGCCACGTTAAACATCTGGCCGCCTGGGGCGCCCACGTCGGCCGCTCCGAAAAGGGCGACTACTACGAGCTGAGCTATACGCCCATGCTTACCAACCGCCTGGCCCTGCGCCTGAGTGGGGGCTACGAACACGGCACGCTGCCGGCGCGCGGGGAGTACTCGGTTTACCAGGGCCGCGTGCTGCTCTCTCCCCAACTGTTCCGCCTTGGGGAAGTGGCCTATTTCCATCTGCTGGTGGGGGCGGGCGCCGGCTACGAGTGGACCAACCAAAACCGCAGTGGGGAGCTGGCTACCGGGTCGGGTGAGCCCCAGCGCTTCACCTATGGCCCGCAAGCCGGCCTCGAAGCCGATGTCTTCCTGGGCAACCGCCTCTCCCTGGTGGCCACCGGCACCAAGGGCTACCTCTTCAATAACCCGCTCGTCGACCGCTGGCCGGGTATGGCCAGTGTCGGCCTGCGCTATCACTTCCGCTAACTCTCCTTTTTGAACTATGAAACGACTTGCCTATCTGCTGCTGAGCTGCGCAGCCCTGACTGCGGCCTCCGGCTGTTCAAAAGATGACGCTACTCCCACCGGACCGAAAGAATACCAGGTAGAGTACAAGGTCACCTCGAACGCCCCGGTATCGGATTACCTGAGCTACACCAACGAAAGCGGCGGCAACACGACGCTCAACAATACGCCCCTCCCGGCCAGCTACCGGTTTAAGCGCACCATGAAACGGGGCGACAACCTGACCATCCTGGCCAGCATCGACGGGGGCACGGCAGCATCTGAAATCACCTGCGCTATCCTACTAGATGGCAAAGAGGTAAAGAAGGAAACAGGACGTGGCGTCGACGCGCAGGCCGTGCCCGTGTATGTTATTGGGCAGTAGGGGAGGTAATTTCTGCTACTCGCTCCTTTGAAAATACCGCCTTCTTGGCACTTGAACCCTTGCTGAGCCCTTCGGCATCCTAGCAGTACTGATACTGTTAGGACGCCGAAGGGCTCAGCTGATTAAGGTCCTTGAAGAGCGGTAGGCGGTGCGTTTCGGCAATAGCCTGTTGCTGCTTTTTCGGCACGTCCGCTTCGGCCGCAAACGTGGGCCAGCTAGCTACCGCGTCGACTACCTGCTGGATTATCTCCCGGGGCTTTTTCACCTGCACGTTCTTGGCCAGCTGCAGGAAATCCTCTGCTGTAAAATCATCGACCTTACCCGCCAGCGACATCTGGTGCTGACTGGACCATTCGCCCGTGGGGTTGTAGGAATACGTCACGTCGTACGCTGGGGACAAGCTCCACTTGCCCGCCGGGTTCATCAGGAAGGAAATGTTCTTGGTGTGGTCGTCCTGGTTGCGCGCCACCACGTTGAACACCATGCGCCGGTAGAGCTCCTCCACGGCCGGGTGCGGTAGCTGGAGCTTCCGCAAGACCTGAAAGGCCTGCTCGTAGGTGTAGAGCCCGGGCTTGTTGTAGTCAAAGTGAGCCAGCCCGCACAGCGTTTGCATGTGCAAGCGCTGGCTGCCGTCCACCCGGTCGAAGCGCCGTGTCATGAAATGCGCCCGGCCGTTCTCTTCCAGCAACTGGCAGTCGGTCATCTGCAGGCCCGCCTGCCGGGCCATCAGGTGGTAGGCGTACTCGATGCGGCCGTACCCGGCCGGGTCGCCTAAGCTCGCGTTGGTCACCCCGTCGAGCTTGAGCAGCCAGTGCGCAAAGCCTTCGGGGGCATCGACCTGCCCGGAGCGGACTTCCTTAGTAACGGAATTATAGGCAATAACGGCCTTGGCGCGGGCGCCGCCAGCGGAAGTGCCCACGCTGATGATTTCCGCCAAGCCCTCGGCGGCGTTGGTGGCCAGCGACGTGTGCAAGCCTTCCCGGTTGGTCAGTACCTGCCGGGCAAATTTCACGAGCTCGCCCACTTCCAGCGAGGCGCCTTTCTCCAGCGCGGGCTGCGAGGCCGGTTCGTACACCAGCGCGCCCATGCCCCGGTGGCCGAGGTAGCATAGATGTTCCACGGGCGTAAAGGAAGCCGCGTCCCGCCCTTTAGAAGCCAGCCAGGCGTCGATGAGCTGGCGCCCGTACCGGTCGGGCAGGCTGTCGGCCAGCAGGCCGGGCAGGCCCTGGTAGGTTTCCCGGTTGAGCGTGGCAAAATCAAATTTGCGCGATTTCCGTCCCACTGGCAGCGGCATGATAATGGGCGCTAGCTCCAGTCCCGTGCGAACAAAGGAAGGCTCGTATTCAAAGACGCCAATGCGCCGTTTTTCATCCCACAACACGGCTCCTACAGGCTTGCCCCAGATAGATACCGTGGCAGTTATCAGCGCACTCATAATCCAGTTGTTGAAGCGTCCTCGTTGCGGCGGCTGGCCCGCTGCCGCTGCTGGCGCGCCAGGCGCGCCGCTTGCAAGGGGCTGATGGTGGCCGACTCTTCCAGCACTTCCAGCACATCGAGCCGCCCCAACGCGCGCAGCAGCTGCACCAACGTGAGCGTGGAAGCGGGCCGGCCGTTTTCGACTTGGCTGATGGTCAGCCGACTCAAGCCCGTCTGCACCGCCAGCTCCTGCTGCGTAATGTCCTGATTCAGCCGAATAAGCTGCAGGTTGCGGCCAATTTCTTGCACCGCGGCCACGTCTGACAAAGCGTACCAGTCCATAATGATGCGTTTAAGCAGCATTAACTGCCAATCTTCCAGTTAATGCTACGCAAAGATAGCATTAATAAGGCCTATTGCAAACAACCAAGTGCCCTATTAATGATACGCATACATTACATTATTGCCACTTTTGGCAATTAATGATGCGCAAAGAATACACTAAGTCAACAAGTGAAAATAGTGCGCTTGTATGGTTTAGCGGACATTCTTGTCAGCAACGGCATCCGGGTTCAGGTCAATCAGGACGCGAAGCGGAGCAAAGCCATCGGGCAGAACATGGTCCGAAATGTTGTAACCCTGGTAAGGGTCCTCGTCTTTATCCCGCGCATACACCTGCCGGTAAGCAGGGGTAACAATTTCGTTTTCGGTGTATTTTCTCGCGGTCTTCGGCAATGGGCGGGGACAGCAGAAGATGCTCCGCAGCGGCTCCACCAGGTCAGGAAACACCTCGGTGAACTTCATGGGAGTAGTGCGCGTGACTGTCTTATGAATGTCCAGCGCTTTCACCAAGCTCAGGCCATAGTCCCCGATGGGGGCCACCCCGTGACAATCCTTACTGGTCGGCTTAATCGTTGGAAAATTGGTCTTTGACTTGCCTACGTACAACAGGTAAAAGGCCTGAGAACCAAACAACCGCTCGTGTAGCAGCAGCTTGAGCCACTGGTGAAACTCGCCTTTAACTTTGATTTTCAAATCATTGAACTCGCCTTCGTGGGACATCACCTTGGCCTGCAGCGCGTACCAGTCGTACTGGCCGGTCCCGTCCCCCACGAATAAATCAATGTCGTTGCCAAACACGGTTTCCACCGGCCACGACGTCTTGTATACCTTGACAGTGGCGGACCGGTTCCGGTGCGAGAACCTGGCCAAGTCCAGGATAAAATGGTCGGTCATTCCCAATTCGGAGAAGCTCAACCCAAAGCGGAAAACATCCGAGAGATGGCGATATACCCGTTGGGAAAGGTAGCTGGAATAGTCGCAAAGGCTCATCGGCGGAGGAAAACCAAGTAGAATGGCCTGTCGGATGGGGTCGGTTAACATTGAGGGCTAGCTTAGGAAACTGACCGCGCAATCTTGCGCATGGCGGCCGGAGAGTCGCCAAACTTGCATAACGCTTCGCAATGCTGGCGCAGCTCGGAGAACAGGATGTAGTGGATGGTGGCGCCAGCAGCTCGGATGGCCGGGCGCGAGAGCTGGACCTGCACCTCCTTCTAGCGGGCATCGGGCACGACCAGGTACAACGCCGTCTCGTGCTCGGGCATGGAAAACGCCAAATCCGTCAGGCGCAGGATGCCGCTGTAGATGCTGGTGCTCTTCTCGACCTCGAAGGCGGCCACTACCCGGCTCGTGCCGGGCGCAAACCACACGATGTCAATCAGGCGGATGGTGCTGGCCACGTCGGCCGGCACGGGCAGTTCGGGGTGCTGGTCGAGACAGAGAAAAGACAGCTTCTGGCCCCCGCATAGCCGGTTGCGGTCGTTGATGGCCGTGGTCACGTCGCAGCCCAGAGCCTTGCCGATGCGCAGTAGGTGGTGCTGCATCTCGGTGTGCTGGTTTTCCTCCTGCGCTTCGGACTGCACCTCTTTGTGGCGCTTCTGGGCCTGCTGCTGGTACTTGTCGCGCTCCTCGTCGGTGGTGAATTGCTGGTCGCCGGCAATCATCTTTTTCACGCCCACGTCAAAGAGCAGGCCGGCCAGTGCGCTGTAGTCCAGGCTCAGGTGCTGGCGGTGGGTCAGGTTCAAATCGCGCAGCTGCTCGCGCATGCGCAGGTACTCCGGCCAGGAGCCCAGCTTGATTTTCTGGCCAAACAGGGCGTTGAAGCCGTTGACGATGGCCGTGTTGCAGGGCGGCATCAAGGTGGGGTGCAGGAAGTACAGGATGCTGGCCACGGCCGGCCCCAGCCCCTTGATTTTGCGGCGGTCGAGTATCTCGATTTCCTTGAGCAGCTGCTGCTCGGTGGTGGCGGCCAGGCAGCTTTCCAGGAATTGCCCGAAAGCGCGCTTGTTGTCCTCGTGCTCGTAGATGTCGGGGATGCGCAGCTTGGGCTTCCAGTAGAAAGGGTGGGCCGCGCCCTGAAACACCTGCTTCTGCTCGCTGATGACGCTGAGCACGAATTCGAGCGAGGTGCCCTTGAAGTCATTTCCGAAGCTGCCCGCCTTGATGTCCTTGACCACCTGCTGCACCCCGCGCCGGATGGAGCGAAAGGCCTTCAGCCGCTCCTCGTTGTTGATAAACCAGGTGTTGTAAACGGACTCGGAATCGGCCTTGTATTGCTGAATAAGGGGCGGTAGAGCGGCGGACATAAAGGAGCGTAAGGCCAATAAAGCAGCTAAGATGCACAGAAGTGCTCAATAGCGGTCAACTCAAATCCGGCGCCCCATTCCTCCTTCAGTCGGCTCAGTTGCTTGCTTCCGATGAAACTGGCACAAATGATGATAACTGCCCGCCCAAGCAACCATTGCCGGCAGTATTCCCACCATGGGCCACTGGTCGCACTACCTCAGCTTTCCCTCATGAAAACTTCGCACTTACTGCTGGCCGCTACGCTGCTGGCTGCTCCGCTTTCTCTTTCGGCCCAGCACAACCACAAGCCCGGCGCCGCTGCCCACGGTCACAAGGCCGCCGGGGAAACCCACTCGCATAAATCTCCCCACGGGGGCACCGTGCGCACGGCGGGCAAGTACCACATTGAGCTGGTGCAGCACGCCAACGAAGTGCACGTGTACCTGCTCGACGGCAAAGAAAATTCCCTGGCCGTTGACCGTACCACGGGCTCCGTCATGCTGCTCAGCACGACGGGCAAAACCAGCACGGTCAAGCTCGCGCCCGCCGGCGACCACTTAGTGGCCGCCCTGCCCGCCGGTTCGATGCTGCGCACGGCCATCGTGAGCGTGAAAGCCAACGGCAGCTCGCTCAGCGCCCGGTTTGAAAAGCTGGACGCGGCCGCCAAAGCCGGCAAGGTGGCCGGCACGGCTTACGAGTGCCCGATGAAGTGCGAAGGCAGTGCCAGCGACAAGCCCGGCAGCTGCCCCAAGTGCGGCATGGCCCTCGTAAAAAAAGCCTAAACGCTGGTTAACCGCTGCAGGCTAACACCCTGCATGTTGATTTAGCCAGCGCGGCCCCACAACTCGTTGGGGGCTGCGCTGGCTTTTTACATTTGGTGGCCCGGCATATCCATGCCGGGCATGGCTTCCATCGGCTCGCCCGGCCGCATGGATAAGTCGCCGTAGCGAGCCGCCAACCAATAGCCGACCGCCAGCATCACCAGCGTTATCAAGGTGACCGCCGCTTTGCGCACGCCCGACACCTGGGCTCCGCCTTCCGTGCTCATAGGCATCGCGGCCATGGCGTGCCCGCCGTGCGCCGTCGCGGGGGCCACGGAGTGCGACATACCGCCCATGGAATGGCCGGCATGCGCCAAAGCACTGACTTCTTCCTGTGCTGCCCCGCCTTTGCCCAATGCGCGCTCGGTGCCCATGCCGTGCTTGAGCTGGTTTTTAACCAGCCAGTAGTTGACGGGGTAAGAGACCACCACGCCCACCAGCGTTGCGGCCGACATGGCCGCCCAGAACCAGGGCGAAGTGGCTTCCATAGCCCGCATGTCGCGGGTCATCAGAATCACCATGGTGGGCAGCATGCCGGCCATCATGGCGTTCATCGACATCCACTCCGGCAGAAAGGACTGACGCAGGGCCTCCCCATAGCTCAGGCCCATCATGTCTTTCATGAACAGGGCCTGGAAGATGAACAGGCCGAAGACAAAGCCGGCGGCGTACTCTATCCAGATGTCCACGCCCATGCTCAGCCCAAAGTAGCCGGTGAGGGCCGCGGCCACGATGATGCCCGTCGCGTCGCCCGCTGCGCAGTGAATTGTGGAGCCCACGGCCTGCTTCCAGAGCGGCGCTATAAAGGCCTCGTGGGTGCCTGGCGAAGGCTCGCGGCATGAAAACCAGTAGATAAGCAGGCCGACCGGGCCGGTGTAGAGCGTGACCAGAACCCAGCCCCACTTCATGACCTTCATTTCGGGCGTGCGGGTGAACAGGTCCCAGGCCACGTAGAGCACCGAGAGCAGCGTCAGGCCAAACCAGACCCAGAGAGCCCAGTTCGGTGCCCAGGGAGTATTGTGCATTTCCATAAGGGGCATGAATCAAAGTAAAAAAGCAGCGAACCCGAGGGTTCGCTGCTTAGGGATACGAGTGAGGAAAGTCCTAGTATTTCTTGTTGGCCAGCAGAAAGTCCTGCAGCATCTTGATTTCCATCTTCTGGTCGGTAATGATTTGCTGGGCCAGCACCTTGGTGGCGTTGTCGCGGCCGAACTTGAGCAGGGCGTCCGAATTCTCAATGGCGGCCTGGTGGTGGTCAATCATCAGCTGGGCAAAGTCGAAGTCCGGGTCGCCGGTGAGGGGGCGCAAATCCACGGCCTTCATCATCTGCATCATGTTCATCATCTGCAGGGCGTTGAACTCGGGGACGGCCGGGGCGTGCGCCGGGTGGCCCGCCAGAAAGGCGTTGAACTGAGCGATTTCGGCCTGCTGCTTGTCGATAATCGTCTGGGCCATGGCCTTCATCTCGGCACTTTTGCCGCTTTTAATCTCCTCCTGGCTGTTTTTGATGGCTATCTGGTGGTGCATAATCATCATGGTGGAGTAGTCGTTGTCCGGGTCCTGCGTTTTGGGCATGGACTCCATCATGGCCATGCCCTCGTGCATGTTGCGCATGTACACGCTCTCGTCGTGGCCGATGAGCTCCAAGCCGTTGTCGTCGTCCTTGTCGCAGCTGGTAACGGAAAGGGTAGCCCCAAGCAGGCTCAACGCGAGCAGGGGCATTCGAAATATCTTGTTCATGGGTAGCGGTCGTTAATAAAAAAGCTACCCTTAAAAACGGCAAAGCCCAGGCGTGGATTTGCGACAATCCCGCCCAGGCTTGCATAATTTCCGAGTTAAACGCCGCCGTTACAGCGTGAGGCCCAGCCCGGCAAACCACGTGCGGCCGTCGGCGGGCAGGATGCCCGGACCGGGGTAGCCACCGGCCCGGCGGGTGAAGTAGCGGGCGTCGAACACGTTGTTTACGCCGCCGCTGAGGCGGTAGCGGCCCTCGCGGCCCAGCTTCCAGGTAGCGGAGAAGTCGGCCACCTGGTAGGCCGGAATAGCGCCGGTCTGGGCGTTGGCCGTGGGCTCCTCGGTGTTGTTAGCGTCGGCGTATACCTTGCCCACTTGGCTGAACTGCCCCGTCACCGACAAGCTTTTGTGAGCGAAAGTGAGGCCCGTGCGCAGGGTCTGCCGCGGAGCGTTTTCCACGTATTTGCCCTCCAGGTTGCTTTCCACAATCTGCGTATTGGTGCCCGTGCCGGTGAGCGTGGTTACAGGCAGGCTGCCGTAGCGGGCATCAAGCAAACTCAGGGCGGCAAACAGGTCGAGGTGGGGCAGGTTGAAGTTGCCGGTAATCGAGTGAATCAAGTCCAGCTCGGCGTAGGCCTCCAGGCCGTGGGTTTGGGTGCGGCCCAGATTGGTGCGAAACTGCTGGGTCTGGCCGGCGGTGCCGCCGGGCACGGGCCGGCGGATGGTGCCGATACGGTCCTCGTAGTTGAGGAAGAAGTAGCCCACGTCGAAGCGCAGCCAATTCTTGTAGTTGCCGCGGTAGCCAATCTCAGCGGTGTAGCCGCGGGCGTCCTTCAGGTTGGGGTCGATGACGTCGGCCGTGGCCGGGGGTATCAGGTCGCCGAACAGCACGGGCCGGAAAGCCCGCGAGTAGTTGGCGTACAGGTTAGTGGTGGGCGACACTTGAAATTCGCTGCCCAGTCCGTAAAGCAGCACGTTGCGCTGACTTTTCTGGTCGGGCACGCGGTTTTCGGTGCCATTAGCCGCCCGACCCAAGTAGCCGGTGCCGGAGTTGCGCAGGTAGTCGTAGCGCACGCCGGGCGTGAAGCTCAGCCGGGGGCTCACGTGCAACAGCAGCTCGGCGAAGGCGGCGGCGTTGGTGGTGGTAAACTCAAACTCGTTCGTGAACAGCCCACTGCCGGTCAAGCTCAGGTCGTAGTCCGAGGCCGTGGTGCCCGTGCCGCGCTGCCGGCGCTCGGTGGTGGCGCGGTAGGCTCGCAGGCCGGTGGCCAGCGTGTGGGTGCGGCCCAAAAAGTCCACGTCCTGGGTCAGGCGCAGCTCGGCGCCCAGGTTGCGGTAGTCGTCGCGGTCCACTTGGCGGGGAGCAAACTGCCGGGTGCGGCGGTTCACGGTGTCTAGGGCGGGCAGGGCGGCCACGAAGCCCACGCTGTTGCGCGACGCTATTAAGCCAAAGGTTTTCAGGTTAATGCGGGTCCGCTCGCTGGCCTTGTAGTCCAGCGTCAGGGCTGGAATCAGCCAAGGCGTGCTGAGCCAGTTGCGCTCCCGGGTGCTCTGGCGGCTGTTCTGCGCAAACTGGGCGTCGGTGAGGCCACCGGGCTGCTGCAGCTGGTTGGTCAGGTAGGTTAGCTCGGCGTTCAGGGTCAGGCGCTCGGTGAGGGCCACGTGCACGTTGCCGTGCAGGTCGTCCACACTGAACTGGTTGAAGGGCCGCCAGCCGTTGCCCTGGCGGTGGCGGTAGTAGGCGTAGTAGTTCACCTTGCCCACCGTGCCGCCCACGGCGTTGTAGGAGTTGAACAGACCGTTGGAGCCGGCCGTGTTGCTGGTTTCAATCTCGACTTTCTTGTCGCGGGACCCGCGCTTGAGCTCGTAGTTGAGCAGGCCGCCGAACTGGGGCCCGAACTGCAGGCCCGCCCCGCCACGCAGCAGCTGGATGCGCTCCACGGCTTCCATGGGCGGGTTGTAGTAGGCTTCGGGGTAGCCAAACGCGTCGGCGCTCATGTCGTAGCCGTTCTGACGCGTGTTGAACTCCCAGCTGCGGTTGGGGCTCAGGCCCCGGGTGGCCACGTTAATCTGCTGGCCGGAGCCATCGTTTTCCCACACCATCAGGCCGGGCACGCGGGCCATCACCTGGCGCATGTTGTTCTGCACCAGGTTAGCGTTGACCTCACGGGGCTTGATGAGTTCGTTGCGGCGCCCGGCCGTAATCGTGGTGCCGTCCACGGGCGCCGCAAAGTGCGTAGCGGCACCCGTCACGGTGACTTCGCTCAGGGTCTGGCGGCGGGTGGTGTCCGGAGCTGGCACCTGCTGGGCCTGGGCCGTGGGGAGCGAAAAGAGGGTAGAAAGAGTGAAACCGCCGAGAAAAACGGCAGGAAAACAGCGCAAAAAATGAGTCATCAGGTAACCTTTGCTTGGGAAGATGCCACAAAGGTCGGCTTATTTGGAATGATTACAAATAAGAAACGCTTAACCATGACTTGCATAATTTCCGGGCTCCCACTTACCGCTCCCACCAGAAAACGTAAAAGCGCGCCACCCGCCAAACTTTTATATCCTATTTACTCGATTACTTCACGGCCCAGTAGCTTCCGCACCCGGTTGCGCAAGGCATAAATCCGGGAGTTGAGGTAGCACTCGTGGCAGTGGCTGAAGTTCCACAAGCAGTCCACCGTATCGGTGAACAGGTGGAAAAGCAGGCCCACGGCGACAATCTGTGTCGCTGGCAGCAAAAGCAGCAGAGCATACACTGGGATGGCGTAAAAGGAGTGCAGCGGATGATAGCCGATACTGCAGCGCAGCGGGTCGAAAATGGGTTTGGCCAGCAGGTGGTCCAGGTCAATGGCCATGGTGGCCAGCATCACCAGGTAAGCGGTTTGCCACACCAAGGGAAAAAACACCAGCGCCAGCACGACCGGAAAAACAAAGTGCAGGCCATAGTGCACCAGCGTTTGGGCACTGGATAACTTGGCGGTGGCATACTGTCGGCGCCCGCCCGGGGCCACCGGCGGGGTGGCGCCGCGCGCAGTACCCCCGGGCGTTACTTTGGCAAAGCTGCTATCCGGCCGGTCCGCCGGGCTCCTTTTCTGCTTGGACACATAGTCCGGCGCGCCCGCGCCCCGGGGCGGAACCGCTGTCTTTACCCGCTGCGGCAGGGTGGCAGGGCGCTCCTGGGCGGGAACGACCGTCGCCGTATCAACGCGCGGTGCCAGTCGCGGGTGACGGTACCCGGCAGTAGCTGGGAACGACGGGACAACGGCGGAGGACCGGCAACCGGCTAGCCCCAGGCCAACGACCACGGATAGGATAAGGCGTAAAACAGTCAGGGTGCGCATTAGGTACCTTTCCGTGAAATAAGCCAGTGAGTGGCAAACCGGGCTACCCACCGCTCTCTAAAAGCAAAAAAGGCAGCCCTGCAGGAGCTGCCTTTTTGGATAGGGTAAAGCCAATGATTACCGGTTGCGCGAAATCCAGTTTTGCAGCGTGGCAATCTCCTGGCGCTGGTCGGTGATGATGGCCTGCGCCAGCTGACGCATCGTGGCGTTGCGGCCGTGCTGGAGCAGCGCCTCGGAGTTGTCGATGGCCGCCTGGTGGTGGTCCACCATCATCTGGGCGTAGTCCAAATCGGTGCGCATGGTCATGGCGCGGGCGTTGCTGGCGGCCATCATCCGGTCCATGTTGGTTTTCTGAATTTGGTTGAACTGCGGCACCAGCGGCTGCATGGGCTGGTGCCCACTCAGGAAAGTGTTGAACTGCGTGATTTCGGCGCGTTGCTTGGTAATCACGTCCTGGGCGATGGTTTTCATCTCCTGGTTGCTGCCCGCCCGGAGTTCTTCCTCGCTCATCTTGATGGCCGCGTCGTGGTGCAGCACCATCTGGGCGGCGAAGTCGTGGTCGGGGTCCTGGGTTTTGGCCTGCGCGTCCATCTGGGTCATCATGTCCATCATGATTTTCATCAACGGACTGTCGTGCTTCATGTCGTCCATGTCGTGGTCTTTGCAGGCCGAAAACAGGGAAACAAGCACAAGCAGGGATAGAATAGGCAAACGGAATAAGCGGTTCATGCTCACGGTCGGTGGGGTCTGATGGTGAGCATTATAAACGCCCAGCCTACCCGCCCGGTTTTTACACCGTTGGCCTTTTTCCTTGCATAATTTCGAAGGCTACAGCAGCGAATCCAGGCTGCGCCGGGCGTGGCTGGCGGGTCCGAGCCGCTGAAACTCAGAGGGCGTCAGGCCCGTCACCTGCCCGAACTGCCGCGAGAGATGGGCCGGGGAGCTGTAGCCCAGCTGCCCGGCCACCTGAGCAATGCTCAGCTCGCCGTAGCCGATGAGCTCCTTGGCCCGCTCCACCTTCTGGCGGATGATGAACTTCTCGATGGTCAGGCCTTCCTCCGACGAAAACAGGTGCGACAAATAATGATAGTCGCGCCCCAGGTGCTGGACCAGATAATCCGAATAGGTCAGCAGGCGCGGGCCCGGCTCGGGGTAGTGAATGAGCGTCACGAGCAGGGTCTTAATCTGCTCCACCAGTTGGGCCCGCGGGTCTTCGAGCAGGGCAAAGCCCGCCGCCAGCAGGCTAGCACGCACGGGTTCCAGGTCGGGCTCCTGGCCGTCGGCCGTGGTCACGTCGGCCTCGCCCAGCACCACACGGTGCACCTGCAGGCCCAGGGCGGTCAGGTCTTCCGTCACCACCCGGATGCACTGGGGGCACACCATATTCTTAATCAGCAGCCGGTGGGTACCGGGGGCGGGCAGCGTGAAGCCGGAGCGGAGTTGGGAGTTCATGAGCGGCATCTATTTGACGACTAAGCTACCGCGCAGCATGCCCATACCGCAGGTGAACGTAAAGGTACCGGCCTGCTGGGGCAGCAGCTCCACCAGGGTGGTTTTAAAGGCGGGCAGGTCGCGGCGGATGCTGAAGTCGGGCATCAGCAGCTCCTCCGAGCAGCTGTTTTCCTCGTCGCGGTAGAAGCTCAGCTGCACGGGCTTGCCGCGCTCGACTTCAATCACGTCGGGCGAGTAGCCGCCTTTGACAGTAATGTCCACTTCCTGCACCCCGCTGGAGGTGGAAACGGCGCTGGCCGTCTGGCGGGTGGAAAAGAAGAAGTACCAGATAACGAAGGCCGACAGGGCCAGGCCCGTCAGCGTCACAATGATTTCGGAGCTGTCCATAACTTAGTTTTTAGCGGGGGAGAAGCTGCGCAGGCGCAGCGAGTTGGTGAGCACCGATACCGAGCTCAGGGCCATGGCACCGGCCGCCAGCATGGGCGAAAGCAAAATGCCGAAGAAGGGATACAGAAGGCCCGCCGCAATAGGAATGCCCAGCGTATTGTAGATGAAGGCAAAAAACAGGTTCTGCTTGATGGTGCGGATGGTCTGGCGCGAGAGCTCAATGGCCGTGACCACCCCCTGCAAATCCGAGCGCATGAGTGTGATGCCCGCCGCTTCCATGGCCACGTCGGTGCCGCCACCCATGGCCAAGCCAATGTCGGCCTGCGCGAGGGCGGGCGCGTCGTTGATGCCGTCGCCCACCATGGCCACGATGCGGCCCTCAGCCTGCAGCTCCTTCACCTTACCGGCTTTGTCGGCGGGCAGCACCTCGGCGAAGTAGCGCTTGATGCCGACCTGGCCGGCTACCTGCGCCGCGGTCTGGGGGTTGTCGCCGGTCATCATCACCACTTCCAGGCCCATGCTTTGCAGCCGTTTGATGGCCACCGCCGACGTTTCGCGGACTGTATCAGCTACCCCGATAACACCCGCTGCCTTTCCGCCCACGGCAATGTAGAGAACGGTCTTGGCTTGGCCAAGCAGCTCGTCAGCCTGCCGGCGCACCAGGGGTGAAAGCGAAATACCGGCCTCATCGAGCAGGCGGAAGTTACCGATGAGCACTGCCTGCCCGTTCACGGACGCCTGCGCCCCTTTGCCTTCGATGGCTTGGAACCCCGTGGCGGCAATGGCAGTGGCTGCCTGCGCGTCAGCGTAGCGCACCACGGCCTCGGCCAGCGGGTGCTCCGATTGACGCTCCACGGCCGCTACGACCTGCAGCAGCTGGGCAGCATCCTGGCCCTCGGCCGGCACAAAGTCCGTCACGGCGGGCTCCCCGCGGGTAATGGTGCCGGTTTTGTCCAGCAGCACGGTGTTGACCTGGTGGGCTTTCTCCAGCGCCTCGGCGTTGCGAATCAACACGCCGTGCTCGGCGCCCTTGCCGGTGCTGACCATGATGGCGGTGGGCGTAGCCAGCCCCAGCGCACACGGGCAGGCAATGATGAGCACCGCCACGAAGTTGACCAGGGCCAAGGGCAGACGCGCTTCCACGGGCGCCAAGTCAAACCATAGCACAAAGGTGAGAATGGCAATGACCACCACCGTGGGCACAAAAATGGCGCTGACTTTGTCGGCCAGCCGCTGAATCGGGGCGCGGCTACCCTGGGCGTCTTCTACCAGCTTGACAAT
Source organism: Hymenobacter endophyticus (assembly GCF_032464715.1). Classification (NCBI taxonomy): domain Bacteria; kingdom Pseudomonadati; phylum Bacteroidota; class Cytophagia; order Cytophagales; family Hymenobacteraceae; genus Hymenobacter; species Hymenobacter endophyticus. Next base: position 27,960 of record NZ_JAWDJT010000014.1, on the reverse strand, counting down.
CTGCGAGAGCATGGTGTCGACGCCCACCTTGGTCACCCGGAAGCGGAAGGAACCGGTCTTATTCAGCGTGGCTCCGAACACCGGGTCACCGGTTTTCTTTTCCACCGGCAGGCTTTCGCCCGTGAGCATGGCCTCGTCCACCGCCGAGTGGCCTTCCTCAATGACTCCATCAGTAGCCACTTTCTCGCCGGGACGCACCACGATGAGGTCGTTAAGCTGCACCTGCTCAATGGGCACATCGACTTCCTGGCCGTCGGGGCGCACCACCCGGGCCGTCTTCGCCTGCAAACCCATCAGGGCCTTGATGGCCGCAGATGTTTGCGTTTTGGCCCGCAGCTCCAGCACCTTGCCCAGCAGAATCAGGGCTATGATGGTGGCCGTGGTGTCGTAATACACTTCGGGCATGATGCCCTGACGCATAAACCAGCCCGGCACCACCGTGGCCGCGAGGCTGTAGAGGAAAGCCGCGCCGGTGCCCACGGCAATCAGCGTATCCATGTTGGCGGCCCGGTGCTTGAAGCCGTTCCAGGCCGAAGTATAGAACTCGCGTCCGCTATACAGCAGCACCGGCAGCGTGAGCACCAGCAGGCCATAATTCAGCCACTGCATGTTCACGCGTGCCATCATCGCGGGCCAGAGCATTAGCATGCTCAGGGGCATGATGACAATGGCCAGCACCGTGGCTACCCAAAAGCGGCGCTTGAGCTTAGTATAAGCCAGGGCTTTCTGCTGGTCGATTTCGGCCTGTCGGTCCGCGGCTGACGTATCGGGGGTCCGCTCGGTCACGCCGTAGCCCGCCTTGATTACGGCCTCTTTTAAGGTGGCCGGGGTGGCCTGCGTCGGCAGATAGTCAATGGTGGCTTTTTCGGTGGCGAAATTGACCATGGCCCGCTGCACGCCGGGCGTGCGGGTCAGGGACTTTTCGACGAAGGAGGCGCACGACGCGCAGGTCATGCCTTCAATGTCGAGGGTTTCGGTCTTGGTTGTTGGTTCCATAGAAATAAGCAGCTGTAGTGCTGCATTGGGCCGGAAAACACAATGTTCCCCGGGCTAGAAAGCTCCTTACAAAGGAACGGCGCACCTGCGGCGGGGTTGGTACGGAATCCCACCTGAAACTTGCATAATTTGCACGTAGAGGGCCGGCAATGGATTTACATAATCCGGCCGAAGGCTTGCATAATTTTGCGGTCATCAATTGGGAGCATTTCGGCTAACCGCCGCTTAAAAGTGCCTGGTGGCTCTTTGCGGTCCTTTTTTGGAGGCTCAGCGGCCTGCCGCGGGAACGGCCCGGAAACTCTTTATTTAAAAATGGGGTAAATAGGCGGTACCGCCTTTTCGTAGAGAAGTCTACTTTTGCGGTTGCTTAGCGCCTCTCATGTTCCGTAGCCTGTTCCCTTTCCGCCGTTTGCTGGCGACGAGCTTCCTGCTCGTCTTCGTCAACGTGTTCGTGGGCCAGTGCTACTGCGCGACCATCAACCCGGTGGTTGCGGCGCCGATGGCCAAGGTCACCCCGCCGCAGAAGCCTTCGCATCCCGGCTGCCACGGTCACGGCAAAGGCCCGGCCCAGCAGCAGTCCACGAAGGGCAAGCATGACCATGCCAAGCACAGTTCCAAGCCCGCGGGCCAGGATGACTGCTGCAAAGACAACTCGGCCGCTATTCTTAAGTCGCTCGCCACGCCCGGCGAAAAGCAGCTGCTCGCGTCCGCGCCGGCGCTGCTGCCGGCCAGTAGCGACTTCTTTTTCCGGCCCGCGGCCGGACAGTGGGACCGTACCCATGCGGTCGTTCTGGTGCCCGGCGAGCACCTGCCCCCCAAAATACCCGACATCCGAATCTTTATTCAGTCCCTGACGGTCTGATTGATTTGACGTGCCCAAGGCTCGCCCTGGCATAGCGCTGCTATGTCTGGGGCGAGCCTTTGCGTTGGCGTGTCCGCCCGGCGCCTGGCTGCGCCCCCTCCCTCATCTTCCTGGTTTTATCCCGCCCAACAATGAAGAGTTGTTGCGAAGAAGCGGGCGCACCCGCCCCCAAAGGCCCGGTTCGTCGTCTGCTTTCTTACCTGCTCTACGCCGTAGTGGCCACCGTGCTGGGCTTCGTGCTCTGGCAGCAGTGGCATGCCTAGCCGCCCGGCAACAGCACCCTGGGCTACTCGGTGTAGCCCCCCATTCTGTTCAACCCCATTCTCTTTTTATGCACCGCATACCGCTTTCCCTGCTGGCCTTGGCCGGCATCCTCACCGTCACCAGCTGCTCGTCCGAAACGGAGTCCAGCAAAACCACTGACACCGTCACTACGCCCACCAACGGCCCGGCCGAGGGCACCGCCGAGCACGGCGGCGGCCACACCTACGCCTGCCCCATGCACCCCGAAGTCACCAGCACCAAGGAAGGCGACAAGTGCCCCAAGTGCGGCATGAACCTGGAGCACAACGACAAGGTGGCCAACGGCAAAACCTACGAGATGAAGCTCGTGCCTACGCCGACGGAAGTAACCGCCGGGCAGCCCACCACCCTGGCTTTCACGCCCCGCGAAACGGGCAATGAGTCGGCCCCGGTGCCCCTGGCTGTGGTGCACGAGAAGAAGATTCACCTCATTATCGTTTCCAAGGACCTGGGCCAGTTCTACCACGAACACCCCGAGTACACGGCGGCCGGCGACTACAAAGTCCAGTACACCTTCCCCAAGGGTGGCGACTACGTGCTGTTCCAGGATTACACACCCACCGGCTCGGGCCACCAACTGGGCCGCCAGCCCCTCACAGTGAAGGGCGCGGCGTATGCCCCGGTCAAGTTCAAGAACGACGACATGCAGTGGGAAAAGGACGGCTACCAGGCCACCCTCTCATTTGACAAAGACCTGAAAGTGGGCCAACTGCTGGGCATGAAAATCAACATTACCCAGGGCGGGCAGCCGGTGACGGACCTCGCTAATTATCTCGGCGCGCTGGGCCACGTGGTGGTCATCAGCGAGGACACCGAGCAATACCTGCACGTGCACCCCAACGACCAGGCCGACAAGGGACCCAACATCGGCTTTAACACCAACTTCGAAAAGCCCGGCCTCTACCGCGTCTTCCTGCAGTTCAACCACGCGGGCAAGATTCACACCGGCGACTTCACCATCAACGTGAAAGCCTAGCGTGCAGGCTTAGCCCCATCCCTGCTTCCCCATTTCATTTTTCCACTAACCCAACCAAACCCATGAAAAAGTCCGCTTTTTTCCTCGCCGCCCTCTGCTCGGGCTCCCTGCTGGTGGCCAGCTGCAGCAGTGACAAGACCGCCGATTCGACGGCCATGACCACTGAAACGCCCACTACGGAAGGCGCCGCCTCCGGTGACATGGCCGGCATGGACCACTCGGCCGGGGCTACGGGCAGCGCCGCGGGCGGTGACTCCCCGCTGATGGCCTCGATGAATGAGATGATGCAGAAGATGGAGGCCAGCAAGCCCAAAGGCAATACTGACCACGACTTCGCTCACCACATGCTGGAGCACCACAAGGGCGCCGTGGCCATGGCCGACATTCAGTTGCGCGACGGCAAGGACGCCACCATGCGCCAGATGGCCGAGAAAATCAAAGCCGACCAACTTAAAGAAATCACCGAGCTCGAAGCCGTGGCCACCCGCTTGGACAGCGCCCCGACCAACTACAAACCCAACGACCCGGCCGACCCCTTCACCAGCAAGATGAAGGCCTCGATGGATGGCATGATGAAGAACATGCCCCCCATGGTGGCCAACCCAGACATGAACTTCAACATGATGATGACGGTGCATCACCAGAGCGCCGTGGACATGGCCAAAGCCGAACTGGCCCACGGCAAGGACACCAAGCTCAAGGAGATGGCGCAGATGATGATTACCGCCCAGGAGAAGGAAATCGCCGATTTCAAGGCCTGGCACGACCAGAACACCGACAAGATGTAATGCCCGGGAGGCAGGTCGCACCGCCGGTTGGCGGGCGCGACTTGTGCCTATTCTCACCCATCCCCACCATATCAATTACCCGTTTCCCATGAAGATTGTAAAGATTTCATTCGTTGCCGCCGCTCTTTTCGCCCTCGCACCCCTGGCCTCGCAGGCTCAGCACGCCCACGGCGCCGGTGCAGCGGATAAGCACATTGCTCCCGGCGAAACCCACGCCCACAGTGCTCCGCACGGCGGCATGGTGCGTTCGGCCAAGCCCTACCACATGGAGCTGGTGCAGCAGCCCACTGAGCTGCGCATCTACCTGTTGGGCGACAAGATGGCCGCCGTGTCCAATAAGACATTGACGGGTTCGGTGATGGTACAGACCACCGACAACAAGACGGCCACCGTGCCGCTGACGGCTGGCGGCACCGACTACGTGGTGGCCAAGCTGCCCGCCGGCGCCAAAGCCCGCACCGCCATCGTGAGCCTGAAAAACGGCAGCGAGGCCCTGAACGTGCGCTTCGACAAGCTGGACACGGCCGCCAAGGCCAGCAAGACCGTGTCGGCCGCCTACACCTGCCCCATGAACTGCGAAGGCAGTGCCAGCGACAAGCCCGGTAGCTGCCCCAAGTGCGGCATGGCCCTGGTCAAAAAAGCCTAGGCGGAGCCTGTTTTTCGGACGCAGTGCGTCCGGGCCTTCTCCGTCTTGGGCCGTCTGCTGCTGCAACGGTGGGCGGCCCTATGACTGGCTTCAACCTGATTATATGAAGTATTTGAAAATGAAACGCGTGGTGAACCGATTGATGCTGACCCTGGTGCTCCTCGCACTGAGCCCGGCCGTGGTGCGCGCGCAAACCGTTATCGGCCTGGATAGTGCCGAGGCCCAGGCCCTGCGCCGGCATCCGCGGCTGCGGCAGTCAGACCGCGAAATCGAGGAGCAGCGCGCCCTCAAGCGCGGCTCGTTTGCGCCCGCCAACCCGGACTTTCTGTTTTCGGCTCCCACGGGCGAGATGTGGGCTCCGGGCGTGGTGCAAACCATCGACCTGCCCAACGTGTACCGCCAGCAGTCCCGCGTGGCACAAGCCGGTATCACCCTGGCCGAGCGCAACCGCGACGTGAGCCGGGCCAGCGTGCTGCGCGACACGCGTTTGGCCTACCTGAGCCTGCAGTTTGCCGAAGCGCAGGTGCGGCAGCTCACCTACCAAGACAGCTTGTTCCGGGTATTGCGGGTGGCCACTGAGCGCCTGTTTACGGCCGGCGAAGTCACCTCGCTGCAGCGCATCAGCACCGACGCCGAAGCCCGGCAGGTGACCGTGCTGCTGCAGCAAGCCACCGCCGACCGCCAGGCCGCCCAACGCCGTTTGGGTTTGCTGCTCGGCCGACCCGGCGAAGCCCTGGCTACCAGCACCGACCTGGGCCGCACCGGCGCGGAGCTGGTCCAAACGAGCACGGCGCTCCTCGCGGGCCTGCCCGCCGAAGACAGCAGCGCCCTGGTGCGCAGCCCCACTTTGGCCGCTGCCACCCAAAACGTAGCCCTCAGCCAATCGGGCATCAGTCTGGTGCGGGCCCGGCGTACGCCGGCTCTGACGGTGGGCTATCAGAACCAGGCGTTTGAGAACTCAGCCCTAAAGTACCGCTTCCAATTTGGGGTGTCGGTGCCCATTTGGTTCTGGACTTACCGCTCGCAGCTGCAGGCAGCCACGGCCCGCTCCCAAGCGGCCAGCTACCAGTTGCAGGCCCAGCGCCTGGAGCTCAGCACTCAATACCAGCAAGCCGTGGCCGATACGCGCAAATTCTCGGCCTCGCTGGGCTACTACGAGCAGACTGGCCTGCCCCAGTCGCGGGCCATCATCAGCCAGTCCCAGCGCCTGTTCCGGGCCGGGGAAGTGAGTTACCTGCAGCTCATTTTGAGCCTGAACCAGGCCTTTGCCATCCAGAATACCTACCTGACCACCATCCGCGACTACCGCCAGGCTTTGGTCGAGCTTAACTACCTGCGGGGCGAATAACCGTCAACCATCATGAAACAACTCCTCATTATGCTGCTGGGCCTGCTGCTATGCGGCACGGCCTACGCCCACGGGGGCGAGGACCACGGCGACGGACCCAAAGCGGGCACGGCGGCCGGCGCGACCTCGTTTTCGGTGGTCGCGCTCTCCGAGCAGTTCGAGGCGCTGCTGCGCTACGAGCCCCTGGAAGGGGGCAAGCCCGCCGATTTGCGCCTGTTCCTCTCGGACTACGCCACCAATACTCCCATCAAGGGCGCCAAGCTCACGCTCACCACCCCGGAAGATGCCAACCTGAAATGGGCGGTGACCGAGCAGGAGCCGGGCATCTACCTCGTGGAAGGCCAGTTTCCGGCCAACAAGGCCTACAGCTTTGCCCTCAACATCGTGGCCGGCGAGACGGCCGACTTGCTGCTGCTCGAAGGCATCAAGGTAGGAGAGAAGCTGCCCGTAGCGGCCGCCGCCCCCGCCGCCGCCACTTCGCTTTTCTCTTCCTGGAAAACCATCCTGGCCCTGGTCGGCGCCTTTGTGCTCGGCATCGGCCTGACGGCCCTGCTCATGCGGCGCCGGCGTCAGCCCCCGGAACCAGTGCTGCAAACCTCGGAGCAGGCGTTGACCGCCAGCCGCCGCACCCCTTTCCCTTAATGCGACCCGATATGAAAACCAAGCATAAATTCCTGGCGGCTACGGCCGCCGCGGGACTGGTACTCACGGTACTGCTCCTACCACCCGGCCTGGTGCAGGCCCACGGGGGCGAAGACCACGGCGGCACCGCCAAAGCCAGCACCGGCGTGGCGTCCACCGACGAGGTGCTGCTGCCCAAGGAAAGCCAGTTCCTGTTCGAGGTGCGCACAAGCCTGGCCGCCTACTCGACCACCTACAGCCGGGCCACGCTCTACGGCACGGTATCGGCCGCGGCCGGGGGCGAAGGCCGAGTGGTGGTGCCCCAGACGGGGCGCATCGTGAGCCTCGCCGCGCAGGTGGGTAAAACCGTGCGCGCCGGGCAGACGCTGGCCGTCATCGAGCAAACCCTGGACGCGACTCAGCAAATCGGCCTCAGCACCGAGCGGGCCAATGCTCAGGCAGAACTGCGCGCCGCCCAGCAGGACTACGCCCGCCTGCAAAGCATCGCCGACATCGCCGCCCGCAAGGACGTGGTGGCCGCCGAGCTGCGCCTGCGCCAGGCCCGCCAGAACGCCGGCATCCAGAACGGGCAGGCCAGCCAGCGCCGCGTGAGCATCACCTCGCCCGTGAGCGGCACCGTCGACGTGTTCAACCTCGCCGTGGGCCAACAGGTCAACCAAGGCGACGAGCTGTTTCGCGTCATCAACCCTGGCAAGCTGCGCGTCGAAGCCCAGGTGTTTGCCCAGGACCTGGCCAAGGTCACGCCCGGGGCCCGGTTCCGGGTGGAAGGCCTGCAAGGTCAAGCCGGCGTACCCGCCAGTCTCGTAGTGTTCAGCAACGTGGTGAACCCCGTGAACCAGGCCCGCCAGCTGGTGCTGGAGCTGGACGCGCAGGAAGGCAGCGCCTACCGCGCCGGCCAGGCCGTGAACGTGCAGGTCGTGGGCCAGACCGGCGGGGGCACCCCGCAGCTGGTGGTGCCGACCTCGGCCATCACCGATTTGAATGGCAAGCCCGTGGTGTTCGTGCACACCGAGCCCGAGCGGTTCAAGATTCGCTTCGTGCAGCCCGGGGCCGTCAACGGCCAGCAGACCGTGCTCGTGCAGGGGCAGGTCAACGAAAACGACCGCGTGGTCACCACCGGCACCTACCAGCTCAAATCCATTTACCTCAACCAATAGGTCCCCCTCCGCCGTGGCTGCTTCCTCCCTCCCCATGAAAAACCTCTTTGCCCTCGCGGTCCTGACCGCCACGCTTTCCCTCACCGCTGCCAGCGCCCAGGCCCAGACGGCTCCGGCCGCCAGCTCCGCCGCCGACGAGGCTGCCGTGAAAGCGGTGCTGACCAAGTACCAGCAGGCCGTGCAAAAGCTGGACACCACGGGCACCGCCCGCCTGTTCACGGCCAACTCTCAGGTGTTCGAGTCGGGCGGCGTGGAAGGCACCTACCGCCACTACGCCGAGCACCACCTGGGTCCCGAGCTCAAGGAGTTCAGCGCGTTCACCTTCAGCGATTACAAAGCTGCCGTGCAGGTAGACGGACCCTACGCATTTGCGACGGAAACCTATACCTACACCATCAACCTCAAGAAAGGCCCCCAGGACAAGGAAGCCAAAGCACCCATCGTGCGCCGCGGGGTGGCCACGTCCGTGCTGCGCAAAAACGCCGCCGGGCAGTGGCAAATCATGAGCACCCACTCCTCGGCCCGCACCCCCCGGGTCAAAAAATAAGCTATCCGGCGGGCCTGGGCTACCATCCAAGACGCTGCTGAATTTCCGGAGGGGAGGGGCTACTAGGCCACTCTCGCTTCTTCCTCTTTGCGCTAACAACCGATGCTTGACAAGATAATTCGCTTTGCCCTGCAAAACCGCCTGCTGATGCTGGCCTTTGCCGTGGGCCTCATCATTGCCGGCTCCTACACGGCTGGCCAGCTGCCGGTGGATGTGCTGCCCGACCTGGACCGGCCCCGCGTAACGGTGTTTCTGGAAGCGCCCGGCATGGCCCCCGAAGAGGTGGAAGCCCTGGTGACGCTACCCGTAGAAACGGCCCTGAACGGGGCCACCGGCGTGTCGGCGGTGCGCTCCAACTCGGCCATCGGCCTGGGCATGGTGTTCGTGGAGTTTGACTACGGCACCGACATTTTCACCGCCCGCCAGATTGTGAGCGAGAAGCTGCAAACCACCGGCGAGCAGCTGCCCGAGGGCATCACGCCGGTGCTGGGCCCCATTTCCTCGGTTATGGGTCAGATTATGCTGGTGGGACTGTCGGGAGGGAAAGAAACGAACGCGGCCGATTTGCGCACGCTGGCGAACTACACCGTGCGCCAGCGCCTGCTCTCCATTCCGGGCGTGGCCCAGGTCATTCCCATTGGCGGCGACAACCTGCAGTACCAGGTGCTGCTGGACATGCCGCGCCTGAACGCCACGGGCCTCACGGTAAACCAGGTAGAGGAAGCCCTGCGCCAGTCCAACCTCAACACCACCGGCAACTTCTTCGACCGCCAGGGCTCGGAAGTCCTCATCCGTAACCTGGGCCGGCTGCGCTCGGTTGGGGACATCGAAAATATCATCGTCGGCTACCGCGAGCAGTCGCCTATCCGCGTGGCCGACATTGCCAAAGTAGAATTTGGTGCCCGCTTCAAGCGCGGCGACGGCAGCGTGAACGGTAAGCCGGCCGTAATTCTCAGCATCGAGAAGCAGCCCGGCGCCGCCACCGTGGGCCTGACCGAAGCGGTGGAGAAAGCCTTGGTAGAATTGAAGCCTTCGCTGCCCAAAGACGTGCAGGTCAACACGCGCCTGTTCAAGCAGTCGGAATTTATCAAGTCGTCGATTTCCAACGTCGAGGAAGCCCTGCGCGACGGCGCCATTCTCGTGGTCATCGTGCTGTTTGCCTTCCTGCTGAACGTGCGCACCACCTTCATTTCGCTGGTCGCCATTCCACTCTCGCTGCTAGTCACGGCCCTGGTGTTTAGGGCGGCGGGCATCAGCATCAACACGATGACGCTCGGCGGATTGGCCATTGCCATCGGTGAGCTAGTGGACGACGCCATCGTGGACGTGGAAAACGTGTACCGCCGCCTGCGTGAAAACAAGCAAAAGGCTCACCCGCAGCCGGTGCTCAAGGTCATCTATGCCGCCTCCTCTGAGGTGCGCAATTCCATCGTGTACGCCACCATCATCGTGGTGCTGGTGTTCCTGCCGCTGTTTGCTTTGGAGGGCATGGAAGGCCGCATTTTCGCGCCCTTGGGCATCGCCTACATCACCAGCATCGTGGCCTCGCTGTTCGTGTCGCTCACCGTCACGCCGGTGCTCTGCTACTATCTGCTGCCGAAGATGAAGCAGATGGACCACCCCGAAACCGACGGCGGGCTGGTGCGCTGGCTCAAGAAAAAGGACACCCGCCTGCTGGGTTGGGGCCTGCAGCACCCTAAGGCCATACTCGGGGTAACCGGGGCGCTGTTCGTGGCGGCGATGGCGCTGATTCCTTTCTTCGGCACCGAGTTTCTGCCGCCCTTCAACGAAGGCTCGCTCACGGTCAACTTCTCGGCCCCGGCTGGCACCTCCCTCACCGAATCCAACCGACTGGGCAGCCTGGGCGAGCAACAGATGCTCAAGATTCCGGAAGTGGCCTATACCGCCCGCCGCACCGGCCGCGCCGAGCTCGACGAGCACGCCGAATCGGTGAACAACTCGGAAATCGAGGTGGCCTTCAAGACCGAGGAGGAGCTGGAAAAGGAAGGCAAAACCATGCGCAGCCGCGACGAGATTTTGGCCGACATGCGCGAGAAATTGAGCCTGATTACGGGCGTCAACGTCAACATCGGCCAGCCCATTTCCCACCGCTTGGACCACCTCTTGTCGGGCGTACGGGCCCAGGTAGCCATCAAGGTATTCGGCAACGACCTGCTGGAGCTGCGCCGCTACGCCAACGAAGTGCGGACGGCCGCTGCAACCGTGCCCGGCGTGGTGGACCTGCAAGTCGAGAAGCAGGTGCAGATTCCGCAGCTGCTCATCCGGCCCCGCGATGAGGCCCTGCGCGCCTACGGCATGGCCCGGGGCGAAGTAGTGCGCGACCTGGAAACCCTGTTTCAGGGCGCCGTCGTCTCGCAGATGCTTGACGGACAGAAGCGCTTTGACTTAGTGGTGAAGCTGCCCGAGCAGCAGCGTAACGACATCGCCGCCATTGGGCAGACGCGCATCGAAACGCCTAGCGGCGCCATGATACCCGTGAGCCAGGTAGCTGATATTGTCTACGAGCCGGGTCCCAACACCGTCAACCACGAAAATACCCAGCGCCGCATCACCATCTCGCTGAACGTGGCCGAGCGCGACCTGGGCTCCACCGTCAAGGAGATTCAGGCCAAGGTAAATGCGCAGGTGAAGCTGCCGCCGGGTTACTACCTTACCTACGGCGGACAGTTCGAGAGCCAGCAGTCGGCTTCGCAGAAGATTATGTGGCTGAGCTTGTTTTCGCTGGCTGGCATCTTCCTGGTCTTATTCTCGCACTTCAAGTCCTCGTGGATGGTGGGCCAGATTATGCTCAACATCCCGCTGGCCCTCATCGGCTCGGTGGTGGCGGTGCTGCTCACGGGTGGCACGTTTAGCATTGCCTCGCTGGTAGGCTTCATCACGCTCACCGGCATTGCCTCGCGCAACGGCATCATGATGATTTCGCATTACATCCACCTCGTGGAGCACGAGGGCGAGAAGTTCGGCATTCCGATGATTATCCGCGGCTCCCTGGAACGCCTGGTGCCGGTGCTGATGACGGCCCTGGTGGCCGCCCTGGCCCTGGTGCCGCTCACCCTGGCCAAGGACGCGCCCGGCAAGGAAATCCTGTATCCGGTGGCCACCGTGATTCTGGGCGGCCTGCTCAGCTCCACCTTCCTCGACATCATCGTGACGCCCGTGGTGTTCTGGCTGGTGGGCGAAAAGGCCCTGGCCCAATACTTCGCTTCTCACCAGGAAACGGGCCTGGACGACCACCCCCAAGAGCTCGACGCGCAGCCGCTTACGCCGGCTTCGGACCGGAATCCGGTGCTGCCCACCCGCTAGGTTATGCTGCACGCCTTTTTCCACATCACGGTACCGGGGCTGTACGCCCTGTCCTTCCACCGCCCCCACTGGCGGCGCGTATGGCTGGTGCTGGCCGCTGCTCTGCTGCTCGACCTGGACCACCTGTGGGCCACGCCCTTCTACGACCCGGACCGCTGTAGCATCAACTTCCACACTTTTCACACCTACTGGGCCATCGGCGGCTACGTGCTGCTGCTGCTGCCTGAGCGGACCCGCATCTGGGCCGTGGGCTTTCTGCTGCACATGGTGCTCGACTACACCGAGTGCTGGCAGCGCGGCATCTACCTGCCTTAACCTCCCTTCTTGATGCCTAATCGCCCCGATTCTGCTCCGCCCACTACTGTGCTTTACATCAAGCACATGGTCTGCGCGCGCGGTATCCGGGTGGTGCGGCAGGAGCTGGAAGGTTTGGGATTGCAGGTGCTCGACGTGCGCCTGGGCGCCGCCACGGTGGCGGGCGCGGCCGAAGAGCTGGACTGGCCCCGCCTGCGGGCCACGCTCGAAGCGGCTCGGTTTGCCTTACTCGAAACCTTTCACCAGACCCTGGTGGAACGGGTGAGCGTGGCGGTAAACCGTTTGCTGCGCGAGCCCGGCGAAAGCCTGCGGCACCGGGCTTTCGGGGCGGCGGTGGCCCGGGAGTTGGGCCTGACCCACGGGCAGCTGAGTGCGGCCTTTGCCCGCCTGGTGGGTGACAAGACGCTGGCGGCCTACATTCTAAGTCAACGGCTGGCTTATGCCCAGGAGCTGCTGCTTTCTTCTTCCCTGAGCGTGGGCCTCATTGCCCGGCGCCTGGGGTACGCCAGCCTGGCACACTTCTCCGGCCAGTTCCGGCGCCTGGCCCGCTGTTCGCCTTCCGCGTATCGCCGGCTGCTGCGCGCCGAAATGGTTTCGGTTGTGAAAGACGAGGCCCCAAATCATGCAAGGGAAGAAGATTAATATGTAAAACTGTGGGCCACAGAGCAGGTATACTTAGTCAGCTGCCCAGTTGGGCTGCCCTATTCGTTCACTTACACCTCTTAACCATGCATACCCAAAACCAAAGCCTGCTCGACGCCCTCAACGCCTGCATCGCCGCCTGTGAGCATTGCGCTACGGCCTGCCTGCAGGAAGACAATGTGAAGATGATGGCCCGCTGCGTCCTGTTGGACCGCGACTGCGCCGACGTGTGTGCCCTCACCGCCCGCCTCGTGGCCCGCGGCTCGGAGCACGCCGCCCATCTGCTACGCGAGTGCGCTGAAATCTGCAAGGCCTGCGCCGACGAATGCGAAAAGCACGGTGCCCACTCCGAGCACTGCCGCGCATGCGCTGAGGCTTGTCGCCGCTGCGAGCAGGCCTGCCGTCAGGGCATTGCCGCTTAAGTATTCTCAATACCTTGTGAAGCCAGTCCGTCGCGTACGGGCTGGCTTTTTCGTGAGCTACCACCTGGTAATTATGCTGGTCCGCGGCCTAATTCTGTACGCCTAGCTTATGCGACACTCCTACTTTTGCGGGGTCATTTACCCGCCTCAACCGCCCCGCCGATGACCCTGGCTCCCACCCTGCGTAAATTCATGCTCACCGCCCACATCACGTTTTCGGTGGGCTGGCTGGGTGCAGTGGCCGTGTTCCTGGCTCTGGCCATCACCGGCCTCACCAGTTCCGATGCCTTGCTGGTGCGCACGGCCTACCTGGCCATGGGGCTGAGTGGCTGGTTTATCATCGTGCCTTCCAGCCTGGCTGCGCTGGCCACCGGCGTGGTGCAGGCGCTGGGCACGCCCTGGGGCTTGTTCAAGCATTACTGGGTGCTGGTGAAGCTGGTGCTCACCGTGGGTGCCACACTCTTGCTGCTTTTGCACATGCAGCCCGTTACCTACTTGGCCGAAGTAGCTGCCAAAACCGACCTATCCGTGACTGACCTGCGCGGACTGCGCCTGCAGCTGCTGGCCGACGCAGCCGCCGCGCTGGTGGTTTTGCTGGCGGCCACCGCCATTTCGGTCTACAAACCCTGGGGGCGCATCGGTAAGTGGCGGCAGCAAAAGCAGGCTCACGCCCAAGCCGTGGCCGCGGGCCACGCAGATGCTCTGCCGACGCCCTGGGGCCGCTATTTGCTTATCGCCGGGTTAGTGCTGCTGGTGCTCTTTGCGGTGGGCAAACACCTGCTAAGCGGAGGCATGGGCCACCACTAAAAACATCGGTCAGTGCAGTGGCAAGCAGTCCGGTGGCGGAATAGCGGCCACAAATCATGCAAGCCTGAAGCTTAATTCTGTACCCCTAACGGTGCACCGCGCGCTAGTTTTGGGTGTTCTTATATCGAACCCGCCCGATTTGGGCGACACTTCCTTAACTCCCATGAAAACCCTTCAATTCAACACCAACATCAACTGCGGCAGCTGCATCAAAGCCGTAACTCCCACCCTCAACGGCGAGAAAGCCATCACTTCCTGGCAAGTGGACACGGTGAACCCCAGCAAGGTGCTTACCGTGACCGGTGACGTGACCGAAGAGCAGGTGCTGGCCTTGGTGGAAGATGCTGGATTCAAGGCGACTAAGGCCTAGTCATTCCAGTTGGGCTCCTGTGGCGCCTAGACCGCAACCATCAAAACCGATAAAACGCCCGGCCCCGCAGCCGGGCGTTTTGTGTTTTAACGTCCCTCTAAAGCAGCCTACCTCCAAGAACGATGCATTTGCTCAGCTACCGGGGTGCTTGAAATTATGCAACTGGTTGGCCCTTGGCGTGTAAACATTGGCTCGGCCCGGCTACGTATGGTACACTACAGAGAATAGCAACAAATCCCGGGCCGGCGGTCCGCACCGCCTCTCCATCGTCCATCGGGAAATGCCCCGGCGCTGCTGCTTGCAGTGAGCCGGGGTTTTTCCGTGCACCAGCCTTAGCTCATTCGGCTCTATGTTTTCAGATTTTCCCAATCTGCACCCCCTGGTGGTGCACTTACCCATTGTCCTAATTATGCTCGCCGCGGCGTTGCAGGCCCTGCTGGTATTTAAGGACTGGCCCCAGGTGCGCTGGATTGCGCTGGCGGTAATGGCCGGGGGCTTCGCCGGGGCGGTAGCGGCCAGCACCGTGTTTCATGCCATGCCCCTGGGCCTATCACCCCGGGCAGCGGCGGTATTCGCGGCCCACGAACAGTTTGCCAGCTACACTACCTGGCTCTCGGGCATCACGCTGCTGTTAGCCGGCATCGGGTTTTACTTTAAAGTGCAGCGCCGGGCCTACGAGGTGCTGGTGCTGGTGGCGGCAGTGGCGGCGGCCGGCGCGCTTTCCGTGGCCGGGCACCGGGGCGCGCAGCTGGTGTACGTGGAGGGCGTGGGTCCCCAGGGCAACCTGCTCGATAAAAGCCACGGCCACGGTGGGGAGGAAGAAATGCCCGGCATGGACATGCCGACTTCGGATGCAGACGCCCACAGCGAAGAGCCCGGCACAAGCGACGGGACTCGCCAACCAGCCGGCACACCGCCAGACAACGCCCAACCCGGCATGGAAGGCATGAACATGGACCCCAAGGCCGCCCAGCCAGGCAAGCGCAGCCAATCCATGGAGCCGATGGAAGGCATGAACATGCCCACCCAACCGCGGGGCAGCCAACGGCAGCCAGCACCGGCAGGCCGCAGCGTGCGGCCGGGGGCCATGGCGGATATGCCGGGAATGAACATGCCCGGCATGAGCACCCCGCGCCCCTCGGCCCAAGCGCCTGGCCGCAAAGCGCAGCCCGCTCAAATGGACATGGGCAACATGCCGGGCATGGACATGGGGCCCGCCCGCCCGAAAAACACACCCCGGAACCAACCTGCTATGGGCAACATGGGCACGATGAAGGGGATGGAGAACATGCCCGGCATGCAGCCCGCCGGCGGTCAGAAACCCGGCGCAACCCGCCAAGCATCAAACGACATGTCGGGGATGCCAGGCATGAAAAAGGGTGAGTCCATGCCCGGCATGGGCGATATGAAGGACATGGACATGAAAGGCAAGGATGGCAAGCCAATGGAGATGAAGGGCACCGGGACGATGCCCGGCATGGCCATGCCCAGCCCGATGGACAAGTTTCGCTTCGAGGACAACAACCCGGCGCGCAACCAACCCAAAAGCAATAACTAACTGACGATGCGAGTAATCCTTCTGCTGGCTGCGCTGCTGGCCACCTTGCCCGCCTGGGCCCAGAGCATGCCCGGCATGCGTATGGGCAAGGGCACCGAGCCCCACCTGACCCAGTCCGCGCCGCCGGCCGCCGAGCTGCAAGGCAAAGTCGTGACGCCCCGCAGCAGCTACGTGGGCAAACGGGTAGAATACGACCTGTACGTCGACGAGCGCCTAGTCAACTTCACCGGCCGCACCCGCCGGGCCATCGGCATAAACGGCCAGATTCCGGCCCCCACGCTCACCTTCAACGAGGGCGACACGGCCGTGATTCGGGTGCACAACCAGATGCACATGGAAACCTCCATTCACTGGCACGGCCTGCTGCTGCCCAACGAGCAGGACGGCGTGCCATACCTCAACACGGCACCGGTCGAGCCCGGCGGCACCCACACGTTTACGTTCCCCCTGATTCAGAGCGGCACTTACTGGTACCACTCCCACACCATGCTGCAGGAGCAGGACGGCGTGTACGGCTCTATCGTCATTCACCCCAAGCGGATTCCCTACGAGATGAAGGAGTACGTGCTGGTGCTCTCCGACTGGACCGACCACAAGTCCAAGGAGGTGCTGCGCTACCTTAAGCGCACCGGCGAGTGGTTTGCGGTGCAGAAAGGGGCCACCCAGAGCTACGGCGAGGCCCTGGCCGCCGGCTACTTCAAGGACAAGCTCAAGCAGGAGTGGGGCCGCATGCCGGCCATGGACCTGACCGACATCTACTACAACAAGTTTCTGACCAACGGGCAGGAAAAGGGCTACTTCAAGGACGCCAAGCCCGGGGAAGTGGTGCGCCTGCGCGTCATCAACGGCAGCGCCTCCTCGTACTTTTTCCTGCAGTACGCCGGCGGCCCCATCCAGGTAATTGCTGCCGACGGCATTAACGTGGAGCCCTTCCCGGTCACCAAGCTCGAAATTGCCACGGCCGAAACCTACGACCTGCTGGTCACGGTGCCCGCGATGGGCGCAGCCGAGTTTCGGGCCACGGCCAACGACATCACGGGCTACACCTCCACCTACATCGGGGAGGGCGAGCCGATGAAAGCGCCTGACCTGCCCCGCATCAACTACTTCCAGATGATGCGCGAAATGGGCAGCATGGGCAACATGAGTGGCATGGACATGGGCGGCGCCGGCATGACCAAGCAGCAGAGCGGTGGGGAAATGAAAGGCATGGGCATGTCGGGCCAGAAGCCGGCCAGTGGCTCGCAGATGCCAGGGATGGACATGCAGCACGGCTCGGCACCCGCCACCACGGCCCCCTCGCCGCAGAACCGGCCAGCGAATGCCCAGGAAAAAGCCGGCAAAAGCATGGGCAGCATGCAGGATACGGGCGGCATGGCGGGCATGGACATGGGAGGAATGGCCGGAATGAGCGGCAGTGCCGGTGACTTCAACTACAACCAGCTGCGGGCCCTCAACCCCACCACGCTGGATTCCACCAAGCAGTGGCGGGAAATTAACCTGACCCTGACCGGCAACATGCTGCGCTACGTGTGGTCGTTTGACAACAAGACTTTGTCCGAGGCCGACAAGATTCCCATCCGCAAGGGCGAGAACGTGCGCATGACCTTCACCAACACCACCATGATGCGCCACCCGCTGCACCTGCACGGGCACTTTTTCCGGCTCGTCAACGCCCAGGGCGCCTATTCGCCGATGAAGCACACCTTCGACATCCAGTCCATGGGCAAGGTCACCATCGAGTTCGATGCCAACGAGGAGCAGGACTGGTTTTTCCACTGCCACATCCTTTACCACATGATGGCCGGCATGGCCCGCATCGTGAGCTACGAGGGCACCCCGCAGAACCAGTACGCCCGCACCGACTACGAGGAGCTGAAAAAGGAAGACAACCGGCCCTACCTCTGGGCCGACCTGATGGCGCACTCGCAGGGCGCTTTCCTGGAAACTACCCTCACCAACAACCGCAACGCGCTGGAATTTGAGGGACGGGTGAACTACCAGGGCAACTTCGAGACCGAAACCCACCTGCTGCGCTACCTTGATAACCGGCAGTTTCTCGCCGCGTTCGTGGGCTTTGACTACCGCAACAACCGCACGTTGCTGGCGGAGGGCGAGCGCAACACCAAGAACAACCGGCGCGTGTTCGATGTGGGCGCCTACTACCTGCTGCCGCTGCTCGTGCGCTCGGAGCTGCGCCTGGACAGCAACGGCAAGGTGCGTCTGCAGTTGGAACGCACCGACCTGCCCCTGAGTAACAACTTCTTCGCCGACCTGCTGGTGAACACCGACCGTGAGTACAACGTCGCCTTCCGCTACATGGTCAGCAAGTACTTTTCCCTGAGCACAAACTATGACAGTGACTACAAGTGGGGCGCCGGCCTGACTATTCACTACTAAAGGCAGAAGCCGGCGCTGCTTATTTACAGGCTTTCACCAAGGCTGTCACGCTCAAGGTAGCGGTAGCGTCGGCGCGGTAATTATCGTTGT
Source organism: Hymenobacter endophyticus (assembly GCF_032464715.1). Lineage (NCBI taxonomy): Bacteria > Pseudomonadati > Bacteroidota > Cytophagia > Cytophagales > Hymenobacteraceae > Hymenobacter > Hymenobacter endophyticus. The sequence continues at coordinate 9,767 of NZ_JAWDJT010000014.1, read as the reverse complement.
TCACGCAGACGTACAGGCGGCGCGTGCCCGGTGGCAGGGTGATAGGCCGGGTTTCCTGGGGCGTGTTGCTGGCCACCCGCAAACACGAATTGGGGATGGTAATTGAGCCTTTCGTATCCATGAACTGCTGCACCGCCGCCGGGTCCGTGGTGATGTACCAGCGGCACTTGGTGCTCACCGTCGGCGTGGGCCCGGTGTTCTGCTTGGAGAGCGTGGCCGATACCATGGATAGCAAAGCAACCGTGCCCGTGGCGGGGTTGCTCAGCGCGCTGGCCAGCCCGATGGCCGTGGACCACGACGGGGCCGTTTCGCCGTCGCGGATGTCGAGCTTGTACACGATGCCGGCCGTGCCCTCCGGCACGTCCACTTCAAACACTTTCCGACTCAAATGCACGCAGGTACTGCAATGGATGGTGGCATTGCTCAGGGGCAGGGCATCCTCGGTTGTATAGATGCACTTGATTTCGCGTCCGTTGGGCTGCCAGCTGCGAAAATCCGATTGCTGCACTCCGTTCAGGTAGGTGCCTCGGAAGCTGACCTGGCCGTTTTCGTGCCAGCCGCAGCACAGACCGGTCGGCTTGTCCGGTGACTCGCTGGCCATTTTGCCCTCCCACTGCTTTTTCCACGAGGGGTAGAAGTAGTCCCGCACGGTGCCCACGGTTTTACCGGCTGCGTCGTGGCGGGCAATGCGGGCGTAGCTGACTTCCTCCAGCGTTTCGGTGCGCTCCCAGTCGCGGTCAAAGTAGACCGTATCGGCCGGGGGCAGAGTAACGGCGGCAGGCTTGGGCCGCTGGGCCAGCGTTGGGAGACTTACTAGTAGAAGTAGAAAGGGTAGAAAGTAGCGTTTTGCCATAAATGGGAAAGTAAAATGGGCCTTTTATTAATATATAACCTTTAGAAGCATGACACCAGCTATTCCTTATGCAAGCTTGGCTGTTCAGGAACAGATGAACTTAAGGCATCGCGCGACTCACTTAAAGCTTTGATGGTCTTGCGAATATCACCAGAAGCAAAAGCTGCTTGAAAATCTAACGCATCTTTCTTCAAGTCGGTGAAGACGACGGAAGCATCCTTGAGCAATTCGCGAAGGTTTTTGCCTTTGGGAGTGAGAAAGCGATTATTTTCACTGAGCCACTCTTTCAAGGGACGTACATATTGTTCCATATACAATTCAAGTGGAACCACCCGAGCATTTAGCTTTCCGTAATCCAGCAATAAGTCATTTAGCTTGCCTAGCTCCGCTTCTGCAATGATTTGGGCTGTAGGGTCAGCGCGCTTGATGATACGCTCCGTTCGGGAAGCATCATATTCATCCAATAAAGCAGCCACATCGTTGGATGACTTTTGCACTTGTTCTTTGAAGCGCAAATGGCGCTGGTACGCACTATCTCTATAGCGTTCGAACGAGTCTCGCACTGCGCCAACGCGAGCGGTCAAAGAATCAGTAAGCGAAAGCATGCGTTTATAATTCTTTTCATGCTCAGCGTTATCGGCAAATAGGGCATTGTAAGCATGGAAGGTAGCTTCACTGTCTGCCCTGTTCAGACGGCCTACAGAACCGCTAACGACTAGCCCAAGTCGTTGAATAGTTGTGGGCGCCGCAGCTATCTCAGACACGAACTTGTCCAATGCGTCCGCTTGGGCGGTAGCATACGTTAAAACGTCTTGCAGAACGCCAGCAAAATAGCTGAGGTGTTCTTGATGCTTTCGGCGTGCAGCTTCCTTTTCACTTCGGTTAGAGGCCCATACCTGCAGTTTGTAGACATAATACGCGGCAACCAAGCCTAAGAACGCACCAAGCGCGGCACCTAATACGTTGACTTTTATGTCTGTAGCGTTCTCCGTGAAGAAAGAAATGGTATCATTCCAATGAGTTGTAATCCATGTTGGCTCGGACACTGAAACTTGCTGCGTTTTGCCCACCTGCTGCATATAAAAGACTGTTTGATTGTAGCTCTGCGATAAGTTCTAAGCTGAAGCCAGCGAATCCAAGTTTGAATGTAGGCGTTAATACAGCCTTCAAATGTAAGTTGAATTGGTCTTGTGCGCTTATGCCAATTTTGGTATTTGAATCCATTATGTTCTCTGTTACCACAGTCCTCTTCAACTTGCATTAATTACCGTCGATAATTAAGACTTATCGACGGTAATTACCTACTTTTGGAGCAGCAGTCATTTTTCTTCTTTCGCGGGCTTTCCGCTGTGGCTACTCCTTATATATATGTTCCACCTCCCCGCGCCAGTTCCTCAACCATTCGGAGCCAGCCTGTCCTCCACGGTTTCGTCGGCCGCGTCCGCTTACCTGGACGCCGGCCTGCAGGGCGCAGATAACACACGCCGGGCCTACCTGTCGGACCTAGGCGTGTTCGACCGGTTCTGCGCCGAGCACAACCGCTGCCCGCTGCCAGCCGACGTGGCGACGCTCATCGAGTACGTGACCTTCCTGGCCGACACGCCTCCCGAGCCCCGCGCTAATGCCCGGCCCACCACGGCACCCCGGCCTCCGCGCAAGTTTGCAACCCTCAAGCGTCACTTGGCCGCCATTCAGAAAAACCACCAGCTGCGCGGCTACGACTCGGCCGTCGCGGCACCCGAACTGGCCGCGGTGCTCGATGGCATCGCCCGTCTCAAGGGCAAACGCCAAAAGCAGGCGCCGGCCTTCACGGTCGACCATCTCAAGCAGGTGATTCGCGGATTGGACCGCGCCACGCCCGCTGGACTACGCGACCGGGCCCTGTTGTTGCTGGGATTCGCCGGTGCTTTCCGCCGCTCGGAACTCGAAGCCTTGGACGTCGACCACGTGCGGCTCACCTCGAAGTCCCTGCTCATCGACATGGGCAGCAGCAAAACCAACCAGTACGGGGAGCTGGAAAACAAAGCGGTGTTCTACGCCCCGGACGAGTTGTTCTGCCCGGTGCGGGCGGTGCTGGAATGGAAAGAGTTACTGGGACGAAATACTGGCCCCTTGTTCGTGCGCTTGGCCCGGGGAGCGGCCGGCGAGCCCTCGCGCCTGAGCAAGCATCGGCTGACAGCAAAGGGCATGAATGAGCTGGTCCAAAAGCATTTTGGGGCGCACTTTACTGCTCACTCCTTACGGGCTTCCTTCGTGACGGTGGCTGTCCAGAAGGGCCAATCCAACAAGGCCATTAAGAACCAGACCAAGCAAAAGACCGATGCGATGATTGAGCGCTACGCTCGCCTCAACGATGTGGAGGACTTTAATGCTGCTCAGCATTTAGGGCTTTAACTTTAACCTGCAGGAACTCGGGCAAAGTGCGCCGTAACCTACCTTAATTCACTTATATTCTCCTCTAAATCGCAAATGCCCCAGTCATTATCCGCCGCAACGGGCCCGCCGCCTACCGCCAACGAAGAATTAGCCGCACAAATAGTGTCGGCATTGCGTGCTGACGAGTTTATCAGTGCTTCAGACGAGGAGGCAGCTACTGTGCTACTTACGACTGGGAATGCCAAAGCCGGTGACTGGCACCGGTTGCTCGAAAAGAGTCAATCTGCACCTTCACCCTCTACCAATACCGACCATGCCACAACGCATTACGCATCTTAAGCTCACGAACTTTCGTGGGGCGACGCAGCCGGTTACGGTAAAATTCACACCTGAAAAGGGCGGGTTGAAAACCAATGTCGTGGTCATCTTCGGTGAGAACGGCACGGGCAAATCAACCATCGTAGATGCACTTGATGTGGTCGGTAACGCCTCTTTTGGTTCACTGCTTCGTCCTGGTATCCAAGCCCCCCAAAAGCACGTTGCCTCGCTTACCAAAGATGCTCAGTCAGTAGAGGTTGAGCTGACAACGAAAGCTGGCCACACGTGCAAGGCTAAATTGAGCGGTAAAACAGTGGTCCTCACCGCAGGAAGCCCCGACACTATTATGCCCGAGATTCGGGTTTTGCGGCGGCGTGACTTGCTACAACTCATCGAGGCCACACCGGCAAAACGCTACGAGGCCATTCAAGAGTTTATTGCCGTGACTGGCGTGGACAATGCAGAGGCGGCGTTGCGGACTGACTGCAATACTGTAGAAAAGCTTTTTAATAACGCTGAATCTGCCAGAGCGCAAGCTGAGAAGACCCTGCGCGCCCTTTGGGAACAGGAAAAACAGTCGGGAGAGCCAGATAGTGACCCACTAGCCTGGGCCACGTATCGAGCGGCGGAAAGTACTGGAGACCTACAAGACCAACTGGACAAGTTGGCAAAGGGGCATGCCGCCATGCAACAGGTAGCAGCTATTGTTACCCAGTGGCAAAATGCCCAAACGAATTACATCAAAGAGAAAAGCACGTTGGATGCAGCTGAGACTGCTTTACAGGACCTGAACCAAGGTGCCAATGAACGCAGCTCTGACCTGATTAGCCTACTAAGCTCAGCTGAGCGCTACTTAGCATTGCCTGCTGACCCAAGCACCTGTCCATTATGTGATAATGGAGTGCAGGCAGATGAACTTCGCCTGCGCATTCAGTCACAACTTGAGCAGCTGCAGACCTCCCGCTCGCTGCTACAAAAGTTAAGTGATGCGCAAATTCGTCTAAAAACGGCGGCCGATGAGAATGTCCGTTGCAACCGGGAAACGGTCCGGGTAGCGAAGGTTCTAACTACGCACTTTGCGAGTTACGAACCAGCAGCGGTAGGGACACTGAGTCTAGATTGGAAAGCACATGAAGCCGAATTGGCCGTTGCAGAGCCTAGCGATACCACAAGCGCTTCTATTGTCGCCCTCAGTGAGCGTTTAATGGCAATAAGCGAAGCGGTAGGAAGCGAACACGAGAGTCTGCAAACTCGACTTACCGTTTATAATAACATCAAAACGCAGGCCCGTTTGCTGAACGAGAGCACGGCTGAAGTGGCTAGGCTAAACACCAGCTTAGAAAGGCTGCGCGGTGCATGCACTTTGGTCGTTAATAAGCGGCGTGAATTTGTACAAACCATTCTGGATGATATCATCGGTGAAGTAAACACCCTATATCAAGCCATACACCCCGGTGAAAAAATCGGTCTTCACCGCCTCGAAATGGATGATGTCAAAAGGGCTTCGCTCGAACAGCAGGCCACTTTTGAAGATAAAAGCGGCGTCGTGCCACAAGCTTATTTTAGCGAATCTCACCTCGACACGTTTGGTTTTTGCCTCTGGTTAGCGCTAGCCAAGCGCGACAACCCGAAGCAGATCGTGCTCGTGCTCGACGACGTATTTACCTCTGTTGATGCGCAGCATTTCCGCCGCATATCCGACTTGTTGGCCGCACAAGCATCAAATTTCCAACAAGTCATTGTGGCCACGCACAACCGACTCTGGCACGATTACTATAAAATAAGTGGCGCCGGTGTGCACCTCCTCAAGCTCGAACGCTGGACTTTAGCCCGTGGTTTGCGGCCTCATGAAGACCAAATCTTGATAGCCGAATTGGCATTGGCATTGGAAGCAGACATATTTGACCGGCAAGCGGTAGCGTCTAAAGCCGGCGTCCTGTTGGAAAATGTGTTGGATAATTTGGCAGCCTACTATGAGTGCAGCTTGAAATACAGGCCTGGTCGTGGGCACACGCTAGGAGACTTACTCCGCACCACCAAAAAGCTATTTCAAGAAGCCAAAGTGCAGCGGGTGCGGCGCGATGCTCAGGGGAATCCCATAGCACCCCATCTGGAAGAAAACTGGATAAAGATTGCGCTGAAACGGCACCACGAAAAGCTCGATGCAATAAAGCTTATCCGCAATGAGGTAGGTGCTCACTTTAACTCATTGGGCAACGACTGGTCGGATAACGACGTGCGTGAGTTCGGCCAAGCCGCCTACGACCTAGCCGAGGCCTTGGCTTGCCAGCAATGTGGACATATGCCCAAGAACTTACGTGCTGACCACCGTGGGTGCGGTTGCGACGCCAAGCACCAAACGCGCCTCTTTCCGCTAAGCCTTAATTAAGTTGACCTAGCACAGTTTCTACCCATGGCTTCGTACCCTGTACCACCTAAGCGCCGCCTGCGGGTATTTGCGTTTGACCCGAGTCTTACGACCAGGCTTGATACCGTTGCCATCAACCAGCTCACGCTTTCGGTGGCCTGGGAAAACCTAGAGCCGGGGCCAGTAGGCGAATACTTGGAGATTGTGGATGTGGACCCGGCGTCGGGGGCAGCTTATCCACCAGTAGACTTAAACGACCCCTATCTACTCGCACAAGATGGCTTGGCTCCGTCAGAAGGTGACCCGCGCTTCCATCAGCAGATGCTGTATGCCGTGGCCATGATTACCATTCAGCGGTTTGAAGAGGCTCTTGGTCGGCGGGTGCTCTGGTCTGTCCCCCGGCAAGGCCACGCCGGGCCTGACCGATGGCAGTATGTGCAGCGGCTCCGCATTTATCCGCATGCACTGCGCGAGGCCAACGCCTACTATAGCCCGGACAAGAAAGCGCTGTTATTCGGCTATTTCAATGCTACCCCCCGGCAAGCGGCCTTGGCATTGCCTGGGGGTTTGGTGTTTACCTGCTTGTCGCACGATGTTATTGCGCATGAAGTCACGCACGCGCTACTCGATGGCATGCATCGCCGCTTCGCCGAGCCGAGCAATCCGGACGTGCTGGCCTTTCACGAAGCCTTTGCCGACCTAGTGGCACTGCTGCAGCACTTTTCTTATCCGGATGTACTGCGTCATCAACTAGCCCGTACGCGAGGGGACCTCGCCAGCCAAAATCTACTTGGCGAGCTGGCCCAAGAATTTGGGCAGGCTATTGGCTCGCATGGGGCTCTACGTGACACTCTCGGCAGGCACGACCCGGTTACAAACGCCTGGCATCCTGTGGTACCCGACCCGCTGGCCTTAAGTCAAGCCACCGAGCCACACGCCAGAGGCAGCATCTTGGTAGCGGCGATTTTCGGCGCCTTCCTGCAAATCTATCAGACTCGTACAGCAGATTTGCTCCGTATTGCTACGGCCGGCACGGGTATTCTGCCAGCTGGGGCCCTGCACCCCGACCTTATTAATCGACTGGCACAGGAGGCCGCTAGCGCGGCCCGGCACATGCTGCGGATGTGCATACGGGCACTCGATTACTGCCCTCCCGTGGACCTGACCTTTGGTGACTACCTACGGGCACTTATCACGGCCGACCGGGATGTGGTCGCTGATGATACGCTTTATTACCGCGTAGCCCTTATCGACTCCTTTCGACGTTGGGGTATTTACCCGGAAGGGGTTCGTAACCTATCCGAAGAAAGCCTGCTTTGGGAGGCTCCTACAGATGAAGAAGCAACTGCTTTAGCCAATGCGCTGGGTGACGCAGCTGTCCTGCGAGGCCTATGCCCGGACTGGGGGCTGTCGTCTAACCGGCGGGCAGTTTTTGACCAGGCCCAAAGGAATCAGGAAAAGCTACAGAATGGATTATTTGACCCGCCTCATTTGGCCGCTGTGCGTGCCCTAGGTCTCACCATCGGCCCCGAGGTGCCGGCATCCTTTTTCCCAAGTTCTACTTTTAAGGGCTACCCGACCATAGAAATTCATGCGGTGCGCCCGGCAAGGCGCATCGGTCCGAGCGGGGAGGTACGCACCGACTTAGTCATCGTAGCAACGCAGCGCCGGCGCGGCTACTTCGATGCTGCCACTCAAGCCAAAGTAGACCAGGGCCTCATGGAGCCGCCAACCGCAGACTTTATTTTTCGCGGGGGCTGCACCCTACTCGTTGATTTGGACTCGGGAGCGGTGCGCTATGCTATTCGCAAGGATGTGCTGAGCGAGCAACGGCTCGAACAACAGCGACGGCACCTACAACAACAGTGGATTCCAGCGGTGCGCGGCACCTATTTCGGTAGTCGCGGCGAGCTAAAAGAGGATGGCCTGCCAGAGCCTTTTGCGATGTTGCACCGCCAAGGCGCTCAATCATAACTCTACCACACCATGGCTGCACTACTACTGCCCCCACCAACGGGAGCTACTATTCGAATGTATCGCTCAGGCGGGCTAGGTGACTGCTTTTTACTGGCTTTTGCTGGGCCAGGTGAGTCTCCCTGCTATGTGTTAATTGATTGTGGCGTCTTCTTCGGAACTGCTGGTGCGCAACAGCGCATGCAACTCATTGCCGCCGACATCGAGGCTTCCACCGGGGGGCGTTTAGATATTCTGGTGGCCACCCATGAGCATTGGGACCACCTTGCGGGCTTCAGCTTTGCCAAGGAAGTGTTTGAGCGCCTGCACATCGGCGAAGTGTGGGTCGCTTGGACCGAAGACATGCAAAACCCACTGGCGCGTCAGCTGCGTGAAAACCGGCAACAGGCTCTGACCGCTCTGGTAGCGGCCACCCAACGCATGCAGGCAGCCAACGACCCACGGGCCGTTGAACTACAAGAGGTACTGGCATTTCACGGCGAAATGGGAGCGGCTGCAATGGCCAGTACGGCCGAGCAGATGCAGTTTGTGCAGACTCTTGGACCCGTGCGCTATTGCTGGCCTGGGCAACCGCCCCGTGCTTTGCCTAATTCCCCTGCTGTGCAGACCTACGTACTAGGTCCACCACAAGATGAACTACTGCTCAAGCGGTCTAATCCGCGAAAAGGACAGGTGTACGAGCAAGCCAGACCACAAGCCTTTGCGGACCAGGAGGCCAGCTTACGCTCCGGCGGCTTTTATGCGGCAGCGTTGTCAGACAATATGGCGACAGACGCGCCCTTCAACCAACAGTTTGTGCTGCCCCTTGGCAGTTTGGCCGACTCGCATAAGCAGATAGAGCACGCCCATTTTTTCCGTGACCACTACGGCTTTAAGGGCGTAAGTGAAGGTGGTCCCGCTTGGCGGCGCATCGACCAAGACTGGCTTGGGGCAGCCGAGCACTTGGCACTTGACCTAGATAGCGACACGAACAATACCAGCTTGGTATTAGCCTTCGAGTTGCCGGGTGGCAAAGTGTTGCTGTTTCCTGGCGATGCGCAAGCCGGAAACTGGCTATCGTGGGCAGATGTGCGGTGGCAGGACGGCGGTAAATCAGTTAGTGGGCTTGATTTACTTCGCCGGGTAGCTGTCTATAAAGTAGGGCACCACGGTAGCCACAACGCGACGTTATCGGTGCAGGGCCTTGAGCTTATGGAGCGAGAGGACTTAGTGGCCCTGGTGCCGGTCGACGAGGAACAGGCTCGCCGTAAGCGGTGGGCCATGCCATTCGGTCCACTCTACGAACGGCTACAATCCAAAACGAAAGGCCGCCTGTTACGGGCAGATACGGGAATACCTGCCCGCCCTGAAGGGGTATCCGCCAGCCAATGGCAGCCTTTCCTGGACCAGGTGCGGGAAGATACCAGCGCCGAGCGACTGTGGGTTGAGCTGCACATCACGGCCTAAATTGGTAGGCGATGCTCTGCACCAGCTGCAATATCGGCTACGTACCATCCCGTAGTACCATGCTCCCCAGCAATGGCCATTACCGCTGGTAACCCGTCTGTCAGGCGTTCGTGCTGCAGGTAAGCGAACAACTCTTTGTCATCCTCACTGGGCCGTACGCTGCACCGGTCCGGATGGGAATGCCATTCGCCGACGTATACCACCTGGCGCCCCGTGCATTCGCTGATTCGAGTCAACTCCTCCGGTACGCCTTCCACACCCCGGTAGTAGGCCGTTGGCCATTCTTGACTATGGGGTTCTTCTTCCAACGGGATACTGTTGGCGAATTGGTTTTAGGTCATTGCCGGAGGCATCAATCGCTCAAAAGCAGCCTGACGAGTCTGGGCTAACGGCACGGTATTTAGCCAGTCCACGATCCGCCACAGATTCACC
>NZ_JAWDJT010000013.1:0-117722 GCF_032464715.1 Hymenobacter endophyticus | reverse complement strand
GGCTGCAAAGGTAAGCGACTGTTCTGCCTTTTTCCAAGAGTCAGGCGAAAAAAGTTTTTCGTATCGGACTCGTAAAAAGCGCCTCCTTCTGAAGCGGGGTGCAAAGGTAGCAACTTCTCGCTGCCATTTGCAACCCTGGTGGCTATCTTTTTTTCAGCCGGTGTTTCCGGGGAACCCAACGGGCTGAAGCCAGATGCCGGCAGGCAAGGTAGAGCTGGCGCGCTGGTGGCCCCAAGGGTTGGCAGCGGCCCCACCCGCGTTTCGGATTGGGAGTGCAAAAGTGGGGCTTTGGGGCGGAACTTCCAAACCCAGACGCGAAAATATCCGTTCAAGGCCGCGCAGATAGTTACTATCTACCTAGCATTCATGTATGTAGAGAAGCTTATTTTTTTGACTTTTGGTTCCCTGCCTTTTATAAACGACTGGAAGATGCGCTCTGGCATAACCATAAAAGCCCGCTCGGGTGTACCAAGCGGGCTTTTGTGGTTGTGCCAGAGCGCAGAACTACTCCGATACTTTCGTCACTTTGAATTCTGTGCGGCGGTTTCGTTGGTACTCCTCCTCTGTTTTGGCGGTTTTGATTACTGGACGTGATTCGCCGTAGCCTTTGGCTGTGATGCGGGACTTATCTATGCCCTTAGACACTATATAGGCTACTGCTGACTCTGCTCGTTTCTGGGACAAGGTCATATTGTAGGCATCCTTACCCCGCGAATCGGTATGTGAACTGAGTTCGATAGTGATTTTGGGATTATCATTCAGGGTTTGTACCAGCTTATCAAGTTCTGTGGCAGCGTCGGGACGAATTTCGGCTTTGTCGTAATCGTAGAAGATGTTGTCTACTACGATGGCCTTATTCTTCACGATTTTAGTTAGAGTGAGTGTAACGGGTACTTTCACATCGTTCATTAGGTCGGGCAGCGCATCTTGAGCAGGTTTGCGACCAACGGTGGTGAGCGAGTTACGAGCCGTGAAGTACCCGTTACGATCTGCTATGAGGGAATAATTAGCCGCTGAGCTATCCAGCTTCATGCTGAATTTGCCATCAGGGCCAGTAGTGACTTCCTGTAGCCTCTGGCCGCTGCTATTATATAGAGTAACTGCCTCGCTGGCAACGGGGGCAGTTTCCCCGGTTCTGTCGTTGCGCTCTACCAGCGAACCGTCGATATAGAAGGTAACCAGTTTGAGCGGCTTCTCCCGAAACATATAGAGGTCATCGGAGCCTTTACCACCGGAACGATTGGAGGAGAAAACGCCTGCCCTCTGATCCGTAAAGAAGGGGGCAAAGTCGTCACCGTTGCTATTGATGGGTGCTCCCAGGTTTACAACCTTTCCCTTTTCAACCTTGAAGATGTCCAGCTTGCCTAAGCCCGGATGACCGTCGGAGGAGAAATAGAGGGTGCCATTGGGCGCCACGGCCGGAAAATTCTCATTACCGGGCGTGTTGATTTGGTCGCCGAGGTTTTCGGGAGTGGAGAAACGGCCGGGGCTCTCCATTGATGACCGGTACAGATCATTGCCACCTAGCCCACCCTTACGAGTAGAGGTGAAATACAGGGTTTGCCCATCGGGGGAAAAGACCGGGGAGAATTCATCGGCGGTGCTGCTATTGACCCCGCGCAGGATTTCGGGTTCAGTCCATGCTCCGCTCCTATAATAAGAAGCCCACAGGTCGACGCTTAAATACCCCTTCTTAGAGCCGTTGTTGGAGCGGGCAAACACCATCATCTTGCCATCGGGCGAGTAGGTGGCGCTGGCTTCGTGCTTATCAGCGGAGTTGAAAATTGGGTCGAGTTTGCGGATGGTACCGCCCGTCATTTTCTGGTCGTCGTCGAATTTGACGGCGTACAGGTCGTTGTATCCTTCTCCGTTGCCAGCGAATACCTTGCCCTCGCGGCCGGATGCGAATACCAATTCCTTGGTATCGGGCATACGAGTGGTGCTGAACTCGGCGGCAGGCGTATTGACCTGGTCGAGGGGTGTTACTTCGTTGTTGGTGCGCATAGCTACCACGCTGGTGGCCAAGCGGGCATTTTTAGCATCGGTTTCAGCCCGGGCAGCCAGGGTGCGGTTGGCCCCGTTCTGCGCATAGGTTTCGAAACGGGTGGCTGCCTCCTCGAAATTTCCATTGGCTCGGAGTGCTTGCGCATAATAGTAGCCCGCGTCTGCATTCTTCACGCCGCCATCCAAGGCAGCTTTATAATAGGACTCGGATTGGTCGATGCGGTTAGACAGGCGGTAGGACTCGGCTAGCCGGTAGTTCGATTGGGCAATATTTTTTCCTTTGGCAACATCGGCTTTGTAGAGGGTAATAGCCGCCTCATACTCCCCGCGGGTGAAGCGCTTATCTGCTTTGGACAGGGTAGTGGAGCTGGCACAGCCGACCACGATAATCGAGCCGCTGGCCAGTGCGCAGGAGAGAAGATAGTGTTTCATAGAAAGAGAAGTTACCGTGTGCCTTGGCCGAGGACTGCTTGCGCTGCAACCTGGTGTTAATAATACCACTGATTCTGCGAATTTTCCTTTCGGAGGCTACAGATTGCCGGGAGAAAAGTAAGGAGCTAGCCAAGTGGTAACGGCCGGAGCAGGCCATTTGGTTTGCAATTGTGCCTGGGTAGCCACGGTATTATCAAAATAGGGCGTATCGGCTGCCACCGTTCCGTTGCTGATAGCCTGCTTGAGCTGTTGGCGGCTTAAAAGCTGTACTTCGCCGCTCACCAGAAATGCCATTTGAGACTTTTCCAGCAACTGGATTTCAAGCTGCTGCTCCAAGCCCTGCACAAACCGCACGGAGGCATCAATAGAACACCCACTAGCATCGGCTACGGCTTCATCAAGGCCAATTACTAAAAACTGATGATGCAGAATAACGGCGGAAGCCGCTAAGGCGCGGCCGTGACTAGTCCAGTCGGTGGCGAACTGCTGCAGAACTGGCTGCAACGCCTGTTGCTCGGTGGGGGTGAAGGGCCGGTTTGCCTGGTAAATCCAGAGGCGGGCCGAAGCGGGCAGCTGGTGGAAGGGAACGTACATAACGAGGAGAAAGGGCTACTTATACTACAAAGAAAGAGCCCCACCCGGAAGTTCCGGTGCGGGGCTCCTGTTTCGTTGGGCGTTGCCAGCTTTAATTGCCAGCGTCCCATATGAAGGCTGACAACTCGCTACGCGTTGAGGCCTTCAGCAGAGGCAATCAGCTCCGCCAAGTCAAACACCTGCACGTCTGATTCACGCTCCTTGTTCTTTACCCCATCAGCCATCATAGTCATGCAGAAGGGGCAGGCCACGGCAATAACGCTACCGCCACGGTTGGAGCCGGCGGGCAGCACAGGAGCGGTACTCTCCACGCCCTGCAGGCTCAGCAGCACATCGGCGTCGCCATCCAAAGTAGCCAGGGCTTCCTCGGCACGCTCCACGTTCACGTCTTTCTTGCCGGGCTCGGGCTCTTTCCACATTTGGGCGCCGCCGGCACCGCAGCAGAGGCCGTTGGTTTTGCAGCGCTTCATTTCCAGCAGGTCGGCGTCCAATACCTCCAGCACCTCACGCGGGGCCTCGTAGATATTGTTGGCGCGGCCCAGGTAGCAGGAGTCATGAAAGGTGATGCGGCGGCCCTTGAACGACTCCCCACCTTTAGCCGTCACCTTGCCCTCGTTGATGAGTTGCTGCAGGAAGGTGCTGTGGTGAATCACCTCAAACTCGCCGCCCAGCGCGGGGTACTCGTTTTTGATGGTGTTGAAGCAGTGCGGGCAGGCCGTTACTACTTTTTTGATGCCGTAGCCATTGAGGGTGGCAATGTTGGTCATGGCCTGCATCTGGAACAGGAACTCGTTGCCGGCACGCTTGGCCGGGTCGCCGGTGCAGGATTCTTCCATGCCCAGCACGGCGTAGCTCACGCCCACGTGTTCCAGAATGCGGACGAAGGCGCGGGTTACGCGCTTATACCGGTCGTCGAAGGCGCCGGCGCAGCCCACCCAGAACAGGATTTCCGGCGACTCGCCCCGGGCAGCTAGGTCGGCCATCAGCGGAACAGATACGGGGCGTTTGGCAGTTTGCTCAGCCATTATAGTTGGTTGACAGTTGTCAGTTAGTAGTTGTCAGGCAGGGCCGTCAGTTGGGCTTGTCGTCGTCCATTTTCTGACAACAGACAACCAGCAACTGACAACTCCCTTATTTTTCCGTCACGAACAAGTCGTCGGCCCAGTTGAAACGGTCGGAAGGCGAGAAAGCCCAGGGGGCACCGTTATTTTCGATGTTGCTGAACATCACGTTCAGGGAGTTGGGGGCAGCCGACTCCTCTAGCACCAGGAAGCGGCGCATCTCGATAATGCTTTCCAGGGGGTTGATGTTCACGGGGCAGGCTTCCACGCAGGCGTTGCAGGTGGTGCAGGCCCATAGCTCTTCGGGCGTTACGTAGCCGCGCAGCAGGGTATGATTTTCCTTGTCGAGCTGCTCTTGGGGGTTATGCTTGGCCTCCGCCCCGTACAGGCTGGGGTGAAAAATCAACGGCGAGTTGTATTTCTCCTCCACCCTATCCCGGGTGTCCATAATGATTTTGCGGGGCGAGAGAAGCTTGCCGGTGAGGTTGGCCGGGCACACCGAAGTGCAGCGGCCACACTCGGTGCAGGAGTAGGCGTTGAGCAAGTTGGTCCAAGCCAAATCGTCCACGTCTTTGGCGCCGAAGGGAGTGGGCGCGGCGGCCGAGCCATCGGGATTGGTGGCTGGGGCGGGTACCTGGTAGCTGGGGTCCATCATGGCTTTCACCTCGTGGGTGATGCTCTCCACGTTCGAGAACTGCCCCTGCGGCACCAGCCGGGAGTAGAACACATTGGGGAAGGCCATGATGATGTGGAAGTGCTTGCTGCTGGGCAAGTAGTTCAGGAACAGTAGAATGCCCACAATGTGCGCCCACCAGCCCACGCGCTCCAGTACGACAAGAGCAGTGAGGTTGTCCGGGAATAAACCGGTGAGCAGACTGCTAACTGGGAATGCGCCAGGCAAATCCTTGCCCTCTAGCTGGTGCAGCTTCAGGTCGGCGGCGTTCATGGTGAACAGCGCCACCATCAGAATCACCTCCACATACAGAATCACATTAGCGTCAAGTTTGGGCCAGGCTCGTAGCTCGGGGCCCGTGAAACGACGCACCACGCCCACGTTGCGGCGCCACCAGAAAGCTACTACGGCCAGTACCACCAGCGCGCCCAGTACCTCGTTGGTACCAGTGAGAGCCGAGTACAGCGGACCGAGAAACTGCAGAAACCGGTGCGTGCCGAACAGGCCATCCACCATGATTTCAATGACCTCAATGTTGATGACAATGAAGCCGATGTAGACGATAAGGTGCAGGATGGCTGGCGTAAGGCGCTTAAACATCTTCTGCTGCCCGAAGGCTACCAGCAGCGTATTCCAGAGGCGCTCAGTAACGTGGCCGCTCATATCCCGGTCGCGCCCGACGAGGATATTGGCCCGAATCTTCCGCGCTTGCCAGGCAAACAGGCCGAAGCCCGCTACCGCCACCAGCAGGAAGAGGAGGTTTTGGATGGAGAAGTGCACGGGAATTTGGGTAGGTTTGGGGTTTAGGCCGAAATATACTCGTTATGCATAACAAATTACAGCTTTTCCAGCTGTTAGTTTATCTGCACGAAAAAAAGTTGTGGTTACTCTTGCAGGTTGCAAATCCTTTACTACTTTTGTGCTCCCTAATGGCTACAACGCCCCGGGGAACAACGAGCTGGTAATGTAGCTCAGTTGGTAGAGCACAGCACTGAAAATGCTGGTGTCGTTGGTTCGATTCCAATCATTACCACAGAAACCCTCTTAGCAGTTCGCTAAGAGGGTTTTTTGTTTTCTATCACTTAGGATTGGCGTTGGGTTGACGGTTACGAAGCCACGGAGTGCGAACGATGCAGAGCGGATATGATGTGCGAGCCACGGCCACCATGCTGCTGAAAGAACGTGTCAACCAGATATTCAAGCAGCGACAAATCATTGGTTTCCAACTCGGCTACGACCTGCTGCAAGGCCGAAACATGCCGCTCGGTGGTAAGTAGCAGGCCCGGTTCCTCTACCCAAGAGTAGGCATACAGCCGGGTGCCGTCGGTAGCGACAGTTTGGTGCAGATACCGCACATCGGAGGCCGGAATAATGGTTTCTTCCGCAGTGCCAATGGGATAGTCCCAGGAACGATACAGGGAAATCCGGGTAAATCCCAGCTTCAGCAAGGCGGCATCTTTGTTGGTGGCAGAAAGCATGGGCTAGGGCGGAGAGAGTGAAGAGGTCAGGTGCGCTACTCTGCAAGGTGCACGACGAAGCGGGTAGTGAAAAGGAAGGGTACGCCCCACTTGTGACATGCCAGAATGCATCCTAATGTTGGTTGCAGGAAGGCAGATAAGCTGTAAATGCCAGCTACAGGCCCGCCTGCCTAAACCTGGGATGATATTATCCGCTGAAGTATTGGGCCCCTGTGACATGCCGCTTCCTTTGAAAAGTGGGCTGAGGTAGTGCCAAGACATACGCCAGCTGGTTGGCCAAAAAGATTTGGGTATCTCTGGAGTTTCTCGTGCAGAAACGTGTACTTCCCTCGTCGTTCGTACCCGTTGCACTTACTTCTGCCTCCTATGCAAACCACGCCCGAGTTGCGCGCTGAGCGCCTGCCCACCACCGTGTATCCCGATTCAGAGCTGGCTTCTGTGGCGGTGGCTCAGCAAATTGCCAACCTGATCCGGCAACGCGCCGCTGAGCACCGCCCCTGCGTGCTGGGGCTCGCCACGGGCTCTACTCCTACCCGGCTGTATGAGGAACTGGTGCGCCTGCACCGCGAGGAAGGCCTGAGTTTTCAGAATGTAGTGACGTTTAACCTGGACGAGTACTTCCCTATGGCACCCGGCTCTCTGCAGAGTTATGTGCGCTTTATGCAGGAATACCTGTTCGAGCACATTGATATCCGGCCCGAGAACGTACACATTCCCGACGGAACCCTGCCCCAAGAGCAGGTGGCCGAGTTTTGCCGGCGTTATGAGGAGCAGATCAGAGAAGCCGGTGGGGTTGATTTGCAGGTGTTGGGTATTGGCCGCACGGGCCATATTGGCTTTAATGAGCCGGGCTCCGGGTCCGCCTCCCGCACCCGCCTGATTACCCTCGACCATATTACCCGCACCGACGCCGCATCTGACTTTTACGGGGAGGAAAACGTACCGCGCCGGGCCATAACCATGGGCGTAGGCACCATATTGGAGGCCCAACACATTGTACTGCTGGCCTGGGGCGAGGGCAAGGCGGCCGTGGTGAAGCGCATGGTGGAGGGGGAAATGACCGATTCGGTGCCGGCCACCTACCTGCAGCAGCATCCTAGCGTACAAGTGGTGCTAGATGAAGCGGCCGGGGCAGAACTCACCCGCCTGAAAACCCCTTGGCTGGTAGGCCGCCACCTCAACTGGCAGCACGCTCCCACCGTGCGCAAAGCGGTGACATGGCTGGCGCGCACCCTGCAAAAGCCTATTCTCAAGCTCACTGATGAAGACTACAATGAAAATGGCCTCTCAGAACTGCTAGCCGAGTCGGGGCTGGCTTATGACATCAATATCCGGGTGTTTCGGCAACTGCAGCGCACTATTACCGGCTGGCCCGGGGGCAAGCCCCACGCCGATGATACTGACCGGCCCGAGCGTGCCGCTCCCTTCCCCAAACGAGTGCTCATTTTCTCGCCCCACCCCGACGACGACGTGATTAGCATGGGTGGCACACTGTTGCGGCTGGTTGACCAGGGCCACGAGGTGCATGTAGCCTACCAGACATCGGGCAATATTGCCGTGTTTGATGACGAGGCCATCCGGTTTGCGGAATTTGTAGCGGAGTACGACAGCATGTTCCGCCTAGATGAGCAGCCGGCCGAAACCCTTTACCACCGCGTGGCGGAGTTTCTGCGCAACAAGCAGCCCGGGCAGGTCGACTCCGAGGAAGTACAGCAGATCAAGGGCTTGATTCGGCGGGGTGAAGCCAAGAGTGCCTGCCGCTACGCCGGAATTCCGGATGAGCACATTCACTTCCAGGACCTACCTTTTTACGAAACCGGCCGGGTGCGCAAAAAGCCAATTGGGGAAGAGGACATCCGGCTGACCATGGAACTGCTCAGCCACATACAACCGCAGCAGGTGTACGCCGCCGGCGACCTATCAGACCCGCACGGCACGCACCGCGTGTGCTTGGCCGCTATTTTTGAAGCCATGCACCGCCTGAAAGCAGCGGGGGCCGCGTGGCTGTCGGAGTGCCGGGTGTGGCTGTACCGGGGGGCCTGGCAGGAGTGGGACGTGGATCAGATTGAAATGGCGGTGCCACTCTCCCCCCAGGAGCTCACGCGCAAGCGCCGGGCCATCTTCAAACACCAGAGCCAGAAAGACCGGCCGCTGTTTCCGGGGGCCGACCAGCGCGAATTCTGGCAACGAGCCGAAGAACGAAACCGCACTACCGCCCGCCTCTATGACCAACTGGGCCTACCTGAGTACGAGGGTATTGAGGCCTTTGTACGCTGGCACTTCTAACCCCTAGCGCTCCGCCTTCACTACCTGCCCCACGGGCTGCCCAGTGCGTGCGCAGGTAGTGTCGCGGGCGGCGCGGGCGAAGCCATAGCCCTGCAGGATGGCTTTCTGAAAATAGTCGCAGGCCTGCTCTGAGCGGCGCTGCTGCTGCGCCACCCGGCCCAGCAGGAAATATACCTGCCCACTGCGCGGTGTAATCGTCAGTACATCCCAGTAGTCGCTCTGGGCGGCATCAAACTGCCGAAGCTTGAACTGAGCCAGACCCCGAAACGTGAGCAAGCGGGCTTGCAGCCGCGACTGGGCCGGAGCGTGGCGTAGGGCCTGGCTGAACAGCTTGGCTGCGGGGGCAAACTGCTGCCGCTCAAATAACAGAAACTCCCCCCGCAGCAAACCGGCCCTGGCCACAGTACTATCCAGCTGCAGGGCCTGCTGGTAGGCAAACTGGGCCGAATCAGGCTGCTGCAAAATGGCCCAGCACTGCCCCATCCGGAGCCAGAGTTTAGCGCGGTACGGCGCTTCAGCGTCGGGTAAGGCCGCTCGGTAGTCGCGCAGGGCCGCTGCGTAGTTGCGGTGAGCCAGCTGCTCCACCTCACCCCGGCGGCGTAGCGCAGGCTCATACCCCGGCTTGAAGTGCAGGGCATCGGTGAAGTAGCTGTGGGCGCCTTCAAAGTTGGCTTGGGCGTAGGCGGCCACGCCCCGTTCGTAATTACGTACCCCCGATACGTGGTCCATCGTGACTTTCACCGAGAGAATGAACAGCAGAAAGCCCAGGGCCGCCAGCGCCGTTACCCAATAGTCACGACGAGTAAACTGTACTTTCTGCCGCGGAATTGGCCGGTAGTGCCGCTCCTGCGCACCCGCCGGGGGGCGGGTGCGCAACGGGGCTGGGGGCGGCATGGGCACACCGTACACCCGCTGACTATGCTGCTGATACTGTTGCTGCCGCCGCGCTTCCTCGGCCCGGCGCGCGGCCACTTGCAACTGATAATCATACTGGGCCCGCCGCCCAGGGTCACCGAGCACATGGTAAGCGGTGGCCACTGCCTTAAATAACTCCTCGTATAGTGTGCTGCCGCCGTGCTTGTCGGGGTGGTACTGCACTGCCAGCCGCTTGTAGGCCCGCTTAATGTCGGGCGCTGATGCGGAGGACGATACGCCTAATACTTGGTAATGATTCTGACTCAACGGCAACTGGGTAGACCGCTAAAAGTACGGCAATTTTCAGACACGATGTGGCCTTTTCCGTAAGAGGTTGCTACTGTGAAACTGGTACGCATCCGGCTTTCCAGCCGGCTACTCTGTAACATCGTTTTCTGCAAAATTTCTCCCCATGGCCTTATTCTCCACCGAAGACGACACTTCCAAAACGCCCCGCACCGATAACCTGATGGGCAACCTGATGGGCTACCTCGATACGCGCATTGATTTGGTACGCCTTGAAGCGCAGGAAAAAGTTAAAACTGCTTTTGTTGGCACCGTACACGGCGTTACGCTAGGGCTCATCGGTTTGCTGTTTTTTGTATTCCTGAATCTGTTTGTGGCCTTGCTTCTCAATGATGTGCTAGACAGCCCGTACTGGGGCTTCGGTATTGTAGCGGGCTTCTATCTGCTGCTGCTCATCATTTTTGTAGTAGGCATCGACAAAAAGCTGTTCCAAGGCTTGGCCGATAAGCTGCTAAACAACACTATTTACAAATCCGACAAACGCCAAGCCTAATTCACCAATGGCCGATCTGCACAACCCACTGTTCGAGGACGAGAAGGAGTTTCTGGAGCATCAGAAGCTGGAATACGAGCGTGCCCTTTTGGGCGACGTAGAGGAAATTAAAGCCAAAACCCAGGAGGTTGGCAAGTACGTAGCCATTGGTGCGGGCATTTTGGGCGGCGCCTGGCTGCTAAGCAAAGCCCTTGGGGGCCGCAAGTCGCCCAAAAAGCTGAAAGGCCCCCACCAAGACGAGTACAACCGCCACCTGAAACCAAGTGCTCCTCGTCCGCGCCGGGTACCAACCTCCACTACTGCCGATACTGCTGTTACCGATGACCTAGGGTTTGGCTCAGGCCATCATCAGCCCGCCAAAATCCGTACGCAGCCAACCCCGGCCTCTAAGCGTGCCGATATTGCGCCTGATGTGTACCACACCGATGCCGACCCTTTTCAGCCGGTAAATACTTCCGTACGCTACCCAATTACTGCCTACCAGGCAGCCACTCCCCCGCCCCATCAGCAAGAGGCGTCTTCCATTTTTGCTTCGGCCATTAAATCATTTCTGCAGTCAGATACTGGTAAAGTGCTGGTCGCTCAGGCTTCGGCAGTGCTGATGGCCTACGTGGCAAAGAAAGCCGGGGAATATTTGCCAATGCTTAAAAATCCCGACCTTGCAGCTTCCGGCTCGGTTCATGCTGAGCCCGAAACCAAGGATATCGATTTTACTTATCACCACGACGACGCGGATGCGCCTCACCAGCCTGTATGATGCCCTGAGCAAACGCCGGATGCAGGGCCAAAAGTCATTGGCCGTTTTGCTCGACCCAGATAACCTGGACGAGGAAAGCTGCCAGCGCATCCTGGAGCTTAGTGAGCAGCACACAGTTGATTACTTTTTTATGGGCGGCAGTCTGGTGACCAGTGTACACCAGGCTGCCCTCATTCGTTTTATCAAGAGCCGCTCAGCGGTGCCGGTTTTACTGTTCCCCAGCAACAGTTTGCATCTGGATGCTCAAGCCGACGGCATTCTGCTGCTGTCCTTGATTTCGGGCCGCAACCCCGATTTTTTGATTGGGCAACACGTTATAGCAGCTCCTCTATTGCGCGCCAGCAACCTGCAAATTTTGCCCACCGGCTACATGCTGGTTGACACTGGCCGCCAGACTACTGCCAGTTATATTAGCGGCACCACGCCCCTGCCTTACGACAAGCCCAGTATTGCGGCCTGCACGGCCATGGCTGGCGAGCAGCTCGGCCTGCGGCTGATGTACCTAGATGGTGGCAGCGGCGCCATGTACCCCGTGTCGCCGGCCATGATCCGGGCAGTACGGCAGGCCGTTGATACCCCGCTTATTGTGGGAGGCGGTATCAATACCCAGGAAAAAGCCCAAGCTGCTTTAGAAGCCGGTGCCGACGTTATCGTGGTTGGGAATCATATTGAGAAAGATCCTAGCTTTCTGGCCGAAATGTCGCACACTATCCGCCATTTCAACCAGCCCACTGATTCCACGGATTTTTCGCGGATTACGCGGATTTTGTAGCCGATTATCTGGCGGCACACACGCCGGTGGGTGCCAGCAATTGTCGGTACACACAACAAAAAAGGCCTGCTGTGTAGCAGGCCTTTTTTGTTGGAACTCAGAGTTAATGCAGTTGGCTGGTCTACAAAATCCGTGAAATCCGTCGAAAAATCTGTGAAATCAGTGGTCTTAGATGTTCATGGCGGACTCGCGGCGGCGCATTTTGCCAGCCGGAATACCGAACATCATCTTGAAGCGGCGGCAGAAATAGGCGGTGTCCTTGTAGCCTACTTCCTTGCCAATATCCCGTATGCTCTTTTTGGTGGTGCGTAGCAGGAATACGGCCCGCTCCATGCGCTGGTACTCAATGTAATCCTGGGGATTGATGCCGGTGAGCATCTTGAAGTACTGCCCCACGTAATCTTCCGATACGTTGGCTACGCCCGACAATACCTTGTTCGACAGGTCGCCACCGATGTTCTCCTTGATATAGTTGAACAGGTCGATGAGGCGGGGATCCTTAAAGTAGGTGCTGTTGGTGGCCAACTGCTCCACGAACATCTTGTTTTTCAGGATGTAGCGCACTATCTCCACCACAATATTCTCGGTGTAGATTGTGATAAGCCGCTCCCGGCCCGGCAGTTCCTGCAGGCTTTCCTCTACTACTTTGATGACCAGGTTGGCCAGCTTGGAGTTGCCGCTAATCAGGAAGGCCGGCACGTCCAGGGAAGCAAAGAAGTTCACCGAGTCAAACACCTTCGCCTCAAAGCTCACGAAAGAGTGGCTTTCCTCAGCGTCCCCAATCAGGTCGAGGTCGGAGTTGGAGTGAAAGAATTTGTCTTTGTTCGTGATGAGGTCATCGTTGGTGATGCTCTTACTTGAGGTCTCACCGTAGGTAACCTTAGTAGCGCGGCCACCCGGAATGAACAGCATCTCCCCTTCTTCCACTACCTGCTCCTCATCCCCGAAGGAAAGACGGCCCTTGTGTAACAGAATCAGGTTATTGCCTACATCGTAGGAGTTTTTGACGGTAAAGGGCTGTTGCAGTACGAGGTTTTTCGCCTTGATGTAGCGAACCCCCAGCGACTCTATCACTTTATTATAATCTTCCATCTTTATCGAGCGGTTGGGTGAGACTCGGGATGGGCAGGAAATAGCACCCCGGACTTATCTAATGCAAAATAACATATAAAAATTCACAAAAACACAAAACCCAGCTAATATTTAGCTGGGTTTTGTGCAATAAGCCTGACTTTAAGGCAATTCAGAAGCTACTTGAGAATTTCCCGCGAGATTACAATTTTCTGAATCTCGGAGGTTCCTTCATATATCTGTGTGATTTTAGCGTCGCGCATCAGGCGCTCTACGTGGAACTCCTTCACGAAACCATAGCCGCCGTGGACTTGCACTGCTTCCACAGCCGTGTCCATGGCCGTTTTAGAGGCGAACAGCTTGGCCATGGCCCCCGATTTGGCGTAGTCCTGGTGAGCATCCTTATCGTGGGCAGCCTGCAGGCACAACAGGCGGGCGGCGTCAATGTTGGTAGCCATATCGGCCAATTTAAACTGAATGGCCTGGTGCTGGGAAATCGGCACGCCAAAGGCTTTGCGCTCTTTGGAGTACTTTAACGACAGCTCGTATGCGCCCGAGGCAATACCCAAGGCTTGAGCGGCAATGCCAATACGGCCGCCGGCTAGTACCTGCATGGCAAATTTGAAGCCAAAGCCATCCTCGCCAATACGGTTTTCCTTGGGCACTTTCACATCCGTAAACATGAGGGAGTGCGTATCGGAGCCACGAATACCCAGCTTGTTTTCCTTGGGCCCTACTACAAAGCCGGGCATATCCTTCTCCACAATAAGGGCGTTGATACCGCGGTGCTTTTTCTCGGGGTCAGTTTGGGCAATAACCAGGTACACGGAGGCCGAAGAACCGTTGGTAATCCAGTTTTTGGTACCGTTGAGCAGGTAATGATCACCCTTATCTTCGGCGGTGGTGCTTTGGCTGGTAGCATCCGAACCGGCTTCGGGCTCCGACAGGGCAAAGGCGCCGATGATTTCGCCGGTGGTCAGCTTAGTCAGGTACTTCTGCTTCTGCTCCTCGGTGCCATATTTCTCCAGGCCCCAGCACACCAGTGAGTTGTTCACCGACATGATAACGGAGCAGGAGGCATCTACCTTGCTGATTTCCTCCATGGCCAGCACGTAGCTCACCGTGTCCATACCGCCGCCGCCGTATTCGGGGCTTACCATCATGCCCAGAAAACCCAGCTCACCCATTTTCTTGATTTGCTCGGCGGGGAACTTCTGGTGTTCATCACGCTCAATTACGCCGGCCCATAGTTCACTCTGGGCAAAGTCGCGGGCGGCGGCCTGTACGGCTAGTTGTTCTTCGGTGAGCTGAAAATCCATCGGTAAAGAAAAGGGTGGGGTGGGAAAATGGGCTAATCAAGGACAAGCGTAAATTCGCTGGCAGGTCAAAATTAACCCGTTGTTTTTGCAGATTAAGCAGAAGCCACAGTTTTTTATCGGTGCGCCTGCCAAATAAGACCGGAAGCCGGATTTTGTTTTATAGCTGCTACAACATCTTGCACGCTCTAATGGTGCCGCGTTGCCTTTATACTGGGTATACGGATGCGTTTGTAGGATTCCGATAATGAGGGCAACTGCCCAACGTAAAGCGGCTACCCCAGTTGCCCGGAGTAGCCGCTTTGGTGCGGTAAGCAGATAGAATATTAGCGGCGGCGGCCCATTAGCAGCGTGGCGTAATAGAACAGCGTAGCCAGGGAGCCCAGGGCAGCTACCACGTAGGTCATGGCGGCCCACCACAGAGCATCTTTGGCCATCACATGCTCCTCAGCGGTTACGATGTTGCGCTTGTCCATCCAGGCCAGGGCCCGTTTGGAGGCATCAAACTCCACAGGCAGGGTAACGAAGCTGAAAAGAGTAGTAAGCGCAAAGAAGACTACCCCGATGGTAAGCGGCAACGGCGTAGTACGTAGCATGATGACGCCCAAGAACAGCAAAATGGGCATGAACTTGGAAACCGCACCCAGCGCCGGCACCATAGCCGAGCGGAACTGCAGGGCGCTGTAAGCAGTGGCATGCTGCACAGCATGGCCACACTCGTGAGCGGCCACGGCCGCAGCGGCGGCGCTCCGGTCGTTGTACACCGACTCGCTGAGGTTGACCGTTTTGTCGGTGGGGTTGTAGTGGTCGGTGAGTTGGCCTTCGGTGCTGATGATGCGCACATCGGTGATGCCGTGGTCGGCAAGCATCAGCTCGGCAATCTGGCGGCCGGAGAGGCCGTTGCGCAGGCCTACCTGCGAGTACTTCTCAAACTTGCTGCGCAGGCGCATCTGGATAAGCCAGGAGGCCAGCATGGTGAGCAGCACGATGATGTAGGCCGGACTAATGTGGTACATGGGAAAGAGGGTTTACGTGAAAAAGGCGCCCGGCACCGTCTGGGGCTTCCCTCCCTGGAAAGCTCCCGTGACTAAGCGCCGCGCAGAATCCGCTCAACGATGCGCGTGGTGCTGTAGCCGGCTACCAGCGGTACGGTAAGTACCTGGCCACCGTTCTGTAACACTACTTCATGGCCCACAATTCCGCTGATCTGGTAATCGTCGCCCTTCACCAGGATGTTGGGGCGCAGAGCTTCAATCAGGGCCAAAGGAGTTTGCTCATCGAAAAGCACTACTGCATCCACAAACAAAAGCGAGGCCAACACCCGCGCCCGTGACACTTCGTCCTGCAAAGGCCGACCAGGCTTGAGGCAGCTCACGGAGGCGTCTGTGTTCAGGCCCACTACCAGCCGCTGGCCCAGGTGGCGGGCCTGCTCCAAGTAATCGACGTGGCCCAGGTGCAGCAAATCAAAGCACCCGTTAGTGAACACCACTTTCTCACCAGTAGCCTGCCACCCGGCTACTACCGGCAGCAACGCCTCGCGGCTCATGATTTTTTCTTTAGTCCACTGCATAACGTGTCGAACAGAGGGAAATTGGTCGTAAAAAAGGGCAGCCCGGCTGCAGGGCAACCAGGCGGCTAAACTACAGTAAAGCTGCCGGCTTAGGCCGCCACCTCGGACAGCACGGCTTTTTTGCCCGATTTCATCATGCTGATCAGGAAGCTGACGCCACCCATCAGCACCACCAGCAGGGTCTGGGAGCCGTGCACCACCAGCGCATAGGCAATACCGGCCTCCTTGCTGACGCCGTACACCAGCAGAATACCCTGTACCATAATGTGAAATGGCCCTACTCCACCGGCCACTGGAGCGGCCATACCGAAAGCCCCGAACGTAAGAACGGCCAAGCCGGCGCGCATACCCAGGTCGTAGGTAGCCGGGAAGGCGAAGAAGGCCAGGTAATCCATGAGGAAGTACACCAACCAGGTGAAAAGGGTATGGAGCAGGAAAGTGCCCTTGCGCTCCATCTTCAGCACGCTGAACACCCCGGCCAGCAGGCCCTTCACAAAGGTCATGGCTTTGTTGAACAATGCGTTCTGGCGCAGGCGCTCCAGGTTACGGAACACGGCGTAAGCCAGCGTGAGCAGCAGCAGCGTGGCAATACCCAGCGCCAGCAGCAGCGGCGTGCGGTTGCGGGCCAGGGCATCGTAGCGGCCGGCCAGCAGGTTATCGGTCACGAACGTCCAGAAGGTGTTGAAGTCCAGCAGCAGCGTGGCCCCCAGCAGGCCCAGCAGCACCAGCACATCAATTACCCGCTCGGTTACCACGGTTCCCAGCGCCACCTGCACCGGCACGCCGCTGGTACGCCGCAGCACCGAGCACCGGATAACCTCTCCCATGCGCGGCAGCACCATATTGGCCAGGTAGCCCACCATCATGGCGTGGTACACGTCCCAGTAGCGGGGCTTGTGGCCGGTGGGGTCAATCTGCATCTTCCAGCGGTAGGCCCGGCTGAAATAGCCCAGCGCCGATAGGACCGTGGTAATGAGCAGCCAAGAATAGTTGGCCTCGCGCACGTACTGCCCCACGCGGCTCAGGTCTTGGCCCTGCAAGGCGTAGCGCATCAGCAGCACCGATACGGCCAGTAGCAGGACATACTTGATAATATTGAGCAGTTGTTTCATGTAGAAATATGATGGTACAAGTCTGTGTATTTCCTGCAGCAAAAAGGCTGGCTATTCTGGAGGTAGAATAGCCAGCCTTCCTTCCGTAAGAGCCTCCACTAGGGGCTAGGCTACGCGGTTGTGTTGATCCGGGAAAATCACCGTGGGCTTGTGGGCTTTGGCCTCGGCAAAGTCGATGAGGGCGTAAGAAATGATAATAACAATGTCGCCGACGGCTACGCGGCGCGCGGCCGGCCCATTCAGGCAAATCATTCCTGAGCCCCGCTCACCCTTGATAGTATAGGTTTCGAACCGCTCCCCATTGTTAATATTCACGATGGTTACCTTCTCATTTTCCACCATATTGGCCGCATCCAGCAGGTCCTCATCAATGGTGATACTACCCACGTAGTGCAGCTCCGCCTGCGTGACTTTTACGCGGTGAATTTTCGACTTAAGAACCTCAATATGCATGGCCAGGAAAAGCGGGTGGTTTTTGGCCCGCAAAGATACGAAAGGTGATGTAGCGAGTTGCCAGTTCGGTATTGGCTATTTGCACCAACCAAATGCCCAGCCTAACCACCAATTCGCTACGCTACTGCACTACTATATTATCAATCAGCCGTACTCCGCCAAGGTGGGCAGCAAGGCACAGAGCCACCGGCTGGTCGGGCGGCCATTGTGTCAGTGGCTGCAGGGTGTGGGCGTTTACTACCGTAAAGTACTCCAGTGTAATAGCCGCCTCAGCCCGCAAATAATCTTCAACCGCCGCCTGAACTTCAAGTGGGCTCTGCTGACGGGCCTGCACCAACTGCTCAGCTAGTTGCAACGCCCGGTACAGCTGTGGGGCTACAGCGCGGGCCTCGGCCGGCAGGCGCCGGTTACGGGACGACATAGCCAGGCCATCCGCTTCGCGCACGGTGGGAAAGGCTATCAGGTTCAGATCAAACGACAAATCGGCTATTAGTTGGCGCACGATGGCTACTTGCTGCAGGTCCTTCTGCCCAAAATAGGCCCGGTGTGGCCGGCTCAGATGAAACAGCTTACTCACTACCGTAGCTACTCCGTTGAAATGCCCAGGCCGGTGCTCCCCTTCCATTACCCTTTCCAAGGCCCCAAAATCAAAGCGCAGTACTGTTGGCTGGGGGTACATTTCCTCCACCGAGGGCAGGAACAACGCTGTGCAGCCGGCCGGAGCCAGCAAAGCCGCGTCGGCCTCGGGCAGGCGGGGGTAGAGGCGAAAGTCGTCGGGGTTATTGAACTGGGTGGGGTTCACAAAAATGCTGACAATCACCACCTCACATTCCTGAGCGGCGGCCCGCACCAACTGTAGGTGCCCCTCGTGTAGCGCGCCCATAGTGGGCACCAGCCCAACGCGCTGACCATTACGCCGCGCCTTTTCCGTGTAGGCTTGCAACGTAGCGGCAGTATTCAGTATCTCCATAGAGTAAAACAGGCCTCCCGGCGAGCCGCCGGCTGGCTATGATTGAAATTTCCCTCAAAAATGTTTAATTTTGTGCATCCCAAAGTGTTGCCCTTCCTCAATCACCCCAACTGACTCTCTATGTCTAAGTTGAGAATACTCTATGCTGCCACGGAAATCAACCCGTTTTTGCAGACCACCAAGGTAGCAGAGTTTTTGCGGCGTTTGCCGCAGGGAATGCAGGAAATGGGGATGGAAATCCGCATTTTTGTACCCCGATTCGGCATTATTAACGAGCGTAAAAACCGCCTGCATGAAGTAGTGCGTTTGTCGGGAATTAATATTGCCGTGGGCGAAGATGAAAAGCCGCTCATTATTAAAGTGGCGTCCATCCCGAATGCGAAGTTGCAAGTTTATTTCATCGACAACGAAGATTACTTTCATCGTAAGTCGGTACTCGTAGATAAGAATGACAAGTTCCACTCTGATAATGACGAGCGGGCCATTTTCTTCTGCAAAGGTGTACTGGAAACAGTGAAAAAGTTGGGTTGGTCACCGGACATTGTACACTGCAATGACTGGATGACCGGCTTGATTCCGATGTACCTAAAAACGACCTACAAAAAGGACCCGATTTTTAAGGATGCCAAATCGGTGTTTACCATCTACAATAACGAATTCGACTTTAAGTTTGAGGGTGATATTGTAGAGAAGGCCAAGATGCTCGACATTGAAGACGAAATGCTGGCTTCACTGAAAACGGCCGACTTCGGCGGTTTCATTAAAGTAGGCATGGAGTACGCGGATGCCGTAGTGAAGTCGGATGAAGACTTCAGCGAAAACTTGAATACCCTATTCACGGAGTACTCAGGCAACAAACAAATTGAGCAGGTAGCCGCCGACGACAACCTGTTGACTTCTTACTACGCACTATATAATGAATTGGCCAACTAGCGCCAGCCGACTTGCTTCGGTTTCCCTTGTTGCAGTTGCCTTACTGGGCCTGACTACTGGCTGTGAAGAAGCCAATGACCTCGGCCTGGAATTGCCCGGCACCTCTCCTATCACGGCAAATTACCTCGACCTTCCGGTGACAGCCTACACGGTACGCCAGCAGCCGGTTGAAACTATACAGGCGGATCAGCTGCTGGTGGGACGTCTCCGTGATTCCTTCGTGGGTACTACCACGGCTAAGGGCTACCTGAATTTGCAGGTAGTGACCAGCGACACTATTCCGTCGACTTTCACGGCTCACCGACTCGATTCAGTGGTGGTTACGCTCCCATTCAACCAAGTCTATGGCTCGGCCGCGCAGCCTTTGCGGTTTGATTTGCAGGCGTTAGCGCAGCCGCTGGATGAACGGGCAGTGTACAATTCTACATCCTCGGTGGCCACTAGCAACACGCTGCTGGCTGGCTTATCAGCACCACTGAACCGCACGCGAACTGTAAAGCGACGGGTGGGTTCCGGTGTGTCCTCCGACACGACCACCACGGTCATCACCACCACGGAGCCCGACCAAGTAGTACGGGTACGGCTGCTACGCTACGCCAATACCGCTACACTGGCAAACTCGGTATTCACCGCGCTGAAGGACGGTACCCCGACGCAGGCTAAGTTGGATGCCGTGTGGAAGGGCATTGCCTTGGAGGCATCAGCCAATCACTCGGGCAATATTGTTGGATTCTCCTCAAATACCGGCGCCAGCGTTTCTTTCTATTACACCGCTACCGCTACGGTGGGTACGGTTACCAAAGTACGGTCAAGGCTCTACCGTCTTCTGCTGGCCAACGGTCTGTCGGGTTTGCCGGGCAAGTATTTTACACAAATTGCCACTGACTTGAGTGGTACTCCGCTGGCAGGACTTACCACAGCACAAAGCCAGGTTCCGGCGGTAGCCTCCAACGGCTTCACGTACGCCCAGGGCGGTATTGGCCTGGGAACTCGCATTGAGTTTCAGGGTTTAGACAACCTACGTAACAGTACCGATATTGCCATCAACCGGGCCGAGTTGATAGTGCCTATCAAGCAAAACAGCAACGCCCTGTTTCCTTACCCTAACGGCTTGTACCTGTATGAGGTAAATAACGCTAACGCCGTCCTGACCCGGACTGTTGGCGCTACCACCTACGAGCGACTGGTACCGGCGGAAGGCACTAATTCACTTAGCGGTGCTCGTCTTACCCCATCCTCGGCGGGGCCAGGAGTTGCACCAGCCGTAGCTACAGTTCCTGCCGGCCAAGATCCGGTGCAGCAGTATTCGGTACCTTTGACTGAATATCTGCAGGCCTACCTGCAGAATCGTCTGGAAGGTGAATTGCCCAGTGGCCTCGTTCTGTCACCTACGTTGCGCTCCAGTTCCGTACTAAACCTGAACCGGGCTCAACTAGACGCAAACAATATTAAGCTGCGCGTATACTACTCTAAGTTACGGTAGGTTCAACTCTGCCAGGGAAACCTGTTAGTAAGGGCGGCACGGCTTTTGCCGTTGCCGCCCGATTTTTTCTCTTTCTCAGAACCATCTGCTCTGTCATAAATCAACTGCTATGTGCGGAATTGTAGCTTACATTGGGCACCGTGAGGCTTGCCCTATCATCATCAAAGGTCTGCGTCGCCTGGAATACCGGGGCTACGATTCAGCCGGCGTTGCTCTGCTAAACGGGCAGCTCACCGTTTACAAAAAGAAAGGCAAAGTAGCTGACCTCGAAGCCTACATTGGTGAGCAGGACACCCACGCCCACATCGGCATGGGCCACACCCGCTGGGCTACCCACGGCGAGCCGAACGATGTGAATGCGCACCCGCACTATTCTACTTCGGAGCGTATTGCCATCATCCACAACGGTATTATTGAAAACTACGCGGCCCTGAAGCAGCACTTGCAGCAGCAGGGTCACGTATTCCATTCCGATACGGATACGGAAGTTTTCGTAAACCTTATTGAGGAGATTCAGAAGCAAAATAGCTGCACGCTGGAGGAAGCCGTGCGCCTGGCCCTGCATGAGGTAGTGGGTGCTTATGCCATTGTAGTACTTAGCAAAGACAACCCCGGCCAACTGATTGCAGCCCGCAAAGGCTCTCCGCTGGTTATCGGCGTGGGTGAAGGTGAGTTTTTCTTGGCTTCTGATGCTACGCCTATCATCGAGTACACCAATGAAGTGGTGTATGTGAATGACTATGAGCTGGCTGTTATCAAAGATGGCAAGCTCGAAATCCGCTCCCGCGAAGACGTGGTGCAGACGCCCTACATCCAGACACTAGAGCTAGAGTTGGACCGCATCGAGAAAGGCGGTTACGAGCACTTCATGCTGAAGGAGATTTTTGAGCAGCCCCGCTCGATTCTCGACTCCATGCGCGGCCGTTTGGAGTTGGAAGCCGGTCACCTGAACATGGGTGGCGTGCGCGCGTACGAGCGGAAGTTCGTAAATGCCGACCGCATCCTGATTGTGGCCTGCGGCACCAGCTGGCATGCCGGCCTCGTAGCCGAGTATCTGCTGGAAGACTTGGCCCGTATTCCGGTAGAGGTAGAATACGCCTCGGAGTTCCGTTACCGCAACCCCGTTATTACGGAGCGTGACATTGTAATTGCCATTTCACAGTCGGGCGAAACGGCCGATACGCTGGCGGCCCTTGAGCTGGCCAAAAGCCGCGGCGCTACCATTTTCGGTATCTGCAACGTGGTAGGCAGCAGCATTGCCCGCGCTACTGATGCTGGCGCGTACACCCACGCCGGCCCCGAAATCGGGGTGGCTTCTACCAAAGCCTTCACGGCCCAGGTAACGGTGCTCACGCTGCTGGCCATGATTGTGGGCCACAAGCGTGGTACCCTCACCGACACCCGCCTGCGCGAGCTGATGGTGGAGTTGAACAACATTCCCGCGAAAGTAGAGAAGGCGTTGCAGCTCAACGACCAGATTGAAAAGATTGCCGAGACGTTCAAGGACGTGCCGAACTTCCTGTACCTGGGTCGGGGCTACAACTTCCCCGTGGCCCTGGAAGGCGCATTGAAGCTGAAAGAAATCAGCTACATCCACGCCGAGGGTTACCCCGCCGCCGAAATGAAGCATGGCCCCATTGCCCTCATCGATGAGAACATGCCCGTGGTGGTAATTGCCACCAAGGACAGCTCATACGAGAAAGTGGTTAGCAACATTCAGGAAGTGAAGGCCCGCAAAGGCCGCATCATTGCCGTAGTAACGGAAGGCGACGACGTAATTCCGGCTATGGCTGAATTCACTATTGAAGTGCCCGCTACCAGTGAAGTACTGATGCCTCTGGTTTCGGTGGTGCCGCTACAGCTGCTGAGCTACCACATTGCCGTACTGCGCGGCTGCAACGTCGACCAGCCCCGTAACCTAGCCAAATCGGTAACGGTAGAGTAAGCCCGTTATTACTCGTTAGAGCAAGCTACCGCCGCCTTGGAGTTATCCGGGGCGGCGGTCAGCATTTACAACCTGCTGAAGCCCAATTTTTCTGGTACTTTGGCATCTGCCTATTTTCCCTACCCCACCTTCTCACTTTCGGTACTCATGGCTCACACCATCATTTTTTCGCCCCAGGCTCCTGCTCCCATCGGGCCATATAGCCAGGCTATTCAGGCAGGCAATACTGTGTACGTTTCCGGGCAAATTGCGCTTGATTCTACTGGCCAGTTGGTAGGTGAAGGCGACGTAGCCCAGCAAACTCATCAGGTAATGCGCAACCTGCAGGCCGTGCTGGCAGCGGCTAATCTTACGCTGCGCGACGTAGTGAAATGCAGCATTTTCGTAAAGGATCTGGGCAACTTCGGCCTTATTAACGAAATCTACGGCAACTATTTTGAGGCGGATTATGCTCCCGCCCGCGAAACGGTGGAAGTAAGCCGTCTGCCAAAGGATGTGCTGGTTGAAATATCCTGCGTAGCGGTGCAGTAGCGGTGAAGTGGTAAAGTGGTGAGTTTGACGTTCGGTTTGCGCTGCTTGCGCGAATTGTGCAGATTGTGCCGTTAGGTTCTTCTGAAAGTCAAACTCACTAAATCACCACTTCACCATTTCACCTTTATGCGCGAGTTTGGTATTTTCTTATTCTTCGCAGGCCTTATTGCCATGCTGGCCCCATTTCTGCTACCCGCCAATTTTCGGTTTCCACTCCTGGATTGGATGAATAACTGGGGTGCAACAGTCGCCTGGGCCATTAAAGGGGGCATCACTTTGCTGGGTCTGGTGCTGTGGCTCGGCTCTAGAAACCGTACGTAATGCGCCGACCGGCTTCCCGCAAACCAGCCAAGGCCCTGGCAAAGCCGGCCTATTTTCCACCCGAAAACGTGCTCACGCGCATTCTCCCCCCAGAGCTGGTAGGGCAGCAGGAATTCGAGCAGTATCATTTCATCGGTTTCGATTTAAGCCAGGCGAATTTGGCGGGCAGGCGTTTCAGCGAGTGTCTGTTCGAGAATTGCAACCTGACGGGAGCCACCCTGGCTAACACCGGTCTGCAAAATGTGGCCTTCGAAGGCTGTAAGCTGCTGGGGCTGCAGTTTACCTCCTGCCGCGACATGCTGTTTGATGTGCATTTTGACCGGTGCCAGCTGGATTATGCGTCTTTCTGGGGCAAGGTGATGCCGAACACCCGATTTGCAAGCTGCTCTTTGCTGGAAACCGACTTTACCCGCGCCGACCTCACCAACGCGGTGTTCGAGGAGTGCCAGTTGCGCGGAGCCATTTTCGCCCAAACCCGCCTATTTGGAGCCGACTTCCGCACGGCCCAGAACGTGGTGCTTGACCCGGAGCAGAACGAGGTAAAACAGGCCCGTTTTTCCGTTCAGGGCTTGGCGGGCCTGCTGGGCAAATATGGGTTGGTAGTGGAATGAATAGTGAAATTATGGGCTGATAAGCGGAGTGTTTTGCCCGGCCTAATGATGCAGACAGAACGCCACCCGCATCAGCTTACAATTTCACCTCTTCACTACTTCCCCTTTCGTACCTTTGCGGCGCGTTTTCCCACCCGAAAACGCCGTGAACTGACTGACTTATGGAAAGAGAAGTACGGGTGCGCTTTGCGCCCAGCCCCACGGGGCCGCTGCACATCGGCGGCGTGCGCACGGCGCTGTATAACTACCTGCTGGCCCGCAAACTGGGCGGCAAAATGCTGCTGCGCATCGAAGACACCGACCAGAACCGCTTCGTGCCCGGCGCTGAGCAGTACATTATGGACTCCCTGCGCTGGTGCGGCATCGAAATTGATGAGGGAATTGAGCAAGGTGGCCCCCACGCGCCGTATCGCCAGAGTGAGCGGAAGCCCATGTACCGCCAGTACGCCGACCAGCTCATCCGGGACGGCCACGCCTACTACGCCTTCGATACGCCCGAGGAGCTGGACGCCATGCGTGCGCGCCTCACGGCCGCCAAGGTGCCCAACCCCCAGTACAACAGCATCACCCGCGCTCAGATGCGCAACTCCCTCACCCTGCCGGCCGAGGAAGTGGAGCAGCTGCTGGCCAACAACACGCCCTACGTAATTCGCCTGAAGGTGCCGCGCAAGGAGGAAATCCGCTTCAACGACCTCATCCGGGGCTGGGTAGTGGTGCACTCCAGCAGCATCGACGATAAAGTGCTGATGAAGTCGGACGGCATGCCGACCTACCATCTGGCCAATATCGTGGACGACCACCTGATGGAAATTACTCACGTTATCCGGGGCGAAGAGTGGCTGCCCTCGGCCCCCCTGCACGTGCTGCTGTACCGCTATTTAGGTTGGGAAAGCACTATGCCCCAGTTTGCTCACCTGCCCCTGCTACTCAAGCCCGATGGCACCGGCAAACTCTCGAAGCGCGACGGTGACAAGCTGGGCTTCCCGGTGTTCCCACTGGAATTCCACGGCAAGGACGCCGAAACCGGTGAGCCCACCGTGAGCAGCGGCTACCGGGAATCAGGCTATTTGCCCGAGGCGTTCATCAACTTCCTGGCCTTCCTGGGCTGGAACCCCGGCACCCAGCAGGAGCTATTTACGATGGACGAGCTGATTGAGAACTTCTCGATTGAGCGCGTGAGCAAGTCGCCGGCCCGCTTCGACCAAAACAAAGTGCGCTGGTACAATGAGCAGTACCTGCGCGCCAAACCCGATGCCGAGCTAGCCCAGTACCTCACCGAGGAGCTAAGCAAACAAGGAGTTGAAGTACCTGCCGACCAGGCTGAACAAATTGCCGCTTTGGTAAAAGAGCGGGCAACTTTCCCGGCCGACCTGGCCAAGGAAGCGCAGCTGTTCTTCCAGCGCCCCGCCAGCTACGACGAGCAGGTGATCAGCAAGAAGTGGAACCCGCAGGTATCCGCCGCGCTGGCCGGATTTGCTGCCCAGTTGCCTGCTACCGCCGATGCCTCGGCTGATGGCATCAAAGCGTTGCTCACGCAGGTGCTGGAAGCTCAGGGCCTGAAAATTGGGCAGGTGCTGCAAGCCCTGCGCGTAGCCGTAACCGGTAACGCCGCCGGCCCCGATCTGATGCATATCATGAGTATTCTGGGGCCTCAGGAAACCGCTGCCCGTATTCAGGCGGCCGTAGCCGCGCTGCCTGCTTAGGTTATAGTTGCTATATATTGACTTGCAACCGGCCTGCCCAACACTCGTTGGGTGGGCCGGTTGGTTTTCGGGCCACTTGTTGGGCCGGTACTGGGCGGCACATCTTTCGGCGGGGGGCTTGCGTACGTAAGGGCAAGGGGCCTACTGGTCCGCTTTCCTACTGACTCTTTAGCCGTTTGTATCATGGCCAAAAAACCCGTTAACCCAAAGAAAAAAGCCGCCGACCCCGAGAAAAAAGCCCGGGTGCATAAGGAGTTGGAAGGCTTCGAAATCAAGGTAAACCCACTGGGTGAAATCACCTCCAACTACTCCATTGAGGATATTAACCTGTTTTTGAACCGCCACGTACGCGACAAAAAGCTGGTGAACCGCGACGGGCAATTTGGCGAGAAGGAGGAAGAGGATTTCTTGCTGGAAGACGGCGTACAGGAACCCGAGGAGTCGGACGAGGATTTTATGCGCCGCACCAGCCGGGAGGCCAAGAAGAAAGGCCCTAAAGCCAGCGCTGAAGACGACCCGGAGTCCTCCGCAGCCGACAACGAATAACGTTATCAGTGCCCGCACCACGGCTTACAAACGCCGCCAACGCTACTCAACTGGCGTTGGCGGCGTTTGTAAGCCGTTTTTCATATACACCAAATGGTTTGAAGGGTCGCGTAAATTGCCATTTCGCTATACTTGGGGCATTATTCACCCATTCCTTAGCGCGTATGCAGTCCCACGACGTTGATTACAAAATTCTGGGTAATGACATCCAGGTACTCGAAGTAGAGTTGGACCCCAATGAAACCGTTGTTGCCGAGGCCGGCGCCATGGTGTATATGAGCGAGGCCATTGCCTTTGAAACGAAAATGGGCGACGGCTCAGAGCCAAACCAGAGCATTATGGGCAAGCTGTTCTCGGCCGGCACCCGCCTGATTACCGGCGAGTCGCTGTTTATGACGCACTTTACCCACCGCGGCGGCTACGGCAAAGCTCATGTGGCGTTTTCGGCTCCGTATCCTGGCACCATCATCCCGCTCAACTTACGGGAATTGCCCCAGGGCTTGATTGTGCAAAAGGACGGATTTTTGGCAGCCGCCAAAGGCACCAAAATCAGCCTGCACCTTAACCAAAAGCTGGGCGCAGGCTTTTTTGGAGGAGAGGGCTTTATTTTGCAGAAAATTACCGGCGACGGC
Organism: Hymenobacter endophyticus; assembly: GCF_032464715.1. NCBI lineage: Bacteria > Pseudomonadati > Bacteroidota > Cytophagia > Cytophagales > Hymenobacteraceae > Hymenobacter > Hymenobacter endophyticus. The sequence goes on along the minus strand of NZ_JAWDJT010000013.1, from coordinate 90,754 downwards.
AGAGCCTTTGTCCACGCTGGCGGGACTATCATTGAGAAGCACCTGAACAACGAGCTGCTGCGGGTAGATACGGGGTGCGTAGTGGCCTTTGAACCGGGCATTGATTTCAGCATTACGCGCGCTGGCGGGCTGAAGTCAATGATTTTCGGGGGCGAAGGGCTGCTGCTGGCTACGCTGCGCGGTACCGGCCGGGTATGGCTCCAATCTATGCCCGTGAAAAAGCTGATTCAGGCCCTGGCCCCGAATGGCGGTAATGCCCAAAAGGAAAGCGGCAGTATTCTGGGCAAAATGGTAGGCGGTATTCTGGACGAATAACAACGATGCCAAGCACCCGCGCAAAGGCCCGACCTTCCTGTATTGGCAAGTCGGGCCTTTGTGTGGGTGCTATACTAGGTAAGGGCGGTAGTTGGCTGTTAGCTCAAGTTGGCCGCTATTACGCCCAAACTGGCAAGCAGAGCAAACAGCAGCAGGCCCAATACACCGACCACGAGTTTGCGGTTGCGGACAATGGGTGTTTTCTCTGATTTAAGACGGCGGTGGCGGCGACGAGAGCCAGAAGTAGAAATGGAAGTAGAAACGGCCATAGGTGGGATATAGGCAGTTGAACAATACCAGAAATGTAGGCAGCATCCCAAATAAAACCTATTTTCTGATAGTTGGCTTCGACCAACGCATATCTCTACCCGGTAGAACTAACTACCCACCAATCAGCACATATACTCTGGTTGCCAGTTTTTTTCAGAGGAAGAATCAGCCCAGAGCTATACCTACACAGTGCAATACACACCTAGCGAGTAGGCCAGGCAATAGAATCCCCGGCTGCGTTGGTAACCAAGGTGGCCGTTTTTTGGCCGTTCCGGTAAAACTCAGAGGGTAACGGCTGACCTGCAGTATCATAGCACTTCCACTCCCCAAACCAGAAAAAGCGCACGTTGGTATCGGATATGTTGTAGCGGGCTTGTCCCTGCTTGGCGACGGTGCCGCTGGGGTGATAGTAGCGGATGGCTACTAGCCCCGGCTGGCGCTGAGAAAACCGTTCTTCTCGCTCTAGCTCGCCGGAGGGGGCAAAATACTGCCACCGCCCCGCTGGCAGACCATGCGAGTAGCGCCCAGCATTGGCCCGGTGCTGCCCGGCGGCGTCAAAATACTCCCGCCAGGGACCGTGCCGCTTGTCATCAGTAGGGTGAAACCGGTTGCGCGACCAGAACCCGATGGGGCCGTGCTGGCGGATAGTGGTGCAGGAGGCCAGTAACCCGAGCAAGGCAGCCAGCAAGGTAGAGTGATGAGAATAGCGCATCGAAAACGAGGAATACGACTGTTTTCGATAGTTACAACTAATTATTTAGTTGCTCAAGTAACTCGTCCAGTATTTCCCGGGAGTTGCTCAGGCGCGGTACTTTATGCTGCCCACCGAGCTTGCCCCGCCGGGCCAGCCACTGCTCAAAGGTGCCGGCGGGCACGGCCGTCACCACCGGCGGTGTTAGGGCAATGTCGCGGTGGCGTTTGGCGTCGTAGTCGGAGTTGAGCTGGCGGAGCGTGGTGTCCAGCACGGTGGTGAAGTGGGCCAAGTCAACCCCGGGGTGGGTGAATTCTATCAGCCACTGGTGGCCGCCCCGGGAGGCTCCGTCGTGGGCCGCGAAGTAGATGGGGGCGGCAGTGTAGTCGCGCACAGTGGTGCCGGTAGCCTGGCAGGCAGCGGCCAGGGCGGCATCGGCATTTTCCACCACCACTTCTTCCCCAAATGCATTGAGAAAGTGCTTGGTGCGGCCCGAAATGCGGATGCGGTAGGGCGCCAGGGAAGTGAAGCGCACCGTATCCCCGATTTTGTAGCGCCATAAGCCGGCGTTGGTGCTGATGATGAGGGCGTACTGCTTGCCCAGCTCCACCTGCTCCAGCCCGATAGCCTGGGGCTGGGCGGCTTCCCACTGGTCGGGGGGCAGAAACTCGTAGTAGATGCCGTGGTCCAGCAGCAGCAGCAGGTCCTCGGAGTCGGGCTCATCCTGGAGGGCCAGGTAGCCCTCGGAGGCATTGTACACCTCTAGGTAGTGCATGTGGGGGCTGGGAATGAGCTGACGGAACAGCTCCCGATACGGCCCGAACGCCACGGCTCCGTGCAGAAACAGCCCCAGATTAGGCCATACGTCCACAATGGATTCCGCACCGGCCAGTTCTACTACTCGGCGCAGCAGCACAATCATCCAGGTAGGCACGCCGGCCAGCACGCGCACATCGGCTTGGAGGACGTGGCGGGCAATGCGCTCAATCTTTTCTTCCCACTCATCCAGCAGGGCCAGCTCCAGGGGCGGGGTGCGCACAAACTCGGCCCAGGCGGGCAGATTCTGCATAATCACCGCCGATACGTCACCGACGCGGGAGGCAGCATCATCGGGGCGGAAGGGGTTGGGGCCGTGGGTGCCACCCAGTGACAGGGTTTTACCGCCCAGAATATCAACCTCGGGGTAATACAGCGTAGCCAGGGCCGTCATGTCGCGGCCGGCGCGGTAGTGGCCCTCGTGCAAAGATTCGCGGGTGATGGGAATGTACTTGCTGCGGGCGTTGGTGGTGCCGCTGCTCTTGGCAAACCACGCGGGCTTGCCGGGCCAGAGCACGTCCGTTTCGCCCCGCAGCACCCGCTCAATTTCCGGATACAACTCTTCGTAGCTGCTGATAGGCACGCGCCGGGCAAACTCCCGAGCCGAAGGCGCATCGGCAAAACCGTAACGGCGGCCCCACTCCGTGCGCCGGGCCGCGTGCAGCAGGCTGGTGAGTACCTGGGCCTGGGCGTCCTGCGGGTAGCGGCGAATGTGCTCAATGCTGGCTAAGCGGCGCTGCACGGCCCAGGTGAGAATCGCAGATTGAGCAGATTGAATGAATTTCACAGATTCAGGTAGTCAGAGCGGAAACACGCGCACAGTAAGTACGCACCAAGCACTCAAAACTAAAACCCAGCTTATACAGCAGGGTCTCAGGCATTGCCAGACGTCCGGATAAAACGGCGGAACTGCAAGCTGGCCTCTCCAAAATTCAGGAGTAGTCCAATCTCCAGTTGGTAGGCTTTCAGATAGTTGATTATCTGTTGCTGATGCAACGGGGTAATTTCGCTTACTGCCTTTAACTCTACCAGCACACAGCCTTCTATCATAAAGTCAGCGCGCCGGGAACCCACCTCCCGCTCCCGATAAAACAGCGGCATGACTATTTCGCGCTGAAACGCAATACCGGCTGCTTCCAACTCAAGGGCCAGACTACGCTGGTACACTACCTCCGGAAATCCAGCCCCCAACGTTCGATGCACCTGCATAGCACACCCAATAACCGCGTGCGTTAGTTCTTTGTGCTTATATTCCACAACAATCACCTATTCAGCAAATTATACTTATTTCATACATAAAAATTACCCGAACAGGCTACCCTGATTCTGCAAAGCGTAGCTACTCCTTACCGGCAGGTCTGCGCGCTATTGTCTGTGCAATCCGTGTAATCTGCTGAATCTGTGATTATACCTTGCGTTTCAGTTCGAAGTTCTTGCCCAAGTACACGCGGCGCACCATTTCGTCGGCGGCTAGCTCCTCGGCGGTGCCGGCTTTCAGCAGCTTGCCCTCGAACAGCAGGTAGGCCCGGTCCACAATGGCCAGGGTGGAGTTCACGTCGTGGTCGGTGATGAGGATGCCGATGTTTTTGTGCTTGAGCCGGGCCACGATGCTCTGAATTTCCTCGGTGGCAATGGGGTCGACGCCGGCGAAGGGCTCATCCAGGAGCACGAATTTGGGGTCGACGGCCAGGGCCCGGGCAATTTCGGTACGCCGCCGCTCCCCCCCGCTCAGCACCCGGCCCAGGTTTTTGCGCACGTGGGTCAGACTGAACTCGTTGAGCAGCTCCTCCACTTTGTCGCGCTGGGCCTGCTTGGGCATATCGGTCATTTCCAGCACGGCCAGAATATTCTCCTCCACGCTCAGGTCGCGGAATACGCTGGCCTCCTGGGCCAGATAGCCCACGCCCAGGCGGGCGCGCTGGTAAATGGGCATCTTGGTGATTTCCCGCTCATCCAGAAACACGCGGCCGGCATCGGGCTTCACCATGCCCACCGTCATGTAGAACGAGGTGGTTTTGCCGGCTCCGTTCGGGCCCAGCAAGCCCACGATTTCGCCCTGCTCCACTTGCAGGCTCATGTCGTTCACCACCGTGCGCGACTTGTATTTCTTGACCAGATGTTCGGCTCGTAGTATCATCTTGCTGCAAAGGTAGGGGTTGGCCGTAAGGTTGGCGCGAGGCCTGGCGGCGGATGCGGTTACCGAAACCCAGGCCCCGCCACCTAACGCCTAGCCCCGGGCCGTAAGTACCTGGCGGCGCAGGGCAGTTTGGGCGGGCGAGGCGCTGGGGCTGGGCTTGAGCAGGTTGCTGGCTTCCACCTCGTACTCCTGGGCAGTGCCCTTTACGGTGCTGGTGGCAGAGCCCCGCCGAACGGTAAGCTCTACGGGCGCGGACGTGGCCGTTTCAGTATCTACCAGCGGGCGGAGCAGCTTTTCGGCGTTGGCCATGGTGAGGGGCTGCCCATTCACGGCCAGAATCACGTCGTCGTTGCGCAGACCGAACACGTTGGTCTGGGCCTGCACGTCGGCGGTGCGGAATTCCTGCTTGCTTTCATCGTAACGGAAACCCAGCTGCCCAAACGCCCGGATTTTCACGCGGGCCTTGTCGGTGTAGTCCCAGCCGATTTTGCCCAGGTACTCGGCCAGCGGCAGCGGCTCCCGGCCAATCACATACTGGTCGAAGAACTGCTGGATTTGCGGGTGCGTGAGGGCCACCACTTCCGGAATCAGGTCTTTGTCCTCGAAGGAGCGGGTGGGGCCATACTTGGCGCGCAGCGCCAGCAGCACGTCGCGCAGGGTCTGGCGGCCCTGGGTCAGCTCCTGAATGCGGATATCGAGCAGCAGGCCGATGAGGGCACCCTTCTTGTACACGTTTTCATACATGTCGTCGTAGGGCTTTTCCAGAATGCGGCGGCTCATTTCGGTAAAGGATACGCCGGCCGGAAACTTTTCGGCATCCCGGATTTTCTCGCGCATGGTCTGGCGGAACTGCTCCTCGGTGGTCAGCCCACCCTGCAGCTGCACCAGTTGGGCCACGTACTCCGTTACGCCCTCGTACAGCCACAGGTGCTGCGACATCTGCGGGTTGCGGAAGTCGAACTCCCCGATTTCGCGGGAGTGAATGTTGAGCGGGGCCAGCATGTGCAGAAACTCGTGGGAGCTTACCTCCACCACCATGCTTTTCAGCCGCTCCGGGTCACTGATTTCGGGTAGGAAGTACACCGAGGAGTAGCTGTGCTCCATGGCCCCGTAGCGCCCGTCCTTGCTGCTGAGGGGGGAGCCGCTGGCCGGGAAGTAGAACAGAAACTGGTAGCGCGGCACCGGCATCTGCCCGAAATACTTGGTCAGGGCCTCCGACATGGGCCGCAGCATCTGGCTGACCTCGGCGGCCTTCACCACCCCGCTCTCCGACAGTACCGCCACCGAAATGCGCGCCCCGCCGGTGCTGAAGCTGGTGGTATCGGGGCGGGCGTAGAGGATGGGGCCGTCGGCCAGGGTTACGTAGCTGGGGGCCGTGAATACGTCCTGGGTGGGCGAGGCGCGGCGCACGTCTAGGGCGGTAGCGCCATAGAGGTCGGCGGGCTTGGTTACCTGCACCTCGTAGGGCAGCATTTTGTAGCCCTCCAGGTAGCCGTAGAGGCCGTAGTGGTTGAGGGTGAAGTTGCGGCCCGCGTCGAAGTTGGTGCCGCCGGGCTGGAAGATGAACGCGTCGTCCTGCTTCACGTCCCAGGTATCATCCACTAGGTATTCCAGGCGGGCCAGCTTCCGGGCTCCGTCGATTACAAACAGATTGGGGCCATCGTTCTTTACTTTCAGGCGCTTGCCCTGCTGGTCGAAGGCTTTGAAATCCGACACGAACCGGCCGTAATTCTTCTTGGAGTAAGAGCCCGGAATAACCGAGGGCATCACGTAGGTAACCTGATTTTCGCGGGGCATGGGCGTGTTGACGACTATCTTCAGCCGGTCGGCGGCCACTTGCTGCAAGTTGAGGTTGATGCGGTAGCCGGCGGGCTGCTGGGCCAGGCTAGCGGTGGCCGTGGCGAGGCTCAGGGCAAGAGCCAACGGGAAAAACTTCATGGGGAAACTACCGGGATAAAAAGCGGATAAAGGCGCTAACGCTTAGACCAAGGTACGCAGCTCCGGCAGGTTTTCGGCAGCCCGGCAACCGTCTGCCAGGCTGGCTGGCCTCCCCCACCGTATAGCAGGCAAGTTCTCTTACTCAAGGTGTATGTCAACCAAACGTGTTAGCCGGCTGGCTCTGGCCTTGTTATTCTTAGTAGCCGGCGCGGCGCATTTCCTGCGGCCCCAGCCCTTCGTGCGCATTGTGCCGCCCTACCTGCCGGAGCCGCTGCTGCTGGTGTACCTGAGCGGGGCGGCCGAGGTGGCCGGCGGCCTGGGCCTGTTGCTGCCGGCCACCCGGCGCTGGGCCGCCTGGGGGCTGGTTTTGCTGCTGGTGGCCGTGTTTCCGGCCAACCTCTACATGCTGCAAAGCCACGGCGCGGGCCTGCCGGTGCCGCTGTGGGCGCTCTGGCTGCGGCTGCCCTTGCAGCTGGTGCTTATTGCCTGGGCCTGGCAGCACACCCGCCCTACTGCGAAGCCATAATGCCCGCGGGGGCTGAAACGGCGCTGTTTTTGCTACCTGCCCTGCGCCCATCAGGCCGATGGCTACTCGTATATCCTTTCCAGTTTTATGCAGCGTGCTCTACTTCTCCTACCCCTTCTGGCTTTAGCTACCCTCGGCGCTCAAGCCCAAACAGTTACTGATGCCACCCGTACTGGCGCCGCCCTCGACTCTTTGATGCAAGCCGCCAATGTTGTCCGGCAACAGGCATTGGCAAGATCTTATAAAGTTGAAACGAATGCTCCTCATTTGGGCAGACGTAATCAGCGGACGAAGGGATTTGATGCCAGCTATTCAGGTAACAGCGTGTGGCGCAAAAAAATGACTACGCGTCGCAACAACACGATAATGGAGGTATTCACGGTGTACCAGGAGGGCAACAAAATTTTGCAGGAACGGCGCACCAACGGCATCATTCAGTATTTGTGGGTGCGCACAGCCCCGGGCAAATCTTCCGGCTCGGCGGTCAGCACCTCCGAAGCCTTGTACCTGCGTAGCGGCTACCTGCATTGGAATGGCCGCCAGTATCTGCTGCCAACTCTTTCACTTGCCGCCTTCACCCGGTAGCTAACTTTGTATAGAACAGCAAGGGCCCTGCTACATGCCGTAGCAGGGCCCTTGCTATATGCTTTTACTCCCAGCGGATATCTTTGAGGCGGAGCTGCAGGTTTTTCACGCCCCGGTACTCATTGATTTCTACGGTATAGCACACGCTAAAAGGCTGACCCTGACGAATTTGCTCGTAGTACTCGCCCAGACCGAAGCCAATGGCATCGACGCTGTGGTGGCCGTCCTGAGTGAGGGCAATTTTGAGGTGGGAGTTACCCACAATGCGCGCCGAATCAGGGGCGGCGTACACCCGCTCAGAAGCGAATACCGGGTTGGGGTTGCCGGGGCCGAAGGGCTCCATCTGGCTCAGCAAGCGGTAGAAGGAGGGCGTAATGTCGCTGAGCTGCAATGTGCAGTCAATTTCGACGGGGGGAATCAGCTGCTCGGGCAGGATGCGGCCGGCCACAATCCGCTCGAACTTCTCCTGGAAGGCGGGCACGTTTTCGACGGGCAGCGTGAGGCCGGCGGCGTACATGTGGCCGCCGTACTGGTCCAGCAGCTCGGCGCACTCCTCAATGGCCTGGTGCACATCAAAGCCTACCACCGAGCGGGCCGAGCCGGTAGCCTTGCCGTTGCTTTCGGTGAGGATGATGGTGGGCCGGTAGTATTTATCGAGGCAGCGCGAGGCCACAATGCCCACCACGCCCTTGTGCCAGTCTTCCTTGAACAGCACGGTGGTGCGGGCAGCGCGCAGCAGGTCGCTCTGCTCAATCATTTCCAGCGCCTCCTTGGTAATGCTGGTGTCGAAGCCGCGGCGCTCCTGGTTGGTTTTATCCACTACGCCGGCGGTGGCCACGGCCTCGGCAGTACTGCCGGCCAGCAGCATGGCCACCGAGCGTTTGGCGTCGCCCATGCGGCCGGCGGCATTGATGCGCGGCGCAAACCCGAACACTAGGCTGCTGATGTTCAGCTCGGCAGTTTGCAGGCCGGCCAACTCCCGCAGCGCCTCCAGGCCGGGGCGCTGGGGCCGGGTCCGGTCGTTGATGAGGCGCAGGCCGTGGTAGGCCAGGGTGCGGTTTTCGCCGTAGATGGGCACGATATCGGCCGCAATGCTCACGGCCACCAGGTCCAGCAGCTCATATAACTCCTCCTCGGCCAGGCCCTGTTGCTGGGTGAAGGCCTGCATCAGCTTAAAGCCCACGCCGCAGCCCGACAGCTCCTTGAACGGGTACGGGCAGTCTTTGCGCTTGGGGTCGAGTACGGCCACAGCGGCGGGCAGCTCCACACCGGGTAGGTGGTGGTCACAGATGATGAAATCCACGCCCCGCTCGTTGGCGTAGGCAATTTTCTCCACGGCCTTTACCCCGCAGTCGAGGGCAATGATGAGCTGATAGCCGAAGTCGTGGGCGAAGTCGATACCCGCTTCCGAGATGCCGTAGCCTTCCTTGTAGCGGTCCGGAATGTAGTAATCAATGCGCTCCGCCCCGAAGAACTGCCGCAGGTAGCTGTACACCAGCGCCACGGAGGTAGTGCCGTCTACGTCGTAGTCGCCAAATACCAGCACCCGCTCACCCAGGTGCAGGGCCCGGAGCAGGCGGTCCACGGCCAGGTCCATGTCGCGCATGAGCAGGGGGTCGGGCAGCTGGCTGAGGTCGGGGCGAAAGTAGGCGCGGGCCTCTTCAAAAGTGCACACGTTGCGCTGGCAGAGCAGGCTGACAATGGCCTCGTTGACGCGCAACGCGTCGGCCAGGTGCCGGACTTTCTCAGCGTCGGGCGCGGGCTTGCGAATCCATCGTTTTTCCATATTTCTGCCAGATAGTACCGGGGCGGTATCTTCAAAAGTACGAAAAGAAACGCACGGATTGAGCCGGCTTTGTTGGTGAGTCCGGGTGCGGAATAGAGTCGTTTTCCGCTTAGCGGTTAGGCAGGCCAGCACTCCATAAGCCACTTATGGTACAGCCGGCTCAGGTTGAGCCGGGAAGAAATTTACTCTGTTTTCTATTGAACAGCGCGGCCTGCCTCCGGCTAAGCTCCCGACAACGGCCGCGGCACCTGCTGCTCCGGCCCGGTGCCGCATTATTTTCTCACTTACCATGTAGCCCTGCAAGCTGTTACGCCCGGCTACAACCACCGTTTAGTTCACCACGTCGCCACGCAGCTTGCGGAACCGTTTGCGGGCTTCGGCCCCGTAAATGCTGCCGGGATATTTGGTGATAACCTGGTTGTAGAGCTGCTGGGCTTTGTCCCGATCCTGCACGTTTTCCTCCAGAATGCTGGCCGCCAGAAACAGGGCGTCGTCGCTGAGCACGTCGTACTTGGGGTTGGCCGTGATGCGCTCCAGGGTGGTGAGGGCCCCGGGGTAGTCGCCGGTGCGGCGCAGCAGCTGGGCTTTCAGAAACCAGGCTTCATCCTGCAGGGCGTGGCCGGGGTATTTGGTCAGCAAGGCATCCAGGCCGCGCATGGCTTCCGGAATCTTGTTCTGAAACACCTGCTGCTCCACGGCCGCGTAGTCGCGCAGGGCCACGCCGGCGGTGTCCATGGCCGTGTTGTCGGTGATGAGTAGGCTGAGCTGCATGGCGTCGTTGGCAATTTCGCGGCTGGTGGCTTGCTTCAGAATATCCAGGTGCGACTGAGCCAGCTTGAAGTCGCCGGCGAAGTAGCTCAGGCGGGCGTTGCGCAGCTTGGCATCATAGCCCAGGGGCGTATCCTTGTGCGACTTCTCCACCTGCGAGTAGAGCAGCGTAGCTTCCCAGGGCTCGGCCCGCAGCACATAAATATCGGCCAGGTCAATCTTGGCCTGATCTACTACCTCCAGGCCAGCGCGGGGCATGCTGATTACCTCATTCAGGAGCTTGATGGCCGGCTCTTTCTCATCGAGCTGGAAAGCCAGCAGGGCAGCCATGCTGCGCAGTACCGGGGCGGTTTCGGGGGTGCGGCCCAGGTCTTTCAGCACCTGCTCGTACTCCTGCAGCAGGCTGCGGAGCTGGGCCACGTTTACGGGGTAGGTATTGCGCACCTGCTCCTCCCGGGTTTGCACCAGCCGCTGCCGCACCAGGGCATAGTAGGGGCTGCTGCGATACTCCCGCATCAGATAGTCATAGCCCTGAATGGCGCTTTCGTAATCTTTGTTGCGGCGGGCAATTTCAGCTACTTCCAGCACCCGTTGGCCCTCGGTACGGCCGCGCCGGTCGAGGGCTTTGGCTTGCACCAGCGCGCCGGTAAAGTCGCGGCGCTGCACCTGCAGCCACAGCAGCAGCTCACTGTACACGGGCCGCTCGGGGTTTTTCTGCACCAGGCCCAGCAGTTCCTTTTCCAGGGCCGCAAAGTCCTTGTCTTCCTGCAGGCTGTTCTGGAGCATGTTGCGCACGAAGGGCAGCTGCCGCTCGTCGTCCTGCACCAGCCGCAGGGTTTCCACCATCAGCTTATCCGTCTGGCCCTGCTGGGTGTAGAGCTGGATAAGCTGGGGGCCGAACTCAGTTTCGGAGCGGGCCAGCTCCCGGCCGCGCAAGTAGGTACGCGTGGCCCAATCAGGTAGGTTCAGGTGCTGAAACTCTGCGGCCACGGCCGGTACCTGCTCCAGCGTAAGTTGGCTGAGCACCTTATCCCACTGCTTTCGTGCGGCCAGCTCATCAACAGATTGAACGTACACCTGGCCCAGCGTGACGCCCAGCGCCACCTCCCGGGGGCGCTGCTTGATGGCCCGCTTCAGTAGTTTCTCGGCTTCCTTGTATTGCTTCAGGCCCTGCAAAGCCGCCAGGTAATCGGGCAGGATGTTGGGGGCCGTTTGTTCGTCGTTGCGCAGGCGGCTGAACAGGAAAGCGGCTTTGTCATGCTCCCCCTTGCGCTCATACTCGCGGGCCAATTGCACCTGACTGTCCTCACTGCCCTGGGCCAAGGTGGGCTGGACACTCCACAACGTCCCGGCCAACCCGCCCGCCAACCAAACCACTCGTAACGACTTTTTCATACGTGCATAACGAAAAGGACGGGCCCGGAGTGCCCGGTTATGGTTTAGGAAGGTAAGCGGGTAAGTGGGCAGGAGTTAACGTGGGGCGTGCGCAGCGCTATGCCGACAGCATAACCAACTTACACCTTCCTACCCTCACACCCTCCCAAACAAAAAAAGGGCCGCACCCTAAGGTACGGCCCTTTTGCAGTTTTGTGTTTGAAGCAGCTTAGAAGAACTTCGTGCGGTTGTCCTTCACATTGGCCTGCTGCTTGATGGCGTTGTAAATGAGCTCATCGGCGCGGGCGGTGCGCTGGGCGGTGAGCTGCTGTTTGGCAGCTTTCACGTCGGCAGTAGCGGGAGCCGGCGTGGCGCTTACGGCTTCCACTACCAACACACCCTGCTCCCCGGCAAAGGCTTTCGACTTCTGGCCGGGCTTCAGGCCGAAGGCTTTACCCACGGCCACCGGCTCGGCACCCAGGCCCGGAATCTGACCCTGGCCCAGCACTACGTTATCGGCGGTTTTTACCTGGGCGCTGCTGCCGTAGGCTTGGGCAAGCTGCTCCAGTGTGCTGCCTTTCGCAGCCTTCAGCTTGCTGATGATTTGCTCGGCTTTCAGCTCATTGCGCACCAAGGCAGTTACTTCAGGCTTCACGCTGGCCACGTCGGCGGTGCCTTTTTCCCGCTCCCCGGTCAGCACGGCAATTACGTACTGGTCACCCACTTCAATTACCGGCGACACATCCCCGATTTTGGCGTTGGGGGCTTCGTTATCGGAGCCGTAGGCCCAGCGTACCAGGCGACGAGCACCCTGCAGGTTGTTCACGGCCTGGTCGCCGCGGCCAAGGCCTTTGGCTTCTGCTTTCTGCAGGCTCTTATCCTTGGCCACGGCGGCCCGGAACGAGGCCAGGTCGGTAGCTTCACCCTTCAGCTGCTGGGCTTTGTTGTAGGCGGCGTCCCGGGTAGCATCGGTGGGCTGAATGCTCTTCTGCACGGTAGCTACCTGATAGGTCTGGCTGGTTTTGGGAGCGGTAATTTTAACGATGTGGTAGCCGAAGGAAGTTTTTACCAGATTCGGCAGCAGGCCGGTGGCAGTAGCCCCGAATACGGCCTTCTCAAACTCGGGCACCATGCGCCCCTGCTGGAACCAGCCCAGGTCGCCGCCGGTGGCAGTAGTGCCGTCGGTGCCGTACTGGCGGGCCAGGTCGGCGAAGTTGGCGCCGGCTTTGGCTTTGTTCAGTACTTCGGTGGCCTTGGCTTTAGCAGCGGCATCGGCCTCCGGCGTGGTGCCGTCGGCTTTAATGAGGATGTGGCTGGCGCGGGCGGCGGGCTGGGCTCCGGCTTTTTCGCTGGTTACTTTGTAGAGCGAGTAAGTGCCGTTTTCGGCGTAGGGGCCGTACACTTTGCCTACCTGCAGGGGCAACTGGGCGCGCAGCTTCTCGGGCATATCGGCCGGCGAGAGGAAGGCGGGACGAGTTGGGGCATCAGAGTTCAGCTGCACGAAGGACGAATCGACGGGGGCCGAGGCAAAGCGGGTGGCCAGCTCGTCCACGTTCTTGCGGATAGTGGTGCTGTCTTCTACGGAGGCGGTTACTGGAATGCTCACGTACTCCACGCTGCGGCCGTCCTCTACCTTATAGCGGGCTTTGTTTTTGTCGATGTAAGCCTGCAGCTGCTCGTTGCTCACTTTCACGCTCGAGTCCGACACCGTGAAGTAAGGCACGAACAGGTAACGCATATTTACCTGAGCTGCCTGAGCCTCGTTGTAGCGCTTGGCTTCGGCCGAGGTTACGTAGGTGCTCATTTTGAGCAGGTTGCTGTACTTGCTGCCCAAACGCTCGGGGCGCAGGTTGGCCTCAAAGTTGGCAAACGCGGCCTGGGCCTGCGGGTCCATCTTGTCGAGGTTGCGCAGGTACTCTTTTACCTTCATCACGTCAAACTGGCCCGTCTTAGGGTCAGTGAAGGCCTGGCGGATGCTGGGGTGCACGTTCACGCCCTGCACCATGTCGGTTAGCTCCTCGTCGGACACTTTCAGACCCAGCTTGTCGAACTCCTTCTGGAAGGCAATGCGGTAGAGTGTCTGGTTCCAGGCCTGCTCCCGGATGTAGGCCAGGGCTTGGTCGTCGGGCTGGCGCTGCTGCTGCTGAATGAACGCCTGCTTGGCTTGCTCCAGCGTGTTTTCAAAATCTGCGTATTCCACCTTTTCGCCGGCTACTTCGCCTACCGACGTGTCGTTCTTGCCGAAGATGCTGCTCCGACCGTACAGGAAGTCACCGCCGAGCATGAAGAGGAGCAGGCCGATGATGATGGCCCCGACCGCCCAGCCCGATTTTTCTCGAATCGTGTTGATTAATGCCATTTACTTGAAAAAAAGCGCAGTAAGAAAAGGTGAATGAGGCGCAAAATAACCAAAAAAGATGGTCATTAGGTAATACCTAGCTCAGTAGCTGCCCGGGAACGACGAAGCCGCAGTAATTGGCTCTGCCCAAGGCAGAACCCCTTGAATATGATGAGCCCCTGCCGCCCATAGTGGCGGCAGGGGCTCAGGACCAGAAAAGCGCATACTCGGGCTAAGCACGAAACTGGTAATCGGTTTCCGTACAGGCCCTTGCCCCTACCTTTTCTTCTTCGGTTTTTTGGCGGCAGCCGGCAGCGCTGCCTTACGGGCGGCTTCAGCCTCGGCAGCTTTTATCTTGTCCTGCTGGCGCAGGTAACGCAGCCCTATCACCAGCCCGAAGGACAGCATGAACAGCCAGTAATTGTTATAGAGGCCATCCATTTTGCCGGTAGCTAGCGTGCGGTAACAGGCTACTACGAAGGTGAAAACCCCCAGTACAAACAGGATGGTACGGCTAATGCCCGGGTCCCAGAAACGCTTCATTGACAGAAATACTTAACGGGTAGGTGTGGCGGGAGCCGCGGTGGGCGCGTTCTGGAGCGTGAACACGCCGGTGGGATTGAGGATGCGGTAGAGGGAGAAATCCTGGTTGGCCGTAAGGCCGCGGCCGGTGAGCACCTCCGTGGGCGTGGTTACCCTGATTTCGGTTTGCTCCTGGGTGTAGATGGAGGCCTTGGTTTTGTCGTAGAAAGCCTCCTCCGTATTCATGCGCTGCTGCTTGGGCACGTTGGTCACGCGCACGTCGCCGCGCATAGTATACAGGTTTTTGGCCTTATCGAATTTGCCGTAGCGGCCGGTAATGGTGTTTACCACCGTAACGCCCTCGTCATCCAGAAACGTCAGCTTCACGCCCTTAGGGTAGATCATGTCCCCTGATTCGAACTGCTGCTCCAGCGGGGCCGTCAAGCGGATGCGCAGCCGGGCCGAGTCACTGACGAGCATCAGCACATTTTCGGTTTCCACGGTGGGCCCTTTGTAGAGCACCTGCTTCACCGGTACCTCGTCGGCCGCTTTCTGGCAGTTTACCAGCAGGGTGGCCATCAGCAACGCCCCCAGGGGCACCGTACCTACCAGCCAGGCTTTCATGCTACTCAATACGGCGCTTAATAAACCACCGGTTGTTCAGGGTCACGCCCAACTGCATGCGCACGTAATCTTCCTTCACGTTGCGCTCAAGCCGCTCGGTGGTGCCATCGGTCAGGCGCAGCACATCGGTATTACCGCGCTGCCCGTAGGTGAAGCCCAAACTGATAGTGGTAGCATCCAGGGCTGTAGCCGTGGGCAGCGGAAAGCCAAAGCCCCAGCTCACCGACCGGTCGTAGAGGGCGTTGCCGCCGGGGCGGTAGGGCAGTTGCGCCACATTGAGGCCCGCCCGGTAGGTTACCCGCTTAAAGTAATTTTCTACTGAGGTAGCATCCGGGGTTATTTCTCCACCAGCCCCAAACCGGTAGGTGTCACTGAGTAGAATCCCGGAGGAGCCGCCCTGCTCGCCAAAGGCCCGAAACTGCGACCATTCCTGGCGGGCTCCTTCCAGGCTCAGGCTCCAGCTGCGGTTATTATCCAGGCTGAAGCCGATTTGGGTAAGGGAGGGCACCTGGGCTCTGCCGGGGGCCTCTACTTCCTGCATCGTCGAGCCAATCTGAATTTCATTGGGGTCCTGACGAACCAAGGCCACGTTCCGCTCCCCGTTGAGGTTGGAGCGGAAGCTGTGCGTGCCGCCGATGTTGTAGTTCAGCTTATCGGTAATTTCTCCCCGGTAGTGCAGCCCCATGCGAAAGGCAAAATCGGAGTAGTGCACCTGCTCCTGATAGATATCCCGGTTCGAGAGAGCCAGCGGCAGGGTGCTAGTGCTGATACGGGTGCTGGCCTCCTGCTGAATGTTGCCGAATACGTACCCAACGGATGCCCCAACGGTCAGGCCCTTAGCCAAGCGTACGGCGTGGCTCATGTACGCCTCAGCCAGCCCACCTGAGCCCACATAGCGCTTCTCTATCTGGGAGGTGGGGTCACCCTGAACGGTGTTATCCAGCGTCCTCGTCTCGTAGTCTACCGTGCTGTAGGGCTTCAGGCCGATGGCCCCGGCCCAGCGGCGGTTGATGGGCACCGCCAACGCCAGGTAACCCAGGTTACCGGAGCCCGTGCGCTGGCTGCTTACCGAGTTACGCAGGGTTTTGAACTGCCCCGTAAAGCCCGCCTCAAAGGTGGTGCGGTTGGTGTAGTACAGCAGCGCCGGGTTCAGCTCGTTCACGTTTACGCTGTTGGGCGCCGCTACCCCAATGCCTCCCATGCCCATCTGCCGGACGCCACCCGCGTTTAGGCTGGCATCGCCCAGCCCCAGGCGCGAATACGGCGAGTTGCCCAGGCCCTGGCCTAGTACGGCTGGCGAAGCTGCCAGCAACCCCAGCAGCGAAAGACCACCGGCCAAGCCGGCGAAGTTAGGTTGAGACATGGTGTACTAAAATTCGGTGGAGCCCAAGTAGCACGAGCTCCGGAACAACAAAGATAGGTCGTTTCAGCCGGGTGCGGAAGAATGGCGCGTCGCCGCCCGCCAGTACCACGGCCAGGCCCGGAAACCGGGCCTCATATTCGGTCAGCATTCCGCGCACTTCGGCCACGGCTCCGTTCAACACCCCACTCCTTAAAGCGGCCTGCGTATCGGTACCGGTGAGGGGTATTTCGGCTGATTCGTCGGCCGGTTTCTCTACCAGCGGCAGCCGGCCGGTAAACGCGTGCAGCGCCCGAAACCGCATAGCCAAACCCGGCGAAATACTACCGCCTTTAAATGCCCCCTCTGCCACTAGGTCGCACTTGATAGCCGTGCCTGCATCCACAATCACCACCGGGCGTTGGGGCAGCAACCAAGCAGCACCCACGGCGGCCGCCAGCCGGTCGGCCCCCAGGGTATGGGGCGTGGCGTAGGTATTGCCGAGGGGCAACGGCGTGGTAGCTGGCACGAATTCCAGCACTTCCCCTGCCACCAGCTCTTTCAACTCCGTAGCCCAAGCAGTAGTCGGCTCCGCCACGGAAGCCAGCACGGCGTGGTCTGGTCGGAGCCGCTGCACTGCCGCCCGCACCTGCTCCGCCGTCTGGCCCGCCGCCAACTCTACCAGCGCATCAGCTTCAAAGTAGCCATACTTCACGGCCGTATTGCCAATATCGAGAGCCAGCGTACGCAAGTGGAGAAATTAGGAAAGAAGGAAGTGAGGAAACCAGGTGTTGGGGCACTGACTTGCAAGGGCGCAAAAATGGTGAAGCCGTGGAACCGGAGAGGTTGGGCGGGTAGGATCTGAGACAGACCAACCACTCCCAACATCCGCATTTCACAACTTCACCATCAGGAGCCGCCCAGCGGGTGAGCGGTTGCGTGCTTACATGAAATACTTCAGGCGGATAACCTCTTTCTCGGAGAGGAAGCGCCACTTGCCCCGGGGCAGGTCCTTTTTGGTGAGGCCGGCGTACTGCACCCGGTCCAGAGTTACTACATCGTAGCCCAGGTGCTCAAAGATGCGGCGTACGATGCGGTTACGACCAATGTGAATCTCTACGCCCACAAAGTGCGGGTTGCCCGCCACCACGGCCACGTCATCCACCTCGGCTTTGCCATCTTCCAGGGTCAGGCCGTCGGCAATCTGGGCCAGGTGCTGGGGCTCCAGCGGCTTGTCCAGCTCCACCTGGTAAATTTTCTTGTTGCGGTGCGAGGGGTGCGAAAGTTTCTGGGCTACTTCCCCATCGTTGGTAAACAGCAGCAAGCCGGTGGTATTCCGGTCGAGGCGGCCTACCGGGAACACGCGCTCCTTGGAGGCACCCTTGATCAGCTCCATCACGGTGCGGCGGCCTTCGGGGTCTTCGGTGGTGGTGAGGTAATCCTTGGGCTTGTTGAGCAACACGTACACCAGCTTCTCGCGGTTGAGGTTGGTTTTACCGTACTGCACCGTATCGGAGGGCTGCACTTTGTAGCCCATTTCAGTCACCACCTCCCCGTTCACTTTGATTTCGCCGGAGGCAATCAGCGTGTCGGCTTCGCGGCGGGAGCAGATGCCGGCGTTGGCAATGTAACGGTTCAGGCGTACCTCCTCGGCACCCAGTTCCTCATCCTCGCGGCGACGCTTGTTGCCCCGGGACTTATCCTCGTCGTAAAACTTCAGGTTTTTGTAATCAGGAGCTTCCCCAACTACCTCCCCATATTTGCGCTTACCTGCCTGGTTAGAGCTAGGGGTTTGGGCGCCTTTACCGGTAAACTCATCGTGGGCCCGACGGGGGCGCTCCTCGGCGGGGCGGCCCGCACGGCGGTCCGTTCCGAAGCTGCGTTTTTCCCCAAAGGGCTTGCGGTCTTCCCGGTCAAAGGAACGACCCTCGCGCTTGTCACCAAACGAGCCGGGGCGGCTGGTACGCTTCTCCCCCGAGGCACCTGCACCGAAACCCTGGGGCTTGCGGCTGCCGAAGTCGCGGCGCTCAGCACCAGTATCCTCCGAGCGGCGGACGGGCCGCTCCGAGCGTTCCGTCCGCTCAAAACGTTCGGGGCGCTCCGGGCGTGGCGTACGCTCCGTATCTAAGTCAGTGGGGCGGCCGCGGAAGTCAAATGGGCGAGCCGACCGTATTTCCCGGTCAGCACCAAATTCACCGCGGCTAGGGCGCTCCTCTGTGGGGCGCGGCCGGTAGCCCTCTGCGCGTTCCGGGCGTTCCGCACGGGGTTCATCGGCTGGGTTAGGGTTCTGCTTGATGAACTTCCGGTTCCGCTCGCCGGGCGTACCCCGTGGTACTGTAGGCCGGCCCTCTTGGCGGTACGGCTGACCATCCCAGGTTTCGCGGGGCGTAAAGTTGCGGGCGGGGCGCTCCTCCCGGTTAAAATCGGAACGGCGGGTATTTTCCCCATCACCAGTACCACGAGTTCCGCGGTTAAAGGAGCTGCCCGTTGAGTTGCCGAATTTTCTAGGGCCACCGAAGCCACCCGAGTTACCGAATTTCTTGGGGCCGCCAAAACTGTTGCCACCCGAGCGGCCAAAGGATGGCCGGTCAGAACGGTCGTTGTCGCGGCGAGAGTCCCGCTCGGCGCGTTCCTGGCCCGGCTGCACAAACTTGCGGAATCCGTCCGGGCTGCCCGAAGGGCGGCCGGAGTTGCTGGAGGGACGCCCGCCGTTGCCGGAAGGACGGCCTGCGCCGCTGGGGCGGCCTTTACGGCCGGAAGCGTCACCGGAAAAATGTTTCTTACCCATGGTGGTAGAAGCGTGAGTACCGTATCGCTACGGGAAGTGAATAATCAGATGTGAGGAAATCGGCTAACGCCCAGCCTCCGAAAACAGTGCCCGGACTGACTAGCGGGCTCCACAATAGGCAGAGCCTGCCGGTCAGCCCGGGCAGTACATGATAGTCAGCCGTAGGTTAGTCGCGGCGGGCCATTTTAGCTTCAATGGAATGCTGCGTGTGCGGTACGGCGCGCAGGCGTTCCTTCTGAATCAGCTTACCGGTGCCAATGCAAACACCATACGTCCCATTTTTAATGCGAACCAGGGCGTTTTCCAGCTGCTGGATGAACTTCATCTGGCGGGAGGCCAACTGGTTCATACTTTCCTTTTCAGCCGTATCGGCACCGTCTTCCAGCACCTTCGAGGAAGAGGCTGTATTGTCGGTACCCGAGTCGTTTTTGCGGCTCAGGGTTTCTTTGATGAACGCTACTTCCTTGCGGGCAGCCGTGAGCTTTTCCTGAATAATTTGCTCAAACTCGGCCAGTTCTTCCCTTGAATAGCGTAGGGGTGCTTCACTCATGTCGTTGCAGGAAGATGTTAAGTAAAACTGATTACTGGCTAAACTGCCAACTTCATAGCCGCCCGATAGCCAGTAGTTACGCCCAACACCCACCCACGCCAATAAGTTTATCTTGTTGGGCGTAGCGCGGAGTAGCCGGGGCGCACCAGCTAGTCGTTGGTTGCCAGTGGTCAGACGTTTTCCGGCCGCAAAGCTACGGTTTTGTCCGCTAATCAACACGATACCCGTCAGTAGCTCCTTATCAGAATGCTGCTCTGTTCAGGAGTTGTTCCTTCCTCTGCCCTAGAAACCCAGCATGTGAATAGCGGCTACTGCGCCTTCTACTCCTTTGTTACCGTGCTTGCCACCGGCCCGGTCCCAGGCCTGCTCCAGCGTGTTGGTAGTCACTAGCCCGAAGATGACCGGCTTGTTGAACTTCAGCCCTACGTTGGTGATGCCGCTGGCCACCGCATGGCAGATGTAGTCGTCGTGCTTGGTTTCGCCCTGAATAACCACACCCAGGCAGATAACCGCGTCTATTTCCTCGTGCTGGGCCAGCAGCTGAGCCCCTAGCGTCAATTCAAAGCTACCGGGTACTGTATTGCGGAAGATGTTCTCGGGCTTGGCCCCGTGCTTAAGCAGGGTATCGTAGGCACCCTGGGCCAGGGTATCGGTTATTTCTCGATTCCACTCGGCCACCACCAGCCCAAACCGCTTGTCGCTGATATCAATGAAGTGGTCGGAGGTATAGTCGCTCAGGTTTTTGAGGGAAGTGGCCATATGCTGGGAAAAGGGTTGCCGTGGAAGGGATAGTATAGCGCGAAGCTGGTTTGGCAAAGATAGGGGGCCGTTTGCAGTTCGGGCCAGGCACAAAAAAAGCGGCAACCCGGAGGCCGCCGCTTTCTGCTGTTTCAGCAGGCTATACTTATTTACCGGACAGGGCTTCGGCCCGGGCTTTGTACTCTTTGGCCTCCGTTACCTCAGCGGCCGATGCGTAGTCGGTTAGAATTTTGTCGTAGGCAGTAATAGCCCCGGCGTAATCCTTGGCCGCTTCGCGGGCCGTGGCTTCCTTCATGAGGTAGCCAGGCGAGAAGAACTCGTTGGCGTTGTGGTTGGCCGCCTTGTTGTAGAAGTCGGCGGCTTCCTTGGCTTGGTTGAGTTCCAGGTGGGCATCACCCAACAGCGCATAGGCGCGGGCCTGCACCAAGTAGTCATTGGAGCTGAAGTCCTCCAGATAGTCGATGGCCTTCTTGAACTCTCCTTTCTTTAGCGAAGCTGCACCAGCGTAGAAGTTAGCTAGGTTAGCTGCATCTGTGCCACTGTATTCCGAGGCTACCTTTTCCAGACCCAAATTCCGGCCGTCACCTTTCAGCGCTTTATTCAGCGAGTCGGCTTCCCAGTAATTCACCGCCTGAAATAGGCTGGCCTGGGCTTTAGTGTCCTGGGAGCCGCGCCACATGTAGTAGCCAAAGCCCCCGGCCACAGCCAGTACTACCACGGCCAGCAGACCCAGCAGTATGTTCTTGTTGCGGCGCACGAAGTCCTCCGACTCGGCCAAGCGCACGGCCAGCGCGTCCGGGTCTTCCAGTAACGGATGCTCGGGGTTGTAGGCTTCCGCTGGCTGCAATGGGTCGGAGGACACCACGCGCTGCTGTTGCTGCTGGCGGGCCTGCTGGCTTTTGCCCGTGAAAGGAATTTTCGACATGAGAATTATGCAGAAAGGAGGCCGCCGAATACGGCCGGTTTAGCTTCCGCTAGTCGCGGATGTAAGGGTAGTCCTGTTGAACGTACACGTCCTTGAACAGCTCGTCGGCCGTGGGATATGGAGAGTTTTCAGCAAACTCCACCGACTCCAGCACCTGCGCCTTGATCTTCTCATCAATGGCAGTGAGGTCTTCCTCCGTGGCCAGGTTGTGCGTGAGGATGGTGTGGCGCACCGCTTCAATTGAGTCGCGGGAGCGGTAGTCCTCCAGCTCTTCTTTGGTACGGTACTTGGCGGGGTCACTCATGGAGTGACCTTTGTAGCGGTAGGTTTTGAACTCCAAGAAGGTGGGGCCTTCGCCGGCGCGGGCACGCTCGGCGGCGCGGGCTACGGCGTTGTGCACGTCTTCCACGTTCATGGCATTCACCGGCTCGGAGGGCATATCGTAGCCCCGTCCGATGTGGAACAGCTCCGTCACGTTGGAGGTGCGCTGCACCGAGGTACCCATGGCGTAGCCGTTGTTCTCCACCACGAAGATGACGGGCAGCTTCCACAGCATAGCCATGTTGAAGGCTTCATGCAAAGCACCCTGGCGCACGGCACCATCACCCATGTAGGCGATGCACAGGTTGCCGGTTTTGTTGTACTTCTCAGCAAAGCCAATACCGGCTCCCATCGGAACCTGGGCTCCCACGATGCCGTGGCCACCCACGAAGTTCACTTCCTTATCGAAAATGTGCATGGAGCCGCCTTTGCCTTTAGAGCAGCCCGTGGCCTTGGCAAACAGCTCAGCCATGATGGCGTTGGGCGAGGTACCCAGAGCCAGCGGGTGCGCGTGGTCACGGTAGGCGGTAATCCACTTATCGTCCTTGGTGAGGGCCGACACAGCACCGGCTACGCAGGCTTCCTGCCCGATGTAGAGGTGGCAGAAACCTTTAATCTTCTGTTGCCCGTACAACTGACCGGCCTTCTCCTCGAACTTGCGCATGAGCTGCATCTGCTCGTACCAGGTGAGGTAGGTTTCCTTCGAGAATTCCAGCGTGTCCGGCGTAGTTGCCTTCGGGGCACCCGTAGCGGCCTTGGCCTCTTCGTTTGCGGGAGGCAATACCGGATCAGGCTGCTTTACTGTTGCAGCCGCTTTGCCCTTGGGGGCCGCTTTTGGGGTCGACGTTTTTTTCGTCGAATTGGAAGCCTTGGGGGCAGCCTTTACTTTCGTCTCCGCCATCTTGCTTTCGGTTGTTCGCGTTTGGGATGCGAAAGTACGTAAAAGGATTGCAATTCCGAACCTTCCGCATGAACCTCGAAAGCCTGCATCTGCTGTTCTTCAAAAACTACGAAGACGCCCATTTACGCTTCTCCCCGCACATCAACTGCTTTATTGGCGACAACGGCAGTGGCAAGACCAACCTGCTGGACGCTATTCATTACCTCTCCCTAACCAAGAGCGCCTTTACTGCCTCCGATACAACCAGCATTAAGCAAGGTGAGGAGTTCTTCGTGGTGAAGGGCCGATTCAACTCGGGAACTGAGGGGAAGCCGGAAACCATTCAGTGCAGCCTGCGCCTGGGACAGAAGAAAACAGTGACCCACGATAAGCAAGCTTACGAGCGGGTATCGGACCACATCGGCCGCTACCCGGTGGTGCTCATCTCCCCGTATGACACCGACCTGATCCGGCAGGGCAGCGAGGAGCGGCGTAAGTATTTCGACAGCCTTATCTCCCAGCTCGACCACCAGTACCTCACCCAGCTAATCAAGTATACTCACTTACTCAAGCAACGCAACTCCCTGCTCAAATTGGCCGCCGACCGCCAGGCCGGCTACGACCGGGACTACCTGCTTACCCTGGATGAGCAGTTGGCCCCGGTGGGTGAGCAATTGGCCCAGCGCCGCCAAGCCTTCCTGCTGGAGTTCGAGCCTATGTTTCAGCGCCACTATGAGCAACTGGCTGATGGACGGGAGCAGGTAACGCTTACTTATAAGAGTGAGTTGCCGGGAGCCGATTTCCTGAAGTTGCTACGCCTGCAGGAGCGCAAGGACCTCACCTTACAGCGCACCACGGTGGGCCCACATAAAGATGACTTCACGTTTCTGATGGATGAGCTGGCGGTGAAGGCCTACGGCTCCCAGGGTCAGCAGAAGTCGTACGCTATTGCCCTCAAGCTGGCGCAGTTCGAAATCCTGGCCCAGCACAAGCAGCAGAAGCCGCTGCTACTGCTGGACGATATTTTCGACCGGCTGGACGAGAAGCGCATCACCCGCCTGATGCAGCTGGTAGCCAACCACACCTTCGGCCAGATTTTCCTGACCGATACCCACCTGGAGCGCACCGACCGGGTTCTAGCTAACCTTTCGGAAGACATCCGGCGGTATCGGGTGCAGGCCGGAACCATTGACCCGCTGTAGTGCCGCTAATTCCTATTTTGAGCAGCTGGATTTTTGCTTGTTGTGTGGCGCAGGTATTGCTTATACCTGCTGGTACCTTTGCTTAACTAGTGCGCGCAATTTTCTCGCGCGTTAAATAATGCAATGGCCTTCAAAAAACCTTACTCTTCCGAAACATCCCGTCAATCGGATATCGTCCCGCTAAAGGATGGTATCACGGCGCTACTACGCGTCTACCGCTTACAGGGCAAGCTTAACGAAGTGACGGTGGTAGCTAGCTGGGAGAAGGTAATGGGAAAGGCCGTGGCCCTGAAAACCCAGCAGATCTACGTCAGTAATCAGAAGCTGTTTGTACGCCTCTCCTCGGCCCCGCTCAAGCACGAGTTGGTTATGGCGAAGACCAAGGTATTGGAGAACCTCAACGCGGAGGTTGGCGAAAACGTGATTAAGGAAGTCGTATTCCTGTAGCCTTTCTGTTCTATCTGCCTCCCCTACCCTGCCTTCTCCTGAGGCGGGCCGGCGGCTCCGTGCCTATTGCCGGGGCACTCCCACCGGAAGCTGCTGCTACTGGTTTTCCGGGTAGGCTATCCGGCACCGCTCCTGGGTCAGGTCGTAGTGCTGGTGCTCTACTATAAGGGCGTTGCGGACGTTGTCGAACTCCCGGTTGTACTGCTCCTTGAACTCGCGCCGCTTGATGGCTTCCACAAACCGGCGGGTGTCCTCCACCGTCTCCAGCTCCAGGCCCGGCACCGGCGTGGGCTTGCCGGCATCGTCCTTGGCCACCATGGTGAAGTAGCAGGTGTTGGTGTGTTTCACGGTGCCGCTGCGCACGTCCTCGGCAATGACTTTGATGCCGACCAGCAGCGAAGTGCGCCCCACGTAATTCACGGAAGCCAGCAGCGAAACCAGCTCCCCCACTTCTACCGGCTGCAGGAAATTCACCCCGTCTACGCTTACCGTCACGCAGTAATTACCGGCGTGCTTGGAGGCGGCGGCGTAGGCCACCTTGTCCATCAACGACAGCAGAATGCCGCCGTGAATCTTGCCGCCGAAGTTGGCATAGGAAGGTATCATCAACTCGGTAAGCGTTACCCGGGAATAGGACACCGGACGATAGGCAGGCAGCTGGGCGGAGAGCAACATGGAAGGAACTGGTATTACAGGTGAAGGAGGACGACTGTTCTGGTTTCAGGCTGGCAGTAACGCACCGTCCATCACTGTACACTTGGCGTGTATGGGGAGTAGAAGGCCGTTTGCGTTACTGATTCGTACCCGGGCTCTAGCCGTTGCACGGCTGGGCGGGCTACTGTATCGGAACGAAAATGTTTCACGTGGAACACTTTTGTTACCGGGGGCCATACACTTTCAGCAACAGCTCATTATAGGCTTCCAGCAGGGCAATGTACTTCTGCTGCAAAACCATCAACTGTTTTGACGGATCAGTGTCCGTTACAGACGGTGTAAACCCCAGCTTCGTTACAGGCTTTACAGCTGCATTGTTTACAGTTGGTGCAACAGGTGTAACATGAAATGGTAAAGCTGACTGCTGTAACGATGTAAAATCCTGCGAAAAATCGTACGATATAATATCACCCACCTTCTTTACAAAGGTGTAATCCAGCGTCTCTTCCTTGAACTTACGGTATATAGTAGGCCGTGTAATACCTAGTTCGTCCACAATGCGGGTAATCGAAATACCGCTGTTTTTTATGGCTTCTTGCAGGATTTCGCCTTGGTGTGACATGTGTAACAGTGTAGTAGTTGGGGGAATATGTAAATATACACTTGTATTAACCACAAAACCATCGTTACAAGCAAGGTAAACGTGTATTGATACAAATTTACAATGCATTTTAACGTTACAGATTCTATGATTTACGATTTTACACTGTAACAAATACATATCACGTATACAGCTGCAACATCGCCGTGTAACGAAGCCTGTAAAGTAAACGCCCCACCGCTTTGCAGCGGTGAGGCGTTCAGAATAGCGGCTTGGACAGTGCTCAGGTACGCTCTTTTGCCCGCATGGCCAGTAGCCGGTCAGGGTAGTCGGTGGTGATGCCCAAGGGGCGGAACGAGCGGATGTTTTCCAGATCAGCGGGAGTATTCACCGTCCAGGGAACAAGGGCAATGTTGAGCTGCCGCAACCCGGTAACCACTTCGCTGGTCAGGAGCCGGAAGTCGGGACCCAGCACTTCGGGATGAAAGCCCAGCTCCTGCAAATGGTCCTGAATCGGCCGGTCGTCTTCCACCAGAAGGCAAAGCCGGAGCGCGGGTTCCTGCTCCCGGGCAAGCTGCAGAATGCGCTTATCGAAGCACAGTAAAGTGGTGCGCGGGAACAGCCGCAAGCTATGGAGCTGGGCGAACAGCAGGGCCAGAAACCCGGCCGGAGCCGGGTGCCAGATACCGTCGCCGGCCGGGCTGCTTTTCACTTCTATGCTGAACTGCACGGGCGGCAACCGGAGGCGGGCAGTGAGGGCATCTACGGTTTCGATCACCTCCCGGAGCAAAGGCTTGCAGGCCGCGACGGGCCGCTGCTCCGGGAAGAGCGGGTGCCGTATACTGCCGCAGTCGTACTCCCGGATGCGGGCGTAGGGCAGGGCGTAGAGGTTATGCGCGAGCTGCTCATGGGGCTCAATTGGCCGGCCCTCCGGGGTGCGGCAGATGGTGGCGGACATCCAGGGCTCATGCGAAACCACCAGCTGGTGGTCAGCTGAAACCACTATATCCAGCTCCAGCACATCAACGCCCAGCTCAACCGCCCGGCAGAAGGCCGGCAGGGTATTCTCGGGCAGCAGGCCCCGGCAGCCACGGTGCCCGTGGATCTGAGGAAACGGGGAAGCAGGTTCGGGTACGGCCATCGATTCGGGGAAATTCGGGGAAAGATTTCACGGCAAATTGTGCCTGCCGTATACGCAGTGCAGCAACTTTTCAGCAGCTTATCCCCATGAAAAAAACCATTCTCATTCTGCTTCTGGCGGCCCTGGCCGTGGGCGGCTACTGGTACTACCGCAAGCTGAGCACCGGCCCGGAATACTCGCTTATGCAGGCCTACAAAGCCGTAACCGACCACGATGCCGCCGCTTTTGAACGCTACGTGGACGTGACCAGCGTGACGGGCAGCCTGGTAGATCAGGTGGCCGGCCAGAGCAGTGCCCTGGGCCTGTTGAACCCCGGCGGCATAGCCATGAAAGGTGCGCTACGTCTGCTGAAGCCCCAACTGGCACAGGCCGCCCGGCAGGAAGTGAAACGCTACGTGGAAACCGGCTCGGCCACGGCCGCTACCGAGGCCACTCCGAAGCGGCTGGGAAACGTATCTATCCTGGGCCTGGCCGACAAAGTAGTGGGCCAGGGCAGCAGCTTCAAAGGCGTGAAATACTCCCGGGAGGAGGGCGAGCAGGCCTTCATCGGGCTGGAGTTTACACAGCCCCGCTACGATACTACGGTGGTGCTGGAAGTGAAGATGCAGGACCGCGGCGACCATTGGCAGGCCACGGAAATCACCAATACCGGCGAGATTCTGCGGCACGTGGCCCGCATGGAAAAGCAGCATCTGCTGGGCCAGTAGTACGGTGCTCACTGAAAGCAAGAAGCCCCGGCGCAAGGACTGCGCCGGGGCTTTTTGTTACTCGCTAAGGCAGTTGCGGCCTTATACGATGCCGGTGTTGGACTTACCGCGGCCGGAGAACATGTAGTAGATAATCAGACCCAGGAAGGGCATGAAGTAGATAATGGCCAGCCACAGAATCTTCTTGCCAATCGTCCAGGGCTGACGGAACACGTCGAACATGGCCAGCACGTCCAGCACCAGAATGATAATCCAGATGAAGCGCGTGTTGCCGTATTGGTCGTATTTACTGCAGCTGGAGAGGGCCAGCATAAGAGGTAGCGCGAGCAGCGTAGCCGGCGGGAAGCTGATGTTCTTGAGTAGCTTGTTCATGGTGTAGGGTGTGTTAGGTGGAGAGATTTCCCACCGATGTACGGCCCGTATGTGAAATGGATATGGTGTATCATATATATTTTATATTAAGTTGTTGATAACCAGCATATTAAAACAAAAATTCCTGAATCTGGGACCAGAAGATGCTGCCCACCCGAGGTACCAGGATAAACGTGAGCACCAGCCCGTACAACGCCCCGTAAAAGTGGGCGTCGTGGTTGATGTTGTCGCCCCGGCGGCGGCCCATGTAGTAGGAATAGCCCAGGTAGAGGAAGCCGAAGATGAAGCTGGGTATCTCAAAGGGCAGCGGGAACACCAGCATCTTGCCCAGGGGGTTGAACAGGATGGCCGAGAAGATAACCGACGACACACCGCCCGAAGCCCCGAGGCTGCGGTAGTTGGGGTCGTCGCGGTGGCGCAGGTAGGTGGGAATATCCGACACCACGATGCCGCCCAGGTACAGCAGCAGGAAGTACAGGATGCCGGTAGTAGGCCCGAACAGTTGCAGGAAGATGTACTCCACCGTCTGGCTGAAGGAGTACAGGGCAATCATGTTGAAGAGCAGGTGGCCGAAATCGGCGTGCAGAAAGCCCGAGGTAACGAACCGATACCAGTCGTTGTCGCGCTTGACGCGGTAGGGGTCCAGCACCCAGCTGTCGTATAGGTTCTGGTTGGACCAGGCGTAAAGGGAAATGCCGACGGTCAGGACGACCATCACCAGGGTTGGGGAGAGTTCCATGAAGCTAAAGCGAAGAAAAGTAGATGAGGGGCCCGGCGTAACCGGGAATTATTGCTCGCGCTCCAGCAGCTGCAACGCCAGCTGGTGGAGGGGCTTTTTGCGCGTTTCGGGGGCCGCCACGCGCTCCAGATGCTGCAAGGCATCCAGGAAGTGGCGGTTGATTAGTTCTTCCGTCTGGGGGCGGATTTCAAGCTCATCGTAGATGGCGCGCACGGCCCGCACCTTGGCGTCGGCATCGGGTACGGGCTGGCCGATGTGGCGGGCCAGGGTGGCGCGCTGAGCTTCGCTGGCCTGGGCCTGGGCCGTGAGCAGCAGGTAGGTTTTCTTGTCGCTCACGATGTCGCCGCCCACGCGCTTGCCGAAGGTGGCGGCGTCGCCGTACACGTCCAGCAGGTCGTCGCGGAGCTGGAAGGCTAACCCGATGCCCACCCCGAACTGGCGCAGGTGGTCTGCATCCTCCCGGGAAGCGCCGGCCAGCAGAGCGCCCAGCTCCAGGGCGAAGCCCAGCAGCACGGCCGTTTTCAGCCGGATCATGTCCAGGTACTGGTCGATGCTGACCTCCGTTTCCGTCTCGAAGTTCATGTCCCACTGCTGGCCCTCGCACACCTCGGCGGCGGTCTGGGAGAAGCGGCGCAGCACGTGGGCCAGCAGGTGCGGGGGCACGTCCAGCAGCAGCTCGTAGGCCCGCACCAGCATCACATCACCGCTCAGAATGGCCACGTTGGGATTCCACTTTTCGTGCACGGTGGCCTGGCCCCGGCGCAGGGGGGCCTGGTCCATCAGGTCGTCGTGGAGCAGGGTGAAGTTATGGAAGACTTCGGTGGCCAACGCGGGCTTCACTACGGCGTCCAGCTCATCGGTGAAGAGGTGGGCCCCGAGCAGGGTAAGCACGGGCCGGATGCGCTTTCCGCCCAGGGCCATGATGTAGCGGATGGGCTCGTAGAGGGTGGTGGGCTGCTCGCCGTAGGAGAGGCCGGAAAGGCTGGCCGAGAGTTTATCGGTGAAGTAAGAAAGGTCCACGAATGGCAGGGTCAAGGTTGAGGCCGGCAAGGTACGGCGGGTTGCGGGAAGCCGGGGAAACCGGCCGGGCAGCGCCATCACCTTCTATACGGGAAAGCAGAGTTCAGGCGTTTGTAGCGGGCAGCAAGAACCCTATCCATGCCGCTACCCCTACTCCGGACAACCGCTTTCCTGGCCCTGCTGTTGGCCGCCCACCCCGGCACCGCCCAGAACTCCTACAACTGGTGGGATGCCCGGCCGCCCGCACCCGTGACGCCTCTACCGCGCCCGGCCCGCAAACCAGCTCCCATTGCTCCTGCCTCCGCTATTACAGTGGTCATCGACTCGCTGCCCCTCACGACCGGCAAGTACACCTACGTGGAAGTGATGCCGGCCTTCCCCGGCGGGCAGGAGAATATGCTGAACTTCCTCCGCCAGAACCTGCAACGCCCCCGCGCCCCCCGGCAGCACGGCCGCGTATTGGTGAACCTGGTAGTAGCCGCCACGGGCGCAGTAACCGAGGTGCGGGTAGCGGCCGGCCACGGCCTCTCCCCGGCCTACGATGCGGCGGCGGTAGAGTGCGTACGCCGCCTGCCTCGGTTCATGCCCGGCCGCCGGGAGGGCAAGCCGGTTCCCACGGCCCTCACGGTTCCGGTGATTTTCTGAGCCCGGCAGGCAGCAGCAAAAAGCCCCCGACGCTGAGTGCATCGGGGGCTTTTTTGTAGGTCAGAGTCAGGGGCGCGGGGAAGGACGAATGGATGCCGCCTGATGCGCGGAGTGTTCTTCGGCCTTGCCATGCCGGCGGCTACCGGCGGCGCTTACTGCCGCCGCCCGGCTTACCACCGCCGGACTTGCCGCCGCCCTCGGGGCGGCCGCCTTTGCTGCTCCGCTCGGGGCGGTAGCCGCGGCGCGACTCACGGCCGGCGGCGCGTTCTTCCTGCTCCCGGCGCTTCACCGCGTCGGGGCGGTTATCCACCAGCTCAAAGTCGATGGTGCGGTCCAGCAGGTTGGCCGATTTCACCACCACCTGCAGCTCGTCGCCGAACTGGATGATGCGCTTGGAGTTCTTGCCCACCAGGCGGTAGTTGTCCTTGTCCAGCTCGTAGTAGTCGCCGGGAATGTCGGCAATGCGCACCATGCCTTCGCACTTGTTTTCCTGAATCTCCACGTAGAGGCCCCGCTCCGTGAGGCCCGATACAACGCCCGTAAACTGGTCGCCGATGCGGTTCTGCAGGAACTCCACCTGCTTGAATTTGATACTGGCGCGCTCGGCGTTGGCGGCCAGCTTTTCGCGCTCCGAGGAGTGCTTGCACTCTTCCTCAATGGGCTCCACTTCCATGTTCTTGCCACCCTCCAGATAGTGTTCCAGCAGGCGGTGGGCCATCATGTCGGGGTAGCGGCGGATGGGCGAGGTGAAGTGCGAGTAGTGCTCAAAGGCCAAGCCAAAGTGCCCGCGCGGGTCGGTGGTATAGGTGGCTTTGGCCATGGTCCGGATGGCCAGCGACTGGATGACGTTCTGCTCCGGGCGGCCCACTACCTCGCTGCTCAAGTCGTTCAGCTCGGCGCTTAGCTTCTTGGGGTTGGAGAGGTCCAGCTGGTGGCCGAACTTCTGGGCGAAGAGGGCGAAGTTCTGGAGGCGGTCCTCGTCGGGGGCATCGTGCACGCGGTACACCATGGTGAGGCGAGGCTTGCGGGGCTTGAGCTTGAACACGAACTCGGCCACCTTGCGGTTGGCCAGCAGCATGAACTCCTCAATCATCTTGTGGGCATCCTTGCGCTCCTTCACATACACGCCCAGCGGCTTGCCCTCGGCATCCAGCTTGAACTTCACCTCCTGGGTTTCGAAGCTAATGGCGCCCTGCTTGAAGCGCTGCGCACAGAGCTTTTTGGCAATGGAGTTCATCAGCTGAATTTCGGCGGTATAGTCGGAGTCTAGCCCTTCGATGCGCTCCTGAGCGTCTTCGTAGGCGAAGCGGCGGTCGGAGTGGATGATGGTTTTACCGAACCAGGAGCTGTACAGCTTGCCCCGCTCATCCAGCTCAAACACGGCCGAGAAGGTGAGCTTATCCTCGTTGGGGCGCAGGGAGCAGAGGCCGTTGCTGAGGCGCTCGGGCAGCATGGGAATCACGCGGTCCACGAGGTACACGGAGGTGGCGCGGTAGCGGGCCTCCTTTTCCAGAGCCATGCCGGGGCGCACGTAGTGGGTCACGTCGGCAATGTGCACGCCAATTTCCCAGTGCCCGTTTTCGAGCTGCTGGATGCTGAGGGCATCGTCGAAGTCCTTGGCGTCGGCGGGGTCGATGGTGAAGGTGGTGATGTGGCGGAAGTCGCGGCGGCGGGCAATTTCGGCCTGCGGGATTTCCAGCGAAATGTTTTCCGACTCCTCCTCCACCTCGGCCGGGAACTCAAACGGCAGCCCGAACTCAGCCATGATGGCGTTGATTTCGGCCTCGTTCTGGCCAGCCTGGCCGAAGCTGCGCTTCACCGTGCCAACCGGCACGTGGCCAGTGTCGCCGTCCGGAAACTCGGTAATCTGCACCAGCACTTTGTCGCCGTGCTGGGCCCCGTGCAGCTCCTCCTCAGGCACCATCACCTCAAAGTACACCTTGCGGTTGTCGGACTTCACAAAGCCCACGACGCCCTGCATGTGGAGGCGGCCCACCAGCTCGGGGCGCACCCGGTTGGTTACTTCCAGCACGTCGCCCACGGGCTTGCCGTCACGGGAGCCGCGCAGGCGTAGGCGCACCGTGTCGCCGTGCATGGCAAACTTGAGGCGGTCAGTAAACACGCGCACGTCCTGCTCGCTCTCCTCCGAAATCACGAAGGCGTAGGAAGAGGTAGCCAGGGCCACCGTGCCGGTAATCACCTCGCCCCCGCCCTCGGGCCGGTTGCGGCGGTGGGGCATGGTGGGGTCGTCGGCGTTGGGAAAATCGAAGCCGGCCTCGCGGCGGCGGTGCACTACGGGGTCCTGGCCAAACTCCGTTTCCACGGGCCGGCCGGCGCGGCGGTTGGTGGCGGCAAACGGCTCCCGCTCGTTGCGGCGGGTTTTGCGGCCACCGGCGGGCTCCGTGGCGGCCTGAGCGGCGTTGGCCTCCGTGAGGCGGTACTCGTCGTTCTGGAGCAGCGTGAGCAGGCCTTTCTGCTTCAGGCTTTTCAGGTGGGCAAAAATTTCGTCGCGCTGCTCCTTGGTGGTCACGCCCAGGCGGCGGGAGAGCTGGCGGTAGGAGAGCACCTTGCCGGGGTTGTCGCGGAAGATGCGGAACACCACATCCTGGCTGATTTCGGTGGGCGTAGTGGTGGCTTTATCGCCACGGGCTGCCTTCGCGCGGGAGGCGCGGGGGGCGGCGGGTTCGTCTTTTTCTTTCATGTAGAAAAGGAGCCGCCAGTGGTTGTCGTTTTCGCAGGCGGCGGGGTTGAGTAAGTGGGAAACTAGTATTACTACGAGGTTTCCCGAGGTAAAGTAATCCAGCCCGGTTCCGGGCTTCGGAGAGATGATACGGAATATAGCGCGGAATAACTATTCCGGGGTAAAACAAGGCCGGTTGAGGGTTGTGTACGCGGGGTAGCATCGAACGTCATGCCGAGCGCAGCGAAGCATCTCGCGTGCTGACGTTGCAATAGTAACTCAACGTCAGCACGCGAGATGCTTCGCTGCGCTCGGCATGACGTTCCACAGTTTTCTGAACAGCTCCGATGTCAGGAATAGTTCGTCAGCGTGAGCACGCGCAATGCTTTGGCGGCTTCTCTGTGCGACATGCAGCACCTCGCTTTAGTTTTCTGTGGTGGCTTTACCGTCCCAAGTTTGCAAATCAATCGGTGCCCAAGTCGGGTTAAAGGAGGTAGTGAGCCGCTCCTTTTTCGCACGGCTCCAGCCTTTAATTTCTTTTTCGCGAGCTATAGCCTGCGGCGCATCCGGCCACGCTTCGAAGTACACCAGTAGGTTACACTGATACCGGCCCGTAAACTTTCCGCCCTTCCCCAGTCCCTGCCCGTGCTCATACAGGCGCCGCTCCAAGTCACTTGTGACTCCGGTATACACTACGGTGCGGGCTGGGTTGGTGAGCAGGTAGACGTACATGAGATTTACCTCTAAGATGCAGGACAAGTAGTTAAGTGCTTACATCTACAGAACGTCATGCAGAGCGGAGCATCTCGCGTGCTGCCGTTGAGTCACCATTACAACGTCAGCACGCGAGATGCTTCACTGCGCTCGGCATAACGTTCTTTCTACGCCCGGCTGGCTACGGCGGCCCGGATATCGGCGGGGGTATCTTTGGGAATGGCGGCCAGCAGCTGGCGGGTGTACTCGTGCTGGGGGTTGGCGTAGATGTCGGCGGCGGGGCCGCTTTCCACAATCTTGCCTTGGCGCATCACCAGCAGCCGGTCACTCATAAAGCGGGCTACCGACAGGTCGTGGGTGATGAAGAGGTAGGTGATGCCGAACTCGCGCTTGAGGTCGTTGAGCAGGTTGAGCACCTGGGCCTGCACCGACACATCAAGGGCCGACACGGACTCGTCGCAGATGATGCACTTGGGCTGCAGCGCCAGGGCCCGGGCAATGCAGATGCGCTGGCGCTGGCCGCCGCTGAACTCGTGGGGGTAGCGCAAGTAGTGCTCCTCCTGCAGGCCCACCGTGCGCAGCAGCTCCAGCACCTTGGCCTTCTGCTCCGGCTTGCTGCTGCCCACGCCGTGCACGCGCATGGGCTCCAGAATAGCCTCGCCCACCGTCATCATGGGGTTAAGGGCGGCGTAGGGGTCCTGGAACACCATCTGAAACTCCCGGCGCTTCCGGCGCAGCTCCTCGGCCGGCAGCGTGGCCAAGTCAACCCCCTCAAACAGGATGCTGCCCGAGGTGGGCTCCACCAGCCGCAGCAGCGTGCGGCCCAGGGTAGTTTTGCCGCAGCCCGACTCCCCTACCAGGCCCACAGTTTCGCCGGGGTAAATGTCGAAGCTCACCCCGTCCACGGCCCGCACGAACTCGGGCTTGCGGTTGAAAAAGCCTTTGCGGATGGGAAAATGCACGTTGAGGTTCTCGACGCGAAGAATGGGTTGGGGGTTAGTTGTCGGTTGGTCGTTGTCAGTTGTCAGGGCGGTTGGCGCGAATGGCCCGGGTGCCCCAGGGTTGAAACTCTGAGCTACGGAAGGCGCTGGTGTAGCTTCCGTCTCCGTCGTTGCCACGCTGACTGGCTCAGAGCTTGAGCCCTGGGGCTCCGGCACGGCCGCATCGAACAGCAGCGGCTGCCCCGATTCCAGCCCCGGGGCCGTTTCTAGACCAAATTGCGGTTCTGACGGCCGTGAAACACGATGTTCCACGGGGAACGTTTTGGTGGTTTCAACGCCGCTTTGAGAGACTAAAGCGGTGGTTTCACCTGCAACAGTCTCAGTCACTTGCGTAGCGGCAGTTTCAGTGGCAATAAAGCCTCCATCGGGCGTTTCACGCATGAAATCGGCCACTACGGGAAGTTTTTTTCGGCCCACGGAAAGTTTTGGGCGGCAGGCCAGCAGGCCTTTGGTGTAGGGGTGCTGGGGGTTGGTGAAAATATCCAATACCGAACCCTGCTCCACCACCCGGCCGCGGTACATCACCAGAATTCGATCCGCTATTTCGGCTACCACGCCTAAGTCGTGGGTGATGAAGATGAGGGCCGTGTTGTGCTGGCGGCGCAGGTCGTTCATGAGGCGCAGCACCTGGGCCTGCACGGTCACGTCGAGGGCAGTGGTGGGCTCATCGGCAATGAGGATGGCGGGGTTGCAGGCCATGGCCATGGCAATCATCACGCGCTGCTTCTGGCCCCCGCTGATTTCGTGGGGGTAGCTACTAAAGATTTTCTCGGGGCGCGGCAACTGGGCCATCGTAAACAGCTCCACAGTGCGGGATTCGGCCTCTTTGGCAGTAAGCGTAGTGTGCAGGCGCAACGCCTCTACCACTTGGCTGCCGCAGGTATATACCGGGTTCAGGGAGGTCATCGGCTCCTGAAAAATCATGCTGATGTCGTTGCCCCGCACCTGCTGCAGCTGCTTATCCGTGAGCGTCAGCAAATCCACCTCCCCCAGCGCCTCGCTCTGGAATTGGGCTTCGCCGCTTACAATCTGGCCGGGGGGCAGCGGAATCAGGCCCATCAAGGCCAGGGAGGTAACCGACTTGCCCGAGCCCGACTCGCCCACAATGGCCAGCGTCTGGCCCCGGTGCAGGTCGAAGGAAATACCCTGCACGGCCCGCGTGTTGCCCCGGTGGCTGTGAAAGTCGATGGTGAGGTTGCGGACGGAGAGGATGGGCTGGGACACGGCGACGAGAATCGAAGCGGAAAAAGGTAAAGATAGGCCGGCGCGCGGTAGCTTGCGGCGCGCGTTTGGCGTATGTCTTACGCCAACTCGCCTCCTTGGAAGTGAGGTTTGGGTGTGGTTGATGCCAGTAGAACGGTAGTTGAATACCAGAGCTAGTCCCTGTTCAACGCTCCGACCAACCACCCCAGCTTCTCCTTTCCTAGGCGGGGAGCTGATTCTGGCGTTTTAGCTACTCTTTTAACTCAACCTGACCTACCACTTATGCACTACCGCAAACTCGGTAAAACCGGCTTCAACGTTTCCGAAATCAGCCTTGGCACCTGGCAGGTGGGCGGCAAATGGGGCGACCCATTCAGCCACGACACCGCCGACGCCATTCTCAACAGCGCCGTTGATGCAGGCATCAACTTCATTGACACGGCCGACGTGTACGGCGACGGGGAAAGTGAAAAGGCCGTGGGCCGCCTCGTGCGCAGCCGCTCCGAGCGGGTGTACGTGGCCACCAAGTGCGGCCGCCAGCTCCAGCCCCACACCAGCGAAGCCTACCAACCCGCCGCCCTGCGCCGCTTCGTGGAAAACAGCCTGCGCAACATGCAGCTCGAAACCCTGGACTTGATTCAGCTGCACTGCCCGCCCACCGAGGTGTTTTACCGGCCCGAAGTATTCGAGCTGTTTGACCGGCTCAAGGAGGAAGGCAAAATCCTGAATCTGGGCGTGAGCGTGGAAAAGGTGGAAGAGGGTCTTAAAGCTCTGAACTTCAGCAATGTCACCACTATCCAACTCATCTTCAACATGTTCCGGCAGCGCCCCGCCGAGCTGTTATTCCAGGAGGCGAAGCGCCAGGATGTAGGGCTGATTGTGCGCGTACCCCTGGCTAGCGGCCTGCTCACCGGTAAGTTCTCGTCCCACACCACCTTCTCCCCCGACGACCACCGCCAGTTCAACCGCGACGGGGCCGCCTTCGACAAGGGCGAAACCTTTTCGGGTGTAGACTACGAAACCGGCCTGGCGGCTGTGGAGGAGCTGAAAAAGGTTTTCCCTGATCAACCCAACCTAGCCCCAGCAGCGTTGCGCTGGGTGCTGATGTTTGAGGAAGTAAGCTGCGTAATTCCCGGTGCCTCCCGCCCCGACCAGCTCCATTCGAACCTGCAGGCGGCCGAGCTACCCGAACTTCCACCTGAGCAAATGCAAGCTGTACAGGCTGTCTACGAGCAGCGCATCAAGCCACTGGTGCACAACCTATGGTAAATAGTGCCCAGGCATTGTCATTCCGAACGGAGTGAGAAAGTAGGATTGACCAGTATAAAGCGACCCAACTTCCCACTTTGTTCGAAATGATAGTTAACAAAAAAAAGCCCGCTGGAACGATTCCAGCGGGCTTTTTTACCTTGACAAGGGTATTTTACGCCACCTCCGAAGCTTCCGCGTCGCGGCGGGCCTGGGCGGCCTGGGCATCATCGGCGGACAGCGGGTGGGCGGCTTCGTAGTGGGCGAAAAAGCGGCTCTGGAACAGCAGAATCAGCGCCACGCCCACGAAGATGGCCGAATCGGCAATGTTAAAAATGGGCCAGAGCGAGACGTGTGAGCCGCCCACCAAGGGCCAGGAAGCCGGCAGGATTCCTTCGTAGATATCCACGTACAGCATGTCAATCACCTGCCCGTGAAACCAGGGCGTAGGCGAGCCATAGGGCGCGTTATTGTAGATGATACCGTAAAAAATAGAGTCGATAACGTTGCCCAGAGCTCCGCCTAAAATCATGGCAATGCACACGAGCAGGCCGTTAGGGGCGCGCTGTTTCCAGAGCTTGTAGATATAGTAGGCAATACCCGTTACGGCCACCAACCGAAAGCTGGTAAGCAGAATTTTACCGTACGGCGGCGGCAACTCCACCCCGAAGGCCATGCCCGGATTCAGCGTGTAATGCAGCTTAAACCAGTCGCCGAGCAGCGGAATTTCGCCGGGCATACCCATGGGCATGTAGCGGTGCACAGCCCATTTGGAGAGCTGATCAATAACGATGACCAGCAGGGCCACCAGGTAATACTTCCAGTATTTCATGTAAAGAGCAATGAGGGATAACAAGTGAGTTGGGCACCGTTACCCTGTCAGGCTGTCAGGAGCGGGGCGTACTCTCTTATTGGGTACAAATTGACGAAGATTTTTTGACTATGCTGCATGTGGCACTGCGGCTGCTTGCCGCCGCTGGTATATGGTGAGACGGTGCTTTTGTGCCGGTTTAAGCTTCGCTCCCGTTTGTTTGTGCGTGTTTGTGCCAATACTTTATTCTGGCACCATGCAGCCAAAGGTACCGCCAACTAGCCGTCCGCACAGAGTTGGTGAGCTTTTACCCTGAAAAGAGGCCTGGAAACAGTGCTAACTCCTCCTATCTTACTGGCTGTATCCCATTCTTACGTGTTTTCTATGCTACCGAACCGCCTCCGCTGCCAGCGTCTGGCCACCTCCTATCTGCTGCCCGCCTTCCTGCTAGGAGCCTGTGCCACACCTCACTTGCTCACCCGCGCCAATGAGCAGCAAAGCACCACTACCATCACGTTTTACAACCAGCAGCTCAATACCAGCCTGATGCTCAACGGCGACTACGCCCTGGAATTGAAGCCGCGCAACCGGCCCGATGCGGCCACCCAGGCCACCCTGCGGCAGCTGGCCGTACCGCGTAAGCAGGCCGCCGTGCTGTTTACGGGTCACACCACCGTGGAGCCGGCCTATCAGCTACGGGCTCTGCGCATAGCTGGCAGCCCCAATTGGGCCGCCGCTGGCTTTCAGGAAACCGGGCAGGGCCGCTTCCAGCGCACCACTGCTACCTCTCCCGATTTGCGGATGGAATATGCCGCGCCCCTACCCGATAAGCAGGGCTGGCTGTACCTGCTGGCCACCAACGAAGCCAAAACGCAGCCTGCCGCTACTGTCGAAAGTCGGAGCCGGGAGATGGATGCGGAGTTCGTCACGTTCACGTTTCCCTCGGTGCAAACGGGGCGCTGGCCCCGCACAATGTTTCCTGGCCGCATGGCCAGCAGCGCGTTTCTGAGCCAACCGAACGGCAACTACCTAGCCCCCCTGGTAGCGCTGGCGCAAAGCCGCCACTCCCCCGCCGACCCTTCCCTGGACGGCACGCTACTCTATACCCTGCTCCAATACCATGCCTTGGCTGGTAACACTGATTCAGTGGCCTATTTTCAGCGCTTGGGCTCCACTAATATTCGGCTGCCTGCTGCCCAAGCGGCTACTGCTCAAACCCGGCCGCGCCGGGCTACTTCGGATACATTGGTGAGTGTGGAGGCGATACCAGAAATTCTGAGGCGGACGGCTACAGCCCGGGCGGTATTACTTGATGAATCCCCTATCCGGCCCCAGCACCGGGCACTGGCCATGACCCTCCTGCCGGGCCTGTACCAACAGGGCTTCCGCTACCTGGCCTTGGAGGCGCTGGAAGATTCGGCGGCTAGTACGCTCAGCCCGCTGCCGCTGCAAGCAGGCCTGCAGACCCGGGAAGCTACGCTTGCTAACCTGGTGCGCACGGCCCGGCGGCTGGGTTTTACGCTTATTGCCTATAATACCAGCCACGGACTCACAGATAAAAATCAGACCCAGGCTGCTGCTCTCCACGCCGCACTGCGGCAGGATGCTCAGGCCCGGGTGCTGATTTACGGCGCTACTCCAATGAATAGTCAGTTGGTAATGCAGGGACAGTCTGCCGCAAAGTCGATGCCCGAGCAGTTCACGGAGCTTACGGGTTGGCCGGTGCTGCGTATCAATCAGTCCCAATTATCCAACGACGCCATTAGCAAGTTGCCGGCCACCATGCCTGGTACCGCCGAGGTAGTGTACCGGCTGCGGCATGGCCAGCGCCGCCCGCTTTATCCTGGGGCTGAATTAGCGGTTCGCAATAACTTCGATATACAGCAACTGCCCCTCCCCTACGCCGGGGCGGGTGAGGTGCGGCCGGCTTCTTTGGATTTACGCCCTTTCCGGCCCACCGCGGCCACTGGTCGGCGGCTGGTGCAGCTGTACCCACAGTCGGAGTTGGCCGTACGGGAAGACATTGCGCCCATCCTTGTTCACGAAGTGCAGGCCACCGATGATGTTCTGCCCCTGCGTCTGGCACCGGGCAGGTACACCTACCGGGTAGTATCAGAAAAACAGCTAAAAGAAGTCAGGCAGGAATTGGTAGTGCAATAAGCCAGCACCCGCTAGAGCTGGCTGTCATACAAGAGCATTTCGGCAGGAAGGCACACAACGAAAAAGGCCGCGAAACAGTGTTTCGCGGCCTTTTGACTGATGCTACCAAGTGAGGTTACGAGTTGGCTACCTCCAGTTGCACCGGCACGGAAAACTCGTCGAATTCGAGTACCGAACCGCCGCTGATTTCCGGGGCGAAATCCAGGCTCAGGGCCTGCACTTCCTCGCGGATGTAGCTGCCGAACGACTGAACGGCGGCTTCCAGCTCGGGCTGCTGCTGCAGCATCACGCGGATTTTGTCCTGCACTTCCAGGCCGCTGTCTTTGCGCAGGTTCTGGAGGCGGTTCACCAGTTCGCGGGCTACGCCTTCCTGCCGTAGCTCGTCGGTGAGGGTCACGTCAAGGGCTACCGTAAGGGGGCCGTCGGTGGCCACCAGCCAGCCGGGCAGGTCCTGGGTGCGGATTTCCACGTCGTCGGGGGCCAGGGTGTAGGCTTCGCCGTCGATTTCCACGGCCAGCTGCCCGGTCTTTTCGAGGGTGCTGATTTCCTCGGCGCTCATCTGCTGGATGCGGGCGCCTACGGCTTTCAACTTGGCGCCGTACTGCTGGCCCAGGCGCTTGAAGTTGGGCTTCACCGACTTCACCAGCACGCCGCTGGCATCGTCGAGGAACTCCACGTGCTTCACGTTCACCTCGGCGCAGATCAGGTCCTCTACCAGCGCCACCTGCTCGCGGGTCGAGTCGTTGAATACCGGCACCAGGATGCGCTGCAGCGGCTGGCGCACCTTCAGCACCGACTTCTTGCGGAGTGAGTGAGTAAGTGAGGAAATGCGCTGGGCCAGCTCCATCCGCTCCTCCAGAGCCTTGTCGATGCGGGCTTCGTCGGCCTCCACCAGCAGGGTCAGATGCACCGATTCGGCGGCCAGCGGCGTGTTACGCTCAATAGCTTCGGCGCGCATGCCGTTGGTCATGTTTTGGTAGAGCCACTCGGCGAAGAAGGGCGCAATCGGGGCCATGAGCTGCGACACCACCACCAGGCATTCTTGGAGGGTTTCGTAGGCGGCGCGCTTGTCGGCGGTCAGCTCGCCCTTCCAGAAGCGGCGGCGCGAGAGGCGCACGTGCCAGTTGGAAAGCTGATCGGTCACGAAATCCTGGATGGCGCGGGCCGCTTTCGTGGGGTCGTAGCCATCGTAGTAGCCTCGTACTTCCACAATCAGCGACTGAAGCTTGCTCAAGATCCAGCGGTCCAGCTCGCTCAATTCGGCGTGCGGCACCCGGTCGAACTCGCGGGCCTGGAAGCCGTCGAGGTTGGCGTAGAGGGCATAGAACGAGTAGGTATTGAACAGCGTGCCGAAGAAGCGGCGCTGCACCTCCGTGATGCCCGCCACGTCGAACTTGAGGTTGTCCCAGGGCTGGGCGTTGGCAATCATGTACCAGCGGGTGGCGTCGGGGCCGAACTGGCTGATGGTAGCAAACGGATCCACGGCGTTGCCGAGGCGCTTGCTCATCTTGTTACCGTTTTTGTCGAGCACCAAGCCGTTGGCCATCACGTTTTTGTAGGCCACCGAGTCCTCCAGCATCACTGCCAACGCGTGGAGCGTGAAGAACCAGCCACGGGTCTGGTCAACGCCTTCGGCAATGAAATCAGCGGGGAAGTTCTTCTGGAACTGCCCTTCGTTTTCAATCGGATAGTGCCACTGAGCGTAGGGCATGGCGCCGCTGTCAAACCACACGTCGATGAGGTCGGTTTCGCGGTACATGGGCTGGCCCGAGGGCGACACCAGGAAGATGTCGTCCACGTAGGGCCGGTGCAGGTCGATTTTAGTTGTTTGTTGTTCGTTGTCAGTTGTTAGGCCGTTGGTCATTACCCAGTTGCCGTCCACCAGCTGGTAGGGGTTGTGGGTCATGACTTCGGCTGCTACGGCCTTGTCGATTTCGGCGTTCAGCTGCTCGATGCTGCCGATGCAGATTTCCTCCGAACCGTCCTGGGTGCGCCAGATGGGCAGGGGCGTGCCCCAGTAGCGGGAGCGGCTCAGGTTCCAGTCCACTAGGTTTTCCAGCCAGTTGCCGAAGCGGCCGGTGCCGGTGCTGGCAGGCTGCCAGTTGATGGTTTTGTTGAGCTCGATGAGCCGGTCTTTCACCGCCGTGGTTTTGATAAACCAGGAGTCGAGTGGGTAGTAGAGCACGGGCTTGTCGGTGCGCCAGCAGTGCGGGTAGGTGTGCTCGTACTTCTCCACTTTGAAGGCCGTGCCGTCGCCTTTCATGCGGATGGCAATGCTTTCGTCGAGGGTTTTGTAGTCGGCACCCGACTCGTCGTGGCCGTCGTAGTTCTTCACCCAACGGCCGCCGAATTCGCCCATCTGGGCCACGTAGCGGCCCGTCCGGTCCACGATGGGGCCAAGCTTGCCTTCGTCGTCGGCTACCAGCAAAGCGGGCACACCGGCCAGCTGGGCAGCCCGGAAGTCGTCGGCACCAAACGTGGGCGAAATGTGCACGATGCCGGTACCGTCTTCGGTGG
The DNA here is from genome assembly GCF_032464715.1 of Hymenobacter endophyticus. Taxonomy (NCBI): domain Bacteria; kingdom Pseudomonadati; phylum Bacteroidota; class Cytophagia; order Cytophagales; family Hymenobacteraceae; genus Hymenobacter; species Hymenobacter endophyticus. Next base: position 48,640 of record NZ_JAWDJT010000013.1, on the reverse strand, counting down.
TTACGAAGTCGCCGTTGATGACGCGGAAGGCGTTTTCCTCGCCCTCAAACGCCGGATAGCCCTTATCCTGCCCAAATAGCCGCTCATAGCGGATGCCCACGAGGTCGGCACCAGTGAATTCAGCCTCGATTTCCCATGGAATCTGCTTCGTTTCACTTCCCCAATCTGAATAGGTAGATGGGGTAACTTTCCCTATTTCGGTGAATTCAGAGAAATAACTCTTGACCCGTGCTTTCGCTAAAACAACACGGATATATTCCTTGGTGTAAGGGTTTATAGTGCGTACAACTACGTACGGGATGTTCTTGCCAACAGCCAAAGCAGTGTTAGCCGGTAGTGTCCAAGGTGTTGTCGTCCAAGCTAGGATAAATACATCCGTTGGAGAATCACCGTTTTGTCTATCCCAAACAGGAGCCGCAAACAGCTTCTCCGACGCCTCGTTACGCTGCACTTTGAACTGGGCCACGATGGTCGTGTCCTTCACGTCCCGGTAGGTGCCGGGCTGGTTCAGCTCGTGCGACGACAGGCCCGTGCCGGCCGCCGGCGAGTAGGGCTGGATGGTGTAGCCTTTGTAGAGCAGGCCCTTATCGTAGAGCTTCTTGAGCAGCGCCCAGCAGCTCTCGATGTACTCGGGCTCGAAGGTGATGTAGGGGTCGTCGAGGTCCACCCAATAGCCCATCTTCTCGGTGAGGTCGTCCCACTGGGCCTTGAAGCGCATCACGGTTTCGCGGCAGCGCTGGTTGTAGTCCTCGATGCTGATTTTCTTGCCGATATCCTCCTTGGTGATGCCCAGCTCCTTCTCCACCTGCAACTCAATGGGGAGGCCGTGGGTGTCCCAGCCGCCTTTGCGGTGCACCTGCTTGCCCAGCAGCGTCTGGTAACGGCAGAAGATGTCCTTCACCGTCCGGGCCATCACGTGGTGGATGCCGGGGGCGCCGTTGGCCGAGGGCGGGCCTTCGTAAAACACGAACGTGGGCTGCCCTTCGCGGGTGCTCACGCTCTTCTCAAAGATGCCGTTCTGCTTCCACCACGCCAGGATATCGGTGCCGACCTGGCCGTAGTTGAGCGGCTGCTTGAATTCGGGGTAGTTCATGTTATTGGTGGGTGCTTTTCTAGCTGTAGTCGCCTCCTTTCTGGCTCTAGTTGCCTCACCCCCTAGCCCCCTCTCTAAAGGGAGAGGGGGCTAGGGGGTGAGGCCTAGGAATTAGAATATGAGCGTCAGAGCTAGTAGAACTGATTTTTAGAATTTTAAGCTAGTCCCCCTCTCCTTTTCGGAGAGGGGGGTTAGGCGACTAGGAAGCTATGCCCTTCCGCATGCGGCTGAGGTTCAGTTCCAGGTCGTCGTCTTCCTCGTGGTAGTTGTCGTCGTAGTGCCGGATACCGGTCTGGTCGATAACGTCCTCGTCCTTACCGTGCTCGAAGGTAACCAGCAGGCAGGGCAGCAGAATCAGGTTAGAGAAATTGGTAATCAGCAGGCTGGCCGACATCAGCAGGCCCAGGGCCTTAGTGCCGCCAAACTCCGAGAAGGCAAACACCGAGAAACCCAGAAACAGCACAATGCTGGTGTAAATCATGCTGGTACCGGCCTCCGAAAGCGTAGTGCTGATGGCGGCTTTCACCCGGCGGCCATTGGCGGCCATTTCCTGCCGGAACTTGGCCAGCAGGTGAATGGAGTTGTCACCGTCAATACCCAGGGCAATGCTGAAAATAAGAGCCGTGCTGGGCTTGAGCGGGATGCCGAAGTAACCCATAATACCGCCCGTGAGCAGCAGCGTAAAGAAGTTGGGCAACAGGGTAAAGAACACCGCCCGGATGCTGCGGAACAGAATCAGCACGACCACGCCCACCAGCAGAAACGCGTGCAGCAGGCTGGATTTGAGCGTACCAATCAGGTATTCGTTGCCTTTGGTGAAGATGATGGTGGTGCCGGTCTTCTTCACTTCCATGCCCGTACCCTTGAAAATCCGGTCAATTTCGGGCTGGATGCGGTTGTTGAGCAGGGTATCTAGGTTGTGGGAGCCGATATCCGCAATTTTCAGCGAAATCCGGGCCTCCCGCATGGTGCTGTCGGTGAAGGAGCGCAGCAGCTTGCTGGTTAGCTGACCTTCCGAGCCCTTGGTATTCTGGGAGCGGGCCAGGTAATTAAACACGTAGTTGGATTCCGACTTATCGGGCAGGCGGTAAAACTCGGGGCTGCCGTTGTAGAAGGCCTGAGTAGAAGCTTTCAGGAAGGTGACCACGCTGACGGGCGTGGTGAGCACCGGCTGGGTGCGCAGGAAGTTTTCGAGGCGGTCGATGCGCTCCAGGTTTTTCAGCTTCAGCAGCCCTTTGGCCTTCCCCGTATCCACCACCAGCTCCAGGGGCATTACCCCGTTGAAGTGCTGCTCAAAGAACTTGAGGTCGGAGTTTACCGACGAATCCTTGGGCAAATCATCCACCATGTAGCTCACCGAGCGCACCTTCGTAACGCCGAACGAGGCCAGAATAAGCAGGGCCAGGGCCGTAAGGTACACCGTGCGGCGGCGCTCCAGCACCAGATAATCGAAGAACTCCAGCAGCTTCATCAGCGGCTTGGCTTCCAGATGCTCCAGCTGCTTGGGCGTAGGCGGGGGCAGAATGGTGAACACAATCGGCATCAGAATAAACGACACCGCAAACGCCACGAAAATATTGATGGTGGCCACCGCCCCAAACTGGAACAGAATGGCAATGTTGGTAAAGCAGAACACCACGAATCCTATTGCCGTGGTGGTATTGTTCATCAGCGTGACCAGCCCGATTTTGCGCACCACCCGGGCCATGGCCAGCACCTGGTTGCCCGATTTGCGGTAGTCGTAGTGGTAGCGGCTGAGCAGGTAGGTGCAGTTGGGAATCCCGATGACGATAATAATGCTCGGAATCAGGCCGGTGAGCAGGTTGATTTTGTAGCCCATCAGCACCATGGAGCCAATGCACCACGTTACTACAATGAGCACAATCAGCAGCGGAAACACCACCGCCGACCACGTGCGGAAGAACATGAGCAGCGTGAGGGCCATCATCACAATAGTGAGGGCCACAAACAGCTTCATTTCGGAGGCTACCTTGGTGGTCATGGTGGCCCGCACGTAGGGCAGGCCGGCGTAGTGCATCTTGATGCCCGTCTTCTGCTGAAACCGTTCGGCGTGGCCTAGAATTTCCTGCATCACGGCCTCGCGCCGGCTGGAGTTTAGGTACTTGGGGTCCATGGTGAGGGCCAGCAGCGTGGCCCCAGTGGTGGGCGAGATCAGCTGGCCTTTGTAGAACTCCTGGGAGTTCACTACCCGCATGAGCGAGTCCAGCTCCACCTGACTGCGCGGGAAGCGGCGGAAAATGGGCTCGGCCCGGAAGGTTTGCGTAGCCGTGTCCTTCACCAGCCGGGGCAGGCGCGTGACGCCCAGTACCCCGTTCACGCCTTCCACTTTGCTGAGCGTATCGGTGAGCATGCGCAGCTCGTTGAAGTTCCCCAGCTGGTACACCGAGCTGTCCTGCATGCCCAGCACCAGCACGTTGCCATCTTCCCCAAACTTGCGTTTGAAGCGCTGGAAGTACACCATGTCCGGGTCGTCGGGCGAGACTACCTGGGCAAAATCGTAGGTCATTTCGATTTTGCGGGCTTCCCAGGCCATAAACACCGTTATAACGGCCAGCAGCCCAACCAGTAGGCGACGGTTCTTAATGACGAATAAGGCGAGGTTTCTCCACATAGGCCGGTAAAATGCAGCAAAGGTACGCAACCCCCGGCAGCTACGCGGTGAGCGTCAGCAAGTAAACCTTCATCGGGCTAAAAGCGGTGTACAACGAGGCAGTTAGGAAAACTCATAGATTGTTCAGAATATAGGGAACAATTTATGCCTTATTCTACGTAATCATCCTCATTACAAGGTGTTGCGCACGATAGTAATTGAATTATTCCGCGCTACGCTTGTTGTTTTCCTTTTGCCATGACCTTGTACAATTCCCCGGACGCGTCCCTGACGTATAATCCGGTTTCCGAAACGCTGCACCTGAGCTATAATGCCACCCGCTTGTCGGTATCGTTTGGCCAAGCCTACCACCGCGCCCTGGAGGAAATGCTGGCCCAGAACGTAGGCAAGCTGCTGCTGGACCTGAAGCGCAACGCCCCGCCCACGGATGAAGCCGACGAACTGCTTGGCCCCCTGACCGATGTGCTGGCCGACCAGTCCCACCGCCCCCTGTTCATTGCTGCCGTGGTGTCGGAGGGGCAGTACCAGTACCAGATTGGCAATTCCCTGGCCTCCACTTCTCTGCCCCCGGCCCGCGTGGAGTTCAACTACTTTACCTCCCGCCGCGACGCCACCCAGTGGTTGAGCGAAAACTAACCCGCCCCTTTACACCACTTGCCTGATATCAAAAACGGCCGCCGGATTGCTCCGGCGGCCGTTCTGTTTTTCCTGGTTAGCCAGCCCTATAGGTTCTCGAAAATGCGCGAGAGACTTACGGCTTCGCCAATGTAGCCACGCAGCTCCGAGATGGGCATGCGCGTCTGCTCCCGGGAGTCGCGGTGGCGGATGGTGACGGTGTTGTCCTCCAGGGTCTGGTGGTCGACGGCAATGCAGAAGGGCGTGCCGATGAGGTCCTGGCGGGTGTAGCGCGTGCCGATACTGTCCTTCTCCTCCACCACCAGGCGGAAGTCGTGGCGCAGCGAGTTGTAGATTTCGTTGGCTTTCTCAGGCAGGCCGTCCTTCTTCACCAGCGGGAAGATGGCGGCTTTCACCGGCGCTACGGCCGGGTGCAGGCGCAGCAGCTTGCGGGTTTTGGTTTTCTGCTCCTCGCCTTCGCCTTCCGTAATGGTTTCCTCCTGATACGCCTGGCAGAGCGTGGCCAGAAACAGGCGGTCGGCCCCAACGGAGGTTTCCACCACGTAGGGCACGTAGTTGCCGTAGGGCTTGCCGGTTTCGGGGTTGAGGTCGTTGTCGAAGTAGTTCTGCTTTTTGCGGCTGAACTGCTGGTGCTGGGTCAGGTCGAAGTCGGAGCGGGAGTGGATGCCCTCAATTTCCTTGAAGCCGAAGGGGAATTCGTACTCGATGTCCACGGCGGCCTTGGCGTAGTGGGCCAGCTTTTCGTGGTCGTGGAAGCGGAGCTTGTCGGCGGGCAGGCCCAGCACCTCGTGCCAGCGGCGGCGGGCGGCTTTCCAGTGCTGGTACCACTCGCCCTCGGTGCCAGGGCGCACGAAGAATTGCATTTCCATCTGCTCAAACTCCCGCATCCGAAAGATGAACTGCCGGGCTACAATCTCGTTGCGGAAGGCCTTACCAATCTGGGCAATGCCAAACGGCACCTTCTGCCGCGCCGACTTCTGTACGTTCAGGAAGTTCACGAAGATACCCTGGGCAGTTTCGGGGCGCAGGTAAATTTCGCTGGAGCCCTCGGCCACCGCGCCCATCTGGGTCGAGAACATCAGGTTGAACTGGCGCACATCGGTCCAGTTGCCGGTTTTGCTGATGGGGCAGAGGATTTTCTCGTCGATGATGAGCTGCTTTACGCCGGCCAGGTCCTCGGCCGTGAGCAGGCGGCCCATTTCAGTCAGCAGGGTTTCGGCGCGGGCTATTTCCCCGTTTTTCTCGTACTCGGCGGCTTTGTCTTCGAGCAGCACGTCGGCGCGGTAGCGCTTCTTGCTGTCGAGGTTGTCAATCATGGGGTCCGAAAAGCCGTCGACGTGGCCGGAGGCTTTCCAGGTGGTGGGGTGCATGAAGATGGCCGTGTCAATACCCACCACGTTCTGGTTGAGCTGGGTCATGGCCTTCCACCACAGCTGCTTCAGGTTGTTCTTGAGCTCCACGCCGTTGGGGCCGTAGTCGTACACGGCAGCCAGGCCGTCGTAGATTTCGGAGGAGGGGAACACGAAGCCGTATTCCTTGGCGTGCGACACGATTTCGGCCAAGGTGCCTTCGGTGGTGTTAGCGGCGGGTTGCGCGGGTTTGCTCATGCTGTCAGTAGTGAGTAATACGTAATGAGTAGTGAGTAGTCAGCACCGGATGGCCGGCAAGCGGCCCGTCTTCCGGACAACAGATGGTAGGCAATACTCTGTACTCACTACTCCCGTCTCAATTCTAAGTCAAGGGCAAAAGTAGCCAAAGCTTTACCTACCGTACTAGTCCGGCCCCCAGAAAGGCGGGTGAGCGGCTGCTTTTCAGTAATTTACTGACTCTCACTCCCGCGGCCTGAACCTGCCATCGGTTCCTGCGTTTAGCGGCTCGAATGGCACGGCAGCCGACCAGTGCGGTAACAATTTCATAATCTTGTGCCCCCTTGGGGCGGCAGTACCTTTGGTTGCCGAAATCTGAATTCTCACCAACCTCCCCTTTATGTTTGGCTTAGAGCCTCATGTGCTGTTGCTGCTGATTGCCTGTTTGGTAGCAGCCTGCGCGTTTGAATTTGTAAACGGCTTCCACGACACGGCCAACGCCGTGGCTACGGTTATCTACACCAACTCGCTGCGGCCCTGGGTGGCCGTTATCTGGTCGGCGTTCTGGAACTTCGTGGGTGTAATTGCCGGTGGTATTGGCGTGGCCATGAGCATTGTGTACCTGCTGCCCGTGGAAAGCCTCGTGGATCAGAACGTGTACCACGGCATTGCCATGGTGGGCGCCCTCATTGTGGCGGCCATCATCTGGAACGTGGGTACCTGGTACTACGGGCTGCCCTCCTCTTCCTCACACGCCCTTATCGGGTCCATTCTGGGGGTGGGCATTGCCTTCTCGCTGCTGCCGGGCTCCAATGGCTCGGCCGTGAACTGGGGCAAAGCCGGCGAAACCGGCCTGGCCCTGCTGATTAGCCCGCTGTTTGGCTTCTCGCTTACCATTGTGCTCATGTTTCTGCTGCGCCGCTTTGTGAAGAACAAGGCCATCTTTAAGGAGCCGCACAAGCGCAAACCCCCACCCATCTGGATTCGCCTGATTCTGATTGCCACCTGCACGCTGGTAAGCTACTTCCACGGCTCCAACGACGGGCAGAAGGGCGTGGGCCTGATTATGCTGATTCTGATTGGCATCGTGCCCATTCACTTCGCCCTGAACTCCAAGCTCAACCCCCTGGATATGCGCGACTCCCTGACCCGCGTGGAGCAGGTGATGGGCAAAATCAACGCCGCCGAGCTGGGCGAGGCCGACCGCAAGCTGCTGGCCGAGGTGCGCACCCAAACCAACGCCCTGGACCAGATTTTCGCCGGCAAAACCGACGTGAAGCAGCTGCCGGAGCAGGCCCGCTTCGAAATCCGCAAGAGCATTCTGCTGCTGTACAACCGCGCCAAAAAGCTCACGGCCAGCGAAAAGCTGCCCCTCAGCTCCGCCGACCGCAAAGTGTACGAGGACAGCATTGCCGAAATGCGCACCTTCACCGATTACGCGCCCTGGCAGGTTTCGCTGATGGTGGCCCTGTCCCTGGGCATTGGGACTATGATTGGGTGGCAGCGCATCGTAAAAACTATTGGGGAGCGGATTGGGAAGGAACACCTGACCTACGCCCAGGGCGCTTCCTCGGAGCTGGTGGCCGCCGTTATGATCGGGGCTACTACCCAGTTCGGGCTGCCCTCCTCCACCACCCACGTACTGTCGTCGGCTATTGCGGGCAGCATGGTGGCCAACCGGGGCATCAAAAACCTGAACCCCCAGATGGTGCGCAACATTGCCCTGGCCTGGGTGCTCACACTGCCGGTTACCATGGTGCTGGCAGGCGGCCTGTTTTTGCTGCTCCGCACTATCATGCCTTCATAAGCTGCTCTTGAAAACACACAAAAAAGCCGCCCCGGTACCGGGGCGGCTTTTTTGTTGATAAGCTGATTCTCAGCGGGGTGCTAGTCAGGCTAGTAATGCCTCCCAGGTTGGGAAATCCTGTTGAAAACTCCCGATACTTAGCACGTTATCCACTTATCAACAGGCAAAACCTCTAATTTTGTGGATAACTATGCGTTATGCGGGCCATTGCACTTCCAGCTCGTCATTGATAAACACTCCGAAGTTGACGAACTGTAGCTCATCCTCATCGAAGTAAAGGTCAATCATTTCCTTTTCGTAGGAGATGCGCATCTCGCCGGTGTCCATTTTCTCCACTTCGCTTTGCTCGTGGCCGTGGCGCTTCATCAGGTCCTGAATTTCCTGGGGGCTCTTACCGTGAATGGCTTCCCCGTAGAGGCGGATACCGGGGTGGTCGGTTTCGATGCAGCTCAGGCGGTAGTCGTCTTCCCGGTCGAAGTACAGGGAGTAGCCTTCCTCCAGGTAGTTCCAGGCCTGGTGCTCAAACTCGTCGTCGTCCTCTGATTCCTCAATTTCCTCGGGCTCTCCCATCAGGGCGCGTACCTCGTCCATGGAGGCGCCAAACTTCAAGGGCCCCATGCCTACGCCGAGGCTGATTTCGTTTTCTTCGGTGCTGGATGGTTGGGCTGGGTTCTGCATAGCCGATGTGGGGTGAAGGGGGTAGTAGTTCTGGAAAAGTAAAGGTAGATGTCTGGAAAGTTACTTTCCGTACTGAGTCTCAAATTCGGCCCGCTGGCGCAGGTACTCGGGGTGATGCTTGGCCTCATCCCAACAGCGTTTAAAAATGGCGGCGGCCTCCGCCTTTGCAGGATCTTCGGGGGTGCGGGGCAACTCGGCGCGGCCATGGCTACCACTCTGGCCTTTTTTGTCATCGGGTACGGGGCCGTCGTACTTTTTGCCTCCCTTGTGGTTGGCATAGCGCCGGGCCCGGGTAAAGCCCATCTGTAAAAATTTGCGGGCTATATCGGCACCCACGAAGTCGTGCTGCTTCAAATACGCCTCAAACAGCGCGTAAATCTTCTCCGACGACTCCTGGGCTACCTCCGGTGTCCGGAAGCGCCAGAAGGGCAGAATCTCGCTCTTATAGGGCTCTACCAGCAACACTCCTTGCTCACCCTTACCCACCCGGTACAGTTCCGGATGCTGGCGGAAGTCCGTAGCATGGAAATCGAGGGTGTAATCAAAGGGCATGAGAGGGGCAGGGCGGGTGGCGGAGTACTATACGCCTGCTAGAGCAAGATGGCTGTTTATTCGCGCTATTACGCCTCCGCAAAAGCTACGGCTATTCACAATAAACCGTGGATAACCAACCCGTTATCCACATATTCATACAACGTTATCCACTTTTTCAACCAGCCCCCTGATACCGGCTGTTGTGAGACCAGAATAGGGGCCTGCATTAACAGTCAAGGCTTCAGCACCTGGACACCCTCATCTTCGGGCTAGGTTTTGCAACGCGGCGCTTGAGGATGCGCATTGCTCCTACCGGCCTGCAACTGACGCACTGCAACGGTGAACTTCGGCGCAACTCTGAATTGGATGCACTAACTACTGCGGGCTTACTTCTGCTTCGAGTCGCTTAGGCCAATTTAGGACGAGCAAGGGCACGGCCCGCTTTTCCACAGGTTAATAACTTTTAAAAATCTTTTTATTTAAAAATCTCTTTTTATCCCTGTCGTTAGGGCTGTTTATAAGTGGATAAAAAATGAGGGTTATCCACGGCGTGGGTAACATGTGTACAAGAGTAGAGTTATCCACCGTCTGCCAACAGGGTGTGTGGATATCATTTCCATGGTTATCAGTTAGTTAAATAAGTTTTTAACTATTCACATAGGCTGTTAGAAATCCACAATTCACATCCACAACGGTATGTGGATTGTTAGATTTTCGGGGGATAGTTATCCACTGCTATCCACAGCTTTTGTACATACCCAAGAGGGTGTCGGAAAGGGCTATCCATCCAAAAATACTTTTCCGCAACTTCTCCACGGGTTATCCCCAGGTTTCCCACTATTATCCACAGGTTACGCCGGTTAGCGGTTTTGGAGTGGATAAGTGCTGTGGATTGCTGTTTTCGAAATAGTGAAAACGCCACCAGCAAGGAGCCACGCGGGTTTTGCTATGTGGATATCTAAAACGCCCCGCCCCTATATAGTCCAGAGTTGCACTTTACGGGCTTACCCCCCAATCAAGGTGTTTGTTCTGCGAGACGATGGGCCAGCAGAGGTCAATGCCTGACTCCAAACTGGCTAAAAACAAGCCCGCCCAACTCCGGCAAAACGGAATTGGGCGGGGCAACGGTTGGCGCCGGCGGCCGGCTAAAAGCTCAGGGTTTCCACGTTGTCGAAGTTGGAGCGCACCTGTATGGTTTTGGGAAAGAGGAATACGGGTTCAGCGGGCCGGCGCAGCTGCGGGTCGCCGCCCTGCCAGCGGCCATCCTGGTTAGTGTCAATAAGGATGCGGATACGGTAGGTGCCCGGCGGCAGGTTATCAAAGCGGTAATTGCCCTTGGGGCTATCCAGCACGAGCTGGATGTTGCCGGCAGCGTCCAGCAGCTGCACCCAGAAACGCTTGGCCGTGGTTTGAATGGGGCCGCTGAGGGTGCCGGTACTCGTTTGCTCGGTTACCCGCAGGCGCAACGGTTTCAGGCCCAACGACTGCCCCGTGATGCTGCGGACCACGGCACTATCCAGCAGCAGCGTAACGGTTTTGCGGGCCGTGGTATTCAGGTTGATGCTGAGCGTGGAGCGGTCAGGACCGAGCTGTCCATCAGCCGGAAGCTGCAAAGGGCGGCGTTTCAGGGAGTCTTCCAGCAGCGTGCCAATGGGTTTGCCAGGGGTGAGCACCACCGGTTCAGTAAACACAAACTTCACTTGGCCCTGGCGGTACACTTCCTTGGGGCTGCCTTCTACGGTGTAAGCAATGCCCCGCTTAGTGGGCGGGTTACCTTGGAAGCGCACGGCAATAGTGTCGCGGCCGGTATTGCCGGCACTATCGGTAGCCGTGAGCAGGAAGCGGCCTTCCTGCAGCTGGGGGGTGCGGTACAGGATGGCGGTGCGGCCTTTTTCGGTGAGCTGCAGGGCGTCGTTGAGGCCGGCCGGGGCTGTTGCTGCTCCTAAGGGGGCCAGAGTCAGCTGCTGCACGCCCTCATTGTAGCTCACCCGGAAATCGGTAGGGTTGGTTTTCTGGGTAGTAACCAGGGGCCGGCGGGTATCGGGGCGGGTGAGCAGGAAGCGCACTGAATCGGTGCGGCCGTCCACCGTCAGCAAATCGGGCAAGTAGGCAATCTGCTCGGGCTCCTCGTAGCGGTTGTTCTGGTTTTTATCGAGCAGGGCGTAGGCGCGGTAGCGGGCAGCCTTCAGGTAATTCAGCTCAAACCGGCCGGCCTTGTCGGTGCGGGCCAGGTAGGTGGGGCGGCCGCGCTGCACAGTGGAGGTGTCGGCCTCGGGGTAGAGCAGCACTACGGCGTTTTCTACGGGCTGCTGGCTGAGTACGGCCTGCACCGTACCGCGCACCGAGGCGGAGTCCAGGTCGGGGCCGGTACTGAAGCTGACGATGGCCTTGGCCGCCGGGTTGCTTTCCGTAATGTCGCTGATGGAGTTGCCGAAGTTGAAGGAATAGGTGGTGTTGGCCTTCAGCGGCTTCTCGTAGGTGAGGGTAATGGCCGTGCGCTCCTCCCTGATTTTGTAGGGGTTGTCGTCGCCGATGATGGGGGCCACAATCAGGTTTTTGGCCAGGTCTTTCAACTGCACCTGCTCCGAGAACTCCAGCCGCACCGACTGGCCCTGGTAGTTGCGGGTGCCGTTGGCGGGTACGCTGCGGGTGAGTTTGGGCGGAATAGTATCCCGGACGCCGCCCTCCGGCGAGCTGATGGCCGCGCACCCGCTAAGCCCCGCAGCAGCGGCAAACAACAAAAACACGGAGGTGCGGGCAAAAGCAAATGGCGGCATTGCGAAGCAGGCAGGTGTAAGAAGGACGAAAAGCCGGTTTCGGCAGCAGCCCAACCGGCGCTTCCGAACTCCTAAGGTACGCGGTGTAACGCGGCAAGGGCCTAAACCTGTCATTCCGGGTGAAGCAGAAAATCCGGAAGTACCCTGCGGTAGCCTTCGGCTTTCATGCCTGACCCGGAATGACAACTTTTTCAGTAGCAGCGTAGTAGCCTCCCTCCTACCCTCCTACCCTCCTACCCTGCTGCCGGCCGCTTATGGGCCACGTAAATCAGGCTGCTGTACTGCCCTTCGTGCTGGGCCGCGTACTGGTTGGATTTGTAGCCCGCCTTCAGCACTGTAAGCATGCCGCCGCCCCGCTCGGCCCGGTGCTTCTCGCTGAGCATACTCACGTAGTAGGCATCCAGGGGCATGGGCAGCACTTCCTCCACCTGCATCTTGTGCTTTTTGAGCAGCTGGGTCATGGTTTTGGGGGTGAAGTGGTAGAGGTGGCGCGGTACATCGTAGGCGGCCCAGTCCTGGCGGTAGTGCTGGGCGTCGAGGCTGTCCACGTTGGGCACGGCAATCATCAGGATGCCGTCGGGCTTCAACAGGCGGATGAGCTGCTGCAGGGTTTCGTTCAGGGTATGAACGTGTTCCAGCACGTGCCAGAGCGTAATGGCATCAAAGCTGGCCGGCTGAAACTGCACCAGGCTTTCCACCCCAATGGGCTGCCCTACCCGCTGGCTGGCCTCCTCCCGGGCGCGGGCATTGGGCTCCCAGCCGGCCACCTGCCAGCCGTTGCTTTTGGCCGCAGCCAGAAAGTGTCCCGTGCCGCAGCCGTAATCCAGCAACCGGCCCTTTTTAGCCCGCTTATTCAGCAGAGCTACCTTGCGGCGCATGGTGAAAAACCGGGCCACCTTATAGGCCTGGTTGATCATCCCCCCTGCCCCGCTGTTGTGTGACACGTACTCCTCCGACTCGTAGTAGCGGCCGATGTGGGCTTCGTCGGGGCGGGGGTTGGTGAACTGGAACGAGCAGGCCACGCACTGCTGAATGGCGAAGCTCTCCTTGCTAACCGACTTGTCCTCGACGACCAGCTTGTTGCGGAACTCCGTTTTGCCACACACCGGGCACTTCTCCAAACGCTCGTAAATCACAGATGCTCGCTGATTAGTTTGATTTCGCAGATTGCGACAACCAAGCTACTAAAGGAATCAATAGCCGGACGAAGATACAAAACCAAACCGGCCGCAGAATCCGAAAGAATCTGCGGCCGGTTTTGGTAGTAGAAACGCCATTGACCAAGCACGTCATTCCTCGCTGCACTCGGAATGACAGCTAGCCTCGGGCGAGATTTCTCGCTCCGCTCGGAATGACGTGCTGGTTGCTCAGGATGACAACCACTATCGTCCCAGGTACACCATCAGCACCGACACGTCGGCGGGGCTCACGCCGCTGATGCGGGAGGCCTGACCCAGGGTTTCAGGCTGAATCTTGAGCAGCTTTTCGCGGGCTTCGTGCGAGAGGGCAGGCATGGCGGTGTAGTCGAGGCGGCCCTGAATCACGAAGTTTTCCAGCTCCTGCACGCGGGCGGCCTGCTGGTGCTCCTTCTCCAGGTAGGCCTCGTACTTCACCAGAATTTCGGCCTGCTCCAGCGCGTCGGGGCGGTATGGGGCCAGGGCCAGGGTGAGCTCGGGCAGCACGCGGGCCAAAGCCGGTAGCTCAATGCCGGGGCGGCGCAGTAGGTTCACGGCGCGGGTTTTCTCGCTGATAACGGCCGAGCCGATTTCCGTGAGCCAGCCGTTGATTTCCTGGGGCTCAATGCCGAAATTCTTCAGCAGCTTAGCTACGGCCTGGGTCTGCTGCTCCTTTTCGCGCACCAGCTGCATGCGCTCCTCCGAGGCCAGACCCAGGGCATACCCAAGCGGGGTCAGGCGCAGGTCGGCGTTGTCCTGGCGCAACAGGAGGCGGTGTTCGGCCCGGCTCGTGAACATGCGGTAGGGCTCGTCGGTACCTTTGTTCACGAGGTCGTCGATGAGCACGCCGATGTAGGCTTCGCTCCGCTTCAGGATGAACGGTTCCTTGCCGTGCACCTTGTTGTGGGCGTTGATGCCGGCCATCAGGCCCTGGCAGGCGGCTTCCTCGTAGCCGGTGGTGCCGTTGATCTGGCCCGCAAAGTACAAGTTCTGGATGCGCTTGGTTTCCAGGGTGAGCTGCAGTTGGGTCGGCGGGAAGAAGTCGTACTCAATGGCGTAGCCGGGGCGGAACATCTTCGCGTTTTCGAAGCCGGCAATCTTGCGCAGGGCGCGGTATTGCACGTCTTCGGGCAGGCTGCTCGAAAAACCGTTCACGTACACTTCCACCGTGCTCCAACCCTCAGGCTCCACGAAAATCTGGTGGCGGTCCTTGTCGGCGAAGCGGTTGATTTTATCCTCTACCGAAGGGCAATAGCGTGGCCCCAGACCCTTGATGCGGCCCTGGAACATCGGCGACTTCTCGAAACCTTCTTTCAGGATTTCGTGGACCTCGGAGTTGGTGTAGGTGATGTAGCAGGGGCGCTGTTTCACTAGCGCGGGCGTATCGAGGTAGGAGAACTTGCTGGGTACTTCGTCGCCGGCCTGCTCTTCCATCTTGGAGTAGTCGAGGCTGCGGCCGTCCACACGGGGCGGGGTACCGGTTTTCATGCGGCCGGCTTCGAAACCTAACTCCTTCAGCTGCTCCGTGATGCCGGTGCTGCCTTTCTCGGCCGCGCGGCCGCCGCCAAACTGCTTTTCGCCAATATGGATGAGGCCGTTCAGGAAGGTGCCGTTGGTGAGTACCACCGACTTGCCCCGAAACTCAATACCGAGCTGGGTTTTCACGCCCACAACCGTGTCGTTTTCCACTACAATGCCGGTTACGGCCTCCTGCCAGAAATCCACGTTCAGGGTTTGTTCCAGGGTCATGCGCCACTCCTCGGCAAAGCGCATGCGGTCCGACTGCGCCCGGGGGCTCCACATGGCGGGGCCTTTGGAGCGGTTCAGCATCCGGAACTGAATCATGGTTTTGTCGGTGATGAGGCCCGACTGACCGCCCAGCGCGTCTACCTCCCGCACAATCTGGCCCTTGGCCACCCCGCCCATGGCCGGGTTGCACGACATCTGGGCAATGGTGTTCATGTTCATCGTCACCAGCAGGACCTTAGAGCCCATGTTGGCGGCCGCGGCGGCAGCCTCGCAGCCGGCGTGCCCGGCTCCTACTACAATGACATCGTACTCTTCTTGCTGAAACATGAATTCGCGGATTTAAACCAACTGAGCGGTTTGAGCGGAGTGTGACTAGCGGCCAGCTAATTCGGCTGACTTTTGCTGCGGTGCACGGACCGTTTGCAGGAAACAGCCTACCCCAGGGGGAAAGTTCGCGCAGTGGCTAAACAGAAAACGCCCGCAGATGGCAGGCGCTTTGTCAGGAAAACCGTGGCCGAACGCCTCACGCAACACGCTCAAAACGTGGGCAAAGATACGCAGCGCGGCGCGTTTTTGCGCGGCCCGGCACTTACGCTTCGTCGTCAGGCGCGAAGTCGTTCTCGTTCCAATCAGTCATCAGTTCGGCCGCTTGGCGGTGTACTTCCGGCCAGGAAAACGACAGCCACTGCCCGGTCAGGCAGTCGAACACCTCCGTAGCGGCCGGGCACGGGAACAGCTTGTAGTCGAACTTGGGGTAGTTGTGGACCACATAGCCGGGGTAGTAGTAGAAGTGGCCCAGGGCGCGGGCGTGTTCCAGCTTCAGCAGCATCAGCACTTTGCCGAGGCTGAATTTGCGGTACTCGGGGTGGTAGAAGTTCATGATGCCGGCCAGCGTGCGGGCCCCGTTATCGAAAATACCCGCCGCCACCAGCCGCGCCCCATCCCGGATTTCCAGTACCTCTGTGCTGAACACGTTGTTCGGGGAGCCGGCCAGCAGAAACGCTTCCACCGTGGGCGGCGCATCGAAGGTGATGGACTGGCGGTAAGCGGCGTACAGCTGCTCCAACTCGGGCGTCAGCTGGAATGGGCGCCGCCGCACCGTAAACCGCTCGGCTACCCGCAACAGGCGGCGCTGCTCGGGGCCGTAGTGCATGCGGGCCAATTCCAGCCGCAGCCAGTGCACCGTGTGCAGTTCGCCCTCAATGGGTAGGAACCGACAGGTAAATAGGTCTTGGTGCATGCGGTAGTAGCCCTGGCCCAGGTAGTAATCCAGCGCCGGGCCGGGAATAATGCGGATAGGTTGCGGAGTAGCGGACATAGTGGAATAGCTGGGATACAAAGAACGTCATGCTGAGCGAAGCCGAGGTATGATGTTGAACGGTGTAGAGACGCAATATTTTGCGTCTCATCGTTGCTGACGTTGTTTAAGCAGCGTGGTTACGGTCGTCCAACGCCGAGACGCAAAATATTGCGTCTCTACATTGTGCAACCATCCTTTCAACAAAAAACGCCCACCGGATGGCGGGCGTTTTCATGTATCAGATCAGCGCAGTCTAGAACGTGCGCAGTAGCAGGCAGTCGTCTTCCTTTTTGCGCATGGCGGTCTGGCTGAGCAGGTCCTTATCAGCATACCCGAGCAAGTGCAGCACACCGTGAATCATCACACGGTGCAGCTCGTCGCGGAAGGTAACGCCGTGGATAACGGCATTTTCGCGCACTCGCTCCACCGAAACGAAGATGTCACCCTCAATGATATCAGCATCGTCGGCATTGTCGAAGGTGATGACGTCGGTGTAGGTGTCGTGGTCGAGGTACTCCACGTTTACCTTATGCAGGTACTCGTCGGAGCAGAAGATGTAGGTGAGCTGCACAATTTCGTGCTCGTGTACCTCGGCTACGCGCTCAATCCAGGAGGTTAAATCCTGCGCGTCGGCCAGCTCAAACTCCACTTCTTCCACAATGAATTCGATGCCGTGACTTTCGGAGCCGAAATCATCCTCGTCTTCAAATTCATTGTGCTCGGTAGGCAGGTCGCTCATGCTGACAAACAAGAAATAAAGTTAAAGGGCCGCAGCAGTACCGTTGATGGCTGAGGTAGATGACGACTCATCTTCTGAGGGCGTAGGCAGCATGAACGTGAGCTGCACATGACGGCCGTCCTTCTGAAAATCAACCTCATCGGCCAAATGGCGAATCAGGAATATGCCGCGGCCACCAGGGTTTTCCAGGTTTTCGGGGGCAGTAGGATCCGAGAGGTTGGTGTAGTCGAAGCCCGTGCCCTCGTCTTCAATTTCAAACTTCACCCGGTCAGGCTCCACGAACAGCGACAGGAACACATTCTTGTCCTTATCGAACTTGTTGCCGTGGCGGATGGCGTTGTTGACGGCCTCCGTGACGGCCACCATGATGTTGCCGTAGATGTCGTCGTCGATGTGGAAGGTATCCTTCGAGTTGTCGATAAAGCTTTCTACAACGCGGATATTTTCAACGAGGGAAGGAATCTGAATTTTGACCTGCTTCATAGAAGGGGAAAAGAAGGGGCAGCGGGTAAGGGGGTAAAATTAGCGGAACGCTATTTCATTTTCTGAAAATATTCACTCACCTCCCGTTGGTAGTACGGAGTGAGGGTAGGCGGTACGCTCCGGAGCAACTCTGTTTGCCGGGTTTGCTGGCGTTTATATTGCTGAAACGCTGGCGGAAACACCGGCGGACGGGTTTGGGCCGTCTGCGCTTCGCGCTTCTCTTCCTGGTCCCGCTCCCGAGCCGATTTCTCGGCTTCCAGTAAACGAGTGAGGATTTGGCGCTGGCGCATAATGGTTTGCTCCGTCAGCCGCTTGTTTACGAGGTCGGTTTCGGTTTGTTCCATCATTTTTTTCACGTCGCCGAGGCCGCCGGCGCCGTCCTGGCCTTTGCCGTCTTTGTTGGAGCCGGGTTTGCCACCGCCTTTCTGCTGCATGCGCTCCAGGTCCTGCATGGCCTGACGTAGCATTTGTTGCTGCCCGGCCAGCTTGGCCAGCTCCTCGGAGAGGGCCCGGCCGGTTTTGCCACTTTGCTGGAGCTGCTGAATCTGCTGGTTGAGCTGCTGCTGCATGCGGCCCATCTGGCCCTCGCCGGCGCTGCTGCCCTTCTTCTTTTTCTTGCCCGATTTACCGCCGCCCTGCTGCTGTTGCTGCTGACTTTCGCGCTGCTGCTGCTGCATTTGCTGCAGGGCATCATTCAGCATCAGGGCCAGGTTGTTCATGCTGGTCATGGCCAGCTGCTGGGAGCTGGTGGCGCGGCCCACGTTGCGCTGCCGGATCTGGTCGAGGCTCTCGTCCATGCGGCCGTTCATCTCGCCCACCTCCCGGGTCACAAAGCTCTTGATCTGGAACACGCGCTTGGCCAGGGCATATAGGGAGTCCTGCACCACGCGGGCGTCGTCCTTGAGCTTGCGCTGGGTCTGGCCGAGCTGCACAAAGCGCGGGTCACTCTGGTCCACCTGCCGGAACTGCTTCATCAGGTTTTCCTGGTCGAAGCTGAGCTTGAGCAGGTTTTCCAGGATGTCGCGCAGGTCGTCGATGTTCTGCTGCTGCTGGTCCGATTCTTCCTGTTCCTGCTGTTGCTGCATCTTCTGGGCCATCTGCTGCATCTTCTGAGCGGCCTGCTGCTGGCTCTGGCTGGCTTTCTGGTTCTGGTTTTTACCCAGCTGCTCCTGGCTCTGCTGCTGCTGCTCGTCCACCTGCTGCTGGTCCTGCTTCATCTCATCGGCCCCGTTCTGGTCGTCAAGCTGCTTGTCCAGCTCCTTCATGTCCTTGAGGTACTGCTTCAGCTCGTCAAACTTCTGCTGCTGCTCGGCTTGCTGGTCCTTCAGCTGCTCATTTTTGGCTTTTTGCTGCTCGTTCGATGATTTATTGTCGGGGTTCTGCTTGTCGTTTTTCTGGGTTTCCTCGGCCAGCTTCTGCTGCTCCTGGGCCAGCTGCTGGAGCTTTTCCAGGGCTTGGTCCTGCTTCTGCTCAAACTGCAGCTGCTTGAACATTTCGAGGGCGCGCTCCAGCTCTTTCTGCAGGGTATTTTCCTTGTTTTCCAGCTGTTGCAGCAGCTTCTGCATATCGGGCTGGTTCTGGTCCTTCTGCTGGTCCAGGAGTTTCTGCAGCTCCTCGTAAAGCTTCTTGGTTTCGGGGTCCAGCAGGGTTTCCATCAGCTTCTGCAGCTCCTTGGCTTTCTCGGCCAGCTGCTCATTCTTCTGCGGGTCCAGCTGGTTTTGCTGCTCCTGGAGCTGCTCAAACTGGCGCTTCAGCTCGTCCAAGGCTTGGTCCATCTGCTGCTTCTGGTCGAGCATATCCTTGAGCTGCTTGCGGTCCTGGAAGTTCAGGTCGCGCTTCACCTTCAGCTTGTCCTCGGCCTTGGCCAGCTCCCGCTCCATCTTCTTGCTTTGCTGGGCGGCCTGGCTGAGCTGACTTTGCACGGCCTGGCTCTGGGAGGCCAGCTGCTGGTGCTGCTCACTGCGGCTGGGCAGGCGGAACTCAGCAGTGCGGCTTCGGCCGGCTTTGGGGCCGTGCACACCGTCGTTGTCCCAGGCCTGCACGAAGTACTCCAGCCGGTCGCCGGGGCGCAGGTTCAGGGCGCGGGTGTCCCACTGGTAAGCGTAGCTTTGACTGGGGCCGCTGCCCAGGGGCATGGCTTTCGCCTGGTACGCAGCGTTGGGCCGCGCCTTGCTCAGCACCCGGTAGTGCAGCTGCAGGCGCGAGAAGCCATAATCGTCGCGGATCGTGCCGCCCAGGGCTAGGTAACGCTGAGAAGTGGTGTCCTGGAAGCTCTCCAAAGCCACCTCCGGCACTTGGTCGGGAATAACGGTAATCTGGTACTCGATGGGGTCCCGGTTGGGGCTCACGGCGTTGAGCAGGTGCACCGAGTACGGCTGGCTGCGCAGGGCCCGGCGACTGAGCAGAAACTGCTCGTCATCGGGCGTGGCGGTCAGGGTTTCGTCGGGGTTGCGGAATTTGAGCTGGAGCTGGTCGGTGGCTTCGGTCTGGAACTCCCAACGCAGGTCGGAGCCTTCGGGCACGGTGAGGTTACCGGTGTTACGGATGGTTTCGGCGGGCTTGCCCAGGTAGGCCGGGTAGGATACCCGCACGGCAAAATCGCGCAGGTTGGGCCGCTCCTTCACTTTCAGGTTGTACTCCGAAGACGAGAAGCCGGCTGCCGACAGCTGAAACGGTACGCTCTGGCGCAGCTGGCGGAAATCGAACCTGAACCGGCCCGCGGCCTCGCGCACCAAACGGCGCTGCTTGCCCTCGTACGCAATGCTGATTTCGTTGGGCAGAGCCTCGCCTTCTACCGTGACGTGCAGCGCAAAATCCTCGCCTTTGAAGGCCGTAAGCTGCTTGTTCTCCACCACAAACTTGAATGGAGCGGGCCGGCTGTACTTTCGGTCGTAGTGCAGAATCCGCTCGGTGCCTTGCACAAACAGGCTGGGATAGAGGAGCAGCAGCAGCGCCACCACGGCGGCGGGCACGGCCACGTACTTCCACAGCGGCCGGGTCTGGGCCTGAATATTGATGCCCTGGCTGAACTCTACGCCGCGCAGCTGCCCGGCGCGCTGCTCCAGACTGGCGGCCAGCAAGGCATTTTCCTGGGCCTGCCCGCGCAGCTGCAACGCGTTCAGCAGCTTATCCTGCACCTCCGGAAACAGCTCCCCTACCCGCTGGGCGGCCTGCTCATCACTCAGCATGCGGCGCAGGTGGGTGAGGGCGGCCAGGGGTTGCCAGACCCAGCGCCCGAAGGCGTAGAGCAGGCCGCCCACAAACCCGAACAGCAGCCCGGCCCGCACCCAGGTGGGCAGGTACAGGAAATACTCCAGCAGGTTGAACACCAGAAACAGGCTGAGCACGAGGCCACCGGCCACCACGAGGCCGCGCACCAACAAGCTCAGGTAAAACTTACGCTTAAACGCGTCGAGGCGGGCCAGTACGTCGTCCAGGGCCCGGGTCGTTGCGGGGTCTTGCTCCACTACCATAAGAATGCCGCCTAATCCGGGCATGGGAAAGATACGGATTTCGGCCCGGCGGCTGCATGTAGGCTACACTGGCGGCGGGGCAAGTGGTTCCCGGGCGGGCGAAGGTGAGCCGTGCAGGCCGTAGCACGAAGCCTTTATTTCGCGCTACGGGCGGTTTTGGATGGCGCCGGACCAAACGCGCAGCAAAGGTTTCGCGTTAGAGTTTTGGTCAGCCGTACACCAACGCCAACCGGCCCGACCTGCTTGCGCAGACCGGGCCTGTTTCGGGTGCCAACAGGCTGTTCAGCCTATTTCGCGTCGTCCTTGTCTTTCTTGGACTTGCGCTTTTCCTTTTTACCGTCGGCGTCCTTGGTTTTCACCTTCATCTTCTCGGCTTCCAGGGGCGGGGTGAGCGTGGAGGTGGCGGCGGGGGCCGCCGGGGTCATGGCCGTCAGGCGGTTGCCGTCGGCGTCCAGCTCCACTACCTCATAGCCCAGCTCCGAAATGCCGGGGAAGGCCTTGGCCCGGTCACCTACTACCACGATGTACATGTTGTCGGCGGGCAGGTATTTCTGGGCGATGCCCTGCACGTCTTCCTTCTTCAGGTTTTTCAGGATGTCGCTCTGCTGCTGCACGTAGCTGGTGGGCAGGTCGTACTCCAGCAAACGGCTCAGGAATAGGGCTTTCTGCTGGCCAGTTTCGTACTTGAGCGCGTCGCTCTGGCCCACCGAGGCCTGCAGGAACTGCAACTCGTCGTCGGTGATGCCGTTGCGGTAGCCCTGAATTTCCTTCATGAACTCCTTCACCGAGGCGGCAGTGGCATCGGCGCGCACGCCGGCCTGGGCCGTGTAGGGGCCCACGTAGCGGGTGCCCTGGAAGCCCGAGCGGGCCCCGTAGGTGTAGCCCTTATCCTCGCGCAGGTTCAGGTTGATGCGGGAGTTGAAGGCCCCGCCCAGCAGGTAGTTGCTCAGGTAGGCACGGTAATAGTCGCCGGTGGCATCGTAGGTAAGCGGGGTGAGGTAGCCCACCCGGATTTCCGACTGCGCCGCTCCGTCCTTGTTCACGAAGTAGATGCGGGTTTTGTCGGGCTGGGTGCTGGCCATACCGGCGGGCAGGCTCACGTCCTTTTTCTGCCAGCTTTTCAGGAAGCCCACCTGGTTGGTGAGGGCGGCCTGGTCCACGTCGCCCACGGCCACTAGGTAGCTCACGTTGGGGGCGTAGTTCTGCTGGTAGAATTGCTTCACGTCGTCCAGGGTAAGGTTGGTTACCGTGGAGGTGGTGCCGCTGCCGGCTACCTGCATAATATCGCCGGCCCCGTACACGAGGCGGGCAAAGGTTTTATCGGCAATAACTACCGGCTGGGTGCTCTGGTTGGCAATGCCTTCCAGGGTTTGCTTTTTGATGCGCGCGAAGTCTGCCTCATCGAAGCGGGGGTGCAGCAGGCGCTCCTCCAGCAGCTTCATGGTGGCGGGCAGGTTCTTGGTCAGGCTCTGCACGTACACTGTGGTGTTGTCGTCGCCGGTGTTCACGCGGATGCTGGAACCCAGCTTCTCCAGCTCGGCGCTGAACTGCTCGCCGGTGTACTTCTGGGTGCCCTCGTTCATCATGGCCGCCGTGAGGGAGGCAATACCGGCCTTGTTGGGCATGCTCTGCTCCAGGCGGTGGCCGCCCCGGATGGTGAGCAGCATGGTAGCCGTCGGAATTTCAGCGTTGCGGGTGCCCATCAGGCGCAGGCCGTTATCAAAGGAAGCCTGCCACACGGCGGGCACCTGCACCACGGGGTTGGTACCCGAGGTCGGCTGCTTGCTCCGGTCAAAGGTATCGGTGGCCTTTATGTATTTCAGGCCGTTGTAGCCGTAGTCGGGCGCTTTGTAGCCCTCTTTGGATACCATGTAGTTATCGGCCTTTACGGGCGGCACGCTGCCGTTTTTGGGCACCACGCTCAGCACCACGGCGCTTTTGCCCTTGATGTACTGGTTGTACACGCGGTTCACATCGGCGGGCGTTACGGCGCGCAGCTGCTTCAGCTCCTCGGGCAGGCGGTTGGGGTTGCCGAAGTAGGTTTGGTTGGCAGCCAACTGGCTTACTTTGCCCTGCACGCTGGCCAGACCGTTAATCATCTGGGCCTCGGTGCTGGCTTTGTAGCGGCCCACCTGCTCGGCGGTAGCGCCCGTGCGCTCAAACTCCTTGAACGTGTTGCGCACCTTGATTTCCAGCGAATCGAGGCCTTTGCCGGGGAAGGGCAGCGCAACAACGGTGAACTCGCCGGCCAGCTCGGAGGTGCTGTTGTAGGCTTGGGCCTGCACCGCCTGCTGCGTTTTGGTGAGGTTCTTATACAGCAACGAGTTTTTGCCGCTGCCGATGATTTCGGCCAGCGCATCTAAAGCAAACTCATCGGGGTGGCCGCTGGGAACCGTCGGGAACACCATCTGCAGCATGGGGAAGCGCACGTTGTCCTTGTAGCTCACGTAGCGGTCCTGCGTCAGCTTGGGGGCGGGCAGCTTCTGGGCCGTCACGGCCGGGCCCTTGGCAATGGGGCCGAAGTATTTCTCGGCCAGCCGGATAACGTCGGCCGGCTTCACATCACCGCCCACGGTGAGGGTGGCGTTGTTGGGGCCATACCAGCGCAGGAAGAAGTTCTTCAGGTCGTCGACGTTGGAGCGGTCCAGGTCTTCGAGGTAGCCGATGGTCATCCAGGAATACGGGTGGCCGTAGGGGTAGAGCGTGCGGCTCACGTTTTCGGAAGCCAGGCCGTAGGGGCGGTTGTCGTAGTTCTGGCCCCGCTCGTTTTTCACGGTGCTGCGCTGGTTCTCGAACTTGGGCTGGGTCACGGCGTCCAGCAGGAAGCCCATGCGGTCGGCCTCCAGCCACAGCGCGGTTTCGAGCTGGTTGCTGGGTACGGTTTCGAAGTAGTTGGTCCGGTCCCGATTGGTGCTGCCGTTGAGCGTGCCACCGGCCGCCGAAACGGTTTTGAAGTGCTGCTCGTCGGCTACGTGGTCGGAGCCCTGGAACATCATGTGCTCAAAGAAGTGGGCAAACCCCGATTTGCCGATCTGCTCCCGGGCCGAACCCACGTGGTAGGTCACGTCCACGTGCACCAGCGGGTCAGAATGGTCTTCGGCCACGATGACGGTAAGGCCGTTGGGCAGCACGTACTTTTCGTAGGGAATTACCAGCTCCGAGCCTTTGCGGGTGACTTTCTCCACGAGGCGGGCGCCGCCGGCCGTGGCCGTGGGCGCTTTGGTAACGGTGGCGGGCTTGGTAGTGGCCTTTCGCTGGGCCATAGCCGGCTGCATTGCCAGCGAGGCACCCAGGCCCAGCACTAGTAGTTGATTGCGGGTCATTGAACGGAGGGAAATAGACGTGAGTAAACGGGACCGGAAGTTACACGCCGGAAACCAAATACCGCCCGGACGGCAAACCCGGTTCCAACCAACCCGGCACTTTCGGCCCCGAAAGCCCCAAAACCCACCGTCAACAGTTTCTGTTCCGTCGTGGCCGCAAGCTCAGCGGTAAGCCTTGCTGGCGGGTTCACCGCAAATTCATCCGTACTTCGGTAGTTGCTGGCACCTACCCCACCGAAAGTTGCCTACCTTTGCCCGTCTGCCCTATGTACGCTCCCGCTACTTCCGACTACCTGCGCCTCTCCTACCGCCCCGATCTGCAGCTGCTGATTATGCGCTGGACGCGGCCAGCCACCTCCCAGGAGCACCGCGACGGTTACGCCGCCGTCCTGGCGCTGGCCCGGCAGGAGCAGTCCGGCCGCTGGCTGATTGATCTGCGCAGCCGGGGCCTGGCCGACCTCAACGACCTGCATTGGGTGCTGAACGATTTCCGTCACGATTTCCAGGCGGCTTTGCCCGGGGCCACCCGCCGCATTGCCTACCTCACCACGCCTTACCACGCCGATATCCTGCGCCCCCGCCTGGCCGAGTACGACCAAAACTCCGGCAACAGCACCCAGATACAGGTGTTTACCGAAGAGCTGCCCGCCCAGCAGTGGCTGCAACACGGCCAGTAGAATAAAAACATCATAAAAACGCCCCGTTGCAGTAAGTTGCAACGGGGCGTTTTTGATTGAAACCGGCTTCTCGATTACACGCGCGGGTCGGATTCCACGGTGGTATCGTAGCCGGGTGAGCTGGTCTGGAGGGTAGCGTCGGCGGGCAGGCGGATGTCGTCGGCGTCGTGGACGCGCAGGGTCAGCAGGCCCGAGATAATCATGGAGATGCCGCCCAGAATCAGGGTGTAAATCGATTCACCGCCGAATACCGACTTGGTGAAGAAGCCCAGAATCAGGCCCGCTACCACCTGCGGAATCACAATGAAAAAGTTGAACACGCCCATGTAGTAGCCCATTTTGTTGGCGGGCAGCGCGCCGGCCAGCATGGCGTAGGGTACGCTCAGGATAGAAGCCCAGGCAATGCCCACCCCAATCATGGACACGAGTAGCATTTTGGGGTCCTGAATGAAGTAGATGGAAATCAGGCCCAGGCCGCCGGCCACCAGGCACAGCAGATGCGTGAAGCGGCGGCTGGTGGCGCGGGCAATAAACGGCAGCAGCAAAGCCGCCACGGCCGAAACACCGTTGTAGGTGGCAAAGCACACGCCCACCCAGTCGGCCCCCTCATTGTAGAGCTTGGAAGTGGTGTCGGTGGTGTGGTAGATGTGGCTGGTAACGGCGGGCGTAGTGTAAATCCACATCGAAAACAGCGCCAGCCAGGAGAAGAACTGCACAATGGCCAGCTGGGCCATCGTCTTGGGCATGTGGAAGATACCGCCGAACGACTCGCGGATACCATTCCAGAAACCCGCAGTGCGGCGCTTCTCCTCCTCAAACTCAGCCATATCGGCCGGCGGGTATTCTTTGGTGGTCAGTACCGTCCAGAGCACCGCCGTGAAGAAGGCCACCGCGCCGATGTAGAAGGCATATTTCACCGAGGGCGGAATCTGGCCGGCCGGGGCCGTATTGGCAATGCCGAACCAGTTGGTGAACATCCAGGGCAGCATAGAAGCCACCACGGCTCCCACGCCGATAAAGAACGTCTGGGCCGCGAAACCCGTGGTGCGCTGCTCCGAGGGCAGCAAGTCACCCACCAGCGCCCGGAACGGCTCCATGCTGATGTTGATGCTGGAGTCCATAATCCAGAGCATGCCCACCGCCATCCACAGGGCCGATACGTTGGGCATCACCAGCAAGGCAAAGGAGGCCAGCACCGCCCCCACCAGGAAAAATGGCCGGCGGCGGCCCCATTTCGGGCTCCAGGTGCGGTCCGACATATACCCGATAATGGGCTGCACGAGCATACCAGTAAGCGGGGCCGCCAGCCAGTATAGGGCAATTTCGGTACCGCCCAGCGTTTCGAAAATGCGGCTGACGTTGGCGTTCTGCAGGGCAAAACCGAACTGAATGCCTAGGAAGCCGAAGCTCATGTTCCAGATCTGCCAGAAGCTGAGGCGGGGTTTGTTGTCGGTGCCGGTGGGAGCGGCTACTACACTAGTTGCCATATGACTGTGTGGGAATTAAGGGAGGGTTAGTTGTCAGTTGCTGGTTGTCAGTTGTCAGTTGTTAGTGTTTAGCTATAATGCCTGATGCTAACAACTGACAACCAGCAACTACCAACTATTTTTTGGGGTTGATTTCGAAGATGTAGGCGCTTTGGGGGGCCAGGGTGAGGTTGAGGGTTTGTACGGCCGGGGCCTGGCTGAGCAGCTCCGAGTAGGTGTAGAACTGCTGGGGGTTGAGGCCCATCAATTGCATCACGTTCTGCGGAATCCGGATGGTGGGCCGGTAGGTTTTGTCCGGGCTGAAGTTCACCACGATGAGCAGCTTCTGCTTCCCGGTGTAGCGCACATAGGTGTAGAGCTGGCGCTGGTTGTACTGCGCGTCGAGGTTGTTGGCGTCCTGCAACTCGTAGAACTTACCTTGGCGGATGGCGTCGCTCTGGCTGCTGAGCGTGAGCAGGCGGGCGTAGAAATCGTGGAGCTGGCGCTGCTCAGGGCTGAGCTTGCCCCCGTCGAACTTGCCGCCGTTCATCCATTTTTGGTGCTCAGGCACGCCCCAATAGTCGAAGATGGTGGTGCGGCCGTCCTCACCCGAAAAGCCTTCCGAGCCGTGGGCCGGCTCGCCCACATCCTGCCCGAAGTACAGCATCACCGGGCCAGTGGCCAGGGTGGCCGAAACCGTCATGGCCGGAATGGCGGCCCGGGGGTTGCCGGCGAAGTCCTTGCTGGCAATGCGCTGCTCGTCGTGGTTTTCCAGGAAGCGCAGCATATGGTTGCTGAAGCCCCGGCTTTCCTCCTTCCACACTTTGGTAATGTCCTCGGTGCTGCCTTCGCCGCGCATGAGGCGGCGCAGGCCGTCGTAGAGGCCCACCTTGTCGTAGAGGTAATCAAACTTGCCCTGCTCGATGTACATTTTGTACGTCTTGGCGTCGTAGGCTTCGCCGATGAACACCAGCTGGGGGTTCACCTTTTTCAGCTCCGGAATCACCCAGGCCCAGAACTCTACCGGCACCATCTCGGCCATGTCGCAACGGAAACCGTCCACGTCCTTTTTAGCCCAGAAGATGAGAATGTCGCGCATTTTCAGCCAGGTATCGGGCGTCTGCTCGAAGTGCTTTTTGCGGCCGTTCTGGTAATCGACGCCGTAGTTGAGCTTGATGGTTTCAAACCAGTCGTCCACCTTGGGCGCTTCCGAAAACACGTCGTTGCCGGTGGCCTTGGCCGGGTTTTCCTGGAATTTACCGTCCTCGCGGGGGCCTTTGAGTGCGCCCAGCGGGTTGTAGCCGGCCGGTACCACGAAGGGCTTGCCGGGCAGGTAGTAAAAGTTGTTGTTAGGCGCGAAGGCCGTGGTTTTGTCATCCTTCTCCCCCAAATCGGCCACGCCCGCTGGGTGGGCATCCGACTTATAGGTGCGGGCCACGTGGTTGGGCACGAAGTCGATGATGACTTTCAGGTCGTTGTCGTGGGTGCGCTTCACCAGGGCCTCGAACTCCCGCATGCGGTTTTTCACGTCCACGGCCAGGTCGGGGTTCGCGTCGTAGTAATCCTTGATGGCGTAGGGCGAGCCGGCGCGACCTTTTACCACGTCGGCATCATCCAGGGCAATGCCCTGCTTGGTGTAGTCCGTCATGGTGGCGTGCTCAATTACGCCGGTGTACCACACGTGCGAGGCGCCCAGCTTCTTGATGGCCTGCAGGGCCGGGCCGGTAATGTCGTTGAACTTGCCCACGCCGTTTTCCTGGAGCGTGCCGTAGGGCTTGTTCACGGCGGTTTTGTTGCCGAACAGGCGGGTCATCATCTGGTAAATCACCAGCTTATGGTCCTGAGGCTGCTCGTCGGTGGTGTTGGGGTCCGAAGAAAGAACGGTTTCGGCCACGGAAGCGGAGGGTTGCGAGGTGAAGGAAGAAAGCCCAAAGGCCGCCAGCCCGAAGGCACAGGCTGCGGCTGGTAGAAAAAGATATTTCATCGGCGAACAAGATAGGCGTTTAGGTGGGTTGGTGCTAGATGGGCTGTCATGCTTGATCTGACGTCCGCTTGTCGAAGCATCTCTACCGCTTCGTCTGATCTTATTCAACGAAGCGGTAGAGATGCTTCGACAAGCGGACGTCAGATCAAGCATGACGGTCGTTACCAGCGCGCAATCCAAAATCTACCACTCCTGCGTCATCGGGTGCAGCATCAACTCATCCACCACCACATGGGCCGGGGCTTCCAGCACGTAGCGCACGGCTTGGGCTACATCGGAGGGTTTGAGGTGGGTTTTCTCGGCGTCTAGGCTGCCGGGCCGGGAGTCGTTGAAGTAGGTATCCACCAGGCCAGGGTAAATGGTGCTGACCTTCACACCGTGGGGCCGCACTTCCTTGCGCAGGGAGCTGAGCAGCGCATCCTGGGCAAACTTGCTGGCCCCGTAAGCCGTGCCGTGCTCAAAGGTGCGCTTGCTCACATCGGAGGTAATGCCCACAATGTGGCCGCTGCCCTGGGCTTTGAAGTGGGGTACCACGGCTTTGCACAGCAGAAACGTACCCTTCACGTTCACATCGAATATCCGGTCCCACTCGGCGGCGTCAAAGTGCTCTAGCAGGTTAAACGAGCCCACCCCTGCGTTGCAGACCAGAATATCCAGGCGGCCAAAGTGGCTGAGAGTTTCGGCTACAATGTGGGCCGCGTCGTCTTCGTCGGCCACGTCGGCCGGAATGGCCAAGCCCTGGGTTTTGGCGTTGAGCTCCTCCAACTCCTCGGCGGTGCGGGCCACGGCTACCACTTTGGCACCCTGCATGGCCAGCAGCAGGGTAATGGCGCGGCCGATGCCCCGGCTAGCACCCGTTACAATAGCTACTTTGTCGGTCAGGTCGGTCATGGTTTCGTCAGGTTAAAGCTGAAAATAGTACCGGATTGCACTATATAAGTAGGCAAGGCTGGCAGTGGTTCCCGCCGGCCCCGGCTATTCCTACTTTTTCAGCTCCACCACCCAGGCCGTGCGACCCGGCACTTTGAAGCTCTTGAGGTCCGACAGCGCCGCGCCGGTGGTAATTTCGGTGCCGCCCGTGAAGCTGCCGGTGCGCTCCGCAAACCGGGTGCCGTCCACCGTTTTCTCTTCCTTATTGCCATTGAGTAGAATCATCACCGCCTCGCCCTGGTCGTTGTAGCGGAAGTAGGTGTACACGCCGTCCTGGGGGATGAACTGCATGAGCTTGCCCGTGGCCAGTACCGGGTGGGCCTTGCGGTACTGGGCCAGCTTGCTCACGTAGTTGAACGCCTCGCCGGCCTGGCCGGTGCGGCCGGCGGCGGTGAAGTAGTTCGTCTTGTCGCCGGCAAAGCCGCCGGGGAAATCCTCGCGCACCTTGCCGTCGGGGTTGGAGAAGTTCTTCATCAGCACTTCGGTGCCATAGTACAGCTGCGGAATGCCGCGGCAGGTGAGCAGCCAGGCCACGCCCAGCTTGTACTTGGCAAAGTCCTCCCCTATCACTGAGTAAAACCGGCTCATGTCGTGGTTGTCGAGGAAGGTCACGTTGCGGGTAGCATCCTCGTACATCCAGTCGCCCTGCAGGGCCTCGTACATCCGGTTCATGTTGGGCTGGTCGCCGCGCAAGGCATCATGTACCGCGCCCTGCGACTGAAAATCGAACACCGACTCCAGGTTGGACTTAAACCCATCCACGGGCTGAAACACGTTGCGGGCAAAGAACGCCTGCTGGGCCGTGCTGCCTACCCAGGCCTCGCCGAAGCTGAACAGCGTCGGGAATTCCTCCTGCATGGCCTGGCCCCACTGCATCAGGAATTTGGGGTCGGAGTAGGGGTAAGTATCGATGCGGTAGGCA
The DNA here is from genome assembly GCF_032464715.1 of Hymenobacter endophyticus. NCBI lineage: Bacteria > Pseudomonadati > Bacteroidota > Cytophagia > Cytophagales > Hymenobacteraceae > Hymenobacter > Hymenobacter endophyticus. The sequence continues at coordinate 18,676 of NZ_JAWDJT010000013.1, read as the reverse complement.
TCGAGGCCGGTGTACTCCACCCACCACAGGAAGTTCTGAATGAGGTAAGTAGCCACCAGCGGGTTGCTCTGGTTCACGTCGGGCATGGTGGTATCAAACCAGCCGCGGTTGTAGAGGCTCCGGTCCAGCTCCGAGCCGTAGGGGTCGTTGAGGGCCGAGGAGTTGTAGTTGCTGCGCGTGAAGCGGGGCCATTGGTTAAACCAGTCTTTGGCCGGTTGGTCCAGGAACAGGTAGTTCTTCGAGCCCATGTGGTTGAGCACCACGTCGTGCACCACTTTCAGTCCGTTTTTATGGGCCTTATCCACAAACTGCCGGTACTCCTCCAGGGTGCCGTAGCGCCGGTCGGTGTTGTAGTAATCGGTGAGGGCGTAGCCGTGGTAGCTGGCCTTGGGCATGTCGTTTTCCACTATCGGCGTCATCCACACGGCCGTGGCACCCAGCTTCTTCAGATAGTCGAAGTGGTTTTCTAGTCCTTTCAGGTCGCCGCCGTGGCGGGCGTACATCGAGTCGCGGGCCACTTTGGGGGCGCGCATGCCGGTAATGTAGTCGTTCTTGGGGTCCCCATTCGAGAACCGGTCGGGCATCAGGAAGTAGATGAAATCCTGCTGGGTAAGGCCCTGCACTTTCTGCTTGTCGCCGGGGGTGGTGCGCTGGCGCAGCTCGTAGGCAAAGGTCGTTTTCTTATCCCCCTTGAACTCCAGCTGCAGCTTGCCGGGCTTGGCCGAGGGGCTGATGGTGAGGTTGAGCAGCAGGTAGTTCGGGCTTTCCAGCTTCTGCACGCCGTCCAGGGTTACGCCCTCGTAAGCTTTGAGCGTGGCGGTGCTGCTGGCAATGCCGGGGCCATGCACCAGTAGCTGCAGCTTGGGGTTCTTCATGCCCACCCACCAAAATGTGGGGTCGATGCGTTGGATGGCAGCCGTTTTGGCGGCCGGGGCGGTAGCTTCGGTAACGGTTAAGGCCGGAGCCGCCAGCGTTGCAGAAGCGGTGGTAGCGGCCAGCAAGGAGCCAGCCAGCAGAGGCAGAAATCGGAAGGAGTTCATACGCGGATGGGAAGTCAGAAACGGTTCTGCCAAGGTACGCACCCTGGCCCCGCTCATGCTACTGTTTCCCGGTCCGGAAATGGTGACGTATTGATGGGTTTTTGGTGCTGGATTGATACAAGATAGTTGTTAGGGCTTTCAGGGTGGGTAATGCCGTTGTGAAGGCGAGGTGACTACCTCACTTTTGCCCAACCAAAAGCCCCGCCGCCGGCACAAGCCGGACAGCGGGGCTGCAGAGGTAGTTGCTGGTTGATCGAGGCCGGTTATTGCAGCTTCGCCAACCACAAGGAGGCGTTCAGGTGCAGGCGGGCGTGGCTCACGTTTTCGTTCCAGCCGTCGTACACCGTGTTGCCGGGCGAGCCGGTGCCGTCATCGGCCGGCGAGGAGTCGCCGATAATTACTACGCGGCCCGTGCCGAAGGTGCTGCTGGCGGCCATGGCCAGGCTATTGCCCTGCGTGGCCGAGCTGCGCCACACCAGGCCCTGCACCGTGCTGTTGGCGGTGGGGTTGAGGGTCATGGTGGCGCCGTTGTGGAAGGACAGCTGCGACACCCGGCCCTGGGAGCCGTTCATGATGGTATTGGTGCTAGTGGTGAGGGCGTTGGTGCTGTTCTCCACGATGTTGTCCATGTTCACCGAGAAGCCGAAGGGGTTGGTCTTCACGGAGTTATTCTGCATCAGGTCGTTCCAGATTTCGGGCGAGTCCCAGCCGTCGTTGTTGCGGTCCGAGATGGTGTGGTCGGAAATCATGAACAGGCCGCCGCCGTTTTGCACAAACTGCAGGATGGCCGTTTTTTCGGCGGCGGTGAAGACGGTGTTGGGCTCATCTACCACAAACACGCTGTAGTTGCTCAGGTCCTGGGGGTTGCTGCTGTTGCCGTAGCTGATGGCGGTACCGGCGGGCAGCTGCTCCACCGTGTGGCCCAGCTTCACCAGAGCCACGCCCCAGGCCGAAACCGCGCCCGTCCAGTAGGTTTCTGAGGTGGTTGCCGTAATACCGCTCTGGGCCGGCAAGGGGTAGCGCACGGCCACGCCGCTTTCCACGTCCAGCACCCAGTCGGCGTTGCCGGCCAACTCCCCATGCGAGCCATCGAACAGGAATTTCTTGGCTGAGCCAGTGGGCGGCGGCGTGGTACCGCCCCCGTACTGCTCCATCGTCACGTTATCAAAGTTGATGCGGTTGGTACCGCCCGAGGTCTTGCGGATCTGCAGGCGCACGTTGCCGCTCAGGTTTACTGTGAACGAAGCCGTGCTCAGGCTTGTGCTGCTGGTGGTGATGGTGCTGCCTGCTTTGGTGTAGCTGCTGCCGCTGTTTTGACTTACCCATAGCTCCCACTGCGAGCTGCCATCGGTGCCGTATACGGCGTGCTGCACCGTAACCACGCCCGCGCCGGTGGTGGCGTTGAAGTTCATGGTGAGGGAGCCCACATTACGCACCCGGGCCGATTGGGCGCCAGTTTTGGGGTCGGCGGTGGTGTTGCCCAGCAGGGCATCGTTGAGCGTCCAGGAGCCGGAGCCGAGCGTGACGGAGCCGGTGGTATACGCCGTTTTAGTACCAGATTCAAAGCCTTCCGGGAAGCCGGCGCTGCTCACATCGGCCGCCCCAGTGGTGGCGGTGGCGGCAATGGGGGAAGGAAGATTATCCTGTTTGGCGCAGGACAGAACGGTAAGGCTCAACAGGGAAGCTGTAAGCCAGCGCAGGGGGTAACGCATGAGGTGTAGGGTGGTTGTGGAGTGAGAAAAAGGAATCGAAAAGCTCTTTCGGCAAAGGTATCGGGCGCCCGAACAGCAAAAAGAGGCAGGAATATTATGGAATTATTATCAAACACTTAGCTTGCTCAAGCTCGTCCGGGCTGCCAGACAAATCGGGTAAAAGTTACCGCCTAGCAAAAACGAGTCGGACAGCTCACCCGGCCCATTTAGTGGTGCTTGTTTGCCTTTTACTAGTGGCGCGTTAACATTTTGGCATTCTTATCTGAATGCAATCCGCTTGGTCCATTCTTTTCCGCTTTTTTTGGGCTTTCAATGGGTGAGCTGATTTTTCTCAGCACTACCAGTAAGCTCACACTCACCGCACACATTCTGCTACTATGGCATTCGAGTTTAATACCTACACGCCCGCTCCCGAATTCAGTACCCCGGCGGCGTATTTTTCCATGGAATTCGCTTTGGATCAGGCCTTGAAAACCTACTCCGGCGGCCTAGGCTTTTTGGCCGGCTCCCACATGCGCTCCGTGTATGAGCTCAAACAGAACCTGGTAGGTATCAGCATTCTATGGTCGTTTGGTTATTATGATCAGGGCCGCAACGAGGACCAGAGCATGCGCGCCGACTTCCGTCTGAAGTACTACAGCTTCCTGCAGGATACCGGCCTGGTGTTCCCCATTACCATCCACAACGCGCAGGTGATGGTAAAGGCCCTGTACCTTGCCCCCGACACGTTCGGGACGGCTCCCATGTTCTTTCTCACGACGGACATTCCCGAAAACGACTACCTCTCCCGCACCATCTCCCACCACCTCTACGACGCCGATACGGCTGCCCGCGTGGCCCAGAGCATCCTGCTGGGCGTAGGTGGGGGCAAGCTGCTCGATGTGCTGGGCCGCCACACGGAGGTGTACCACCTCAACGAGGGCCACGGCCTGCCCCTGGCCTTCTACCTCTACGACAAGCACGGCCGCAACCTGGAGGAGGTGAAGAAGCGCCTGGTGTTCACCACCCACACGCCCGAGCTGGCCGGCAATGAGGAACACCCCGTGAAACTGCTGCACGACATGTCATTCTTCGGCAACGTGCCGCTGGAGGAAGTGCGCAGCCTGGGCCTGGTGGAGAACGAGCGGGTGAACTACACGCTCACGGCCCTGCGCTTCTCGCGCATCTCCAATGGCGTGAGCAAAGTGCACGGCGAGGTGGCCAACGACATGTGGGGCACTAACGCGGGTATCTGCCCCATCATTGCCATTACCAACTCCCAGAACGGCACCTACTGGCGCGACAAAGCCCTGCACGAAGCCCTGGAGGCTGGCGACGATAAGGCCCTGAAAGCCCGCAAGCGGGAGCTGAAAAAGGAACTGTTCGACATCGTGGCCGACCAGACCGGTACCCTGCTTGACCCCGAGGTGCTGACCATTGTGTGGGCCCGCCGCTTTGCCGGCTATAAGCGCGCCGACCTAATTCTGCGCCACTTCGAGCGGTTCCTGGATATCGTGAACAACGCCGACCGGCCCGTGCAGGTTATCTGGGCCGGTAAGCCCTATCCTAAGGATTTCGGTGCTATCGGCCTGTTCAACAGCATCATCGAGAAGACCAAGAACCTGAAGAACTGCGCCGTGCTCACGGGCTATGAGCTGGCTTTGTCGGCGGCTCTGAAAAAGGGCTCCGATATCTGGCTGAACACGCCCCGCTACCCCCGCGAAGCCTCCGGCACCTCGGGTATGACGGCCGCTATGAACGCCTCGGCCTCCCTGAGCATTGCCGACGGCTGGATTCCGGAGTTCGTGCGCCACGGCGAAAACGGGTTCATCATCGAGCACACCGACATCAACCAGCCCGATGAGGTGAAGGACAACATCGAAGCCACCAACGTGCTCGACGTGCTCGAAAACGAAATCGTGCCCCTCTACTACGGCCAGCCCGAGAAGTTCCTGGAGCTGGTGAAAACCGGCATGCGCGAGGTAGAGCCCGAGTTCGAGTCGCACCGCATGGCCACCGAGTACTACGAGCGGATGTACAACGCTAAATAGTTCTTGCTGAAAGGCTAAAAGCTAGTTCCCCTCCTCAGATGAGGAGGGGTTAGGGGTGGTTGATGTTGCATTAGAACGGTTGCTAGAGCTAATTTCTAGTTTACGTTGAGTAACTGTCAACCACCCCTAGCCCCTCCTCATCTGAGAAGGGGAACTAGTTTCTAGCTTTATTCTTACCTAGTAGCCGGTAGCAAAATCTACTTGGTGAGAATGTGCGGGACGAACTCGGAGAGGTTGGTGATAATGCCCACGTCCCGGCGGAAGCTAATGGCGCAGGCCTCCCCGGCCCAGAACACACCGGCCTGGTAGCGGCGGCCCTCGGCGTCAGTCGGGAAATCAAGCCAGCGTTGGCGCACCTGGGGCTGGTCGGCAAAGTCGCCGGGCTGCTCCTGGCGAGTCTGCGTGCCATCCAGCTCGGTCAGGTTCTGGCCTTCGCGCCCGAACAAAGGCTTGCGCACGTGGTGGCCCGCTAAGTCGCGCAGGCTGGCTTCCACCAGCAGCGGGTGGTGGGGAAACACTTCCCAGAGGCGGGCCAGCAGGGCTTTGCTTTGGAATAGCAGCGTGTAGGCCGGGTTGGCAATAACTAGGTCACGGGTGAGCAGCAGGTGGGTGAGGTCGGCAGTAAGATCCGGTTCCTCATCGGCCAGCAGCTCCCAGGGAACCAGCTTAAACAGAAAGTCGAAGCGCTGCCATTGGTTGGGTGCCACCTCCGCCCAAATGCCCCGGTCCTCCCCCTCCACGGCTACGCGCATGGCATCCACGGGGCAACTATGGGTGGTGCTGAACCCGGCCGCGCGGGCGGCTTCAGCTACCACGGCGCAGTTGGTTTCGTCCTCGGCGCTGTCGGGCAGGTGCACCAGCAGCAGGTGGGGCGCTAGGTCAGAGTTCAGCTCCCGCCAGTGGTGCAGCTGAGCTTCCAGGCCCTCAAACAGACCGTTAGCCTGCCGTTCTTCGGCGGGGCGGCCGGCGGCCATAAGGCTGGCCCACTGCACCACGGCCGTTTCGGGGATGCTGGTGGCCGTATCGGCGTTGAACTCCACTAGCTTAGGTCCCTCGGGCGTCTGGGCCAGGTCGAAGCGGCCGTAGAGGTGCCAGTGCCGCTCATCGTTCCAGCTGTGGCGCACGGCTTCCCAGAGGTTAGTAGGAATACCGAGCTGCTGCAGAAAGTCGTCGGGAATGGGGTCCGGAATGGCTTGCACCAGCATGTCGTAGAGGGTGTCGACGGCCTGGAGCAGGGTTTCAGCCTCAGGTTCGGGCAGGGCCACGGCTTCGGGGGCCAAGTAAGCGGCGCAGGCATCTTCCACGGCCCAATCCCAGCCCAGCTGGCGAATGGCCGGCTCCACATTACCGGATAGCGGCAATAATCGAATCATAACGTAATTTTTTGAGCGTCAGCTGGTTTTGTTCCGGTTGTCATGCTGAGCAGAGCTAATGCAGTTTCAACGCTTCGCATGAACGTCATCCCGAGCGTGCGAGGAATCTTGCGGGCTGGGGTTATGATGACCACGACTCTACGGCCCAGAGTGTAAACCCCCGGCCAGTGTGGCGTTCAGGTGGAGCGGAACTGATACTTCAACAAGCGGACGCCAGATAAGGTATGACCGTTTGTCGTTCCCCGACCGGTTTGAAACCAGGAGCTTACCCCCCAAAGCCCCGAGAGCCGCCCCGGCTGCCGAAGCCACTGCTGCGGCTGCTGCGGGGGGCCGAGCTACGGTAAGTGCTGCGCGACACGGAGCGCCGCACGGTGGGGCTGGCACTGATGCCCGCGTTGCCGCTGGTGCGGCTGCCCGTAAAACCTCGCCCAAAAAAGCCGCGCCGCTCATTGTCCCGCTCCCGGGCAATATTCTGCCGCCAGCCGTTGTTTCCCTGGAAGATGCCTGGCGAAGCATAGTAGCCGGTGTTGGGCGTAAGCCAGCGGCCAGCCATGTACCCAATGCCGCTCCACATGAGCACATCCATCATGCCGGTGCTGCCTACCCGGTTTTCGGGGTAGCGGCGGGTGTAATCCTGCATCTGCTGCTGCAAGGCCTGGCCCTGCAACGTATCCACTTTGCCATCAAAGTGCCGGAGAATGGCGGCTACTTCTTCCTTCCCGGCCGGACGCTCGGCCGTAATTTTCCACTGGCCCGGCTGGGTTTCCGTCATTTCGGTGATAACGCCTTGGCTGTAAGAGTCCGACGCGGCGTTATCCCAGGAGGGCTCCGAGGTATCGGTGCGGTTGTCGTTGGAGGAGCAGGCCGGCAGAACCCCCAGGCCCAGGCTAGCGGCCGCCGTGAGCAGAAACAGGTTGCGGCGCCAGTCGCCAAGACGGTAAAAAGGGCGTTTCATAGCAAGGAAAGAGAAGTGGCAGATTGAGGGGCTAAAATAGCAGGAATACGGTTCCGGGCTGTTGCGCTAGGGCTGCCGCTCCAGTACTGGCTGCAGCACCTGCCACACGTTGGCAGCCAGCAGCTTCTGGCCTTCGGCATTGGGGTGTACCCCGTCGGGGAGGTTGAGGTGGCGCTGGCCCAGTACGCCGTGCAGCAGAAAAGGCACAAAGTCCACTGCGTTTTTCTCGGCCAGCTGCCGAAATAGCGCATTAAACTCCTGAGCATAGTTGCCCAGCCGCCCGCCGCCTAGTGTAGCCAGCGGCCCCAAATCAAAGGGAAATTCCAGGCCTACCAGCACCACTCGGGCCTCAGGATGGGCCCGGCGCACTGCATCCAGAATAAACTGCAGGTTCTGGGTGGTTTCCCGCACCGGAATACCCCGCAGGCCGTCGTTGGCCCCCAGTTCCAGCACAAACACATCAATCGTATCAAAGCGCTGCAGAACGGAGCTGATGCGCTGGCGGCCTCCGGCGCTAGTTTCGCCGCTTACGCCGTAGTTATAGGCTTTGTAAGCGAGGCCCGCCGCGTCAATCTTTTCCTGGATACGGGCCGGAAACGACTCACTGGCGCGGAGCTGGTAGCCAGCCGTGAGGGAGTCGCCGAAGAAGAGGAGAGTATGCATAAAGAGAGGCCGAAAAGAGAAAGGGCAAACAGCTAAACGGCTCGATGAAGCCAGAGTTCGGCCCAGCCTGATAAGCACGTACTCCGGCAGAAAAGTTGAAGCAGACAAACTTTTTTGGCCATTTTGGGCTTTACCTTTGCTGCCAGATGAGAATGATTCTCCTCTGTTGAGCCTGATTTCTTCTACCAACCAACCGCATAATGTCCGTAACGAAAGCCACTGACGCCGATTTTCAACAACTATTGCAAGACAATGAGAAGGTAGTAGTGAAATACTACGCCGATTGGTGCGGCAACTGCCGCCTGTTCTCGCCCAAGTTTAAGCGCCTGGCTGAGCAGAATCAAGATATGGCCTTCCTAGACGTAAACGCCGAAACCAGCCCGGAGGCCCGCAAACTGGCCAGCGTAACTAACCTGCCCTTCTTCGCCGTGTTCCGCAACGGAGAGCTGGTAGATACCGTGGCCGCTAGCAAGGAAGAGGCCGTAGCCAGCCTGATTTCGCGCCTGAACTAAGCCCGCTTCGCTATGAAAATGCCCGTAATCAAGCGCCTGGTAGAAACCCAGACGCTGGAGAGCTTGGTAGCTGCTGAGGAGGCTCTACTGGAAGAACAGACTCCCGCTTTCGAGGTGGAAGGCGAAGATGAAGGCGAACAGCTTACGCACGTATTCGCGGCCATCTTCATCCTCAACCACATGAAGGATACCGGCGCCGACTTCAAAACCGCCCTGCGCGAGTACACCGCCAAAGTCCGCGTAAGCATTAGCTAGACGGTGAGACGGTGAGATGGTGAGTTTGATGTTTAAGCCGCGCAACAGGTGCTGCCGAAACATCAAACTCACCATTTCACTAAATCACCATCTCACCGTTTAAGCCGATACACGCCGGGCGTGTTGGTGGGTTCGTAGCGGCTGAAAACGGCGGGTATCTTGTACTGCAGCTCCGGCACTAGGCCGCGCTGGTCGATGAGGTAGCGGGGCGGGGCTAGCTGGAAGTTGCGCGCCACCCGAAACACGGCATCGTATTCGTTGAGGCGTCCCAGGTCGGTTTGGGCCAGTTGCCAATCCAGGTAAGGCGTAGCCAAGCGGTTTTGGGCATAAGGCCGCATATCGGGGCCCAGCACCAGAATTTGCTGGCCCTGCAGAAAAGCGTAGCGAGGATTGGGCTGCACGGCGTAGCGGCTTTCCAGCGGAACCGGAATAACGGCATCCAGAAACAGGGCCGAACGGTAGCGCAGCACCAGCACTGCCCCCACTACCAGCAGCAACAGCAGTTCCGGCACCCAGGCCCGGCGGTTCTTCTGCCAGAGGTAGAGGCTGAAGTAGGTGAGTGGGGGCAGAATGAGTACCAGCGTACCCGGGGCCCGGCCCCCGCCGGCCGCGCCCATGGCCACGGCCACCACCAGCCACACCAGCATCAGTTGCTGAAACTTCACCTGAAACACTAGGCCCGGCGGAATGGCAAAGCTGCGCCCCAGGCCCAGCAGCAGCAGCAGCCCCGGCAGTACCAGTAGCCGCAGCTGCACCCACAGCGGCAGGCCATCGGCCCCGGCTACCAGCCCGCTGAACGTAGGCTGCAAATGAAACTGCGAAAAACCCGGCAGCGAGTTGGTGTACAGGAAAAACGTAGTTACCACTGCATACGGGAAGAAAAAACCGCACAGTAGCAGCAAAAAGCTCCGGAAAGAGCTGGCCGCGAAAATGATAACGGCAAACAGCCCCAGCAGCAGAAACAGCGCCAGCGGCAAATAGCACAACGCTGCCACCCCAATCAGAAACCCCGCCCGAAACAGCCGCCGGTTGTCATAGCCCTCCCGGGAGGTGGGCAGCAGGGCACTAAAGGCAGCTATGAGAAAGGAGTGCCCTAGCAGCAGGGGGGAGAGGATGTCCAGGTCGGGGGTGATGGAGCCCAGTAGCAGGTACACCAGCGCACCCACGTAGCCCCGCTCGGGGTGCACATCGGCGCGGTTAAGTACAAAGTTGAAGCGCAGAGCTTGGAACGTGAACAGGGCCAACGCCAGGAGCCGGTGCAGCCACAGCAAGCGGTTGCCGGCCAGCTCAGCGAGGCCCGCCAAGGCCGCCGCCAGCGGGGCTGTGCTGTCGTACACGTCCTGGTAGAGGCGGGCTCCGTCGTGCAGCCGCTCGCCTATCAGCAGGCTGCGCAGCTCCACGGGCATCAGCGGAATGCCCCACCAGAGCAGCGGCAGCCGCAAAGCCAGCAGCAGCAGCAGCAGCACTATCAGGCGAGTGAGCAGGGAGCTTTTAAAGAATTGAAGCAAGAGGAAAAAGCTTAGAAACCGGAGTGCTCCAGGGAGGGGAAAAGCGCAACACGCGTTGGTTTGCCGCCGCCCGGAGTGTTAGCTGGCAAATATAGCCTCCCTCTTCGGCCCTGGCTGCAGGTACTCAAGTCCGTAAGTCCCTATCTTTGCCGATTCTTATGGATAGCAAACGACAACAGAAGGTAGCCAGCCTGCTTCAGCAGGATTTGGCCGCCGTATTTCAGCGCGACTTACCACACGTGTTTCCGGGCCTGCCTCCGGGCATTACCCTCGTGCGCGTCTCGCCCGACCTGGGCGTAGCCCGCGTGTACCTGAGCGTGCTCACAGTAGGCAACAGCGGCTCCGATACCCAGCAGCTGGACTTGGTGCTGGACAATGCCAAGGAAATCCGGCAGGCGCTGGCCAAGCGCGTGCGCAAGCAGCTGCGCATTGTGCCCGAACTGGTGTTCTTCCTCGATGACTCGGCCTCCTACGCCGCCCACATGGACCAGGTGCTGGGGCAGTTGCACATTCCGCCCGCCACCTCCAACGAGCCGGCCCCCGACAACCCCGACGCTGCTCCCAAGCGCCCCAAACTCTTCGCCGACGAAGACGAATAGACAATAGTGAAATTGTGAAGGGTGAAGTTGTGATAGGGCTGGTGGTCCATCTTAACTTCATTCACAATTTCACCCTTCACAACTTCACATTTCCCTCCTTGTACTACGACCCGATTAAAAAGTCGCTCGGCGAAGTGTTCAACCGGACGCCCTGGTTGCGCCAGCTATTTTATCATCTGCTCGATTTGCTCTTGCTGCGTACCTGGCACGTGCACCGGGAGCTACGGCAGTGGTCGAAGGGCCGAACCGGGGAGGCCCTGAATATTCTGGATGCCGGCTCGGGCTACGGGCAGTACACGTACTGGCTGTCGGGGCTGAGCCGTAAGTGGCAGATTCTGGCCGTGGATGTCAAGGACGACCAGGTAGCCGATTCCAACCGCTTTTTCCGTCAGATTGGCCGCACCAACGCCCAGTTTGCCGTGCAGGACCTGGTACTCTACCAACAGCCTAACTCCTTTGATTTGGCCCTGTCGGTAGATGTGATGGAGCACATTCTGGAAGACGTAGAAGTGTTTCGTAATATTCACGCTTCCCTCAAGGACGGCGGAATGTTGCTGATTTCCACCCCCTCCGACCAGGGCGGCTCCGATGTGCACTCCGACGGCGAAACCAGCTTCATTGAGGAGCACGTGCGGGACGGTTACAACATTCACGAGATTCAGCAGAAGCTGCGCACGGCCGGCTTCGAGCGCATTGAGGCCCAGTACAGCTATGGGGAGCCGGGCCAGGTTTCCTGGCGCCTGAGCATGAAGTATCCTATTTTGATGCTGGGCAAGTCGCGGCTGTTCTTCCTGTTGCTGCCTTTCTACTATCTGCTTACCTTCCCGTTCTGCTTGCTGCTCAATTGGTTTGATGCCAATTCCAAGCACGAATCGGGTACCGGCCTCATTGTAAAAGCCTGGAAATAGACCTTTTTCGTTCAGTGGCGTATCTTGCTCCTGATTATTCCGTTGCTATTTCCTACACGCAGCCCTTTAACTAGCTCCGCCCCGCGCCCCGCACGTGAACGTACCTTTGCTCATTGCCCGGCGTTATTTTCTCTCGAAGAAGAAGCGCAACATTATCAGCATTATCTCCAACATTTCCATGGTGGGCGTGGCCGTGGGAACGATGGCGCTGATTATTGTGCTGTCAGTGTTCAATGGGCTGGAGGACTTAGTTCGTTCCCTCTACGGCAAGTCGGACCCTGATCTGGTGATTACTGCCGTTAAGGGTAAATCCTTTGAGCTCCAGGCCCCCATGCTGGCTACCCTGCGCGCCACGCCCGGTGTAGCCCTGGTGACGGAGGTAATCGAGGACAACGCCCTGCTGCAGTACCACGACCGGCAAATGGTGGTGAAGATGAAGGGCGTTTCGGATAACTACCACCTGCAAAGCAACATCGATTCGGCCATTGTGGATGGTAGCCACCGCCTGCACCGCGACGGGATGGACTACGCCCTGGTAGGGGCCGGCGTGCAGCACGAGCTCAGCATCACCCTCGACAACCGGTTCTCGCCCATGCACCTGCTGTACCCGCGCAACACGGGCCGCAAAACGCTGTCGATGAACCCCGAAACCGCCTTCAACGAGCAGAATATTCTGGCCGGCGGCGTGTTCCTGATTGAGCAGCACATCGACGACAGCTACATTTTCGTGCCCCTGGAGTTTGCCCAAAACCTGCTGCGCTACGGCAACCGCCGCACGGCCCTGGAGGTAAAAGCCAAACCCGGCCGCGACATTGGCGACGTGAAGGATGCCCTGAAAAAGCAGCTCGGCAGCAGCTTCAAAGTGCTGGATTCGGACGAGCAGCATGTGTCCCTGCTGAAGGCCATCAAGGTGGAGAAGATGTTTGTGTTCATCACCTTCGCCTTCATCCTGCTCATTGCCAGTATCAATATCTTCTTCTCCCTGTCGATGCTGGTGATTGACAAGCGCAAGGATATTGCCGTGCTAATGGCCGTAGGAGCCAGCTCCCGCACCATCCGGAATGTGTTTTTGCTGGAAGGAGCCATTGTGGCCCAGGTAGGCGCGGTTACCGGCTTGGTGCTGGGCGTGGGTATCTGCTGGCTACAGCAAACCTTCCATATCGTGAGTATGGGCATGGCTACTAGCGTGGTAGATTCTTACCCCGTCAAGATGCAGCTCTCCGATGTGGTGCTCACGGGTGTGGCCATCATTGTTATTACCATAGCCGTATCCATCCGGCCTGCCCTGAATGCCGCCAGTCTCGATTTGCGCGAGAATTTGTAGTGCGTTCCAAGTAAGAAATCTGTTCCGCAATTGGGAAGCTACCCCGCTATTCCTGGCGGTGGACCACTGAGTTTTCCCAAATTGGTAGTAAAGCCGAATTGACCGCACGAAAAAGCGGCCAATTCGGCTTGTTTCTTTACAAGAAACTATAACTATAAAAAGGGAAGACCGTTACCTTCGTAGACTGTAAAGGGTAATCCGACGGGTGAATTCTATCCGTTGAACTGGATAATGTAATTATTCATGGATTAAATTTTACTTTTTGGTAGAAAATATGGTATTTGGCAACTGATATTACCCTCAACGTTGCATTCTAGTTACCAACTATGAAGGTTTCAACTTCACAGCCATTTCAAATAGTATATTCATTACTCGAGCACGAGTATCTGGGCTATTTATTTGAGTCGTATGTAGTACAGCGCAACCAGCGCGGCCAGCTAACCCTGCAGCACCAAACGGTTTCGGCCAAGAACGCCCCGGAATTTGCCGATGGCCTGGATGAAACGGACTTTGAGCTAATTGCCCTTACCGACCAGATTCAGCAGGACGCAGTAATCAAGGAATTCTGGTCGAAGAAAACCACTCCGGCCGACTTTTTTCTAAAGATTTTCGACGCCGACAAAGGCGACAAAAATCTGCAGGAGGCTATTTGCCACTACGTGCAGGACCGCATGGGCCAGATTCTGGCGCGGCTGCAGGGCAAATACGTGTTCATTACGGGCAAAGATGGGGAGCCTACCTGGCGGGAAATCAGCGTGGCACCCGAACCCGCTTCTGTATTATTCCATTTTCGGCGCAACGAGGAAAGCACCCATTATTTCCCCACCATTCAGTATCAGGGCCAGAAGCTCGATTTTCAGTACAAAAACGCCGTGATTGTGTGCGAGCATCCGGCCTGGCTGCTGCTGGGCGACGTGCTGCACAATTTTCACAACGATGTGGACGGTAAAAAAATCAAGCCCTTTCTCAACAAGAAGTTTATTGTAATTCCCCGGCAGGTAGAGGATAGCTACTTTCAGCGCTTCGTGGCGCCACTGGTAGAGTCGTTTGATGTGCATGCCCGTGGGTTTGATATCCGCTCGGAGCGGTACGTGGCCCGGCCCCAACTCACGTTTTCGGATGCGCCCCGGGTTACGGTGGTACCGCCCGCGCCGGCTGCCCGCACGGCTGTGGCCCGGCGGAGCAGCCCCACGGCCACGGCCGTAGCCACCGCTGATGCCCCTTCTGACCATATTCACTTCGACCTGAGTTTCCGCTACGGCGACCATACCGTGCATACTACCCACGACAAGCGGGTGTGCGTAAAGCTGGAGAAAAAGGAAGACAACTACATATTTCACCGCCTTATCCGGAACCTGGACCGGGAGCAGGAAATCATTGCCGAACTGGCCGACCGCGCCCTGGAAGTACGCAATGGCCGGGCCGTGCTGGAAAAAGCCACCGCCTTCCGCTGGCTGCATCACCACGCCGATGAGCTGGCCCGCATGGGCTTTACGGTGCAGCAGGGAAGTAGCTCGGGCAAAGATTATTTCATTGGGGCCATAACGGTGCAGGTAGGCATCACTGAAACCAACGACTGGTTTGATGTGCACGGCACGGTTTCGTTCGGGGAGTTTGAAATTCCCTTTATCAAGCTGCGGCCCTACATCCTGAATAAGCGCCACGAGTTCCGGCTCCCCAACGGGCAGATTGCCATTATCCCCGAGGAGTGGTTTTCGCAGTACCTGGAATTGTTTGCATTTTCGGAGGAGCACGCCCATACCCTCACCCTGCGCAAGCACCACTTAGCACTGGTATCGGACCTGCAGAACGGCAACCTGGCCACGGTGGTGATGAGCCGCAAGCTGGAAAAGCTACGCGAGTTTGATACTGTGGAAGACCGGCCCATGCCCGCCTCTTTCCGGGGCGAGTTGCGACCTTACCAAAAAGCCGGGTATAACTGGCTGCACTTTGTGCAGGAGTATCAGTTTGGGGGCTGCTTGGCCGACGATATGGGGCTGGGCAAAACCATCCAGACGCTGGCGCTGCTGCTGCAACGCAAGGAAACGGGCGCGGCGAAGAGCGCGGCTTCCCTACTGGTAATGCCTACCTCCCTGGTATACAACTGGATGACGGAGGCCTTCAAGTTTACGCCCACCCTGCGCCTGCTGATTTACACGGGCACGTACCGCGACAAAAACGTGGAGCAGTTTGCCGACTACGACGTGGTGCTGACCAGCTACGGTATTGTGCGCTTGGACGCGGAGCTGCTGAAGTCTTACAAGTTCGACTACGTGATTCTGGACGAGTCGCAGGCCATTAAAAACCCGGGCTCTACTACCTCCCAGGCCGTGCGGGGGCTGCACTCCCGCCACCGCCTCATCCTCACGGGTACGCCGGTAGAAAATAGCACCATGGACTTATGGTCGCAGATGTCATTTATCAACCCCGGTCTGCTGGGTACCCAAGCATTCTTCCGCAAGGAATTTCTCAAGCCCATTGAAAAAGGCAAAGACGAGGGTAAAACACGCCGCCTGCACGCCCTTATCAAGCCATTCATTCTGCGCCGGCACAAGGCCCAGGTGGCCAAAGAGCTACCCGATAAGATTGAGAACCTGAGCTACTGCCCCATGACGGAGGAGCAGCAGCAGTGCTACGAGGAAACCAAGAGCTTTTACCGCAACAAAATTCTGCAGAGCCTGGAGGAGCACGGTACGGCCAGCACCCAGTTTATGCTGTTGCAGGGCCTCACCAAGCTTCGCCAGATTGCCAACCACCCGCGCATGGCCCACGAGGACTATGAGCACGAGTCGGGCAAGCTGCGGGAAGTAATTAGGATGGTGAAAAACGTGGTGTCAGAGGGGCACAAAGTGCTGGTGTTTAGCCAGTTTGTAAAACACCTCGACATCGTGCGGGCGGCCCTGGATGAGCGCCAGATTGAGTACGCTTACTTGGACGGTAACACCCGGGACCGGCATAAGGAGGTGGCCCGTTTTCAGGAAACTGAGGAGCTGCGGGTGTTTCTCATCAGCCTGAAAGCGGGCGGCGTGGGCCTAAACCTCACCGCTGCCGACTACGTGTTCATCCTCGACCCCTGGTGGAACCCGGCAGTGGAGGCCCAGGCCGTAGACCGCGCCCACCGCATTGGGCAGCAGCGCACGGTGTTCACCTACAAATTCATCACCCAGAACACGGTGGAGGAGAAAATTCTGGCTTTGCAGAACAAGAAAATCCAGCTGGTCACCGACCTCATCACCACCGACGAAGCTATCATCAAGAGCCTCACCCGCGAGGATATTGAGGAGTTGCTGGGGTAAGGGAAAAAGCTATGGTGGTTTCGTAAACAATGTATCGGTCCTATGGGAGTAGCCCGTCGGGTCTGTTTCCACTGCATGGCTGTTAATGTATCTCTATATAATTGTCAGCCACAGACAAATGGCCTGCATAGGGTTGGAGTAGGCACCATACTTGGTGAACCTGCAATAGCACGAGCCAGCCTGAGAAATAGATTCAAGACGAGCCATCACCCAATGTCACAAATAAGGTCTTTGTGCCCTGATTTCTGCTTGCAGAGTATTCAAAATAGCCGTTGAACATCTGTTGAGCAACTTTAAGATGAATTATGCTTGATCAAGGCTTGTCACAAAACCGCCAACATTGGCTTAGGTTGATAATGTAAAATCTGTGATTTTTGTGCGTAACAATAAAACCTTCAGAATAGTGTGTACAAACATTACAGACCGCTTTTAGCCGTTGCTGCCATTTTAGCCAATAGTGCGCTTATTTCTTGTGAGAAGCAAGAGGATGATCGTCCAAAATCAAGAGGTGAAATAAATCCTAGTTTAATTTATAGGTACCCAACATCATCTGATGAGATTAAGTTGGTGGAGAATTTAGGTAAAATAGGTATTATTTTAAAAGAGTTGTATAAAGAACCGCAGAATGTAAAAATAATGAGTGCTGCTGTATATGCAAAAGCTTATACGGATGAATCTATTTTGCTAAAAAATCTTATTTTTCATACGACAAGTGTTTTAATAAAAAAAACAAAAAGTTTATTGAGTATTGTAAGAAAAAAAAGAATTGATTTAGTATTATTTTTCAGTGAATTTTGGAAGCAAGTAGAGAAATTAAATGACCCAAATTTTATTGATTTTATCAAAAAAACTGACACGCACAGCTTAGCTAATCGCTCACAAGTATATCAACAAGAAGTTTCTATTTACTATCCTTATAGTGAGGTGTTTCAAATACCTTACGAGCAAGAAGGGGGTGGTGGAGGCTATGACTATCAACCTATCACGAGCATAGTTACTGCCACTGCTGATGCTGATCAGGCTTGGGGTTGGCAGCCTTACACTGATTAGAACGGTTATCAACAGTATAGAGAGGTGTTGATAGACGATGATTACGCTTATAATAACCCTATTCTGATAATAGGTATCAACGGAATCGAGCCGTATACTGAACCTGCTGTTGCCAACGCTGTTTATCAACCTTCAGGTCCTATCGTGCTTCCTGGTATTCCTAGAGCGGTTAAGCAGGTTCACATAGGAGATTTAAGATGTAAGAAGTATTACGATGCACTTGTGAGTTTTACTGGTAATGGTGGCGGTAACGATATGGTGTTTACTAGGGCGGATGGCTTTTTGAAGGTTGCAGATGGGCAAGTGCAGGCTGATGCATACAAGACTCAGCAAAGAGAGGTCAACCGTTGGCATATTAGAAATAAAAATTCTGTGCTATAGATATTGCATGGGATGAGGATTGGGAAGTAGATAACAAAGAGCAAAATATTGCTTTGTATGAAGAGGATAATAGAAACACTTCCACGATCAATGGCTCTTTAAAAACAACTCTGAAAGATCCACTTGGAACAGGAAGTACAGGGGAAGGTAACATAGGATTTACTATAAATTACAAATCAGATGATAATATTATATTTCAAACTAACTATAAGCATGATGTATTTTTTTATTTAAATAGAATCGATCAAGGAAGTGGGTTTTATAATGGTTGGCCTATTCGATATGATTCGTCCGATGATAGCTTTACTTTAAATAACAGAACTTATATTCCGTAAGAAAAATTTACTTTTCTAGAATAATGCGCATTTTACTGCTGGCTTTCTTCAGTCTACTGGTTATAAGTGTTACTCAAGCTCAACAGCCAGAGTACAAAAACTCCTTCCACCTCGGGGCCGATTACTTGGGCATGCCTGATAACGTAGGTGTTCGCTATCTAGGGAAATATGTTAGGCACCTTCACGACGATAAAATGGTAATTTCATTCAGTGGGGGGTATTTGAATGCGCCGAATCCGCGTTATCTGACTGGAACAGATGTCAAGCTATATGGCCGGCGCGTAAAACGAGTTACTGCCGATGCTACCTTTTTATTCGACTTTCTGCGCAGTTCACGACATGCTCTGAGATTAGGGGCGGGTCCTTCAGTGTGGTACTGTGAGGATGAGAAAATGGGAGCAGCCTCTTATACTATTCGCGGAGATGGTAGTATAACAAATGTGAAAGTGAATTGGGAGCCTTCGCAAGGCGTTAACGCCGGGTTCCATGTAATATCGGAGTACGAATACTTGCTCACTAGACATACTGCTCTGGGCAGTCGAATAGGTCTGGCTAGCTTGCGCAATTCCGGTGGTTTAACTGGAATATTAGGCTTAACAGTAGGTCATAGATTCTAGGAAGTGTTAACAGTCACGCAGCCAGAGTACGGTTGCGGCAAGATGAACAAAGGCCAGAAAATGGGCATCCAACTTGTCATAGCGCGTGGCCACGCGGCGAAACTGCTTGAGGCGGCTA
>NZ_JAWDJT010000012.1:0-168812 GCF_032464715.1 Hymenobacter endophyticus | reverse complement strand
GGCCTCCGCCTTAAACGCCTCGTCGTACTTGCGCCGTTTATCGGGCGACGCCCCGCTGGTTTTTGCTGCCATGACAGAAGAAATATACGTCCTTCTTCTGTCCGTCATGCCTAGACCACCTCACCCGGCCAAAAGCCGGGCGATAGACTGCAACCATTTCAAACCTGTTGCAACCCATGCTTCAAGATACCGGTGGCACTCAGATATCAATGTATATTGAATGTACTATTATGGGGAAGTGCTGTCCCGTTTTGGCAACGTAGAGCGGTAGCTCATACCTGCAAGGAAGTGTAGAGCGAAAATAGAAGTCAGTGAGAAAGCCCGAAATCAGCACGATTCCGGGCTTTCGTATGCAAGTGCGGTATTCAGCTCTGTAGTTTCGTGGAGCGGTGGTGCGCAGAGTGGAAACGGTGCCGGCGAAGAAAGAGGTAGATAAGGATAGTCGGCACCAGGAACAGAAGAAACTGGGCGAGCACCAGCATAGTAGGGCCAAATGCGCCGAACATATAGGTCCAGGTATCCATTTCTTGAATCTTCTGCATGGGAAAAGGGATTCTTCTTTTATAAGTTGTCATATAACACCCAGCCAAGGGCTGGGTGCTATCCTTATCACCTAACAAAGGCGAAGGTAGCGTAGGTAGCAATTTTCTGCCTGCTTCCGTATGTACTATTATGGTGTTCCCACTTTCCATTTTGAACATGACCAAGAAACCGGCTACACCTGATTCCACCAGCAAACCCGGCCCCAAGGCCCAAGCCATCCGTACAGACGTTGACCCCGCCAACTGCGCGGGCCTGGCTGATTTCATCCGGCAGATTGGCCCGAGCCGGAGCGTGCACCGCGCCCTGGGCATCACGAACCCCACGTTTCAGCGCCGCCTGCAGGAGCCGGCAACGCTGACGCTGGGCGAACTGGCCCGGCTGGCCACGATCAGCGGAACCACGATGGAAGAGTTGCTTCAGCTGGCCCGCCCGGAACTCGATAAGGCTTCCGATCAGGTGGAGGAATAAAAAGATGATATAAAAATTAGTTTAAAACGAATTTTAGATGACATTTGACTGTTAAGAAAACTTGAGCTGATACACCACTTGGAATATCGCTCATGCTGCTACGTAAAAGGGCCGGGGATTTTCCCCGGCCCTTTTTGGTAATCCGTAACCTGCCGGCAGACTATGGTCCCCACGTAACGGGCAAATTGCGAAGTATCGTCTTAAAATACTGCTGCTTACCGCCGTTTGCCGGTGTTTTGATAAAAGAGAGTACCACCGAATTAAGGCGGGTAGTGGTCGTTGGCACATCCAGAAAGGGCAAGGTACCGTTGAAGGGAACGTTGGCCGGTACGATGCTCTGCAGCTGCTTACCGACGGCGGGGTAGTTGTCTGAGTCGGCCAAGTACGTCTGGCCTTGCTCGTCAATCACCTGGCTGGGGGTATCCTGGGTGTTGAGCGTCTGGATCTGCACATTCAGGGGTTCCCCGGAGTTGAGAAGCTGATACGTCAGCACTGCCCGCTTGGTAGCCTTGCTGGCTTTGCAGGAAACGAACCTGACTTTGATCAATGGGTCGCCGTCAACAACAGTAACCCCGTTTGCGCTGATACCAAGCCGGGCTTCGTAGCCGGCAATTTTGTCTTTGAGGGCTGCATTTTCCGTGGCGAGCGTCGTACAGTTAGGGCCCTGGGCAAAAGCGGAGCACCAGCCGCAAAGGAATGGTAGCAGGAGAATCTTCTTCATGAATACGTAGCAAGCGGTAAAGGTGAACGGAATGGGTTGGATAAGCCGACGGGCAATGATAGGAAGATGGGTTCAATAAACCGCGGCGACTCGTGCGAGGGCAAGAATCCAGACAAGCCATTAGCCCACCAGTTCGACACCGGTGAGTACGACCAGTAAAGCACAGAGTACCAGCCCGGCGAGGCGCAGATAGTGCAGTACACCCTGAGCAATTGGTCGCGCCAGCCATAAGGCAGCTCCCATGATGGTGGCCTGCAGGCCGGGGTGCATGGTGGGGTTGCTGGCCAGCACCGCGACGACGACCAGCATCAGAAGGACCGACATAGCCTGTTGATCCAGGGAGGAAAATTCGGAAAAGCGCATGTAAAAGGTAGTTAGAAGTACATGGAGTAATGCTTTACCGAAGTAGTCGCCTGAATATACGGGCTTTGGAGGAAAGCCGTTAGGTTCTTGAAAGGAAGGACCTTACCGACCAGGACGGGGAGCAGTAAAACTGGCAATGGTGTTCGCCACTTCCGTTTTACGCTCACTGACGTGTTTTGCAGCAGCGTACAGCCGGTCAATGGCTCGGGCGGCCCGGTCCCAATCCGTGTCGCTGACCGAGTCATCATCCATTTTGCGCAGGTGTGGCTGGATGGCGGCTCCGATTTCACTGTATTGCCGTTCCAGCTCCAGCCATTCCTGCATTTTTTTCTGACGGTAATCAACTGGTTGACTCATGGAGGTCGGGATAATGAAGGAAAGAATGAAAACCGGGGAAGGTAGTTCCATCGGTCTTTTTGGGTACACTATATAATAAGGTATAGGTTACAAAAGTTGCTGGGCTACTTCCAGCACCAGCACCAGGGCGAATACCCCCAGCCCGGCCAGCCACACGTAGCGCAGCAGGCCTTCGGCCAGGGGCTTCGCCCCGAGCAGGGCGACCAGCAGCAGGGCGGCTTTCTGCCAGGCGGGCAACTGGTCACCGAGCAGCACGAACACGACGCCGGCCAGCAGCAGGATGAAGAGGGCAAGCAGCTGCTTGTCCATCGGAGTACGGGTAGGATTCATAACAGCGTGGGATGGTGCCGGAAAGAACGGAAAAAGTTGGCAAGTGGGCTGAATAGTCTTTTTGCCACAGAAAATATAACCAAGCGGCAGTTTTTGAACGAATCAAATATACGTATAATTTTTCAGATAGTACACTCGATAATCGTTACTTAACGAGTGTACTATCCGCATGCCGACCGGTACCTTTGTGCTAGTCTACCAGGTAAAATGCCACACGCGATCAGGAAGAATCACGCGAAGTGGATGACGCGCTTTTTTCGTTTCTCCGTTTCTTCGTCGAGGGGCCTGGTAGCTTGCTGAACAGACAACACGTTCCCCACCATCCGAAACCCCTAATCCCCATGAGCCAGGAGCTGATCATTCTACCGGGAGGCGCCGACGAGCTGGCCAAGTCGTCCATCGAGCAGTTCGCGGAGCCGGCCAGTCGGTATGTGAAGAAAGGCCGCGAGGGTGCCGACGCGACCAGCCGGGCCTATGCCGGCGACTGGAAGCGGTTCACCGCGTTTTGCGTGGAATTTGGCCGGCAGCCGCTGCCGGCCGACGTGGTGACGGTCGCAGCCTTTGTTACCTACTTGGCGGAAGAGGGCAAAAAGGTGGCCACCGTGCAGCGGCACCTGGCCAGCATCAACAAGTATCATTACCTGCAGAACCTTCCTTCCCCGACCCCGGCCCAGCAGCTGAAGGATTTGCTGAAAGGCATCCTGCGGGAGAAAGGCAGCCGGCAGAAGCAGGCCGACGCGTTCCCGCTGCAGGAGTTCAAGCGCGTTGTTCGCAGCATCGACACCAGCAAGCCCAAGGGACTGCGCGACCGGGCGTTGCTGCTACTGGGCTTTGCCGGGGCATTCCGCCGCCAGGAGCTGAGCAACCTGGACCTGGACGATCTGCAGTTTACTGCGGGCGAGCTGATTGTGCAGCTGAAGCGCAGCAAAACCAACCAGACCGGGGAAGCGGAGGAAAAGGCCATCTTCTATTCGCCCGATATGGAAACCTGCCCGCTGCGCACGCTGCAGCAGTGGGTAGACTACCTGCGGGGCCAGGGCCAGGAGACCGGCCCGGTATTCCGCTCGTTCCGGCTGGGCGGGCGGGGCAGTCACACGCTGACCCAGCGCCGGCTGCACCCCACGGCCATCAACAAAATCGTGCAGGCCTGGCTGGGAGAAACGTACTCGGCGCACTCCTTGCGGGCTTCGTTTGTGACGGTGGCCAAGCTCAACGGGGCCGAGGACAGCGAAGTGATGAACCAGACCAAGCACAAGACGCCGGCCATGATCCGGCGCTACACCCGCCTCGATAATGTTACCCAGCACAATGCCGGCAAGAAGCTGGGGTTGTAGGCAAAGATGCTTTTAAATGATATATTGATTAACTTTTAATTTCATTGTAAAACGCCTCATTCTTAAAGCCATGAAATTCGCAGCCACTCGAAAGCAACGACAAGTCTATGAGATCTTTGTCGTGCTGCTCGTTCTAATCACACTTGGTCGATTGATCCAGTTATACGTGGCGAACCCCGACTACTTTATCACCAAAGTGTTGCGGTTAGGTAAAACACCAGAACAATGGGCGGCAATCGGGCGAAACCTGGCTGATCCATTTTTTCTGCTCATACTGTTCTGGGAATTCGCGCTATCGGTGGCTATCTGCAGAATAGCTGCAGTAATTACCGGATTCAAAGGAGCTAGGTTGACTGCTTTGGATGCCGGGTTGGCTGCAATAGTCGGAACTGGCCTCATCATATTCTGCCTAATCGGCTTCTTGCCCAGTATCTTATTTGCGATAGGAGTAGGTGGAGTAATGGCAGTTTGGGTCTATTACTTCTCCCCTATGAACCAGTCAGAAGATGAGCACCTGGTCACCGAGTAGAAGCGAAGAAAACTGACAACAAGCCTTGACCTGGCGCTTGCCAGCAATAACCGAAAGAGCCACTTCCCGATAAAGGGAAGTGGCTCTTTCGCGTAATGGTAACCCATACTTACGTTCTGGTTGGCCAGAAAGGCGGTTGGCCAGCAGTATCTGGTTGAGGCACGGCGGCAGCAGCTGGCGGTTGGTTCATAGGGTCTGCAGGGCGAGTGGCCGTAACCCAGAGGTGCGCCAGCTTACACAGCTTCCAGGCCGCTGTTTCCGCCGCCTGAGGCGACTCATAGGGTGTTTCCGTCACGGATTCCGGCCAGCGCGTATCGTACTCAAACACGCTGTTGCCGCTCCGTTTGAGCACGGTGTAGCCATCAAACTCGTTCACGAACTCAACGCCCTCAACCAGTAAATCCACGAAGGCGGGCAATGGAGAAAGAGTAGTCATTTTGCAATTGTCAATAAATGAAGAGAAATAATTCGCCGGAACTAATAGGAGGCTTGGCAACGAAGATAGGACAATAGATAGTATGCATAGTGCTATAAAATTTGGGGCCACAATAAGTAAACCACGGTTAACTCATGTTGAAATAGATCAACAACTGGCTGCTGAAATGCTGTGCTCGTTGAGCAGATCAAGACCAGCGTAACCAAGTTCTTGAACTCGAAGAAGGCGCAGTCGCAGGTATGCTTTATAGTAGGTTTAGTTTGAAGTTTCTTATTTTAATTTCTGAGGGCCTTGAAGTATATCTTTACTAAATGACAGAAAACGCCGTTCTCAACAAGACGCAAGTAGCGGATGTGTTAAAGCAGACTGACTTGACCGGTCGCTGGTGGCTGGTCGTTTGGTACGAATTGAATGGGCAGCAAAAGTGGAGTCGACGGGCACAATTTGTAGTGCAGGAGGCGGGAAAGCCGCGCAGGACGTGGTTGATCCATCCCACCACGTATCCCAGTCTAGTAAGTCAACTTAGCAAAGGAGTACAATTCTCAGTACCTCATCTGGAAAATTATCGATACGACGACTACGAGGCGATTGAGGAGCGAAAGTTACAGGCTACCAAACTGTGGCACCGAGGCAGTGGAGCCGTTCAGCAGTTGCTTGATGGGCTTTATCGGCTAGACGATACGCAGGGCATTCCTTTGGTTGAAGCCTGGGCTTGGCAACAGGAGGCGGAAGCTTTACTCGAACGGCTCAACTGGAGTGAGTTTTTGTCGCTTTTGCGAGGCACCGGCCCTGGCAATTTTGAAAAACATAGTCAGCAACTTGTTGATGCGACAGAAAGGGCTAAGAGCAAGCTGGAAGAAATCCAGCGTTTTCTCGATAAACCGGCCCCGGATGTCATAGCTGACTGGAAGGGACCCGTTACTTTCGGCGACGGGAGTCGCTACCCGAACCGTATTACCTACCATTACTGCGAAGAAGAAGAGGCTAGCTGGTTTCGTGGCCCGTTGCCTGACCTACACACGTATAACGTGGCACATCGGCGAATGGAGAGAGAAATGGAGGAAGAGTATTTCCGGAGCCAGGTGACCCGGCGCAGACCTGCCGCACGGGTCAGTATCCGTGAGCAGTTACTAAGTATCCGTAGTCAGATAGACGAGGTGCTGGAGCAACTGGACGATGAAGAAGATACCGATCTGTTTGATGATGAATAGCGACCACACAGCCCATCTGTTCCTGCTAGCAGTGCCGGCAGGAACAGATGGTTCGGTTAGTAGAAAACGGTCTGCAGAAAATCGGGTAATAGCTCTGCGCGGAATCCATTCAGCTTACTGCGGTTGAATTTTATCCGGACCGACGGCAAGCCGCGCACGGGCGCAAACTCCAGCAAGTGAAGATTCTGCAGTTTGCGCAGCTGACGCTTCGGGGTATCAGGAAAGGTTTTATCCTCGCTGCTGGTCAGCAACATCCCTTCGTCCGTTAGCTGCACCTGGTAATCGTAAGCCCTCATGGATAAACCAGCGAAGGCAAAGTCCACAAAGTCGGAAAACCAGCGAGCCGTCGCGTTAGTAGCACCAGCATCGAGAGCTGTCGTATGCGCATGATAAGAGATGGTATCGTAGGATTCGGATGAAAAGAGTCTGAATACTAGGCTTCCTGCTACGGGCTCTTGATCGTATCGCGAATAAGTGGCAAGTGGAAACTTCTGCAGGGAGGCAGCCGATGTATCGTTTATCCGGAATGCAGTGGCAAGCTCGGCCGTGGGCAATAGGCGAAGATCATCCCCGTAGCCGAGCAGGTAAACACGGGGTTCCTGTCCCGGAAGCTGCTCGGCAACCAAACAATGGTTGCCGGTCTGGCGGTAGTAGTAGACGTGGTGGGTCCGCAAAAAAGCTTCTGTAGCGCGGGTATCGCCGTAAAACTTTACCAACTTAGATGTTTCGGTTGTAACGGGCATGAAGAAGAGGCGAACTGTGAGGAGGGTATTTGTTGAAGTAAGACATCCTAAAGTCAGTGGACGTCTGCCTTAAAGGCCGTAGCAATCAGGATGCGTAAATGTCCGTAACGATTTCTTCGTATGTCGTGTAGCCATCGAAAGTAAAGGCCATAATCTCCCCATCCGAGGCACCGCGTGAAGTAATGAGCTGCTCCAGCGCCTGCTGTTCATCCATGCCATCGGGAATATCCCGGTGAGCCAGCTCCACATGCTGTTCACTGCCATCGGGCATGGTTAAGGTTATCAGCAATACGACCAGATAATCAGTTTCATCTACTTCCGGCTCGTCCACGAGTAATGCCTGAAGCTCTGGCGGTAAAGCAGAAGCAAGCTTTGCACGAGCTGGTGCTGTCTGGTGTCGCTGCCAGCGAGTGAGCCAGGTAGGGTTCTGAATCAATTGATACTCGAATAGCGTAGCGAAGCTCAGTCCACGGAATAACTCGTCAATAGCTTGCCGTGGCCCATACGTATACAGACGGCCGTTCAGTGGGGTGTCTTCGTAGGCCTCACGGCTACCAAAGCCCTTACTGGTGACCAGGGAGAGCTGCTGCTCGGTAAGCTCATCGTAGGGAACAACGGTGAACTTCTGGCTCAGGTGATAGAAAGCCGTTTCCAACATTAAATCAAAATCGTTCCAGGTCTGAGAGTCACTGGAGGAGGCCTGGGCAGACGCCAGCAATGCCGGCGATACTTCCAGCACAGCCGCGATACGATGCAGTTGCTCCAGCCTGATGCTGGCCGTGTTGGCTTCCATCTTGGTGTAGGCGGAGCGGCAGATGTGCAGACGGTCGGCCATTTGCTGATGATTGAGCTTGCGCAGTCCGCGCAGGTGCTTTAGGCGAAGATGGAGGCTCATACAGAGTGTTTTTCTTCAAAGCTCCGGGTTGTCAGCGTGGGATGCTACGATGTTCCATCTTTTCACCGATAACCAGACCCAAGTATATTCTTTCAGGGTGGTGAGCGACCAGGAAAAACAGTGAAATTGTATATATTCGAAGACGCCCTTTTCCGTTTCCATGTTAAGCGGGACCCGGTGCGC
The DNA here is from genome assembly GCF_032464715.1 of Hymenobacter endophyticus. Taxonomy (NCBI): domain Bacteria; kingdom Pseudomonadati; phylum Bacteroidota; class Cytophagia; order Cytophagales; family Hymenobacteraceae; genus Hymenobacter; species Hymenobacter endophyticus. The sequence continues at coordinate 160,699 of NZ_JAWDJT010000012.1, read as the reverse complement.
GTGGAGCGGGCCGCGGCCTTGCGGGCAGGTCGTAAACTGTAACTGAATGGCTTACTCCGTTACTTCTGCGTATTTCCCGGAACGACTGTTGGCTGAATATGCCAACGTGGAAAAAATCCTACATCAGTTGCGCAAGGCAGATTTTGACAAGTTTGCTGATCCTACCAACGAGTTGAGGGCGGCCATTCAGGCAACTAATTCCGGGTGGCCCTTGGAGGCCGCTACCCACCCAGCCCTGGAAGACGAGGTGTTGCTACTGCGGATGATGCTGGAGTTCTGCCGGAATAATTCCCAGGTAGTAATCATGGATAAGCACCAACCGCACCCGTTACCGCTTAACGTCATAGCTGATATGCTCTGGCACAGCATCCAGCTTCCAGGGGACTGTGTGTATCTGCATTGGGGATTGATCCGGTCCGTGTGCCTGCCGGCAGACCTGGCTGCGCGGCGTTACGGGTGGGATGAACCCGGTGCATTTGCCACGTATCTGGAGGGCGCATTTATTCGCACTACTTCATGGCGTGCGCTGGAAGTGCTCCTGATACTGCGGCCACTAGAGGAACCGGCAACCGGCCGGAGCAGCGTCGAGGGGGTACGCCGCCCGCCCGTGGTTCACTTCACCTTTGACAAGCTCACTTCCTGGGATACCGCAACCCGTCTTCCGAAGTGTCTGGCCAGTTTAGCCGACGTATGGGAGCCGGAAGGCCGGTTCGGGGATATTCCGTTGGGGGCACTATTACAGGTGCTGCAGCGCCGCACAACCAGTAAGCAGGTAAGCCAGGCTCAGTTGATTGTGGGCGCTCTGCAGCATATTCTAGCAGCTCTGGAAAATGGGTTGTACGAAGGGCGGGTTGCACTACCCGACCTGTTAGGGCTCAGTAAGATCAAGCGGACAAAAGGTCCCTTTTTACCTTATGAGGGCGAAGCTTACGGTGTGATTGGCCAATAGAGCGCGAGGCTACCTTCTTCAACGACGCTTTCTGGACTGAAGCCTTTTCTGGGCAGTGGGGGGGGAAGTCTCTCCCGCGCGGAGTATCAGCGCTTCGCCCTGGCAGATGTTCCGGTGCATTTCGCCCCAGGCGCGCATATTCTCGGGCAAGTAGCGCAGCAGCAGTGCCAGGGCTGAGAGCAGGAGTAGGCTCACGACCATCCAATCCGGGGCAGCTAGCAAAATACAGGAAAGCGGTAGCTTGGTTAGAGCGGAGCATAGGGTAGCACCTGGCAGCAGCCAAGTAGGCCAATGGCGCGAGAAATGAGTAGGAGTAGATGCCATGAGAGCGGAAATGAGCAAGGCAGTAAGGTTGGTTGTGCGGACACGAACACGAGTAAATAGGGGACGTTAGTGGTGGCCGGCCATTTTATTTTCAAACATGGGTTTGCCCAGTTTCATTAGCCAGGATATAGCTTTGCTATAATTTTTAGTTAAGTTGGGCTTTTGCCCGTAGTACCGCCCATGGTCACCGTCTCGCTCATCCCCGTTCCTGAACCCACCACTACGCACTGGATTCCGCTTTTCAGCTCGTTGGTACCGGCCGGTTTTCCGTCGCCGGCGTCTGAAGACGTGGCGGAATTGTTCGACCTCAACCGCATGCTGTTTCGTCACCCCGAGGCCACGTACCTGGTGCGGGTAAGCGGGGAGAGTATGAGCGGGGCCGAGATCCACGCCGGCGACCTGCTGGCCGTCGATAAGCACCTGGAGGCGGACCATAACCATATTGTGGTCGCCGTCATCGAGGGAGAATGCACCGTCAAGCGTCTGGTGCGCCAAGGCGGCAGCTGGTGGCTGAAGCCGGAGAACCCGGCCTATGAGCCCTACGAAATCACCGAGCCGGAAAATCTGCGCATCTGGGGCGTCGTCACCCACGTCGTGCACGAGCTGATTCCAGGAAAGCTCACGGCGCTGCTGCGCACCAGGGAATAAGAAAAGAGGCATCATGCCCCTATCACGCCGGACGCAGTAGGATTTCCCGCTGACGCGGCATTTTTTTTCACCTTTCTTCCCGACTGCCCATGTTCGCGCTGGTTGATGGTACCAACTTCTACGTTTCCTGCGAGCGGGTCTTTCAACCCCGACTGGAAGGCGTACCCGTTGTAATCCTGAGCAACAATGATGGCTCGGTGGTGAGTCTTTCGGCCGAGGCCAAGGCGTACGGCATCAGGCGGGGAGTACCTTACTTCGAGATCCGCGAGCTATTGCGGCACCGGCAGGGCCAGGCCCTCAGCTCGAATTACGCTCTGTATGGCGACATGAGTGGCCGGATGATGCGGCGGCTGGCCGCGCACGCGCCGATTGAAATCTACTCCATCGACGAGGCATTTTTGGACCTGCACGGCATGGAGCGGTACATCCAGGCGCCGGGCGGAATAGGACGGGATGCGAAACGCGACGTGCTGGCCTGCACCGGCTTGCCGACGTGTGTGGGGGTAGCGCCTACCAAGACGCTGGCGAAAGCCGCCAACCGGCTGGCCAAGAAATACCCCGAGCTGCAGGGGGTGCTGGTGCTCGATACGGAGAGCCGGCGGGAACGAGCCCTGCGGGCCTTACTGGTAGAAGATGTGTGGGGTGTGGGGCGGCAGTACGCGCTGGCCCTGCAGCAGAAGGGCGTGGCCACGGCCTGGCAGCTGGCCGGCGTGGGGGAAGCCTGGGCGCGGAAGCATCTGGGCGGCGTTGTCGGGTGGCGGTTGGTGCAGGAGTTGCGCGGCCAACCCTGCCAGGGATTGCTACCCAGTGAGGATGGTACGCTACGCCGGCAGAGCCTGAGCTATTCGCGCACCTTCGGGCAGCCGCTGCAGCTCTTTGATGCGGTTTGGGGAGCCGTTAGTACCTACCTGATCAAAGCGGCCGAGAAGCTCCGCGCCCAGGGTGATGAGGCCCATATCCTGAGCATCTACCTGAGTAAAAACCGGTTTGATCCGCAATTACAGGGCCCGGCGGGCCGAACCGCGACCCTGACCCTGCCGATGGGTCCAACGGCCGACACGCTCCAGCTGCTGCACTACGGCCGTCAGTTGTTCGGGCGCTTATGGGAGCCAGGTAACGCTTACACCAAGGCCGGGGTAGTGCTCGACGGGCTGGAGTCCCGGGAGCGGCCCCGGCAGTTGCAGCTGTTTGCCCCGGAGCCAGGCCCGACACCGAAGGGCCGGCCGGAGCTGATGCAATGCCTCGACCAGGTGAATGCCCGGTTTGGCCGGGGGAAAGTCACCGTTGGCTGCGCCGTACCGTCCGGGGGCGAAGGAGCGCCATGGCAGAGTAAAAGCCAATGGCGCAGCCCGGCGTTTACGACCCGGTTAGAGGATTTATTGCTCATTAACTAAAAGCCGCATGCTCCGGACAGAACCGATCAGCGGAACCGGGCAGGCATTGTCGGCCGCTGCGTGCTAATTTGCTGCATATTCCCTGAAAATAGCTATTCGTGACATACTCTGACTTTGAAGCCCGTTGGAAGCCTGCCGGCGGTGCGGAGCGGGCCAACTACGGCCTGTTTCTGCAAGACCTTTGTGACCTGCTGGAGGTACCGCGCCCCGACCCCACCACCGACGACCCTACCCAGGATCAGTACGTGCTGGAACGGGCGGTACAGTTCAACGACGGCCCCAAGAAAAGCACCGGCCGGATTGACCTGTATAAGCGCGGCTGCTTTGTATTGGAAACCAAACAGGGCACCGACACCGCCGATCAGCAGCAGAAGCAGCAACGCGCCGAGTTGGGATTAGAGCCCAGTAAGCGCCGCAAAGGCCACGCCGTACGCGGCTCTGCCAAGTGGGCCGAAATGATGCAGGCCGCCCGCCAGCAGGCCCTGGGCTACGTGCGTGCCCTGCCGGCCGACGAGCCCCGCCCGCTGTTTGTGCTGGTGGCCGATGTGGGCTACTGTATCGACGTATACAGCAACTTTGCCGGCGTCGGGGATTCGTTCAACTCTCGTCCCCGCTACTTACAAAAACGGCCTTTCCATTGCGGAAAGGCCGTTTTTTTGTGCTTGTTAGTTTTTTATCACAATTTTATCACACCTCCATGTACGCCCCCGAGTACGAGCCCCGATTATTTGATGCGGATGGGGACATGTCCAAGCGGTGGTATATCGACTACCGGATCTGGAATACGGACAAGCAGGAATTCGTCCGCAAGCAATACACGGGTATGAATAAGTACACCACGCTGCGGGAGCGGCGGCGGGTGTGCAAGGAGAAGCTGGCCGAAATCCGGCGGCTGCTCGAGGAAGGCTACACGGCCGGTGAGACGCCCGCCGTATCCATGGGCATCGACCCTAAAAAGGCCACCGTGCGCGAAGCCATCGAATGGGTTGTAGAGCGCAAGAAGTCGGCCGGCGTGGGCCCCGCGTTCTACAACGTGGCTCTGCGCCGCATTCGCGAGTACCCGCCGTTTGCCACCCTACCGCTCAAATTTCTCTCCCTGGCCCACGTCACCAACTTTCTGGACCAGCAAAGCAAGCGCGGCATCGAGGCTAAAACCTACAACAACTATCGCAACAGCCTCAACGCGTCCTTCAACTACCTGGTCAAGCAGGAAGTCCTGCTACGCAACCCCTGCGCCCCCACCGAGCTGCGCAAGGTGGAGGCCTCCCCTATTCATGTGCCCTACACGGAGCCAGAGCGGCAGGCCATCACGGCGGAAATCCGCGCGCGCGGCGACGAGCAACTCCTCTTATATATAAGCTTCATTTACTACGGCTTCATCCGCAGTGGCAGTGAGCTGCGCCTGCTGCGCGTGCGGGACCTCAAGCCGCGCACGGTGCTGGTCCCGGCCGCCCGGGCCAAGAACGGCAAGGCCGAGCACGTGGCCATCGTGCGCCAGCTCGAAGCCCTGATTGAGAAGGCCGGCCTGCGCACCTATCCGCTCGACGCGTACGTGTTCACCAAGGAGCACAAGCCCGGGCCGGTGCCGGTGGGCAAGAACTGGTTTGCCAAGCGCCACCGCAAAGTGCTGACGGCCGTGGGCCTGAACGACGGGGAGCATACCGTGTATGGCTACAAGCACACGGGGGCCATCAACCTGTACCTAGCCACCAAGGATATTGAGCTGGTGCGCCGCCACTGCCGGCACGCCCACGCCGGCATCACGGCGACTTACCTGCGCCGGCTGGGTATGTTCGATGACGATGAGCAGCTGGCCAAGATGCCGGACTTTTAGGCTGACCTACAGCCGGTAGGTAAAATGATACCAGCGCCCATGCACTCTTCGCCACCGGGTGTAGAACCTGGGACGCGGCACCTCCCCTCCCGACGTAGGCGTGGCCACGTGGCTGATGCGGACTTGCTGCAGGGTAGGAGCACTAGCGGCGTCCTCCACTGGCGCGCACCGGCGCTGCTGGTAGCAGTACTCAGCCGGCGCAGGCTGCAGCGCGGGCGGGGCCGGCCGGCTGCACGCAGTGGCCAGTAACAGGGCGAAGCTGCCAAGTAGCAGCACAAGGTAATGTCTCATAGGCTGAGGGGTTGATTGGGGTAGGTGTGAAATGAACCCAAATCAACCCCTCAGCCCAGCCGGCAAAAAGGACACTAATCCTTACTCTCGACGACTTTTTTATAGCGCTTCACCGTGGCCAGAGGTAGGCCGGTAAGTTTGGTAATGGCACCGGCACTGGTGTGCCCGGACTTCATGGCCATACTCACCTGCTCCAGTCGCTTCGGGTCGAGGCCGGCCCGGCGGCCCATATGGGTGCCGGCAGCTTTGGCCAGTTCACGTCCGTGGTCCTGCCGCTCCCGGTTTATCTCCCGGTCATACTCGGCCAGTACGGCAAACACGCCGACCATCATCTTGCCGGCGGGCGTGGCCGTGTCGACTCCCAGGTCGAGCGACACGAAGCGCACCTGCAACTCAGCAAACCGGGCAATCAGCTCCAGCACATGGCGCGTGCTGCGGCCGAGTCGGTTTAGCCGGGCTACCATTACCGTGTCACCAGGCCGCAACCCCTCAACCATCAAGTCGAGCATGGGGCGGCTGCTTTTGGTGCCGCTGATCTTCTCCTGAAAGACCTGGTCGCAACCTGCAGCCTTCAGCTGCTCATATTGGGTATCGAGGTTCTGATCCTTGGCAGAGACCCGGGCGTATCCGAAAATCATAAGAATTGGCTCATTAAGTACGGCTCACGAAGATAACAACGTGAGCCGACTTAATGAGCCGTTATTTTCCCGTGAGCTTACCCCACTTCGGGCCGGCTCACTTAGGTGTACCTTTTTGAGCTACATGCTCTCACTGTTCCGATGGAGTTGTTATTCTTTGCAAAGCGTCAAATGCGAGGTAACCTCCTACAAACGACTGTCTGGAAAACGTTACGCAACTGAGTACCTCAAAAAGTGTGGCGCAGCCAAGGTATTGAACGAATGGCCAGCCTATAGGCTTCTGTATAGACCAATCAAAAAAAATGGCTATCCACGTTTGTTGAAGCGCTCAGTTATTACGCAAAAACTGGTTAGTTAACTTACCGCCTGTTTTATATTGTTTATACTATATATAAAGAATAATTACCTTTCTGACCATGGAGGACGCACGCGTTGGCACTGCCCTGGTTTATTCGGTGAAGTACCGCCCCCGCCAGCACGCTCTGGCCCTGCGCTGGTTGAAGACCTACGGGCTACAGGAATTGCAGGAGTCCTACCATGCCGCCTTGATCTTAGCCCGCCGCCACGGCTGCGCCCGGTGGCTGCTTGATTCGCGCCGCGCCGGCCCGATTGACCTGCAGGTGACGCAGTGGCTCACCCAAGTCTTTTTGCCGTGGGCGGCCGACCAGCTGGCGCCCCAAGTCCTGCGTCTGGCCGTCCTTTGCGCGCCTGCCCGTCTGGAGCAGCTGCACACCGACGCCGTGGTTGGCGAAGCCGTGGCCGAGGCCTTCGCCAACCCGCACCCCTACCATACCCGCATTTTCACCACCGAAGCCGAGGCCGTGGAGTGGCTGCGGAGTGAGGGCTCACCTGTCAGCCAGGAAGTTGCCACCCTGTCTCGGGACCCATCTGCTGCTAAAAACTGTTCGCTCCGCGCCGAAAACGCCGCCCTGCGCGCGCAAGCCCGGCGGGTGCGCGCCAACCGGACGGCGGGGAGCCAGCAAACAGCTGACGACGACCAGCAGCAACAAGTGAGCTTTCGAACCGTATTCGACAGTTCGCCACTGGGCCAAAAAATTACCAGCTCCGACCTGACTATTCGCCAGGCCAACCCGGCGTTGGTGGCTATGCTGGGCAGCACGCATGCCGACCAGGTGAAAGGCCGGCGCATCCTCGACTTTGCTCACCCGCAGCACCGCGCCGACTGGAGCCGCGCGCAGCAGCAATTGTGGGCGCACGAAGTGCCGTATTTTACCCTGAATACTTGCTTGGTCCGGCTGGACGGGTCACCGCTCTGGTGCCAGGTCCATTCCGTGCTGTTTCTCAATGAGGGCCAGGAGTTGGGGTATACCACGCTCATCAACACCACCGAGCACACGAAGCTGCAAGCCTCGCTCAAGCGCCTCTACGACTCGCAGGAAGCCGTGCTGCATATGGCGGCTCATGACGTGCGCAACCCGTTGGCCAACATCAAACTAGCAGTGGAACTGCTGCGGCGCGAGCAAGCTGGCGAAACGTCCACGTATCTCGCCATCATTGAGCAAGCCGCTGCGCAGGCTGAGGCCATCGTGAAAGACGTGCTCTACCTCGGCCAGCTCGACGAGGGGCAATTACACAAGCAGCTCCTCGACTTTTCGGCCTACCTGGACGCGTACCTGGACACCCATCGGCTCGCCGCTCAAGCTAAGGAGGTGTCCCTGGTGCTGGAACTTCCCTCCCAGGTCGTGTGGGCGAACCTCGACCCGAATAAATTTGGTCGTGTGGTGGATAACCTAGTAAGTAACGCGCTGAAGTTTACGCCAGCCGGGGGCCGGGTGACGGTCTGCCTAGAGGAGCTGGCCAGCCGACCGCGCCTCGTGGTGCAGGACACGGGCATCGGTATTCCCGCCAAATACCACGCGCACCTCTTCGACAAATTCAGCACGGCCACTCGCAAGGGCTTGGCCGGTGAGTACACAACGGGCCTAGGACTGTTTATCACCCAGCAAATCGTGCGCCTGCACGGCGGCCGTATCCAGGTGGAAAGCCGAGAAAACGAGGGTACAACCTTTTTTATCGACTTGTAAACGGACGACCCGCAGCGGGCAGACCACCACCAAGTCGAGCGCGAAGCCCGCAGCTGGTTGGAATGTCGAAAACTACACCCCAGAGAGAGGCCCCAAACCGGAAAAGTACCATAGCCAGGCGAAAGGGCCGTGGAGAGAAAAACCGTTGTGAGAAGTCGGGTATAAGTCTAGTTATGTTTAATTATTACAACCGAAGCAAATAACCGACCACAAAAGGTCCGTTTTCTGGACACCTTCCAGGAGCAGGAAATCAGCGGTTACTACTGGAGGATTGCAGCAAAGGCAAGTACTGCGTGGGGTTTTCGTAATAACTCGTTATCCGGCGGCACTCCGCCGCCAGCTCGGCTGTCCACTCCACCCGCTCCGTTCCTCGGTGAAGCGCAAACCCACGAGCCATTCCCCAGTAGCGAACAATATAGTGCCGCTGCGGATCATTCACCGGCCCAATGCTCACGATATCCAATTCGTACACTCTCGTTCTGAACTGGTCCCGCCATGGGGAAGGTAGCGTAATTCCGTGGTAGGATCTAAAAGACCACTGTTCCAATTTTTCTGTGGTTGCTGACGCTGCCAGCAGCAGTATTAACTCTGTTTGCCCTTCAATGGCAACGGGGAAAAGACCGGAAGGATAAATACCACTCCGGCTTGGTCTCCACACTACTAACTGGACATGTTGTCCTGGCACATGACGCATGCTAAACACCTCTCTTTCTTTTTTAATAGGGTATTATGCTACTAAGCAAGATAGGCCAAGTCACAAATTATGCAAAACGCAAACAGGTCATACGCTGCTATTTACTTTCTAACCACACTAGTATAGCTCTCATACTTAGTTGAAAAGTTCAACCTCGTTAGGGCTCTTGCCTATTACTTTACTATGTGTCAAACCTGTAGAAAAGCTCACTGAAGTAGTAGCGCAACTTTAGCGGATTTCTGCTGCCTTCCTGGTTTGCTCTCGCTCACTGAGAGCATCCTCCAGCTGATGCACCTCCAAATACACGTGCAGCTCGCGGGCCCACTGCTCCACATCGGCCAGGCGCAAGTCCAGGCGGCCGAGCACGGCCAGCAGCAGCAGCTGCACTTGCGCCTCCGGAGCGGTGCCAGTGCCGGCGGCCGGCACGGCCACGTCGCCACTGGTGGCGCCACCTTCGATGTACCCGCGCAGGCGCTTCTGCTCCAGGAACTGCTCGATCTGCACCACCTTCGGATCAGCGCGCATCCACTCGGGAATCACGTACTCATTCTCGTGCACCACCCCGGCCACGGCAAAGCCCTCGGCATCGAGCAGCTTGCCACTGGAGCCAATGCGCAGGCCGGCCAGCCCGGCACCCTCCCCGGCGGGCGCGCTGCCGGTGGCCCCGCCCTGACGGAAGCCGATGCCCAGCACCTTGGCCACCGCCGCCCCGGCCGTGGCGGAAGCCAGGATGTTGGCCCCGACCGTATAAGCCGTGCCCAGCGGAATCGATACCGGCGGGGCCATGGCGGCAATCTTGGCCCCTGCTTCGGCATTAGAGGCAAACTGCTTGACTACGCCCATCCCGATTTCGGCAATGGTCAGGGCCTTCTGCGCCGCCATGGCCGCTTTGTAGACCAGCGTTTTCTTACCCAATAGCTCAGTCAGGGCTGTGAATTCTTCGGAGCCCAGCAGCTTGCGGGCCGCCGTGATGCCCTTCTCCATCTTGTAGAGCCCCTCATCCATGGGCTGCGCGGTGCAGCTCCCCTCCCAGCGGCACTAGTTCCGCCCCGGGCTCCGCCGCCAGGTAGCGGCTGAGCGTGCCCTCGCAGTAGAGGCGGTTGAGCAGCAGCAGCTCCTCAAAGCTCAGCCGCCACTGGCGCTGCCTGGGCGGCCGGCCGGGCCGCCGCTCGTGGCGGGGCCACGGGCCGCAGAGCAGGCGGGTGAGCTGCTGGTGCAGGCGGCCGAGCGGCTTGAGGGCCAGCGCATCAAGCAGCGTGAGCTGGCCCTGGGCACTGCGGCCGTTAAGCTGCGCCAGGTGCTGCTCCAGGGCCAGGCGCAGTACGCGGGCCTGGCCGGGCCAGAGCGGCACTTGCTGGGAGAGGTGCGTGAGGTCGAGCATCAGCGGGTCCACACGCCTTTTTCCAGGCGGGTGTACTCGGGTTTGCCCGAGGCCTGGTTGTCGTAAATGATGGCCCGCACAATGCGGCCGCCCATTTTTTCAGCTTCCCCTTTCAGATGGCGCAGGCCGTAGGCCGCCGGGTCGGCCACGCGGTAGCGACCCGAAGTGTCGAAGCTGTACATGTCGAACTGGCCGGCAGTGCCGGGTTTGACGTGGGTGAAATACACGCGCATTTTGAACAGGGCGCGCTGTTTGAAGGGTTCGGTGGGCTGGGCCATGAGAAGAAAAAGAAGGAAGAAGGTGAGAGAAAGCAACTTAGCGCAGCAGAACAGTAGCGCAGCAGCAGCTTAGCGCAGCAGGGGCTCTGCCAGCTTGTTATACTTGTCGGTGGCCAGCGTGCCGCCTAGCTGCTCGAGGGCGGCGATGTGCTGGTGGTAGAGGGTGCGGCGGTTCGCCAGCTCCACGAGGCGGCGGGGCACGCGTAGCGGCACTTTCTCTCCCAGCTCGATCTTGCGGCGCAGCTTGAGCTCCCCGATGGCCTTGCTGACGGCCCGGTTCACGCGGGCCAGCTGCTCGGCGCGCTGGTCGGCCACCAGCCACTTGATAGTGCCCTTGAAGCCTTGCTCGTTTTCCCAGTCGAAGTAGCCCCGGCCCGTCACCATCTCAGCCCAGGGCATGGGGGCCCAGAAGCGGCCGGCATGGCGGGTAAAGTGCTTTTCGACCAGCTCCAGGCGGCGCAGTACGCCCTTGTGGTAGCGCGCAAAATCAAAGTGCTGGTCGGTAAAGCCACGGTACACCCCGCGCAGGATGGCCTGCCGGGCCAGCTCCTCCTGGAAGGGCGTAAACCGCTGCTCGGCGTAGAGCAGGGCCTTGGCCATGAGCCAGGCCTCCAGGACGTAGGCCGCGTAGGTGGCCGGCAGTTCGGGCTGGGCGGGCCGCTCAGCCGGCGGCGGGGTTTCGGTGGCTACCTGCGCCGCGCCGCCCCCCTGCCCCTGTTTCGCCGTCAGGCCGGCGCGCGGAGCCCGGTTGCTGGCCTCCGCTTCCTGAAAGGGTCTTTCAGAAATACCGCCAGAGGCATTTTCTCCACATTGCCCGATTTCTAATGTCTGATCTTTAGGATCTTCTAGAAGCTTAATAACCGGAAATTTTGTACCGTTTGTGGATAACGCGGAGGCAATGGTGGTGCAATCCGAAACGGGGGCTACGGGCGTTTCCGGGGCATTTTGCGGGGTTTTGCACACGTAGTCAGGGTGTATCCACAGCTCGAAGCTGCGCTGACGCCCGTGCCACTTTTTGCGGCTGATAAAGCCCACGGCCAACAGCTGCGAGAGGTGGTTGCGCATGGTGCGCTCGGTGAGGCTGCGCTTCTGCATGAGCTGGCGCGCATCCACCAGGATGCTGGGCAGCGTGAGCTCGCCCGTGTCCGTCACGAGCAGGCCGAAGAGAAAGGGCTGCTGGAGCAGCTTTTCCACCTTGCGGCGGTACTGCTTGAGCAGCTCCTCGCCCGTGGCCTTGGCCCCGTCGCACACGGCGCGGGAGCCGCGCCGCAGCAGCGTCTCGGTGACGCCGGCGCGCTGGCCCCGGGTGATGGTGCGCGTCACCTCAATGGGGGGCGTACGGTGCCAGAGCTCGTCTACTTTCAGGTGCCAGTGCAGCAGGCACTGGCTGAGCGGGAGCAGGTGAATCGGGTGAGCGGACATGCAAAAAAGAGAGGGCGAGAGAACGGTGAGGTAGAGCGGGGTAAAAAGTGGCCATAGCTGCGCCGGAGGGCGGGTATTCCCGTCCGGTGGGCTAGTGGCCGGCGCCAGGGTTGCTGGGCCTCCGTGCCCCCGGCCAGCGCGTGCTGGCCCGGTCCCGAAGTGCATTCCCATCCGGTGGGAACGGTCGGCTTCGTGCGCCCTGGGCAGGGCGCGCCGACGGGGGCGGTGGTGCAGGTAGGTGTGGGGGATGGAAAGCGGGCCGGCTAGCGCCGCACGGTGCGCAGCAGCAGGCGGTAGCGCCAGCCGGCAGGAGCGCCAGCGGGTAAGGGCTTAGCCATCGAGCAGCCCTCCCTCCTCGCCCAGTTGGGCGGCAATGGCCTGCAGCCGCTGCTCACAGCGCGTGATGTCGGCGTGCAGCGCGGCTACTTCCTGGGGGAAGCGGCCGGCGTGGGGCCCGGTGAGGCGCAGCAGGCGCCGGTCCTGCTCCACGGCCCGGGTCAGCTCGGCGCGCTCCGAGCGCAGCTGCTGCCGGGTGGGCCGCTGCCGGTCGGGCGGCGGCAGCTCGGTGAGCGGGCTGAGCGTGACCGGCTGCTGCTGGCTTAGCAGCGTGGCCAGGCTCCGGAAACCGGCATCGGCCGGATTGGCCGTGTAGAGGGCAAAAGCGGGCTTTTCCATGAGAGAAAGAGAGCTAAGCAGAAGTAAAAGAGAAGACTGGCGGGGCCGCCGGCTCAGCGCTTGAGGCCCATGGACTGCGCCACGGAGCGCTCCTGCCGGGGGGGCTTGTGGCGGCGGGGCGGCGGCGGGGCGGCCCCGTCCCCTACCTCGGCCCGGGAGAAGCGCCACTTGAGCAGGTGGCGGCCCCGGCCCGGGCGCGGGGTGGCGTAGGGAGCCGTGCGCAGCTGCTCCAGCACGGCCGGCTCGCTCAGCTCCTGGCCCAGCAGTTTGGAGAGGACCCGCCGGATGTGGTCGGTCGTGTACTCGGCGCTGAAGGGGGGCGTACCAAAGACCAGGGCCAGGGCGTGGGCCAGGGTGTAAGTAGCAGGGGCGGTGGATTCCAGACGGTTCATGGCAGCGAAGGGTGGACGTCAGAGGAGAAGGTGGCGGCCGGCCGGGCCGCCTGCAGGCGCTGGCGGGCCGCCGCGAAATGGTCGTTGCCGAGCACGAGCAGGCGCACTTCGCGCAGGCGGCGTACCTGGGTGTTGGCAAAGCACACCTGGGGCTCCCGGGCCCCGGGCGGCAGGCAGCTCATCTGGCACGCGGCCCAGGCCACGGGGCCGGCGGCGGGGTGATGGTGGGCGTACTGGAAGCGGAACTGCTCGCCCGTGAGCCCCGTCCAGGTGCCGGTGACCAGCGAGAGGCTGGGCGTGGGCGTGGGCTGCTCCCAAACGGTAAAGCCGAGGCGGCGCAGCAGCTGGCCCACCGAGGGGCCCAAGTCGCGGGGGCCGGGCAAGGGGACGGTGGTCGTGGGCGCGCTCATGGCCGGCAGAAATAAGGAGATCGTTCCAACCGTTCGAAAACAGATTTTCTTCGATCAACAGTAGTTGTAAGCGCCACCGTAGTGCGTACCTTGAGGCATGTCGCACCTTCTACCACAACCCTATGCATCTCACCACATTGCTCACGCAATTGCCCCGCCTGCAGGCGGTAGCGCTGGCCCCGGCCGTTACAGAAGTTGACCTGCTGCACCTGGAAAGCTGCGTCCGCACTACCTTGGAGAACGTGGCCAGCTACCGCCTGGTAGCGGCCACGCCCGGGCAGGTGCAGGAGTTCTTCTTCCTGCTCGAAGCCTACGCCCAAGATCTGAGCCCGCAGCCTGTGCGGGCCCGCCAGCGCCTGGCCCAGCAGGCCCTGCGTCTGTGCCAGGCGCTGGCCCCGCCGGCGCGGTCCTGAGCAGGCACCTGAGCGGGGGCGCAGCACCAAACAGGCAGCCGGGCAAGCGGACCTTAAAACGGGCTTAAAATGGCAACCCAGGGCTAAACTGAACCGTACAGGCGGGCACAACCCGCTCCTATGACTGCCCTTTCCCCCCGCCTCCAGCAGCTGCGCGCTGAGCTGGAAGCCAGCGACGCGTCGGCCGACTTCGGCCCAACGGTCCTCCTTGCCGTGCGCCGCGAGCTGCTGCGCTATTTGCTCCAGGTGCCCTACCCGACCCTGCAGGCTTGCTCGCCGGCGCTCAAGCGCCGCTTCGAGGCCGTGCTCAGCGCCCTGCGGGCGGCAGCTACCTTTCCGGCCCGCAGCCGCGCGCAGCTGCTGCAGGAGGCCCAGCAGGCCGGGGACGTGCTGCTGGCGCTCGATACGCCCGCCCCGCCCCCGGCTCCGTCTACTCCACCGCCGCGTCGGCAGCGCTCCTAGCTCCGGCCAATGGGGACGATGTATCAGCTGGTGACCATTCACCGGCAGGCCCAGCTGGTGGCCAGCATTGCGGCCGGCTCCCACCTGGAGCAGCTGCAGCTGGGCATGTACGTGCGCGAGTGGACCAGCCTGCTGCGCGAGGCGCGGCTGCTGCCGCTGCCCCGCCACCAGCAGCCGCGCGTGGCGCAGGCCCTCACGGAGCTGGAGGCGCTGAGCCGGCTGGCCCACGGCCTGCCCTGGCAGCAGGTGCAGGCCGGGCTGCTGGCCGTGGCCCGGCTGGTAGCCTAGGCTCAGGAGCGAGAAAAAGCAGGGCGCGTTCATCAGGCAGCCTGGGGCAAGAGCAGGCGGAACTCGCGCCGGCAGTCGGTGAGGTCGATTTCGCGGATGCCGGCCGGCAGCTGGGCTACCAGCAGCACTTCCTGCGCGGTAGTGCCTTCCTGGTGCGCCGTGCGCAGTTCCGGGGGCATAGAGCCGTTGACGTACACCGTCAAGTGCCCCTGCTGGTAGCTGTAGCCCAGAATGGGCTCGGGCATGGGCACCAGGGCCGCCCCCTCGGGCAGCGCCTGCACCCGCACGCGCTTGCCGGTGCGGGCATCGGTGAGGGAAATAGGCGGGAAAAACAGCTGTCTGGACATGGCCGGGGCAGTTAGGCACGCGTGACGGATTCCGTGAAGGCGGGCGCGGCCGTGCCGGTGCGCACCAGGCGCAGCGCGCCGCTCAGCTGCGCGCGCCGCCGCAGCTCGTAGGCGTGCACCAGGGGCGTTTCCTCCCGGTACTCGGGGTGCGTCTGATCGATTTCCTGACAGCGGCGCTCCAGCTCCTGCAGGGGCGTGAGCATCACCAGGGCGGGCGGCAGCAGCGTGGTGGTCAGGCGCGCCAAATCGCGCAGGCACGGCTTGCGGGCCGGCTCCGTGGGGTCGGTATTGAGGTGCATAGCAAAGCGTATAGAGAGGGAAACGGAGACTACTTCTCGAACAGGGGGGCGGCCGTGCCCTCGGGGCGCAGGTGGGCGGGAATCCGGAACTCGGGCAGCGAATACTCCACCAGGGCCAGCAGATCGGGCAGGCTGGCCACTTTGCCCTGCTTGACGTGCGCGAGGCGCGTGGAGGCCGAGGCGTACTGCTGGCCGTAGCCGGCGCGAATGGCCCGATCCACGGCGAAATGGGGCAGCTCCTCGCACACGAGGGCCTGCAGGGCATAGTATTTCTGCTTCTCCGTCATGGCAATGGGGAAAAAGAGTAGATTTGGAACGCGTATGTATGTCTTTGCCCGATGGTAGCCCCTGCCCTGCTTCTTGAACTCCAGACCCTCGGCCAGCGCCTGGTCGAAGCCACGGAGGCGGAGGAAGCCGGCGGCCGGGGGCCACTGGATGCGGCGCAGCGGTTTTTGTTTACCTACCTGCCCCAGGAGCCCGCTACCCCCTACCGGGCGGATGAGCTGCTGGAGCTGCTGGCTCCCTCGCCCCACGTGCACCACTCGTGGGCGTGGCAGCGGCAACTGGTTCTGGAGGGGCTGACGCTGCTCCAGCAAGTGTGGCAGCGCTAGCGCTGAGTGCCGAAGCCTCCTTGGCGGTAAGCAGGCGGGCCTCGGCCAGCGGCTCCCAGCTTTGGAGCAGAAAGACCACATCCTGCGCATCGCGCACGAGCAGACGGCCCGTGCCGGCCCGAAAGGCCCCGTAGTACGCCTGGAGTTCTAGGGTTTTCTTGCCGGTGCGCGTGTCGTGCTGGTAGAACACTAGAAACGATTCCAAGCCCGCGCTGACGCCGGAACCCTGCACGCCGACCAGGCCATTCGGGGAAAACAGCTCGGAGCTGGTGAAGCCGTGTTCCCGCAGCACCGCGAGAATCGGCTGACTGAAATGGCGGACGTTGTCGGGGCAGTACGGGGCGAAGTCTTCCATCGTGTTTGGACGCTTTGGCTGCCGGATGCTTTACTTGGGCAGCGAGTACGTACAAACATACGCCCGATTGAGATACTAGTATACAATTGGGCTTAAAATAAATACACAATCGGGTTATATATGTCGCAAGAAACTGTAAGTCAAAGGCTTAAAATTTTGATTAAATCCCTTGGCTTGAATACCAGGAGCTTTAGTCAGAAGTATGGCGTCAATGAAAGCACGACGAGAGGCTACATTGATCGTGGCTCAGTTCCTAGCGCCGATTATATCGGTGCGTTGCTTGCTACAATTGAGAACCTGAATCCATTGTGGCTCCTACTCGGCCGAGGCGAGATGTTCCTTAATGACGGATCGGCCTCTCAGGATGCGAATGTCACGGCGCATAAGAACAAGGGCCAAGTCCAGACCAACACAGGCAGCCACAACACCATCACCAACAACGTCACGCTGGAGGAATGCCGCCGCGACCTAGCGTCTGCTCAGAAAGAGGTCGAGATGCTCTGGACGCTTGTAGCCAGCCGGGATGCGTTGATTGAATCGAAAGATGCCCTTATCGCCGCCAAGGAGGAAGTGCTGTCGTTGCTCCGTGGGGGGCATAACCGGCCTAATTGATATGGCAGTTACCATCCCCGCCAATGACCGCAAGGCGGCCATCCTGTATCTGCTCAGCGTTGTAGTGGCTTTCCTATCCTTCTTCCTTTACCGCAAGCCCTTGCACCCAACGCCTTATCTCAGTCAGAACATATTTGACTTCTCGGTCATCGGATCGTTTCTGCTGATGGCCGGATTAAGCTGGCCAGTGCGAGCAGGTCGCCGCTGGGCTAAGATAGTGCTGCTGCTGCTGTGCGTCCCGAGCCATTTATTTTACCTGATACGTCTGCCCTCCGTTGTGGCACCTTGGCCCCAGACGGCCCTTAACCTACTGTCTGGGGCTCTTCAGCTCAGCTCCATTTTCATCATCACCCGCGACCTGCTGCGCCGGCCGATGGCTGGGGAGGCGGGTGTAGCTGTGGGCGGGCGTACCTTACTTGACTAAGAACATATGACTACCATCCAAAAGCACCGATACGATATCTGGGCATCCAACTTGCTGTTTCTTGCCTTTGGCCTAAGCGTACTGATGGGCTATCTGCGGCAGAGAGACTACTTCGCCCCCGATTTAAATACACAGGATTACATCATGCATTACCTAATTGCCCCCGTGCTCCTGGTAGTGTATTACTACATCCGAAAGGGCATTCGTGAGGTAAAAACCTTATTTCTTGCACTCTATGGAGCTACTCTGCTGAATATTCTCACCAGCTCCTATAGCTTCATATCCAGCGAAGACCCACTCAAAACCTTTGATTTCCTTTCGCAACAACTGCTGTACCTGGCTGCCAGCGTCCTGCTGCTCTTGAGCTTGTGGTCGTTTCAGCGTTCCAGCACTACACATGAAGCATAGGCCATTACTCCTGCCTTTACTCACCATAAAATCTGCTTCGCCCCTAATTTCCATACAAATGACTGTATTTTCAACTACCTCTTTGAATACATAATATATGTTTAATATTATTATGCAATAACTCAAGCCTTTCAAAGCATTTTGATATTCAATGAAAAACAAATTCAAAGGCTACTATTCAGCTGAAGATCATAGCATTTCCAAAATATGGAAAAATGCTTTTTTTGTGTTTGACACTAACATACTTTTCAATTTATACAGATGGCCAAAATCAGTGAATAATGATTTTATTAAAGTACTTGAGTCTATACAAGACAGAATTTGGATTCCACATCAAGTTGGATTGGAATTTAACAGAGGCAGATTACAAGTTATCGCAGGACAAAAGAAAAAATATTCAGAAGTTATTGATATTTTCAATAAATACACATCCGATTTATCCAAAAATATAAATAATTTAAATCTAAAATTAAGACATTCCGAAATAGATCCAGATGAAACATTAAGCAAGATTAACGAAATAGCTAATACATATATACATAATTTAGAAGGTCAAAAAAAGGCTAGTACAGATGTATATAGCCATAAAGATTCAATAAGAGACACGTTAGATAAATTATTTAAAGATAAAGTTGGAGATGCTTTAAGTGATTCGGAGATAAAAGCTCTTTATAAAAGAGGTCCGGAAGAGTATGCAAATGGAAAGCCTCCTGGCTTTGAAGATATAGACAAAGATGATGATCAAAACTACTATCATAATGACCAGAAGATTATCGCAAAATATGGAGACGCTATTCTATGGGAACAACTCTTGCTAAAGGTAAGATTATTCGATCAGCCTCAATCTGTTGTTTTTGTAACAGATGACAAGAAGTCAGATTGGTGGCGTATCGTATATTCAGACGGGAAAAAGACTATTGGCCCAAGACCAGAATTAATCGAGGATATGCATAATACAGGCAAAATAAATAATTTTCATATGTACAATTCTAATATATTTCTTAAATATGCTCAACAGTTCTTAAACTCTGAAGTAACCGATCAAAGTATCAGGCTAGTTAAAGACTTACAACAAATTCCCGAGACACATCCTACTTATGCTTCCAGCAAGGTTACTATTGATTTAAGCGACAAACGATTTGCAACAAAATATGGATATATAAAACCGGAAAAATATTATCAACTCGTCAAAGAAGAGCAAAAACAAAATCTTATTAAATATTTATACACAGAAGAAACAGGTTCTTTTAACGAATACCAAGTAGTAGAAAATATAAAAGACTTCATTTCAAATCAATTGTCAAAAAATCCAATAAAGGGAATCAGTGATTTTATAGAAGTATTAGATGATTTAATGATTGATGTGATACGCTATTACGAATTGGACCAGGAACATGTAAATTTATCTATCCTAAGAAATGCTATAAATATTTCCATTATGTCTCATTTATCAAAAAAACATCATTGACAAAATTTACAATATCATTTTGTTATGGTATGCTACTCAATAACAGTAGTAAATAATTTGCGATGCTCCTCCACACCTTGCTGCTGCTGAGCCTGCCGCTGCTGGTGGCGGCTTGTCACGAGAAGCCGGCCGAGTTGGCTCCGGTGCGGCGGGGGCAGCGGTGCTTGGGTAACGGCTGAGCGGCGGGCGGCATGGTAACCACCCACAAAGAGTGGAGCGTATAACGTCTCAATGCTAATTTCAGCTTGACTATCTGTTATTTAAGCAGCTTATATATCATCTTACACGCCTTTTCGATGGTCCACCTTGCCTCCTTCCCCTTCGTCACCTTTTACCTGCACGATATTGGCTGCAATGCCCTGGAAGCGGTGTGGGGAGACTACGTAAGCAGTTCCTTCTTCCGGGAGGCCGTCCTGCAGGCCGCCACCTACGTGCAACAGTACCAGGTTACGGGGTGGGTTGCCGACGACCGGCGGCTAGGGCCCATGGAGCGCGAAGATCTGGCCTGGGTAGGCACGCACATCTTGCCGGCCCTGGCCGCCGGGGGCCTGCGCCGCCTGGCCATGCTGGAATCGGAGGATTGGCTCAACCGCGCCTTAATTCAGGAGGAGTACACCTACCTGGTCGAAAATCTAGCCGTCGAACTGCGCTACTTCACCGACGTGCAGTCCGCCCGCGCCTGGGCCTGTAGCCCGCCAGCTACCCCTTAATTCGCTCCTGCTCTTCTGCACCGCGTCCGGTAGCCCAGTAGTCGGCGCAACGGGTTTTGTGCTGCACTATCCGCAGAAAGGGCCCGCCGGCAGCTGGTAACAGCTGGTCGGCGGGCCCTTTCTGCGGATAGTGCAAGCGTGGGGCGCCCTAGTTGAGAACGGCAGCCTGGCTTTTTACAATCTGACGCGCCATGGCCAGGTTCGTATCAGCCGAGTTCACGGCCAGGTAGATGAACTTGCCCCCGTCGGCCGAGAGCTTGAGCAGGTGCAGCTGGTCGGTCAGGGTCAGCAGGATGTCCTGGATGGTCTGGTTCAGCTTCAGGGCCTGAATGGCTTTCAGCTTCTGCTTTACTACCTCCGTGTTGTAGGCGGCAGCCGTTTCGGCATCAAACGAAGCCAGGTTCGAATGGTGCGCCAGGGGCATACCCGTTTCCGTTTCCACCACGGCTACGGCTACCAGCGAGGGCAGTTCCTTCAGGATATTTTGTACTACTTGGTTGGGGGTCAACGTGGACATGAACGCGAAAAAAGAAGGTGTAAAAAAGAAACGTTAAAAGGCGTGCCGGCGCAGAACATCCCGCACCAGCGACATGTTGGTATCGGCCAACCGAACGACCAGGTAGACGATTTGCCGGCCCTGGCCCACGGGGCGCAGGTAGTGCAGCTGCTCATCGAGCACC
This sequence comes from Hymenobacter endophyticus, assembly GCF_032464715.1. Lineage (NCBI taxonomy): Bacteria > Pseudomonadati > Bacteroidota > Cytophagia > Cytophagales > Hymenobacteraceae > Hymenobacter > Hymenobacter endophyticus. The sequence continues at coordinate 140,247 of NZ_JAWDJT010000012.1, read as the reverse complement.
ACCACCAGATCGGTTACCTGCTGGCCCTGCAGCCACGGGGCGGCGAGCATCCGCCGCAGCCCCCGAAACAAGGCGGTGCTGCGCCCCGTGAGCTTGTAGGGGTCAAATTTGGGCGTCGCCGTGTAAGCGGCCACCATTTTGCTGGAGCCGGTATCTATCACGGCTACGGCCACTAGGCTAGGTAATTCCCGCAGCAGGTGCTGGATGAGCGTTTCCGCACTGGAGCACGTGGCTCCGGCGGCATTTCTCTTGTTTTTTTTCACCACCCGCTAAATCTAAGATAAGGGACGCGCGTGCAGCTGCTGGAGGTAGCGGTGAGTGCACGCGGCGACGGAAAAGTGCATGCCCGGCGCACTAAGGGCCGGGCTCACAGCGCGCCGCCGGTTCCGGTCGGCTTCCCACAAACTACCGGAGCTGGCGGCGCGCTGGGTTAGCGTGTTAGAAAAACAGCCAGCGCTTTTTAGCCGTGGCAGCCTTTCCGGTGCGGGGCAGCAGCGTGACATTGGCCGTACCGCCCTTAGAGCGAATCACTTCCTCTTCCTTGTAGCCCGCGTAAGCGTATTGCAGCGTGGCCGGCTGCCCGGCTGCCATGCGCAACGTATACTGGCCCTCAGCATCCGTGCTGACGCCCGTACGGGTGCCTTTCACCCACACGGTAGCGCCCACCAGGGGCTTGCCATTTTCATCCAGAATGCGGCCCGCTACCGTGGAAACGCGCAACGCGCTGGCCTCGGCGGCCGACTCGGCCAGTTCGCTCGTAACCGGCACGGCTTCCGTGGGCGTGTTGGGCAGGTTGGCTCCGGCGAAGACGGCCCCGCTTACCAGGGCGCTGCCCACGATAAGGGAAGCCGCCCGGCGGCGAAACCGCTCCGGCTCGGTGCGCATCAGCTCGAACTGCCGCTGCACCCAGCCCACGGGCTTTACCTGGTGGCCTTTTTGTTTGAGTTCGTAAAAGCGGCTGAGCGTTTCATCAGCCACTTGTTTATCTGCTTTAAGGAACGCGTCAACGAGTTCCGTATTCTGGCTGGATAGGTCACCGCGTAGATACGCGTCCCTATAGGCCGGCAGCAAATTCCCCGTTACCGGGTGAAATGGAGTCGCACTTAGTTTCATTTTGGGATGGTAGAAGTGTGGTATGTAGGGGAAGCCGTAAAGGTCTTACTAGATAGTAATTAGGTGCAAAGTTGCTTCCTATGCACCATAACGGCATTTGTACGCCAGCACAATTTCGTTGGTTCTGCATTTTTACCAGTTAAAACGTAGATTTTACAAGACAAACAGCCATTCCCATTCTGGGAAAAGGCCTTATCTTAAATACCTTATCCGCTATACTTGCCAGTTTTTCCCGGTGTAAGCTAAACCGTAGGCAGCCCCTTATGGGATTCTCAAGTGCCGGACCCGGTAACTGAACCCGGTATTCTATCGGTTTTGGTGTGGCCTGCGTAGCTTCGTACTACGCAGGCCACTGCTGTTTTCCCTTATCACCCACCCCTCTCTTTACTATGAACGTAACGTAGGGGCAGCTTTACACTCCGTCGCCAACCAGGTACCCGGACCGCCGCCGGCCCGCACCGCGCATCGTAGTACGCTGCCATCGTATTTGCGTGAATTGCCGGCCTGGGTGCTACTATTGCAGCTGGCAGCTCTGAGAACGGGTTGTGAGAGCATCACAATTTTATCACACCTGTGACTGAAACCTGCATCGCCGCAAGCCCAAAAACTACCGTTACGGCCTGCAAATGCACTTTCGCAAGAGTAGCCACCAATTCGTACCCTTCCCCGACCAGACCAAGTTCCGGTTGCCGCTGGCCGCGCTGGCCGATGAAAAGACGCGGGCCATGCTCCGCCAAATCTTCCTCGACCCAAAAGAGCTGGACCCCAGCCGCCGGGCCGCCCGCGTGACGCGGGAGCTGGCCGCCCGCCTGGCCAAACTATCGGAGCAGCTGGAACGGGCCGGACACGCGCCCGACGTGGTGGCGCAATTCCTGATGCGCTGCCTGTTCACGATGTTCAGCGAGGACGTAAATCTGATACCGAAGGAGAGCTTTACCGGCATGCTGGTCCGCTACGCCACGCCGGAAATGCGGGAGTTTCTACCTGATGCACTGAACTCGTTGTGGCGTACGATGGACACTGGGGGCTATTCCCCCGACCTGACGGCCCGCCTTCGCCGCTTCAACGGTAAGCTCTTTCACGATGCTACTGCCTTGCCCCTCACGTCCGACCAGATGGAGTTGCTGCTACAGTCGGCTAAAGCGGATTGGACGGAGGTAGAGCCGGCCATTTTCGGCACGCTGCTGGAACGCGCCCTCGACCCCAAGGAGCGGCACAGCCTGGGCGCCCACTACACCCCACGCCGCTACGTGGAGCGCCTGGTGCTGCCCACCGTGCTGGAACCCCTGCGCCGGGAGTGGGCTGCCGCGCAGGCTGCCGCCGCCCGCCGCCTCGACGAAGGCCAGCCCAAAGACGCCCGCGCCGAGCTGGTGCGCTTCCTCACCCGTCTTACCAGCCTCAAAATCCTGGACCCCGCCTGCGGCTCCGGCAACTTCCTGTACGTGACGCTGGAGCACCTCAAGCGGCTGGAAGGCGAAGTATTAACGGCCATCAACAGCTACGGCCAGACGGGCCTACTGGAATTAGGCGGCGGTACTACCGTGAGCCCGCACCAGCTGCTAGGCCTGGAGCTGAACCCGCGCGCGGCGGCCATTGCCGATGTGGTGTTACGCATTGGCTACCTGCAGTGGCACCTGCGCACCTACGGCCCCTCCGAGCTGCGGGAGCCGCTGTTGGATGAGTACCAGAATATCCGCCAGCAGGATGCGGCCTTGCAGCACGGCCCGCCCGTGCCCCGCCTCGATGCCCACGGCCAGCCCGTGACGCGCTGGGACGGCACCACCAAGCTGCACCCCGCCACCGGCCAGCTCGTACCTGACGAAACCGCCCGCACGCTCGTTCTCGACTATCCCGACCCCCAGCCCGCCGAGTGGCCCCAGGCCGATTTCATCGTGGGTAATCCGCCGTTTGTGGGCAATAAGCGGATGCGGGATTTGCTAGGGGACGGATACGCCGATGCCCTACGCAAAGCATATAAAGGCAAAGTGCCCGATTCAGCCGATTTGGTAATGTATTGGTGGGACAATGCCGCCGAAGCACTGCGAAGCGGTAAGACAGAGCGGTTTGGTTTTATTACTACTAACTCCCTAACCCAAACATTCAACCGTCGGGTATTACAGCGGCACATGGAAGCGGATGGCAATCCAATTTCACTATCCTTCGCAATTCCAGACCACCCGTGGGTTGATGCCGCAGCAGGTGCGGCTGTTCGTGTTGCTATGACAGTTGCTCAGCCTGGGCAAATGCTAGGAACGCTTGGTATAGTTGCAAGTGAAATAGCACTTGTTGATGATGATGCACATGAGGTCATTCTTCAAGAAATTGAAGGTGTAATCAATTCCGACCTCTCGATTGGTGCGGATTCCACTAGCTCACTTGCTCTAAAAGCTAATATGGGAATAAGTAGCCGAGGTGTAATACCCTTGGGAATGGGTTTCGTTGTAACTCCCGAAAGGGCTACAATACTTGGCCTGGGCACGGTCGATGGAATCGAGAATCATATACGTCCTTACCGAAATGGAAAAGATATAACTGCGCGCTCAAGGAATGTCATGATTATTGACCTTCTGGGGCTGACAGAGAATGAGGTTCTGTCGCGCTTCCCAATTGTTTATCAGCATATTCTTGAACACGTCAAACCTGAAAGAGACGTAAATAATGATAAGACGATAAGAACAAACTGGTGGCTACATGCAAGGGGACGAGTGGATTTTAGACCAGCGTTGGCGAATCTAACACGATATATAGCAACAGTCTATGTAGCCAAGCACCGCTTTTTTACTTTTGTCGATGCTTCTGTAATTCCTGATGATGGCTTAGTTGCAATAGCTTCAGATGACGCAGTTGTACTCGGTATACTTTCTAGCCGAATTCATATCACTTGGGCGCTAGCGTCTGGAGGTCGAATGGGTGTTGGTAACGACCCTCGTTACAATAACTCCCGCACCTTCGACCCGTTCCCCTTCCCAGCGGCCACAGCGGAGCAGCAGGCACGCATCCGAGAGCTGGCCGAACAGCTCGACGCCCACCGCAAGCGTCAGCAGGCCCAGCACCCAGCCCTCACCCTCACCGACCTCTATAACGTGGTGGAGAAGCTGCGCGCCGGCCAGCCCCTCACCACGGCCAAAGAGCAAACCATCAACCAGCAGGGCCTGGCATCCGTCGTCCTGAGCCTGCATCAGCAGCTCGATACGGCCGTAGCCGCCGCCTACGGCTGGCCCGCCGACCTTCCCGACGCGGAAATACTTACCCGCCTGGTACGGCTCAACCACGAGCGTGCTCAGGAGGAGGCCGCTGGCCATGTGCGCTACCTCCGCCCCGCCTACCAGGCCCCCGATCTGCAGCAGTCGGCGCTGGCCCTGCCGGCGGCAACCGCAACGAAGACGGTTGAGAAGGCGGTTAACCTTCGGGCTTGGCCCGAAGGACTGGCTAACCAGATGAATCTGCTGCGTAACCTGGTCGAGCAGGCCGGCCGGCCTGTTTCAGTGGCTGATGTGAGCAGCCAGATCAGAGGCGCCAAGGCAAAAACCATCGCGCCGTTGCTGGAAACGCTGGCGTCGCTCAGTATCGTGCGGGAGTTGGAACAGGAAGGGCTGTACAGTCTGTAGAGAAGATAATTAACTGACAGAATTATGAACGAGAATCAGTTTACCGGCCATTTCTCCGGGTTACTCAATGCCCTGGAGCCGTTGCGCCGCATCCAACAAATGGTAAATCCGCTCGGTCTGACGCCGGCATGGGCCGAAGTCTACCGCCAGCAGCTACAACCACTGGAAGATCTCACCAGGCAGATAACGGCCGCACTACCGCCCGCTGTCATTGATCACCAATACAGTGCCTTAGTGGCCGCCATCAGTAGCCAGGTTAGCCAGAACGTGCTGGCGGCCGGTATGGTGTCCTGGCCCCAGCCCGTAGTATCGGCTTTCGGCAATCTGTCGCACTGGTTTCAGGATATGGCCGGGTGGCAGACGACGATTATGCACCGGCTCCGCGAGACAACCGCGCCGTTTGCGGCTGAGCTGCCGGTGCTCGATGCCTATGGCCAGCAGCTGCTGCAGGAAATAGAGCAGCTGCCGGACGACTCGCAGCAACTACAGGAGCTACGCGTCATCACGGCGGCCATCGTAGAGCCAACCCGCTCGGATAGTACCCTGGAAACTATGCAGGTGGCCCTGGGGCAGCTCGTGAATCTGGAGCAACAGCATGGCCGGCTGCTCGAACAGCTGGTGGCGCAGGGCAATGATGCCGGCAAGACGTATCGGGAATACCTGACCCTGATAATGACGGCCCTGGCCCTGTTAGTTTCCTGCATCGGACTACCCCAGTGTTCCCGGCAGGCCTCGGAACCGGCTAAAGCCGTTGTGGCGGCCCCCGGTCCCGACGTTGCCCTTGACGGCAGTATTCTGATCGTCGAGCAGGAGATAATTATCGCGGACGAGATGCAGCGCATTGTGCAAAGCATAGGCTACACGGCGGTGCAATGTGTCCGCTCGGGTCAGGAAGCCTTGGACGTGCTGCGAACGAGCCGCGTGGCGCTGGTGATGACGAGCGTACGGCTGGACGGTGAAATGACGGGAATAGAGCTGGGCCGGCAGGTCCGGCAGGAATTCGCTGCTATACCCGTTCTGCTGGTATCTGGGTATCCCCCGCAACTACTGGAGGCCCATGTAAAGGCGGGTGCGGCGCATGACTTTTTGTGCAAGCCCTTTATTGGCCCAGGACTACAAGCAGCTATCGAGCGGGTGATAAGCCGGGCGGAGTAATGCTGCGTAAGTCCATGAAAAAGCCCCCGTTACTTGTAGCGGGGGCTTTTTGTTGATCCCGAAGGGTCTACTTTCGGTCCTGCAGGTACCGCTGCGCGTCGGACAAAATCAGTGCTTCCAGCTCCCGTTGGTCGGTCACGGCTACGCCGTATGCGTCCTCGTAGAGAGGCATCAGCTGCTGGGCCAGCTGTGGTACGTGCGCCGGCAACGTAGCCGGCGTAATGTCCTGCTGATAGATCAGGTGGTAGAGCTGCTGCTGAACCGATTCCGGAAGGGTCAGGGCGGCGGCAAAAGCCGAAGGTTGCTGTGCGGAAAGCGACATGGGCAGTGGGGCGTAAGGTGAAAAACTGACTGAGAACATACGGCAAAAAACAGGCCGGTAAACAAGTAGCCCGGCCCCAGGGGGGCCGGGCTGCCGGCGGGGCTGAGTCCGTCAGGCTCAGCGGAAGTGGAAACGTAGTCCGGCCGAGTAGAAACCGGGCCAGCGGTCTATCTGCGGATTAAGCCACAGGTAGCCTTTCTGGGCCGTCAGCGCGAGCGAAACTGCGTCTGCCAGGTACACATCCGTATCCAGGCCCAGCAGCGGGCCTACTGCCGCGCCCTGGGGGGCCTTCCCTCCTTCCCGACCGCCCGTGTTGTTTTCCTGCTTCCGCTCGTAGCGTCCCAGTACCAGGCCCTGCGCGTGCACGTACACGCTGGACCCGACGCGGAATAGTTGGCGGGAGCCGCCGACGGCTACCCCATACGCGGAGAACTCCCCTATTCCAGCCCGGCCCTGGCCCCGCTCACGGGTGGCCAGTACGTCGAGGCGGGTGGTATTGGTCAGAAACCGGCCATAGCTGAGCCCCAGCAGGCGGCCCGGTTCGGTCGAGCCGTAGCTCCCGGTCAGGCTGTTGAGGTGGCGGATATGGCGCTGTGCGGAAGCAGTGGTGGCCAGCGTCAGGGCGCCGGCCAGCAAAACGAGTGAATGACGGAAGAGACGGGACATTGGAGTACGGAATTACAAATGAAGATTAATTGAACTGGCGGCCGACCTGAGCCAGCGAGGCCGAGAACTGCCGGTCGGCGATGACCAGGTTAGCCGCCTGGCGGGCCGGGGTGGGCTGCGTGGCGGCCTGCAGCAGCTCATCTGCCTGCTGGCGCATCTGCTGGGCCTGCATCAACGTGTTGGCGCATTCCTGCAGGCGCGACATTCGCTCCCCTTCCGTCATGGCGTAGCGGCCCTCGTTGCGCAGCGAGGCCTGGGCCTCAATGGCCTGGCGCGTCATCTCGTCGGCAATGCGCTTGTATTCGCCGGCCTGCTGCACCCGCTGCTGCTGCAGCAGGTCCGAGACGGCCAACGAGGCGAAGGCTTGCTCATGGCCCTGCTGCTGGATCGTTTTGTAGTCCTGACGGGTCGAACCCGACAGGCGGTAGCGGTCCAGCCGGGAAGAAGCCAGCTCGTAGCCCTGCTGGCTGCCGGCAAGCAGATCCCGCTGGAATTGCTGGGCCAGCGAGTAGCTGCCCAGGTGATTGAGCAGGCCGCCTTTGGTGGTCGTCGCGTCCAGCGCCGTGCCCATCAGCTCGGGTACCTGCGCCAGCTTCATATCCTTGAGGCTGGCTACCTTCCGCAGGTCGTCCTGAATCTTGCGGTTCAGGTTCAGCGCGTCCTGGGAGATGCTGCGCACCTGGTCGGTGAGGCTTTTCACCTGGTTGGTGATGTTGCGGGCATCCTGGGCCACGCTGAGGCCATCCTTGACGATCTGGTAATTCTGGATGGTTTTCGCCCAGTTCGAGGTTTCCTTCACGAACTTATTGATCTGCATGGCGATGTGGCCCACGTCCACAACGGGCGCACCGGTGGCCTGCGCGACGGTGGGAGCCAGCTGCGCGCCGGCCAGTACCACGGCCATGATTCCCCACTTCGAAAATCGGTTAAGCATACGGGTAAGGGTTAGGGTGAGTGAAAAAAATGCCCTTATCGGTTGCCCCGTTCCTGGCCGGCGTATCCGCCCTGGCCGTTCCCGCTCATAAAGCTGGATTGCAGGGGGTTGCCGTCCTGGCCTATCGGGCCGGTCGAACGCTGAGCCGGTGAGCCGGCCGCGTCCTGCGAAGCAACAGTGATGAGGACGGGGTAGCCGTCGGGAAGAAGCACCTCACGCAGCTTGCGGCCGCGCTGCGGCATGCGCTGCAGCATGGTAACGCCCATGCGGCCGGCGATGCCCTGCACGCTGTTGGCGGCCGACTGGCTGCGGTCAATGCTGGAGGAAAGGTCGTTGAGCCCGCTGCTCATGGCCGTCTGGCCAAAGCCCTGCTGACTTTCGGCCGGAGCCCGTTTGGAGGGGTCGATCATGATGCCGGGCATGTAGTAGGTGTTGTAGACCTGCGCGGCAATGCGGTACGGACCGATACGGTCAATCTGGAAGGTTACGCGGTTGGTTTCCACGCTGACCACGGCGGCCATCAGCTGATTGCGCGGGAACGGTACGCCCTGCAGGGTCACGTCCTCGTCGAAGCGCAGCAGCACCACCGAGCCGGAGCGCACATTCTGCGTCCCGCTGATCACGGCCCGGTAAAAGGGGTCGGCGGCCACGGCGTTTTCGGCGTCATCGGCCGGTGAGGCAGTGCGGCCCCGGTACTTCACCGTATAGAAACCATCCATCCCCGGCACGTACTGCATCGCCTTGCGGTTCTGTTCCGAGAGTTCGACGTCCGAATCAAGGGGCCGGTACCGGCGGCCGGTCATGCGCTCGTAGGCCTTCTGCACGTCCGGGCCGCCCTCGCGCAACATGGCGTTTACCTCGTCGTTGGTTTCATACAGGGCGCCGTCGCGGTCACGCAAGGGCCGGCGGGCGGTACGGGCAGCCGTGGGGCGCGCGTACCTGCTGCCTCCGTTGTAGCTGCCACCGCCGCTGCCACTTCCCCCGACGAAGCCGGCGCTGTTGGTCGCGGGCGTCCGGTGGTAGGCCTGCCGGCGCTGGGTGTACTGCCCGGTGTGGGGGTCGCGGGCCGTCACGACCACCGTATCCATGTTGCGGTTACGGGCCGTGCGGGCAATCTCATCGCGGGCAATGGCCTGCTCCGCCGAAATCCGCTTTTTTTCCTGCTTGCGGGCCTCAACCGAGTCCAGGCCCAGGGCCGCCCGCTGCTGGGCCTGCAGCTCATCGACCGTTACCTGCTGAGCCGGCGAGGCATTGTATTCCTGCGCGGCCAGGTCATCGTAGCTTTTCGTCTTGTCGCCGGATTGCGGCATGACGACCTCGTTGTTGAGCACCTCGCCCTCGATGTGCTCGGTGGACCCGGCCACGGTCGGGCCAGTGCCGGCCATATCGTTCACGGCCGACTGCACCCACAGGTACAGACCGACAAACACGACGACCAGGCTTCCAGCACCCAAAAGCATCCAGTTTTTCTTGGCCCAGGCCTTCCAGTCCTTACGGGGAGCAGCGGCCGGGGAAGTGGAGACGGAAGCCGCAGCGGCCGGGTCCACGGGGGTAGTTACGGGAGGTTGCATGTGCTTAGAGGGTAGGAGCCGTGTTGATGACTTTGGCGGGGATCGGCAGCAGCAGGGTACGGGCGCCGTTGAGCTCGTGCAGCTCGACGTGCAGGTAGCCCAGATCCGTGGCAGCGTAGAGCGGCACTGCGTAGTAGAGGTAGCCGGTCGTACCGCCGGCGATTACCTGGTTGGCCCGGCCGCCCGAGGGCGTCAGCGGGCGGCGGGATTCATTGCGCTTTTTGCCCAGGAAGCGGCGCTTCGTATTCTCCACGAGCTGGAAATCCACGAAGTCGATGTGGTAGTCAATCGAGCTGGTGTTATCCACGCGCAGGCGCAGGTAGGTGAACTCCTTGTCGTTGCGGACGTTGGCCAGCGATACGGCCACGCGGTTTTCGTACACGGCCACGCCCGGATGCTCGACCCGCTGGTTATCCAGCCGGCGCAGCTTGGCATTGACGAAGGCCTTGCGGTGGGCTTCCCGGTCCAGGGCCAGCGGGTTATCGGGGGCAACACCGGTGCTGGAGGTGGGCATGACGGCTCCCGTCGAGGTAGTGGGCGCGTCCACGTCGGCCAGGTTGCCGTCCGGATTGGCGGAGCCGTCGGGGCTCATGCCCCCCCCGGCGACCGTGGCGGAGGAGTGTACCGATGACTGGGATGCCGGAGCAGCCGCCGTATTGTAATAGGCGGCGGCCGCGGCGGCGGCCCCGTTGGGTACCGGCGGCAGCTGGTTGGGCTTGGTCAGGTCGTAGAGGGCCATTACCGGGCGCTTGACGGTCACCAGCCGGCCCATCCAGTACTTCGAGCCATAACGCACCATGATGGGGGTTGGCGGGGCGGATTTCTTGCGGGCGCGCACAAATACGGCGTTGGCCTCAATCTTGAGCAGGTAGTTGTCCATCATTCCTACGTCTACCAGCGACACCGGCCCGGCAAACACCATATAGGTCGTGGACGAGTCCGACACGGCCACGTCCAGCAGCATCGGCTGGGAGCCGGGCGGCGGCGGCGGCGGCGGCGGAGCCAGGCGCTCGATGGTGTAGTGCAGACCCGTATCCGTGTAGCCGCCGGCGTGGGCCGGGGCCGGACCCGGGGTGATGGGGGCCGGAGTGGAAGCCCGGTCCATCGAAGCCGGGGCGTAGGCCGGCAACGAGGCGGGTGGGGGCGTTACCGGCACGCGCTTCAGGCGCTGGGCGTAGCTGCCGGCCGAGCAGAGCAGGGAAAGGCTCAGGGTCAGGACCAGCTGATAGGAATGAGGACGTTTCATGACGGAAGTAGTAAGTAGGGGCGGTTAACGAATGGCGGCTTCAGTCTGGGCGGCCTGCGCGGCGGCCTGCTGGGCATCCCGCAGCTGCTGGCGGTCACGCTCGGCCTGCTGCTCCTGAATGGCTTGCTCCGCGGCCGAGAGCGGGGCGCTGTAGGGGATGAAGTCGAAGCCGGAAATCTGGATGCCGTATGGGTTCTTTTCCGAGCGGTCCGTCTCGACGAGCGTAAAGGCGGCGGCAATGGAAATCGGGGTGCTTTGCCGGTCCGCCATGAAGGTTTTCTGCTTCATGTACACTTTCCCGGTGCGCGGGCGCACGTCGTTGCGCAGCACGATGCTGTCTACCTTGACCATCGTGCGGGAACCGAACTTGCGGTAGTTCTCGTACACCTGGCCTTTTTTGAATTCCTCGTAGAGACGACGGCCGCTCAGCGCATCCGACAGGCTCAGGGCCGTATTCATGTGGTCCGTGAAGGTGGCCTCGTCGTGCTGAAACATGTTCTGGACGAAGGTGCGTACCAGGTTGCGGTACTCGAACTCGGAATGTTCATCCGGGGAGGCAGCGACAGCGGCTTGGGTTCCCAGGGAGCCGACCACGTACACGCGCTGGCCGACTGTGCCGTAGGCGTGACGCAGGGTGAGGACGAAGAAAATGGAGGTTACCAGCACGATGGCCAGGCTGGCCATCGTCATGGTACGCATCGTGGAATAGGTTTTATCCAGGTCCTGGATTTTGCTTTTGCTCATGGCGTGGAGAGAGAAAAAAGGATGAATCAGACGGTAGCCCGCCGGACAGAATTATTAATGGCCGCATTGACGGTCGGCACTTGCGAGGGGGCAGCCGGAGGGGGGGAGGACATAGCCGCCGGAGCGGCCGGGGCCCCGGCCGTTGCGCCGCTGTCGCCACCGCCGCCAACGCGCTTCAGCATCCGGCCGGCCGCATCGGCCATGCCGCCGCCGGCGGCCATCGGACTGGCCACGCTCACGCCCGTTGAGGCCACGGCGGATGCCGCGCCGGCCACGGCTCCGACGAAGCCTTGCACGGCCGAGGAGCCGATAACCCAGCTGGTCATCGAGGGCACCATGAAATACATGATGATGAACACGATGCAGGCAATGAGGTATTCGGCGTTATTCTGGCCGGAGAGCACGTTGTTGAAGCCGCCGGTACCAATGGTTTTGGCGTCGGAAAAGGCGTTAAACAGCACATCCAGCAAAGCGAACGTGACCGACCAGAGCTGGATAGTAATGTAGTTCTGCAGCCAGTGGCGCCAGAGGGAGCCGAACGGGGGAATGGCTGACAGCACAATGGAAATCGGCCCCGCGCAGAACAGGAAGCCCAGGGCGAACATGCGGATGTAAAGCATGATGTTGCGCACCAGCAGCACCGTGGATTGGGTCACGAAGCGGTAGAGCAGACTCTCGATGCTGAAGTTGGTCAGCGCATCCACGATTTGGGAGAACTGCTGCTTGGCGTCGGTCAGCAGGTCGGTCAGGCTGGCATCCCCGTTGAGCACTTCTTCCGCCGTGGGGCCGGTGGGCGTGCCGGTCATGGCGTTCTGCATGAGCATGAGCGTGTCGTAGGCGCTTTTGCCTTTGAGCGGTTCCCGGATCAGATCCGTAACCGCCCCCACCATCCCCCCGATCATCGGGGCCAGCTCCCGGTAACTGACCAGGGCAATGGCAATGAAGAACAGCTTGAACAATGCGCCCAGGTCGATCTGCAGGGAGCCCGAAAGCAGGTAGCCCCGCGAAACCGTGTAGGTCAGCGTCATCATCATCAGCGTCGGCAGGATCTGCGTCAGGCACAGCACGATGATGTTATAGGCCGCATCATACGCGCCGCTAGACATGGCCGGTACCAGGTCGGAGCCCCCGATGCCGCTTTGCAGCAGCAGGGTCATCAGCAGGCCCATGATCAGGCGAGTACCGCTTCCCCGAGCGGTGCGGACATTTCCAGGCTGGTCGGGATGCTTCCCTGGGTAACCAGGCCGGCCTTTTTCCGCAGCACGAATTCATCTACGGCCGGGGCCAGCCGGGGGACTTTCCGCAGCACGAAGCGTTGGGTGCCGTCCTCATTGAGCAGCAGCTTGCCCTGTTCGTCCCGCTCCGGTACGCGCTCCTCAAACTGGTACATTTCTACCAGGGCCTGCAGATAGTCCCGGTCAGTCGGCGTCGAGGACAGAATAGCGGCCAGCTCGGGCGACACTTCCAGCGTGTACACGCGGCCCCGGTCCCCCTGTTTGATGAAGAACTCCCGGTAGTTGCCGTCCGGGCCATTGGCCTTGCGCAGCGAGCGGATCAGGTCAATGTCATGGGACGTGAACGACAAGGCCCGCTGCAGTTGCGGCAGTACGCCGGGCACGGCGGCGTGGCTGAGAATGATGCGGGTGCTGGTGTTGTTGATAATGGCCGACCCGATGGGCGAGGACTCGATTTCCTGGATGCCCTGCGTGATGATCCCGATGCTGCCATTGAGCTTGCGGATCGTGCGGTACATCAGCTCAATGAAGTTTTTCAGGCCGCCGGTCATCATAGACCAGGCCTCATCCATCAGGATATACTTGATGTCGCGGGGGTATTTCCGGAACAGGTCCATGGCCAGTTCGGTAATGAGCATGGCCACTACCGGATACAGGGTCGGATCAGTCTTGATGTTCACCATATCGAACACGATCAGGCGGTATTCCGACAAGTCCCGGTCGCGCACGGCGTTCAGCACCTTCTCGTAGCGCCCGCCCTTGCAGTATTCGCTCAGCACCAGGAAAAATTGGTCCATGTCGATGAACTGAATGTCCTTGGCGTACTGCTTCCGTTCGGCCAGCTCCGCGGGGCTGAAGTCGGGCGAAGCGGGCGTGTGCATACGGTTGTGGTAGTCCCGGATGAAGTCCACGAAGGTTTGCATTCGCGGGAACCGTTCGATGGCGTCGTGGCCGAGCTGTGGGTCCTCGTTGAGGCTGCGATAGAAATTGCGGAGGAAACGGGTGAGCAGCGTCCGTTCGGCCTTATCGAGCGTTTCCTCTTTCCCCCCATTGCCCCCGCCTTTCCAGATAGCTTGCAGCAGTTCCAGCAGGAAGTTGAGCTTGTCGTCCCCGAGAATCCAGCGGTTGGTTTCCGGGTCACGCATCATGAAGAAGGGGTTGAACTCAATCGGGTTCTGCGGATCGTATTTGAAGTAGCAATTCTCGAAGTCCGCCCCGGTGAGCGAACGGGCAACGCCCTCGTAGGTGCCGCCCACGTCGATGATTATCTGCCGGGCCTTGTTCTCGTACCGCTGGGCAATGAAGTTGCCCATGGTAAACGATTTGCCGGTGCCGGAAGGACCGATGGTCAGGGTGTTCTGGTTGTCCTGGTTGGTATCAAACAGGTTGACCAGAACCAGATTCCGGGAGCGGTCGGCCAGGTATTCACCGGACTTGGTCGAGCGGTAGGTAGTCGTCCAGTGCCAGTAGCTGCCGGCGCGGTCGGCCAGCGTCGGCAGCCAGCGTTCCGGCAGCTGCGCTCCGTTGCCAGGCATGGAAGCCATCAGCAGCGGCAAGGTGAGGTGCGATTCAACGACGGGTTCCGCCCCGAGCATGGCCCGGATAGCGGCCGTCGTTTTCTGGACGGCTTCCATGCGCCGTTCGGCGTTACTGTCCCACAGTAGCACCGACAGGTGCATATCCACGAGCAGCTTGTTGTCGGCCACCGCTTCGGCTTCCAGTTCCTCCAGCTCGGCCACGCGCAGGTGGTTGTCGGCGGTGGCAAACGTGCTCAGCGAGGAATTGAGCTTTTTGTCCCGGGTAAAGCTTTTGAGCTGCTCCCGGGTGTCGTGCACGTACAGCGACTGGGTGAGAATGTGCGGGGCCTGCAGGAAGTGCGTGAGCGGGTAGACCAGGGGCGAAGCCACGCCGTAGCTGTTGGTGACGTGGGAGAAAGTTTCCGTGCCCTGACCCGACAGCGAGACGATGTTGAGCTGCTTCTCCCCGACCGAAACAATGCCTCCTTCGTTGAGAATCTCCCGCTCGAAGGAAGTAGGCGTAGTGGAGAATTCCAGGTTGAAGTACTGGTGCACCAGTTGCATTAAGTGCTCATCCCGCAGGCGTTCCAGATCCAGACCGGGCAGGCTGCGCATGGTCTGGACCAGCTCCATGCCCACGCGCTCGATGCGTTCCAAGGACAGCTGAATGCCGGGAAAGGGATTGTCAGGCAGCAGGGCGGAAGCGGCTTGATTGATCAGCGCGTTCAGCGGATTCACCCGCTTGGGCTGCTGCTTGGCCTGCTTTTGCGGGGGAATGGATAGAAACAGGTAGCTCTTGTGAAACAGAACCAGGTTGCCGTCATGGAAGGCCGCGCGCCGCTGATCAATGTAGGCGCCGGGCTTGGTTGGATGCAGGTAGGGCCGCTCGTAATACACATCGGTTTTCTGCAGCACGCTGCCGGCCGGCAGCGGACGCAGAGCCGATTGAAACGTGCTCAAGGCCTGCTCGTACGTTTCCCCGCTCCAGGATTCCATTTCCGGGTTACGGAGCTCAAAGCCTATGGCCACGCGGCCGTCGCGCAATACCAGGCAATTATCCAGAAACTGATGCACCGGACTAGCGGTGATCAGCGGTTTTGTTTTGCTCATGAGTCTGAGGGGTTACAGGCGAGTGAATCGGACCGAGCGTCAGGCGGCGGGGCTGGCGGATTTTGTAGGAAATCCAGCCCATGAGGTAGCCTGGTGGCTTATGTTTTGCCAGCCAGCGTAAGCCGAAAAAGAGGATGGCTGTCAGCAGCAGCAGGACCAGGTACGACTTGCTGGGGACGGGCAGCAGCATGCTCAGCACGCCGAGCAGAATGCCGCCACCGATGAGTAAGAGAGCAACAAAGCCCAGATCCTGGATGGGAATCCCCAGGACCTGGGCCGGGCGCTCAATGCTTTTGAACGTGCGCATGGCGTCAAGAAAAGCAGCGAGCCAGTGGGGCTTACTTCACACCACCGCCGGAAGTGGCACCCATGTTGGAGAAGATATCATCCTTGAAGGTCTGGAAGCCCGCGAAGATGATGATGCCACCCAGCAGCCACAGGCCGCTGGTCATGGCATCGGGAGCGCCGTCGATGAATTTTTTGGCGGTCCGCACCAGACCTACCATCAGGAAGATTAAGAAGACGACCTGACCGATGCCGATAGCCGTTTCCTGCACGTTCTGCATGGCGGCTTTGGCCTTGACACTCTGGGCGTTGGCACCGTGCGCGGCGGCCAGGGCGAAGAAGGCCATCCAGAACGTGCGCTCCGACTGCTTCATGTGGGCGAGCTTGTCGCCCACATTGTCCAGGGCGGCGTCAGCCTGCACCACGGCCATCGTGGTGGCGTTTCGCAGGGCTACGGCCTGGCCGAAGAGGGCTGCGACGAGTTTTTTAGATTTGGTAAGCATAAAAAAGTGGTGAAGGGTGAATAAAGCCGGGCGCGCTACACCCGAGTTTGCGCAAAAAGTGAGGGCGCATATCAGGCCATCTGCTGCTGGAGCAGGGGGATGTGCTGGCCCGTATCGGTTTCGACGAACATGGTGGTGCGGGACTTCTGCACTTGGGCCAGGGCGGCCGGATTGACTGCGGCTTTGCGGGAGGAGAAGCGTTTTGCGGGCGCCAGGCGCAGCTCCGGGGGCGCACTGACCTGCTGGGAGAATTCCTGGATCTGCTGATCCCCGCTGCCGCCGGCAGCTGGTTGGGCCGCAGCTGGTTGGGCCGGGGCAGCCGGAGCGGCAGCTGCTTCGGCCGCTTCCGCCGAGCCGGTATCGGCCGTGGGTGCGTCGGCCGTGGGTGCGTCGGCCGGGCAGGGGGCTGCTTCGGCGCTTTCGGAAACGGCGGTAGCCGGCTGCTCGGGTTGTTCGGCAGCTGCGTCGGCAGCTGCGTCAGTATCGGGCGGGGCAGTGGGCAGCGACAGCGGCTTGGGTTCCCCGAGAGCTGCTTGCAGTTGCTGCAGCGTCATCTGTAGCTGCTGGGCATAGGGCGTGCCCGTCTTGCCTACTACTTGCTCAACCGAATACACTTTAAGGGGAGCCGACGGGGCCGGGGCATCGGAGGCTGCTGCTGGGCTGGCCTCTTTCCGGCGGCGGCGGTACCAGAGCCCCACCAGTGCCAGGGAGCCAGCGATTGCTGCCACCATCAACACGCGCAGCACTCCCATTAGGGAAGCCGCCAGAAGTAACGCATGCAGGAGGGTAAAGCAGACCATGTGGCACCAAAGCATACCGGCGATTCATTCGTCCGGCTCAGCGGTGCCAAACTTAATCAATAATTCGTTTTTATATCATAATTAAATTTTCAAAAACTCACCCAAAGTTAATTTTTCATCGAGTTTCCAAGTACATTTACCGGCCGGCCGGGTGTGCTGGCAGAGGTCTGAAGACATAATCAGAATAGCGCCAAAAGCTATTTCGTAGATAATCAAAAAATCATGTTTAATTTGTTGTTGCAAACGACGGGTGCAACTGGCCATGTAGCTGGGCGTCCTTCAGAGCACAACCGACCTCTTCAAAATCCAACGCAGCATGAACGAGAAACTCAGAAAAGCACTCCTTCAGGGAGAGCTGGGCAAACTCACCGTTTCCTACCAGGAGGTGCTTGGTTTGGCTCAGGGCTTCCTGAAAAAACTAGGCCACGGCCGCCTTAAAGCCTTTGTCGAAGAGGTGGAAAAGGAAAATGAGGGTGAACGGGGCATGAACTACCAGGCCCTGATCACCCTGCGCAACAACAAAGCGAAGCGTCCAGCCCCCCTCATTGTCCAGCGAATTCTGCGCGACGGTATGGGCCTGGAAACGGAGTATCACCGGGAAGACGACCAGTACGTGTACCAGTTCAAGGACAAAGAGCAGGCGGGTGCCTTCGATGCACTCAAAAAACTCTATGTCGAACAACCCCCAACAGAACCGACCGAATGATTCCGGTGAGCTGGATCATTTCAAACGCAACATTGACCTGACCGCTTATGCCGTTGCCCAGCACGGCTACCAGGTAAAGGAAGAAAGTCGCCGCGGCGACTGGCAGAAGCTCTCCAAGGAGGGCGAAACCCTGATTGTTACCCGCAAGGGCGACCACCAGGTGTACATGAATACCGGTGACGATAACGACCGGGGCTCCATCATCGACTTCGTGAAATCGCGGGGCGGCGCGTACGGCCAGGGCCTGAACCTGGGACAGACGCGCCAGCAGCTGCGCCAGTACCTGAACGAAGATGGGCCGCAACGTGACCAGAAGACCCTGGCGGAAGCTCCCAAACCCGAACGCATCGCGTCGCTGAAGGAGATTCCCCAGGGTCTTTCGCTGGAGGAGCGCCGCAACGTGCTCATTGCCGACGCGCTGGGCGTGCAGCCCAAGCTGGAAAACCGCAGCTACCTGCACTCGCGCGGCATCTCGGACCAGACCATCGACAATCCCGCCTTTCAGGGCCGCGTGTTCACGGCCCGGGGCAAATACGAAAACACGGCCTTTCCCCTCTATAACCAGACCGGTATCATCTCGGTCGAGGAGAAGAACACGGGCTATAAGCACATGCTGCCGTTGCCCAAAGAGGGATTGTGGGTCAGCAAGATGACGGAGCCGGGCAAACCGCTGGATCGGTTGGTCGTAACGGAGTCCGCCATCGACGCGCTGAGCAAGCACCAGCTGGACCGGCGCGACGGCAAGCCCCAGCCCAACACGATGTACCTGGCCACGGCCGGCACCGTCACCGAGCGGCAGGTTGAGCTGATTCAGCTCATCATCGACCGCCAGAAGCCAAAGGAAGTGGTACTGGGCCAGGACAATGATCCGGGCGGGCGGCGCTTCAACATCAACTACCTGAACGACCTGCAGCCCCCGCGCACCCGGCAGCCCGGCAGCACCAACGAGCTGCCGCTCATTGAGCAGCTGGCCCCGCCGGTAGCCTGGCACGCCGGCACCTCGGGCAAGTACTCGACCAACCTGAAAATTGAATTCAATACCGAAAAAGCCCACGAGGGCCGGACGGCCGTAAGCAATCTGGCCGACCGTATTGCCCAGCTCAACAGCGGCGACCAGCAGCGGGATCAGCCCCCGCTGAGCATGGACGTAATCCGCACTTCGTCCACGCAGACGGTCGTGCGCGTGACGGCACTTAACGCCGATATGCCGGCCCTGGAGCTGCTGTCGCGGGAATTGCACCAGCAGCGGGAGGACAAGCTGCAGCAGCTGGACCCGGCGCGTAATCCGGGCTTCCTGCGCATCGAGTACCCGCAGAGCAAGGACTTTACCCGGGACCTGGAGCTGATGAACCAGGGGCTGAAAGGCGAGCAGCTGTCGGCCCAGGCCCAGCTGGAGGTACAGCACAAGGAGGAAATGACCCGCCAGAAAAACCTGCAGGCCCAGAAGGAGCAGGAAGCCCGCGACGAAGAGCGCCGCCAGCAGGCCGAGCAGCGCCGCCAGGAAGAGGAAGCCCGGAAGCAGAACACGCCCGAGGCCCAGAAACAGCACGAGCAGGAGGACAAGGCCTTCGGCAACGCCCTGCTGGGCATTGCGGTTGCCGATGCGCTGACGCCCCGGCCGCAGGCCCAGGCGGAGGTAGGTGTTGCGGGAACCGGTAAAGTGGGTTCGGCAGCGGGCACCGAGGTTTCCGAGGGCGCTAACGAAGCATACAACCAGTTGAAGGGCGCGTACCAGGGGGTGAACGGGGCCGCGCTGGCGCAAACCCTGGCGGAAACGGCTGCACGTAGTAGCCGGCCGGAAGTTTCGCCGGTAGAAAAGGCCTTTGCGCCGGTCCAGGCGGCCGATGACCTGCAGGCACTCGCTCAGCTGGCCGCCCGGCTCAACGAACGGGATACCCGCGTCGGCATCGTGGAGGTGCGCGAGGCCCCGGCCATCCCCTCATTCATCATCGAGGGGCCGGCTGGCCAGCGGGAAAGCAGCTCCTACGCCAATAAGGTGCTGGATTCGCTGGAGAAATACGGGGCCGAGGTGAAGAATACCGACTGGCCGGAACGTGACATGGTCCGGACCGGGCTGGAATCAACGCGGGTTCACTTCGCGTACAAAATCGACGATGAGCGGCAGCCGCAGCTGCACGAACTGCTGCAGCGGCTGGAAAAAGAACCAGGTGTAACCGTGACCGATAACGGAACCGCTGAGCGGCAGGCCGCAGCCACGGCCCGGGGTACGACCGTGGCCGTGGAGATGCCGGAGCGGGGCCGTCAGTGGGACGAGGGGACGGCCGTCGTGCTGCTGCGCGACACGCCGGACAACCGGGAGTCGTTCGAGCGGGCCGGGGCCCGGGTAGAAGGCGTGCGCACCACTGATCAGGAGCAGGCCCTGCTGATTAAGTATCCCTTGAATGCGCCGGAGGTTGTCGCCTTGGTCAGCCGCGCCCTGGACCGCCAGGTAGAAGAGGAGTACAAGGATCAAACCGGCAGCGGTGTGGGTGTACTGAAAGCCGGTGTTGTCTACGAAAACTCGATGGCCCGGGAAGCCCGTCAGCATATGGCTGATCAGCAGCTGGGGCCGGAAATGGCCCTTGGCGTTATCACGGTGCAGGAAGCCCGCACGGCCAGCCTTAATGATCCGGCCCGCACGGAATACACCGAGAAGCTCAGTGGCAAGCTGGCAGAGCTGGGAGCCATCACGGAGGTAGTTGCCGGCACGGCCGCAGCCAGCTCCCCCGCTCATCAGGCCGGGCTCGTGGAAAATCGGATTGAGTTTGCCATTCCCGTCAATGGGCGGCACGAGGCCCAGTTGGTCAACCTGTTGGATACGATAACCCAGCAGCCCGGCGTGAAGCTCGAAACATCCACCCCGGATCATGCCTGGCGGGACATCGACCAGCGGTATCCGGCCGGCAATATGCCGTGGGAGAATCTGCCGGAGCGCGACCGGCCGTTGCTGGAGCGGCAGGCAGTGCTGACGGTGACGGAAGAGAAATTGCCCGCCCTCGAACCAATCCGCACGACCCTGGAAGCGCAGGGCGCTATCGTTGGGGTACCCGAACGGGTGGAGGGTGTATATGCCGGACCGGAGCGGTTTACGGTGCCCGTCACGTATCAGCTCGACAGCCCGCGCATCGAGGGTATCCGGGAGGCTTTCGATACCATCAGTCGAAATGCCCCGGCCGACGGCTCCCTGAATCTGTGGACGGGCACCTACATCCAGCAGCGAGAGCAGCTGCACGAAGTTGTGCCCAATCTGGCTCCGCTGGCACCGGCTGCGCCGCAGCGGGAGCAGGAGCCCTTACCCTGGGAGGCTGGCCAGGGGCTGCGCGCCCCTGCCTTCGAAGCCGCGCCGGAGGCCCTGCGCTTCCCGGCGGCGGATCATCCCGTACGCTACACGGAATTGGTCGTGGCCGACTCCCCTGCCGGCCGGCAGCGTCTGGAGCAAGCAGCCGCGCAATTGCAGGCCGCCGGCGCAACGCCGGGTGCCATTACGGAAGGCGGTGAGCAGCAGGCTACGCTCAATCTGCGCATCGGCTACCGGATCGACCAGCCCGAGCTGCCGCAGGTGCACCAGCAGCTGCAGCAGCTGGCCCAGGGCGCGGACGACGTGCAGGTGAAAGACCGGGCCGGTCAGGTGGCGGAACGCACGATAGAAGCCGCCCGGCTGCAGCGCGAGCCAGGCGTGAACTGGGAGCAGGCTCAGCAGCAGCAGCAGGGCCGCTACGCCGACGTGGCCACGCCGGCTGCGGAAGCCGCGCCCCGGGCGCAGGGCAGCGGCGCTGAGGTAACTGCCGCCCCGGCCAGCGCCCCGAACGAAGCCCCGGCCGCTCCGTTGCGGGCTCCGTTGTACTCGGAGGCCTCCGAGGCGCTACGCCAGCCCGACACGAGCCACCAGGTGCGCTACACGGAGATTTCGGTACTTGACCGCGGCTACAATGAGGATACATTGCGCTTGCTGCGCAAGCAGTTGCAGGAGGCCGGGGCGACGGTCGATGAAATCCGGCCCGTGGCCGGCGTGGCCGACCAGCCCCGCCTGGGCATGATGGTCGGCTACCGCGTAGATCAACCGGAGCTGCCGCAGATTCACCAGCAGCTCAGCGACGCCCGCAGCCAGGACGTCGTGTTGATCCGGGAGCGCAACGGCCAGGGCTGGGAACGGGGACGCGAGGTGGAAAACCGGCAGAACGACCAGCAGCGCACCGCCGAGGGCCCGGGCCAGCCCGTCCCCCCGGCAGTAGCCCAGCAGCAGGTAGATGCCCGCCAGCAGGCCGAGGAAAGCCGTAC
The DNA here is from genome assembly GCF_032464715.1 of Hymenobacter endophyticus. Lineage (NCBI taxonomy): Bacteria > Pseudomonadati > Bacteroidota > Cytophagia > Cytophagales > Hymenobacteraceae > Hymenobacter > Hymenobacter endophyticus. The sequence goes on along the minus strand of NZ_JAWDJT010000012.1, from coordinate 118,454 downwards.
GCTCACTTCCAAAGCCGATCAGCAGCAGCTGCAGGCCAGTGCCCACGGAGCGGAAGGACGGCAGGAAACCCAGCAAGCCGCCGACAAGGCCCGCACGGCCGAGAGTGGCGCCAGCCTGCAGGCCAAAGTAGTCGTCGAGGATAAGCCTGACCAGGCCCTGAAGGACGTGCCAAACGAACGGGCCCAGCGCGTGGCGGATGCCTTCGAGGCCGCAGGAGCCAAGACCGGGGAAGCCAAGGCCGTAGTGGCCGACAACGGTATCCGGCGTACCGAATACGATGTCAGCTACCGCACGGATTCGCCAAGCATCCGCGAGATCAACACCACGTTCGAGCGGGCCGCCCGCTCCAACAGCGTGCAGGTGCAGGAAACCGGTGAGGCCCAGACGCTTCGCCAGCAGGCGGCCGCCCGCGCTGAGAAAGCGCAGCCCCAGCGGCAGGCCAGCGAAATCGAACGCTAACCCTTTCTTCCCAACCGCCCATCTTATGCGCTTTCATCTGCATGGCTATCTGCTTCCCTGTCCGCCCGCCGCCGGGCAGGATTCCGCCGCCGATTCGCAGCGGCCCGCCTTCCGCCTCCGCGTTACGGACTCGTACAGCCCACGTCCCTACCTGGTATTCCACGTTGACGATAAGCTCCCCATCGTGTTACCCGAAATCGGTACGCACGTCGAGGTCAGTTTTGACATCTGGGGCCAGGCCGGCACTGAGGCCCACAACGGGCCGCTGCTAATGGCCTGGGGCTGCAGCCCCAGCCCGCGCCCCCGCTCCGGGGCATTACCCGCTTTCACCCTGTAACTTTTTTTCACGGACGAATCGTCCTTATTTTCCTTCTTCTGTATGACCAGTTCCTACGAGGCCGTTGGCCGCATTCACGAAATCTTCGACGAGCAACAGGTAAGCGAGAAATTCCGCAAGCGGGAATTTGTGCTTGAAGTTGTTGAAGGACAGTATCCGGAGCACATCAAGTTTCAGCTGAGCCAGGATAAAACCTCTCTGGTCGATAGCTTCAAAATCGGCGACGAAGCGAAGATCTCCTTTAACCTTCGCGGCCGCGGCTTCAGCAAAAATGGCCAGATTCTCTACTTCACCAACCTGGAGGCCTGGCGCATCGAGAAAACTTCCAATGCGGCACCGGCCCAGCAGCAGAAACAGCAGCCCGCCCGGACCGCTCAACCTGCCGCCCAGCCCGTCGGGAGCGACGATGACAATGATCTTCCCTTTTAAGTAAGGGTCCATCCTGAATGAGAAAAAGGCTCCCACGGCACGATGGGGGCCTTTTTCTTTAGGTAGCTACCGATTATGCGGTTTCGGTGCGTGGCGGGCGTGTCCCTTCGGGCCGGGCTATCCGGGGCTCCGCTGCCGCTGCGGTCCTTCGGACTAAACCCCTCCTATCCCTTGTATGATTGCAGTGCCTTTCGTAGAAGGGTAGCCAGAAAAGGAAACGAGGTCACCAACTATCCCTAAATGCGGGGCTTCGGCCCTGACATTGCGCGTTAGAGACTGTGCCTCGTTTCCCGTTTTTGCCTGAAGACTGAACAGTATGGAGGGAGCCCGGCGTTGGCATCCCGCATTTGTGCAAGGAGAGTTGCGGTAAAAACCGGACTGGCTAGTTCTTCCCCTTTTTTCATTTCCTTATGCCTACCGCCCATCCCTGCACCAGCCCACTCAAATTTGTCGTGGGCATCGCCATTGCGAAAGATACTTTCGTCGCCTGTTTTGGGCAAATTGATGCCCGCCAGCACCTGCGCTTCGGCAAACAGACATCATTCGACAACACGCTGACTGGCTTTGCTGCTTTGCTTAGTTGGACTGAAAAACAAGCGGTGCTGCCGGCTCCCATTTGGTTTGTAGTAGAGGCCACAGGCGTCTACTACGAAGAACTGGCCTATTTTCTAAGTGATAAGGCGCAAGCACTCAGCGTGCTCCTCCCCAACAAGGCGAAGCATTTTGCACAGAGCACCGAGCAAAAGAGCAAAACGGACCAACTTGATGCGCGCTTACTCTGCCGGCTCGGGTTGGAGCGTGCCTTGCCTGCCTGGCAACCGCCCTCACCAGCCTTACGGCAATTACGGGCGCTGGCCCGCGAGCGGCAAAGCTTAACCGGACATGGGGCACGCCTCAAGGTGAAAATCCATGCCTATCAGCACAGCTATCAACCCGATGCCCGTTCCCTGTCCCGCTTGGCCACCCAACAAACACTTATTCAGCAGCAGTTGCTCGCCGTTGACCAGGACCTCGCCGCCTTGCTGGAAGCGGAACCCGAACTTGGTCGCAAGTTGAGACAGCTGACGAGTGTGCCTGGCATCGGTTTGACCACCGCTATCGTGGTCGTCGCCGAAACCAGCGGCTTCGTGCTCGTGGATAACGAGCGGCAACTGGCTTCCTACGCCGGGTTGGATGTAGTGCAACGCCAAAGTGGGCTGTTTGCCGGAGCCACGCGCATCTCGCGCCGAGGGAACGTACGCTTGCGTACGGCCCTTTATCTACCGGCTATCAGCAGCTTGCGTTACAACCCGCAGCAGATGGCCTTCTATACCCGACTGCGGGCGAGACACCCCAACGGCAAGCCTGGTGTGATTGCGGTCATGCGCAAACTCCTCCTGCTTTGCTACTCTCTGTGGAAAAATGACCGGATGTACGACCCGCAGTACCACCCCGCAGTTAACGAATTAGCAGCAGCGCTCGAATCCGTTCACCCCGAAACCAACGAGAAAGCACCAGTTTAGCCGCAGCAACTTCCTGAACCTTGTTCCTGAATGGGCGGACAGGGCACCGAGCCATAAGAGCAGTACACGCAGCAATCACCGGCCAGCGGTTTCAAGACCGTGTGGCAACTCGTGCATTCGTAGAAATATTGACAAGCGTCGGTCGGCATTTGCTCCGCTTGCGCGTGGCCGCATACCGGGCACGTTAGGACGGAAGTAAGCAACGGGGCCTTTGGTTCGAGCGTAAGCATGGAGCAGGGGGAGGTTAGTTCGTGGCCAGCACTTTGTAGCCAGTGCCGTTAATAGCTTGGGCGACCTGCGCGGCGGGGCTTTTGGCCGCATCAAAGCGGACTTGCGCTGTGCCCTGGTCGTAGGAAACGGTCACGGCCTGCACGCCCGGCAGCTGCTGCACCGCGTGCTCGACGTGTTTCGCGCAGGCGTCGCAGGTCATGCCCCCGATGCGGTAGTTCGCCGTTTGCCAGACCGGTCCGGCTGCACTTGCGGCCACTGGAACGGGTGCGACTGGGGTGGGGTACAACTTTGCCCCGTAGTAAGGGAAGGCCAGCAGCAGCGCCGCCAGTACCGTTACCACACCTAGGAAGACCTTGGACTGCATAAAGGTGGGTTTTGTGTCCACTGTGCAGCCGCAGGCATCGGCGGCCGGCGCTGGTTTGAGTTGCTGATACCAGGCAAAGCCCAGTGCACCCACGGTAAGGGCTACTGAGTAGGGCCGCAGGGGTTCGAGCCAGGCAAAGGCCGAGGCCACGCCGCCCAGGCCCCCCAGGACCGCCAGCAACGGCGTGATGCAGCACAGCGACGCGGCCAGCGCCGCCACCAAGCCGGCCCCGAGCAGGGGTTTGTTGGAAGAAGGGGAAGTATTCATAAGGCCGATTGAAGCGAAGGAGTGGCCGCTAAGCCCGCCAATAGCGGTTGCAGAATGGGTAAATGCGGTTGGCTGAGGGCATAAAACACGGTCTGGCCGACCTTATGGGCGTGCAGCACGCCCCCATCTTTGAGCTTGCGTAAGTGCTGGGACACGGCCGAGACGGTCATTTGCAGCACGTCGGCGATGTCGCACACGCACAACTGCTGTTCGTCGGCCAGTAGCAGCAGAATTTTTAGGCGCACCTCGTTGCCGGCCAGGGCTAGGACCGAGGCCAGGGACTGAAGGGCCGGCTCAACGTGCGCCAATCGCGCCTGGCACTGCTCGATACGGGCCGTATCAGCGAATACCCGGATGCAGGCAGTAGCTTTTTTAGTCATGGTTATGCAAAGGTACTACTTGCGAATTTAAGCAATTGCTAAAATAAAAAGTTTCTTCTTTTTAAGCTAAAGCGCAGTCTTTGCTTGCATTTCATCACAGTATCTCACGCGACATACCCTCCCGGTAAGCCCTGAAATTCCCCGGCACCGCGCCCCCCCGCACAACCCGGCCACCGTGGCTGAAAACGCCACCGTGGCCGGGTTAGCCCCCCCCCGATGAAACAAGGCCGAAACGGACGCAGCATCGCACTGAAAAAGTGCCATGCTGCGTCCGTTTCTACCGAGTTGATTAGATGAAATATCGGGCGGTAAGGGGGAAAGGCCCGGCTGCTTAAAGTAGGTGGCGGAATGATCTGATAAGTGGATCAAAAACGGCGTAAATCCGTATATATACGTAGCTGCCAGCGGATACATGCCGGCTGATTAATGACTTGAATATGGCCCCTGTTATTGCCCCCCTCGTCCCCCTCATTACGCAGATCACTACCCGGCTGCAGGCCCGCACCGGCTACCGGCTGGTAGCGAAAGAACATCTACTGGACGGAAGCGGCTACTTCCTGATTGAGTACCGGGACAAACCCACCTTCGAAATATTCCTGTCGCGCGAGCAGATGGGTTGGCCCGTGGAGGCCATCGTCGAGCATCTGGCCGCCCGGACGCACAACTACTATTTCGGGTGGGCCGCCCGCACGGGCCGCCGCACGGTCTGAGCGGCCGGCTCGGGGCCGGGAACGGAATACTCAGGGCGAGGTGGCCCGCCGAATCTGGCGGGCCACCTCATTGCTTTTTACGGGCTGGCGGGGGGGGGGGGGGGGATCCAAAATTCGGGGCAGTGGGGAGAAAGATCGGGCCGGACGAGAAAGTCACTTTTTTGATTTAATCATTGCATCAAAAAGACGGGGTAAGACGTATATATACTTAGAAATCAGGCAACAAAGCCCGATTCTTAATCCCCTACTCCGATGAGCAAGAAGCCCGCCACCGCCCCCGCCGCCACCACTGCCAAGCGCAATGTGTATGAGGTTGTAACCAACCTGATTATCGACCAGCTCGAAAAGGGCGTGGTAGCATGGAAACAGCCGTGGAGCCAAGGGGCCAACGGCATCTGGCCGAGCAACTACGCCACTAAGCGCGAGTATTCCGGCTTCAATGCGTTTTACCTGAATCTGGTAGCCGCCGGCCGCCCAGCGCTGTATTTGACGTACAATCAGGCAAAGGCACTCGGGGGGCAGGTTCGCCGAGGCGAGAAGGGCCACCTGATTACCTTTTTCCGTCCGGCCGAGCGCACCAAGCCCGCCGCCGAAGGCCAGCCCCAGCCCGAAGGCAAGAAGAAGGAGCAGCGCGGAACTCTGCAATACTTTACCGTTTTCCACTATTCGCAGATTGACGGGATCGACTTCGAGTTGCCCCAGCCCCGCGAAGAAGCACAGGTACCCACCATTGAGCAGGCTGAGGCGCTGGTTGATGCTTACACCACCAAGCCCGCTATCCGCTTCATGCAGCAGCGGGCGTACTACTCCCCCGGCCTCGATTACGTGAATATGCCCACCCGCGAGAGCTTCACAAATTCCGGCACGTACTACAGCACGCTGTACCACGAGCTGGTGCACAGCACCGGCCACCAGAAACGCCTGAACCGGGACGGAATCGTAAACTGGGTAGGCTTCGGCGCGGAGAACTACGCCAAGGAGGAACTGATTGCAGAAATGGGTGCGTCGTTTCTGTGCGGGATGGCCGGCATTGATCCCGGCATTATGGCCCACAATGCCGCCTATATCGCCAACTGGCTGCAGGCCCTGCGCAACGATAACAAGCTAGTGATTCAGGCCGCTTCGCAAGCAGAAAAGGCCGTCCGGTTCATGCTGGCCCCCGAGGTTGCCGAAAGCGACGAGGACCAAGAGCAGACCAGCAGCGAGGCCGGCGAGTAGGCCGGCACCGGCCCGGCTCCGAAAGGGGCCGGGCGCGGTTCCGCGATTGGCCGGGGCGGGGCATCGAGCCCCGCCCCGGCCAGGGGAGTTGCAGAAAGCGGGGCCGTGGGGGAGAAAGGTGGGTGGATCGAAATGATGATGTAATTACTGCATCAATGCCCGGCGTTATATCGTATAAGAAGTATAACAAAAGACAGGTTATGCACCCCGACTACTTGCATCCCGACAGCCCGAAATGGTACCGCCCGCACGTAAAAATACCGCGTAAGCTCAAAAAGCGGTTGAAAGCTACCGAGGGTTGGAAGGCTTGGCGAAAAAAGGACTATTACGTGTACGGCTACGGCTGGGACGTGGAGTATGACGAGTTCAGCAGCACCGTGTACCGGCGGGTGGAGTTCCAGTTCACCCGGAAGGCGGAGTATCTGTTTCTACGCCGCGAAAACCGCCGCCGGAAACGCTTGCAGCAGGCCCCCTTTTACCCCTTCTAGCCATGCGCAGAAGCAAGAAGGCTCCCGATATTTTCCAGATGACGGAACCGGAGCTGGCCGAGCATGTGCGCCAGCTCGCGGCCCGGCTCGTCGAGTACGAGAACCAGCCGGAGAACCGCCAGCAGGGCAAGGGCATTCACCTGCTAACGCCGAAGGCGCGCAAGCGCAGCCAGGCAATGGGCTGGGATATCTACCACGCCACCCGGCAGTTGCGCACGCTGCGCGGGGAAACCATTAACGATGCCGGCTACACCGGCCGCAACTCTAACCGCCGCTAAGCGGCCCCCCTTTCCCATGGAACAGAAAGCAGCTCCCCCCATTGAAAACATCTATTTCGTGTACGATGAAATAGACAGTCCCATCTGCGGTACGTGCCCTTTCTGTGAGGGGGAGGCGTATTTGGCGGAGGCCGCGCAGGCTGCGCACCAGGTCGAAAACCACACGGAAATACCACTGGACATTCCCCAGGGGCTGGCCTGGTGCCCAGGTTGTGGAAAGGCGGTGGAAGCGGTGCCGGAAGAGGGGTAAACTTTTTGCGTGAAATAAGGCACTTCCCCCGGTTTTTGATTTAATTATTGAATCAAAAGCAGGGGGAAGTTCGTATAATCAGTAGTAACCAGCCGCTCGAAATACGATGAAAACTGTAGCTCAAATGAACGCCGTCTGTGCCCGAATGGAAGCCTGCCAATCCACTCTGTCGCGGCTGGCAGCCGGCGGCCGTATCCTGAGCGGCGGGGCGGGCCACACGCTGGAGCCGACCTACCGCTACTACTGGGTGAGCACGCCCACCCAGTCCCGTCTGTTGGTGTATGCCTACCCCGAAGGGGAGCGGTGGGGCGGAAAGCCCATCATCTACTACATCCAGGGGGAGGAAATTACCGGGCCCACCAGCCGGGTGCCGGCCCCGCTGGGCTGCAACGCGGAGTATCTGGCCGACCTGTTTACAAAGGTGATGCACGAGGTGGATTCGCTCGACGGGCAGCGGCTGCTGGAGGTCACCACGCCGGCCCGGGCGACCTGGCTGCTGGCCACGTACCTGCACCGGCCCGACCGCATCCCGGAGAGCTTTGAAACGGTGCTGCTGTTGCGCCCGGAGAATGCATACGCCGCGGCCTACGTGCGGCGCTGGCAGCCGACGCTGGCAACGCTGATGACGCCGGCCATTGTGGCGAAAGTGCTGGCCATGCCCGAGCCGGTACCCGCCCCTACTCACTGCTAACCTTTTGTTTCTGACCATGGTACTCATCAATCTGACCGATCAGCCGCTGAACTTTTGGTTTAACCGCAAGAACGGGGAGGCCCTGCCCCTGAACTTTGAGCTGGTACTTCCCTTCGTGCTGGAAGAGGAGGCCCAGGATTGGGGATGGCACCGCCTGGAGCTGCCGGCCGGGCACTTCACGATGGGCGCCGGGGCGTCGGACGAGCCAGCACTGGAGCCAAGTATGTTTGCCGGGGTGCGGGGCCAGTGGCCGGAAATGAACGACCCGTACGTGTACGCGCTACCCCATGGGCGTTTCGTGCAGGTGCGCACCCAGGAGCCCCGACACGAGAGAGACCCGTATTCCTTCCTGAGGGCCTTTGAGCTGATCCCAAGCCACCCGCCCATGCCCCTGCTGGAATTGCCGGCCGAGGTGCAGCTACCTACCCGGCCGGCACAGGCGGACGAGTCGTTGCCGGCGGAGGCATTAGGCGTGGAGCCCTATTGCACGTTCGTAAAGGCCACCTTCACCACGTACACCCACCGCGAGGAAGTCACGCTGGAACTGCCGCTGGACTTCTACTCGATGCCGCAGATCCAGCAGGAAGTTCTGCTGGATGAGGAATACGATGCCTGGCTGTTGGGCGGGCGCACCACTTACACAATCCACGAACCCCAAGCCGCGGCCTGATGCTGACACTACCCTCCCCCCCATTGCCCGACGTGGCGGCCGCCGCCGAGCAGCTACGCCATGATCCGCAGATGTTGCACCGCACCCAGGACCAGGCCCGGTCGGCGCTGCTGTTTGCCCAGCTCCGGGCTACTCAGGAAGAGGCCCGGCTGCTGGCCCGGGCCCTGGAGGCGCTCAACGAGCCGGAGCCGCTGGCCACCCGCGTTTACCTCATCAGCCGCGCGTACCGGCACGCCGGCCGGCTGATGAGCGAATGGGCCGGGCGGGGCGGCCAGGACGACCGGCCGCGCCTGACCACCCAGGAGGAAAACGCGCGGGAGTGGGAACGGCGGGAACAGTTTTTGCTGGCCGTGAGTCGTAATCTTGAATCCGCAGCCTGATCGTATGCGCTTACTCTATCCCCCTTACAACCGCACGCTGGCCGCCGCCGCCGTCGGCACGGTGCTGGCCATTGCGCTGGCCGCTGTTCTGCAACGTTTCCTGCCGCCGCTGCCGGTGCTGGCCGTCGCTTTCCTTGGGTTGCACTTGGCGGCCGGGCCGCTGCAACAGGGTTCCGCGTTGAGACGCCTGGAGTACCGCCGTTCCTTTTTGATTCTGCTACTAGGCCAGGCTAGTCTGGCCGCCGATTTCATCACCGAGGCCATCCGCCACCCCGCCCCGCGCTATGGGCTGCTGCTGGGCTTCGTGGGCGGGGCTATGCTGGTGCTGGTGCTGCTGGCCGGATTGCGGCTGCGCCTTTACCGCCGAAGCTAGATAGCGGGGCCGTTGGGAGGAATGTCGCCAGAACCGAAAAGCGGCCCGGAGCACGTTGCCCGGGCCGCTTTTTTGCGGATTAGTCCATTTCCAGATCGTGGCTCAGCTCGCGGGCCTCAAAGTCGGCGGCGTCGTCCTGGTATCCGTCCTCATACTCGAAGTCCCCCCCCGGGCCGTCATCATACGGGCCGTACTCGTCACCGTCCATTTCCACATCTTCGGCGTAGCGGGTGTCTTCCTGGTAGTCGTCCATATTAGGGACTATTTGGAGTTTATATACATATTATACGTTTATTTGGCTTGTTGAGTTGGATTATTATCATAATTAAGGTGGAAAATATTTACTGTATCAGACCGGCAGCCGCAGGAATTCCTGGGCCACGTCCTGCATCAGAACCGGCAGCAGCTTACCCAGATCCGTTACCTGCGGGTGCTGAATCACGTCATTGAAAAACTCGTGGCTGTTGTCTATTTCCTCCTCATCCAGCCCGTGAGCTCGTAGCACGGCTTGCCCTTGCTCGATGGCCAGCGTCAGGTTGTGGCAGAATACTTCTTCGATCAGGGCTCGGAGCTGGCCTTGTCCGTGGCTCAGGCGGTCATACTCCCGTTTATAGAACCGCCGCGCCTGCAGGTCGTTGGCTTGCGGCTGATCGGGGCGGGGCTTGCTGCATTCTTTGGCGTACTGAATGGGACCATCCAGGGGGCTGATGAACTCGGTATACACCTCATTCCACCTTTCCAGCACCTGACTAAGCGTCAGGGTAGCCCACTGCTCCGGCGTGCCCACGCGGGCGGCGGCCTCACTCAGTTCCGGCAGCGGAGTAGAGCGCAGCGCCAGTGTCTGTTCGGGAACGGCAGTAAAGAAGTCAAGTTGCATATTTTTTATACTTTATCCTTATTAGTATACGTTTTTAGGGTCTTTTTGTTGAATATATCCGATAATGGAGGATGAAATAAAGGTGCGGTAAATACGTTTTTTTTGATTTAATTATTGAATCAAAAAAGTATGTCATACCGTATAAAGGGTATAGGTTCAGTAGCCATTTTTCCCTTTCTGCGCATGTTGCATCCCGAGTTCTTTCCGACCCCCGCCGCCGTCATCGAAAAAATGCTGGAGCCTTTCTACGAGCAGCGCGAGCGGCCGTATCCGCATCGGATGCTGAAGCTGGCCGGTAAGACCGTGTTTGACCCGAGCGCCGGTAGTGGGGCGCTGCTCGATTACGTTGAGGAGTCGTTACGCAAGAACTACAGCGACCGGGGCGCGGCAAAACTGTATTGCTGCGAGGTAGAGCCCGACCTGAAGGCCACGCTCCAGGGCAAGCGACACCGCTTGGTCGGCGAGGATTTCTTACAGTATGAGGGAGATACCATCTTCGACCTGGTTCTGATGAATCCCCCCTTCAGCTGCGCCGATAAGCACATTCTTAAAGCCTGGCAGGTAGTGGGGGCCGGGGGTGACGTGGTGGCCCTGTGCAACTCGGAAACCCTGCGCAACCCTTACACCAAGACGCGCCAGCAGCTGGCGCGCGTCATCGAGCAGTACGGCCAGAGCGAAGAGCTGGGCCAGGTATTCCTGCAGGCCGAGCGGCCAACCGACGTCGAGGTAAGCCTGATCCGGCTGAAGAAGCCCCAGCAGGACAGCCCGTTTTCCTTCCAGTGGGAAAGCAAGGGCCGGGAAAAACACGCGGAGCTGGGCGAGCACCTGTATAAGGATCAGGTAGCCACCCGGGACGTGATTGGTAACATGATGGTGCAGTTTGACCAGCTGAAAGAGCAGTTTGTTGCCTTGTTGCGGGCCGTCGATGGGATCAACTTTTACGGAAAAGGGCTGGTGAACAGTGAGTACCGCTCGGCCTGGGAAGTGGCACAGGAAGTAGTCAGCAGACGCACCGGCCGCGGCGACTATGCCAGCTGCTACAACACCTTTACCGAAGCAATGCGGCAGGAGATTTGGGGGGCCATCCTGGATAAGCTCCATATCAAAAAGTACCTCACCCAGAAGGTGCAGGAGAACTTTACTGCCTTTGCGCGGGCCCAGGGCTACATGGAGGTTACACACGAAAGCGTGTGGTCGCTCATGAGCATGGTAATGGCCAACACCGGTACCATCATGAAAGAGGCCGTGACGGATGTTTTCGACGAGTTTACCGCCTACTACGAAGAGAACCGGGTCTATCAGGAGGGATGGAAGACAAATTCACGTTGGAAAGTGAATCGTAAGGTAATCCTTCCCTACTGGGTAAATCTGTGCAAGTACATGGAAACGTTTAACGTGTCGCGCCATGGCCAGTTATCGGACATTGACAAGGTACTCTGTTACCTCACCGGCACGGACTACGATAAATGCTACACGATTGCCCAGGCCCTGGAAACGCGTTTTCGTAGCCTCGGGCGCATCGGGAAGGGCTCCTTCTACAACGAGTGTCAAAGCGAGTTCTTCAACATCCGCTTTTTTAAGAAAGGCACGCTTCATCTCGAGTTCCGGCAGGAGAAGGTATGGCAAGAATTTAACCTGGCCGCCTGTGCCGGCAAGCAGTGGTTGCCCGAGCCGGAAATGAAGGCCTACCAGGAGCGGAAGCGCAGCCCGTTTGCGCCCGAGCCGCAGCCCGAGGCCGCCCCGGTGGCGGAGGTAGCCCCGGTGGCCACCGTGCGCCGGCTGGCCGGCCCCGGTACGCAGCTGAGCCTGTTGGATCTGGCCGCCTAAAATGCAGACCGCCCCGCCGGCAGAAGCGGCGGGGCGGTCCAGGAGGCACGGGGCCTGGAAATAAGTCGGTTAATCCAGAAAACGCATAACCAGCGACACCAGGGCGGCTAGGAGCATGCCGAGGCATGTTACCATGAATAGAAACTTGATTACGGATACTACTTTTCTGTGATGTGGATTCTCCTGCTTTTCCTCGATACTCTTTGACTTCTTGAAGGCTGTCAGATTAAACTGAAAGCCGGCTACCATGGCCAGAGTGAATAAGGATTTTGAGTAGGCAGGGAGGAAAAAGCCGGCTGCTACCAACACGATGCTGGGCAGGTTAACAATCAGGTACATAATAACCAGCCACTGCACCCGCAGCGGCGATGAAGGAACAGAGGTTGAAACGTTGGTTGACATAAGGTGATGCGTGAGATTGGTATAAAGCAATATTACGAGTTTATGATTAACTATAGATTGCATATCTGCTGAAAACAGACCGCTCCGCCGGCAGAACGGCGGAGCGGTAGCATTTCACCGAATCAGAGCGACTGTTGCCGGCTGATTCCCCGCCGCAAAAGTAAGAATACCAAGCGGATTAAGCAGCATTGAGAAAAATAAATATTAGTTTTGGATTAACTTTTGATGATGTATGAAGAGGATCTTACGCAGTCTGGTATTCCCGTTCGCGCTGGGTGCCCAATCCCTCCTTGCCTCCCCTACCGCCCCGGATTCCCTACGTACCGGCTACGTGGTGCGCGACTATGCGGCGGTCCTTCCGGCCCAGACACGGGCAGAGCTGGAGCAGCGGCTGATCCGCTACGCCGACAGCACCGGCGTTGAGCTGGCCGTGGTGACGGTGGCCAGCCTGCACGGCCGCGAGGTCGGCCAGGTCGGCGACAGTATCAAAAACGCGCTGGGGGTAGGCAATAAGCAGTCCCAGACGGGCATTCTCTACCTCATTGCCCCTGCTGAGCATAAGCAAAGTATCCGCGTCGGCCGCGGCATGGAGGCTTACCTGACGGATGCCGAGTGTCTGCGCATTCTGAACGCAACCCGCCCCAAGCCCAGCCAGGATTTGCCCGGCGCCATCCGGGCCCGTACGCTGGCCATCATCCGGCAGATAACTCCCGATCAGCCGCAGCTGGCCCTAGACCACGCCCAGGACGAGCAGATCCAGGAGGTGCTGCTGCAGGAGGAACCGAGGGAAAGGAATTACGCCGGCGTGGTCCTCTTCGGTCTGCTGGGAGTCGGGTGGGTGGTCATGATGATCCTAATCCGGCGAAACGAGCAGGAGTACGAGGCGACAGCAGATGAACTAAGCCGGCTGCAACAATCTCCGCGCAGCTTAGATCAGCCTGAACGTGCACCAGGTAAATGGCGGGAACGGAAGCGGATTAAGTTTCGCGGTAAATGGCGCGACAAAGCCTCGAAACGCACGGATGAGAAAGGGGCACCCACCAGACAGGAAAGCAGCAGTAGTAATGTGGTCAGTGCGCTGATTGTGGGCAGCCTGCTTTCCGATAACGACGAGGAACCCCGTCGTAGTAATCCCATCAGCTACGATTTTTTCAGCTCCAGCTCATCTGATTCCGGGAGCAGCTTCAGCTTTGGAGGCGACAGTGACTCGGGCGGCGGCGGGGCCAGTTCCAGTGACTGGTAGAAACCGGCCTGCTAAAGCGATAATCATTTCATTCTACTTGTCCATGCGAGCTACTGTTTCAATCTTATCAGGGTGCGCCTTGGTATTGGCTTTCTTCAGCCTGTTTTGCTTCTTCTTAAGGCCAGCAAACGCGTCTAACGACGCAACAAAGGCCATTCACGGGGCAGCTCTCAATGAGGATGCCGACATCGACCAAGCGGTCATACCAACCCCAAATGGCCGTCCCAATAGCTCATCCAACGGGCGTGGGTTTATCATCGTGCATGGTACCAATGCAGACTCAGTAAGCGCGCAGATAAACCGGCGGATTGACCAGGGCTTCGTTTTAGAAGGGGCGTTGTTTACTGAACGGATTGGGGCATCCGGCTTTGAGTATATCCAAGCTATGAGAAGCTATAGGAATTGAGGCCAGGCTTGTTTCCAATACCGAGGATGAAGTAAGAGGTCAGAATGAAAAACCTACTTACCACCATTCCCCAGCGGGGCGACTTGCGGCACTGGGCCGACGTCGAGAAGATACTCCAGGCGTGTGATAGTGAGGACGATTTCTGGACCTTCAGCTGCCGGCATTACCCCAGAGAAAGCGGGCCCGGGCAGGCGTGCTTTATGATTCACAGCGGGTTCATCCGGGGATACTTCACTGTGCTGGAGTTCACCGATACCGACGTGTTACGCCACGGGGCCGACCAGCAGAACGCCGAGGTGATTAGCGGCAAAAAAGTGGTGCTGGCTGTTTGGCGCTCTATCCCCCCTATCGCCCATACTGGCTTTCAAGGTTGGCGCTATACCGAGCTGCAGCCCTGATGATGGGCGTCAGGATTTTCACTTAATCATTCACGCATGAGCATTCAGGAACAGGAAAAGCTGCTCGACACGGGCTATATGCTGCTGGAACCGTTTGAGGCCAGCACCATCATTCGTAATCCTAGTAACACCGGGACCGTCAGAATTCACAAACCCGTTATCCGGGCCAAGTACGGGCCGCGCAGAACCTGGTACGTGCTGCAGCGCGGCTTTGCATCCAGCCAGCAGCGCGACGAGCACCTGCAGCGGCTACTGAAGCTGCCGAAATACGCGTTGGGGTAACGACCCAGCAGCTTCATGTAAGCATTTCGATACTAACTCAGCTACTATGCACATGGCACAATTTGAGCAGGATAAATACAGTAGAGATGTTGAAGACGTCGGCTTGGTTGGGTTGTTTCTCTCACTTGGGCTGAGCTGTTTCTACCCGGCGTATTATTACATGAGCTTCATTGTCGCAACCCTGGTGCTGGTGCTGGTAGCCACTACAGAGGGACGGGTTGTGTATACGCTTACCCATGCGGCCGAACGGCGGAAGTTTACGCCGCAAGGGGGCGAGGTGTACCGGTACATGAAGGGCCGGTACGCAGTGTCTTGTCCTAAAATAGGTTGACCATCACTCTCAGTCAGATGGAACACTTATTTCTGTTTCGCAAGCAGGCGCACGAGTTGAAAATGCGCCAGATGGTCGAGGAAATTACCTGCGGCCGGCATACGATTGAGTCAGCCATGAGCAAGTACCAGGTGCTCACCCGCTCGACCGTGACCAAGTGGCTGGAACGTGTCCGCCAGGAAGAGCAGGCCCGTACCCAAGCCATGGAAGACAATCTGAAAAAGCCGCCTACCACGCTCGTTGAGCACGTGGTGCAGCATGCGGATGCGCTGACCGGGCAGGTCAAGCAGTTGCAGAAACAGCTTGAACAAGCCGAATTGCAGGTGCTCTACTACAGAAACGTGATTCGCGTGGCCGAGCAGGAACTGGGCTTGAGCATCGAAAAAAAGTCCGCTACCAAGTAGTCCAGCTCCTGCGAGTAAGCTGTCCGCACTTTTGCCTGCGGCGGATCAGCGGAGTACTTGGCTTCAGCCGCCAGGCCTTTTATCAGCACCAAACGCGGCAGTGGAGCAGCGAAGAGCGTGAGCACTATGTGTTGGAGCAGGTCGCGCAGTTGCGCAAGGAGCACGGTCGGATGGGCGGCCGCAAACTCTACTACCTGCTGGAGCAGGACTTACGTCAGCAAGGCATCAAGCTGGGACGGGATGCCCTGTTTTCGCTGCTGGCAGCCCATAACCTGCTGATCCGAAAGCGCCGCCGCAAGGCCCTGACGACCTTCTCCCGCCACCGTTTCCGCAAATATCCCAACCTGATCCGGGACCTAACGCCGCTGCGGCCCAACCAAGTATGGGTGGCCGATATCACCTATTGGTTCACCCAGGCCGGCTGCCTGTACATCTCGCTGCTGACCGATGCCTATTCGCGCCGCATCATGGGCTTTGCCGTCGCCGATACGCTGGCCACGGTGCACGCGCGCCGTGCCCTGGAGATGGCCCTACGGCAGATCAGTAAACGGGCGGGGAGCCAGTTGATTCACCACAGTGACCGGGGCATTCAGTACTGCAGCCAGGAATATCTGGACACGCTGGCTCCCTTCCATATCCAGGTCAGCATGACGGAGAACTCTGATCCGCTGGAAAACGCCATTGCCGAGCGCGTGAACGGCATTCTTAAGCAGGAGTATCTGAGCCAGCAACCGGTCTACTCGCTGCGGGAGGCGGAGCAGCACCTGGAACAAGCCGTGTTTCTCTACAACTACAAACGGCCCCACCTGAGCTGCGACATGCAGAGCCCCAATCAAGCCCATGCCAGTTGGGGGCCGTTGGAGAGAAGATGGAAAAACTACTACAAACCGTCCACGCCAGTGAGCGCCGAATGAGCTAACTTAGGACTACCGCCAGAATGGTCAACTCAGAGGCGGACTACCACCAAACGGTCAACTTTTTTCAGGACGAGTCAAAAAAAGGAGGGTGGTCGGAAAACGCCCCTTTTCCGGTACCACCGGGCGCTGCCTAAGATCACGCCCCTAACCCAGCGAATGACGGTACCGGAAACTGGTTTCCGCAATCAAGATACCGTAAATTCGCATTTCGCCTCTTTCCGGTACCGCTCACCCTCCTTTTACTATGAAGAAACTCGGCTACGCCCGCGTCAGCACCCAGGAACAAGTGCTCGACCTGCAACTCGACGCCTTGCGCCACGCCGGCTGCGACGATATCTATACGGACACCGTTTCGGGGGTGCAGGCCCACAAGCCCAATTGGGAAAAACTGCTGGCGTATGCGCGAGCGGGGGATACCATCGTCATCTGGCGGCTCGACAGGCTGGGCCGCTCCACCAAGCACCTGATTGAAGTGGTTGAGGACCTGAGCCGTCGGCAGCTGCATTTGATTTCGCTGCACGACCCCATCGACACGACCTCGCCGGGCGGCCAGCTCGTGTTCCAGATTTTTTGCGCCCTGGCCGAGCACGAGCGCAACGTCCTCGTGCAGCGCACCCGCGCCGGGCTGCAGGCGGCGCGTGCCCGCGGCCGCCAGGGCGGACGGCCCCCGGGCTTGGCCCCACGCTACCAAAAAGTGGCCCCCGCCGTCAAGGAACTCTACGAGGCCGGCCAGCAGTCCACCCGCCAGCTGATGGCCTACTTCCAGATTGGCTCCCGCCGCACGCTCTACAAAATCCTGCGCTTTGCTGGCTGCCAGATTAATGAAAAGTCCATGGTGCCTACCAGCAAGGCGGGCGACGAGGCCTTACCGTAATTCTTTGTCCAGTCACTAACTCAACCCCGAATTGAACGTATGAAGCCGCCTTATTACAAGAATACTACATGGCAAGATTTCCTCTTCACTTCGTGACAAGAGAGATTAGTGTTAGCTGCAAGACTACCGGAGCACCTCTACCCAGCCTTTGACCTGCTGAGTGGACTGCGCGTGACGGAGTAAGTAAAAATACGTTCCATCCGCTAAGCCATCGGCACTCCAGTTCTGCTGGTAATTGGAAGTCTCATACACTTGTTTGCCCCACCGGTTATAAATAACGAGTGACCAAGGCACAGTACCAAGCCCTGTTACTTGTAGAGCGTCATTCTTCCCATCTCCATTCGGCGTGATGATGTTTGGAACGAATACGCTTTGGCGGCATTCATACAACCGAACGAGGATTGTGTCAGTGGCGCTACAGAAATCGGTAGAAACTCTCACCCAATAACGGCCGGAACGGTCGGGGGTGAACGTGGCCCCAGTAGAGCCGTCCTGCCACCGATACCGGACGCCGGGCAGGGTTGCGTCAAGCATGAAAGGCTGCTCTGGCGTACTGCACAAAGTGGTATCCCGGCCTAAATAGACAGTCGGAGGATCCAGGTAGAAAACCCTTACGGAATCTCGCGTACTGCACCCGGCCCCATTGGTGCCTTCAACCCAGTAAATACCAGGCTGATTTACAATTAAGGCGGAAGTTGTCACTCCATTTTGCCATCGGTAGCGTGTCCCTAGCTCAACCAACCGGGGCTGAAGCATTACCGAGGTCCCCACGCAGAGAACCGTATCAGCGCCTAACCGGACTCGAGGTACAGGTGCTGCCCGTATGCGTAGTGAGTCGCGGGTAGTACAGCCTGCTGCGCTAGTGACATCAACCCAATACCAACCAGTCCGGTCTGTGGTAATGGTAGCAGTAGTGGAACCATCCTGCCACCGGTAAGTGGCACCAACAGTTGTTGCATTCAATGTAAGCCTGCTGCCGGGGCACAGCGAAGTATCACGTCCGATGTTTACCTGCGGTAGAGGGAACACATCTACGTAGCGTCGCAAGGTGGAGATGTAGCCCCCCGGCAGTGACAAGGTAAGACTTACCAAATAACGCCCTGGAGCGGAATAGGTGTGCGTGGGTGCTAATAGGGAGGAGAGATTGCGGGGTCCGGACGCAGGATCCCCAAAATCCCACCTGACTGAATCAGGGGCATAGCTAGCCGGGAAGGCAAACGCAATAGGAGAGTTTTGGCACTTCCCTTTTAGGGTAAAGTGCCATAGGTCGCGCTGCACATAGGAAGGCAAACCTAGGGCAGACCGACGCCCGTTCAGGCTCACGCCTTGGTTTATATAGGCGCATGCCGTACCCAAGCTGTTTGGTTCCGTGATTACGCTCACGGCCTGGACGGTAGTGTTGGTGAGTGCCACGTAAATGCGACCATCCGGGCCGAGCTGTAGGGCACTGGGCGTACTGCCTGCTTGCCCCGGTGCCACCGGAATCGGCACCACCGAGGCACCTATATTGGCCGCAGTGAGGTCGTACTGGAAAAGCGCCCCAAAAAACGGGTCGGTCACGTACAGCCGGGTGCCGTCTGGCGAGAACTCCACCCCGTAGCTGGCGATACGGGCTGGAGGCAGCACCACTGGGTTGCTAATGCGACCAGTGGCCGGATCGAAGTCTAGCAATTCGACGCTGGGAATGCCTTGGGTCTGCTGGGGGTTGACGGTCCCGGCAGCTAGGGCGAGGCGACGTCCGTTCGGCGAGGCCTTAAGTTGGCCGATGGCCTGCACCCGCTGGTGAACAAACCCGTCGCGGCTCAGCACCGGCAAACTCACTACTCCCTGAGCGGTTAGCAGATAGACAAAGCACACGTCAGTATCGCGCTCGTGGCCAATCACCCACAGGTCGCGGCCGTTTGCATGAGGTACAGCAGCCACCCGCTCTGTGGAGGTTGGGTGCAGCAACACGTCGCGGCGGACCACCTCGCCCAATCCGCCCTGCCGGTCCATCTCCACAACAGAATAGCGGAATCCTGCACCTTGGCTTACCTCATCCGGCGAGAACAGATAATATACAGAGCGGCTGCCCGGTTGGGCCACCACTAGGCACTGCGTGGTAGATGTGTTACCCCGCAGACTGGCGCCGCCCGCCATCACTTGGTGCTGCCGGTTCCAGACGGTAACCCCATTGGTATAGAACAGCAGGTTGCCAAGGCTATCTGCCCTGCTGCTGCATCCTTCATCCGAATCAAGAGCCCCGTTGGTCAGAGCCACGGGCTCCCCGGCCCGAAAGTCTAGGCCGGCCTGTCGCCCAAAGTACCATTGCGATGCCTCCAGCTGGGCGTGGGCGCACCAGCTCAGCAAAACGCCTAGTCCCGTAAGCAAGCAGCGCCGCAGACAGGAAACCACTCCATGGGGCAGGGCCAACAACAGCTTTGCGCAGGTCGGAAGCATTAGTTCGTCGGACTGGGATGTTAGCGGCGCTTGACAACAAGCACCACACGCTTATCCTTTTTTGCTACGTCCGTCGTTTTCGGGTAGGGTGTGACTTCCTGCAGCACGATTGTATACTGTCGCCCGTTGGCCTGCACCGCCGTCGAATCGACACTACTGGAGCGCCCTTCCAGTTGCAAGGTTAAGACCTGACCCGTGCCGTTCTGGTCCCGGACGCCAAGCACGGTTTGCACATCACCCGGTTGCAAGCAATTCACTCCCTCAGGGCAGCGGGTGTCCACCACGTCATCGACCGTGACAGTCAGTTCCGGAGTACCCTGATTGGGCAAGGCCGCGCGTTGCTGGTAGCGCAATGTTACCGACTGGTTGAACGCCGCATCGATGCTAGGGGCCACGGCGGCTTCTTTCTTGCATCCGGCTAGACACCAGAGGCTGGCCATCAAAATACAGAGTGATTTCATATGAGCGGGGGTTAATTGAAGCCATTGACCTGGCTTCAAAAGCGTGATTTATTTCCGGTGATAATGGTTGCGTCGCCGGTCTAGCTGGTAACTTATAAGTACCACCACGCATGATTTACGCGGCAGTACTTATAAGTTAACGCGCTTTAGCGAGAAGCCAGCCAATTCCTAACGGCTAATCTGAATGCGTTTTGCCGTCGTACCCGATGTCGTCGCGATGGTTACGATAAAGGAGCCAGCTGGTAGCTGGGACACATCAAGAGAAACCATTCGCTGCCCAGGCGCAACTTGCTGAATGTGGAGTGTTCGACCCAGCATGTCCTTAATGCTGACCGTAGTAGGAGTAGCGGTTGGTACAGCCAGGTCCAAGGTCATGAAGGCGTCAGCCGGATTGGGGAAAACAGCAACCTCTTGGCCGGTCGCCCCGCCACTTGCCGCTTGCTGCTGCCGCTGCTGAACCTGTATTTCACATATCTGCCCCGGCGGGCAATAGGGAGGCTGGGGATTGCATATTAGGGTGCTGAGCGAATAGTAGCGCCAAACGTTGGCTGCCGGATTTGGGTACTGAACGTAAACACTGAGCGTGGCCGCATCAGCATACGAGGGTATCTGGGTTAAAACGGCATAATCCACTTGCCCGATTTGCGAGAAACCGAAAGCTGGGTTATCAACCGACCAGGTCTTCGTGGCTCCCGGTGAGGTTTGCACCCGGTACTCAGCGTATACACTGGACCCATTCTCGACGCAAAACTGCGGGGAGCCAGTGATTTGGGCGGCGCAATTAGGGGATGTACTGCTCCCGACGCCCCACGGCTGCCCAAGCGTTAGTAGTGGCAATAACCTCGATCGAGCAGGCCCCGTACAGATCTGTCGCGGCCTGAATGGCTCCGGCACGTGCGTTGGCGTAGTTTGAATTAGACCCCAGATAGCGGGTGAGGTTACGGTAGGCAATACGGGCCGCCTTGTCCTCACCGATTGCGGGAATGTAAACACCGGAGCTAGGTGCTGCCCCTACTGAGAGCAGATAGAACCAGCGATTCTGCACACCACCATTCCGATGCGGTCCACCGCCGAAATCCCAGCCATCTCCTTGATACACCTGTGCTTGTGAGGTGAACGGATCCACCTCGCGAGCGAAAGCGCGCCCCAATCCGGCATTGGCTCCTACCCGCCAGTCGTGGTTATTTGAATTGTTGTAGCGCTCGACCATTTCGCCGAAAATGTCGCCGAACGATTCGTTGAGCGCATCTGCTTCTCCACCGTCCAGACCAGCCGAGGTTTTTACTACCCCGTGAGTGAACTCATGGGCCATGACGTCTGTCTCGGCTAAGCTTCTACCATTTGCGCCATTCCGGTACCAGCGCCCAACCACGATGTAATCGGCATCATTCAGCTGGTAGTAATAGGCATTGTTTTGGAGGTTATTCACTGCCACGCGAATGTCACGGTTGCGATTGGCAGGCCCGTTGCGCCCATATTCGGTTTTAAAGAAGTAGTGGGCAGCTTGAACTCCGTAATGGGCCGTAGCGGCCGACTTTGCTTTAAAATCCCAGTTCCAATTAGTGTTCAGCGCGTTGTTCTCGCTGCCACTGGCCGTAATAAAGTACCCGTTGGCAAACTCGCTGGCCGAAGAGCCTGTGCCATCACTGTATTTAGTGTAGATATAGCCCCCGCGGCAAAAGTCCTGGAGCTTAAAGTTATTTGAGTTGCTATCCCACCAAGTGCCTACATACCGGTTGCCGTTATACCAGGTATCAACTTGATTATCTTGGCAGCTACCATTGCTCATTAACGAGGAAATCCGCAGCAAGCGGCCCGTAATAGCATCGATGTATACCGCCTCGTAAGCTTCCGGATCCAACCGCATGATGTCAAAGCGGTAGGCTAAGCGATGGATAGTACCCTCGGCGTTACCGTCATTGGCTGTTAGGGCATATAGTATTTGCCCCTTCGGATAATTGGTGGCTGAGGAGTCGCGCTTGGAGATGCGTAATTGTTGTTCTTGGCGCAGGTCCTGCCATAGGTATCGCTTGGCTGGAACATTGGCCAATGCCGTCGCAAGCGCCTGGCTCTCCGTCACGGCCGGAACTTGCGGGGAGGGGAGCGTCTGAACCAGTCGCCCGTTAGCGAAAAGTGACTTTTCCGCTTTTCCGTAAATACTGAAGTCTGCTCCTTGGACAGGCCATTTTCCGTGGTACTGAGTGTATCGGTAACGGGTGATGCCCAACTCGTCAGTCAACGCCTCAGTAGCTTGGAGTTCATCCGCTGATCCCAAACCAAGCGCTTCCTTGTGTTTGCCTGCAATCTCTTGGGGCTTTTCCTTTAATGTTTCCTTAAAAAGGATCCAGCCGTCAGCTCTCACCTCCTTTGCTAACTGACTGATTTTCTCTTTTGGATAGGGCGCGGTGACTCCTTTTCTGGCCTGGAACTGCGCCATACTGGAATGCACACTCAGACTTAACAAGCCACCTACCAGCAGGGTAAGTTTCGGGGGTCGGAGTGCAAACAAACGCATTGATAAACAGCATTTGGTAGAAGTAAGCATGAAGGGATTGGGTTAGGGTGAAGAAAGAAATGATGAAGTTTTCAGCAAAATATTTCGACAACCCTGCTACCACTTTGCAACTTGGTATGCAAAAACAGATGTATCAAAACACAAAAAAGCCAGCTCCGCACCTTCCTGGAGAGGAAGGCGACGCGAATGCTGGCAATAGGTGTGCAGGATAAGGGAGCGGAGTAGAGGCTCGAAAGTATTAACTATTTCTATTACAATAACTATTTCATATAAATATTTAACAACTTATTATCCTGCTACCTCATGGCTTGGTGGAGATAAGAGCAATTATGAACTACAGAGACCGCACAATCCGCAAAAGCGATTTTTGGACCAAACTTTTAAGACAGGCCAATGATCTGCTTGCTCGTTCTCTTGGCTTCACGATGACCTATAAGCGGCCTGATTTTACAGGTAGAGTGCCCAAAGTGAAAGACATTGTAATTAGTCCGGCAGGGTGTTATACCTGCAGGGGATCAATCGTGGATCTGAAAATCGATTCTGCGCGTGTTCGTCCTTCGCTTACTTATGCAATGACCTGTGAGCGTAAAATATTTACTACCCCACAAAAGCTTTTAGGCACAAACAATACATACGTACGCGCCTCGGAAGCCCTTATAAAAATTGAAACAGATATGGGTGTTTACTCTGTTAGGATCCCTCCTATCTATAGCAATCCAGAGCTGAATGCTAATGTTGGAGAAATCATAGCATCTATGCTTTCACCGGAACAGTTTACGCAGGCGTATGGGCTCGGTTGGGTGCTAGCTGATGGGCGAGCGGTACCAGAAAACAGCCGCTACAAGTCATTCGTGGGCCCTAGTGTTCCGGATCTTCGTGGGGTATTTCTACGGGGACGCAACTATAATCGTGATCCGAACACCGGTAATCCAGATAATGATAAAGAGCCGGGAGCTTATCAGGCTGACGAGCTAAAATCGCATGATCACGGGTATGCCCTTTATAATGACAAGATCCCTCGTACCGGAGGTTCAGTTTATGACATCTGGCGCAACGATAAACCAGCGCGCACAACTGCCACTGGCGGTCTAGAAACGCGACCCCGGAACGTGACGGTTAATTACTACATCAAAATTGATTAAAGCCGTTCTCGTGTAATCAGTTTTTTTAGGTGCTGGCCAGATGAATAAGTGATTAATCTACCTGCGCATCACTACACGGCACAGCTTTTCGACAGATTACTTGTTTTCAATACATGTTCAGAAACAGAAGAAGCGTCGGCCCGAGGGCCGACGCTTCTTGTTTGTTGAGTAAGTCCTGCCCCACAACCGGAAGAACTTACTCGCGTGGATAAGGGCAGGCTTTATTTCTGGTCGGGGGAGCCTTTTTCCACGTCGCCCGTGCCCAGGCTGGACCAATACTGATTTTCCAGGCGGGCGGGCAGCTCTTCGGTAGAGAACTGTTTGGTCGAATCTTCCATAAGTGAAAAGTGATGAAGGAAAGAGGTGAAAAAATGAAGCCTGAGGCAGCAGCGCGGGCCGGCACCGGCAGCTGATCAGGATACGCGTACTCGATGCACCGTGGGGCCTAACGGGCGGTAGACCGCGCTACTGCTGGCGCGGGGCCGGTACTTCCTCCTTGGTCGTATCCAAGGTGGCGTCCCAGTGCTGATTTTCGAGGCGGGCCGGCAGCAGTTCCGTGGTGAACTGCGGGGCCTGCTGCTCGGCAGCGGGCGGCGGCCAAGAGGGCTTGCTCATGCTGGTAGGGAAATAGGTGAGGAAATGGCGGGTTGAGCGCTTGGCAACAGGCCGGCTAACCCGCTTCAGGCCGGTGCTGCATCGTGCGGGAAGGGACTGCAACCGGTGACACGATGGATAAAAGTAGTTGTTTCGATACCTAATCAAAAGTTAATTTTTATTTCGTCTATAATTAATTTTTAATCAGCCGTTTCAGTTGCCGCATTGCCCACTTGAGGGCCTGCAGCAGCAGCCGGCCCAGGATCAGGCAAAATACCAGGGCGGGCAGGTCGCCGGGGCTGAGCCGGGGCCATTGCCCGGCCAGCAGCTGG
The DNA here is from genome assembly GCF_032464715.1 of Hymenobacter endophyticus. NCBI lineage: Bacteria > Pseudomonadati > Bacteroidota > Cytophagia > Cytophagales > Hymenobacteraceae > Hymenobacter > Hymenobacter endophyticus. The sequence goes on along the minus strand of NZ_JAWDJT010000012.1, from coordinate 93,982 downwards.
CGGCCGGCCAGCACCAGGTGGGCCGGCAGTTCGGGCAGGCGATGGCTATAGCGCAGCAGGGCCAGGCCCAGCAGCAGGGAAGTGGCCGCGCCGTTGGCCAGGCCGTAGGCCAGCAACGCCCACTGCGGGCGGGACTGGGGCCAGAGGCCCTGCAGCGTCTGCCGCAGTTGCTGCCGCGCATTTTCCATGAGCAGCGGTTGCCCCGTAAAATCAGCGAGCAGCCAGTACCCGTCGTGCCGGCTGAAAATGTTGAACTGCCACCAGGCCATCACGATGATGGTCACGACGGCGGGCAGCAGCGCGGGCCAGCCGCCTGCTACGGCAACGCCGGCCAGCGCCAGCGCGAATACCAGTTGGGTGACAATGCCGGCGGCGTTGGCAATGAGCCGCTGTTGCGGCGGGGCCTGCCAGATGGCCGTCACGTCGGCGTAGAATGCCGGCAGCAGATACAGGTACAGGCCGACCCCGATGCCGCCGTGCCGGATACCGACCCGGGAGCAGGCGGCGATATGGCCCAGCTCGTGCACCAGCGACGACAGCAGCAGTAACGCCACCAGCAGCCCGCCACCGGCCGCCGCGTGGGTAGTAGTGCCGGCCGTCAGGTGCGCCGCCTGCCAGGCCACCAGGGGGCTCACCACCAATAGCAGCGGCAGCAGCCAGCGCAGCACGGCATAACCGAGCAGCGGCTGCAGCACCGTGGCCAGCCGCCCGGCCACGGGTGCCGGCAGCAGCTGCCAGCGCACGGGTAGCGGATCGGGCGGCAGCGGCCGGAGCGGTGTTTCGTCCTGCGCCAGCACACCCAGGCCCGCAAACTGATCGTGAATCAGGTCGGCAAACTCGGCGGGTGAGTACGCGCCGCCGAATTCGGCGTTGAAACGCGGTAGGGCATACTCCGGGTGGGGCACGTCGCGCAGCAGCTGCAGCAGGCGGTAGCTGGCCTCGCTCAGTAACGCATGACGGCCGCTGGGGGTACGCAGCACCCAGCGGCCGTCTCCGAACGGTGTTGTTTCGAGATGGGATACGAGCATCAGGCGGCTTGCTGGAGAACTTGCCGCTGGTAGTAGGCCCGCAGGGCACTGTAGGCCGCGGCCGTCGTGAGCACGCGGTTGTGATCGACGAGCACCACGTTCAGGCCGAAGGGGGAAGGGTTGGCCGGGGCAAGTGAATCCGGTTGCTGGGCGGCCGGCTCCGGCAGGCGCAGCAGCGCCGTGGCGGGCCAGCTGCCATCGGTCATTTGCTGACTCACCAGCCAGGCGGCGGCCGCTTCCAGAGGCGGGCTGTCCGCCTGATCAGGGCCGGCCAGCAAGGCCTGCAGAACCAGCGCCGTGTAATAGGCACTGGGCCGGCCCTGAACGTGCCAGCTGCCGTCGGCCTGCTGGCCGGCCAGCAGCCACCGGCTTGCCCGTTGCACGGCCGCATGGTGGGCCGGCGTGTTGCCCAGGGCCAGCACCGCGTAGGCCGTACTGAAAAGGGGGCTCGACCACCAGTAGGCCGGCCAGCTGCCATCCGGCTCCTGCCGGGTCAGCAGCCACGCGCAGGACGCGGCATAGGCGGCCGTGCAGGCGGAAAATTCGCGCAGAACCCACGCGTTCAGGGCCGTGATACAGGCATGGGTACTGGTCCAGCCGCTCAGGTCCTGTTCTTCCCGGCCGCCCAGTTGTTGGCGCAGTGCGGCCACGTCGCGGTAAGCAACCCACCCGCCGTCGGCGTCCTGGTAATCCAGCCAGGCGCGGGGAGTTGCAACGGGTTGGTGCGCGCTGCTGCGCTTCTGCAGGCGCAGGCCCAGGGCCAGGGTTACGCCGGGCAGTAGGCGGCCGGGCTGCTGCTCGATGGGAAACAAGCTGTCGCTGGCTTCTACCGCCAGACCGGGCCGGTCAACGTCGTCACAGAGGAGCGCGCCGGCATACGCCGTTACCAGGTACTGGCTGTCGGCCTGATCCGTGAGCAGATCCAGCCACCGGCCCTGCGGGGTGCGGCTGGCCCCGAGCTGCTGCCGGCACCGGCTGAGTGCCCCGGGTACCAGGTCGCGGGAGAAGGCAGGGCGGTCGGGAAAGAAGAGCTGGTCGCTTTTAGTGCGTTGTTGCGCGTGCAAGTCGGCGTGTAGCACCGCCTGGCGCTGCTGGCGCCGCGCACTCTGGAGCAGCTGACCGGTAACGGTGGCCAGTTCGGCCAGGCCGTGCGTACGGCAGAGCTGCTGGGCCTGGCGGAAGTGCTGCTGGGCCCGGTCGTAGAGCCCGGAAGCCGTGCGCGAGGAATGAAACAGAAACTCCAGCTCCGACGGACTCAGCGCGGCGGCCGGCCGGTCGGATTGCGCCTGATGGGCCTGCTCGGTCAGGTAGTGGGGTCCTCACAGAAAACGGAATAAATAGCACGTTAAGGAATTTCACGTCTGTCATCGGTGGTATCACACGCGTGGGTTTTTGCTGCGGCTGAAACGCCCTCCCTACACGTCGGGGTCGGCAAGCAGATGGGCTGCTGGTTACGTTGGTTTTGTGGCGACCCGGACCAGGAGCCGACGAACCGTGGCCAAGTGAAAGGCCTTGCCCCGGCGGGTGCGGTAGCCGGCCTCGTTGAGTTCGCGGGTAATCTGGGTCAGGTTGTGGCCTTGCAGCTGCAGCAGCGTTGCTACACGGCTGGCCTGTTTGTTGGCTTGGTTGTCCCGGGCGTTCTGCTGGCGCACGGCTAAGCCCCGTTGCCGGGCCGCGGCCGTCAGGTTGGCCGGCGTGCCCAACGTGGCCCCCCGTGCCTTCTTGGCGGTGAGCGCGTCCTTAGTCCGCTTGGAGATGGTCTCCCGCTCGTGCTGGGCCAGCACCGCGAACAAGCCCACGGTAAGCGTATTCGCGTCGGGCATGTCGCAGCAAATAAATTCCACCCCCGCGTCGCGTAGGGTGAAGATGAAACCGGCGTTGCGCGAGAGCCGGTCCAGCTTGGCGATGAGCAGTACCCCGCCCGCCTGTCGGGCCGCCGCGATGGCGGCCAGCAGCTGAGGCCGGTGGTTCTTCTTGCCGCTCTCGATTTCGACGTACTCACCGCGCAAGGCAGTCGGGTCCGCCACGAAGGCGCGAGCCGCTGCCCGTTGAGCCTCTAAGCCCAAGCCCGACGCACCCTGCTTCTGCGTTGAGACCCGGTAGTAGGCAAAGTAGTGACGGGCTGGTGAAGACGAAGTACGCATATAGAAGGAGCAAAAACCGGCGTTTCCGGCAAAGTTAACGTTTTCCAAACGCTCGTTTAAAAAATGTTAGCTTGTCTTTTTTTCGCTGATTCTACTGTAGATACCATCGTGCCCGTCGGATGATGAATGGTTGCACCGGGTTTTTCTACCGGAAAGAGAATGCCCTGGCTTGGATGACCAGGCCATATCAGGATTACTGAAAGGGCAGGTGTTGGCTCGAGTGTTTCTGGGTGTTCGTCCATTTCAACAGCGCCGAGTCGTACAGCTTACTGATGGTGCGAAGCCTTTTTCTGACCACTGCTAGCTGAAGAAATTTTCGAACTGATTTTGCCGGTTTTTCAAAGAATTCATAACTGCCTAGACAAGTTGCTGGCTTGTTTACTGAAACGGGGATATAAATGTGAAAACCCATCCTACCAATTGCTGCCGCGCAGCTTGTCGGAGTGCAGCACGCGGATGAACTTGTTGGTGAGCTCGATAATGCCTTCCTGGCGGAACTCGCTCAAAATGCGGCTCAGCGACTCCGGGGCGGTGCCGATGAGGGCGGCCAGGTCGTCGCGGGTGAGTTGAATGAGGGGGTCGGCCGGAGTGAAAGCGGATTGCTGGGCGTGCAGGTGCAGTAGCGCGTCGGCCACGCGCTTGCGCAGCGAGTTGTAGGCCAGGTCCAGGAGTTGTTCGTCCTGCTGCTGCACCCGGCCCACGAGCAGGCGCACAAACTGGTGGCTCACCTCGGGGTTGCGCAGCAGCAGCAGCGTGAAGTCGGCCGCCGGAATGTAGAGCAGGGTGGTGTCTTCCACGGCCACTGCCGTATCGTGATGGGGCGTGCCGGCCAGCAGGGCCTGGTAGCCAAAAAACGCGCCTTCTTCGTGAATTGCCGTAATCAGCTCCTTGCCCGTGGCCGTGGTTTTGCTGGTTTTCACCCGCCCGCGCTGCACGAAGTAGAGGCGGGTAGCCTCGTCGCCTTCGGCGTAAACGAGCTGCTTGCGGGGCACGGCATGGGGGCGGCGCTCGGCGGTCAGGGCTGCCAGGCCGCCGGCCTGCTGCGCATCGCGCAGAAAGGAATCCAAGCCGGTGGGCGTAGGCGCGTACTCCGGCTTGAGGTGCTGGAACCGGGCCAGGCGGCCGGCAATGGCGCTGAGCAGCTCCGAGTCGTCGAAGGGCTTGGTGAGGTAGTCGTCGGCGCCCAGCTCCATGCCGCGGCGCAGGTCGGTACGCTCGGTTTTGGCGGTGAGGAAAATGAACGGGACGCCCGCCAGCTGCGGGTTTTGGTTGAAGATGTGCAGCACGCCGTAGCCGTCGAGCACGGGCATCATGATGTCGCAGACCACCAAATCCGGCTTCGTCGCCAGGGCTTTTTCCACGCCCATCTTGCCGTTTTCGGCCGTGAGCACCTGGTAGCCGGTCATTTCCAGGATTTCGGCGGTGTTTTCGCGGATAAAGTCGTTGTCCTCAATCAGCAGAATGGTCTTCATAGGGAATGGTAATGATGACGGTGGTGCCCACTTCCAGCGCGCTTTGCAAGGCAATGGTGCCACGCATCAGCTCCAGGTAGCGGGCCACGATGTAGAGGCCCAGGCCGGTGCCGGGCAGGTTAGCGGCGTTGCGGGCCCGGAAAAACCGCTCAAACAAGTGCTCCTGGTCTTCGGCCGAAATGCCCACGCCCTGGTCCTGCACCGTGAGCACGAGCTGGCCGGCGGCGCAGACGGCACGCACCGTCACCACCGCGTTTTCGCCGGAGTATTTCAGCCCGTTAGACAGCAGATTGACCAGGATTTTGCGCAGCAGCGAGGGGTCGAGCCACAGCGGGGTCGGGCAGCTCACCTCCGGCCGGATAACCTGACCGGGCTTGCGCAGGCCCTCCACATCGGCGATGGTGTCGTGCAGCAGCGCAGGCAAATCGAGGCGGGCCGGCCGGGCCTGCACCTTGCCTTCCTCGATGCGCCCCACCGAGAGAAACTCTTCCAGGATGTCGTTCAGGTGGTTCACCGACTGCCTGATGCGCTCCAAGTGGCGCCGGCGCTTGTCCTGCTGCTCGGTGGCCGGGTATTTCTCAATCAGCGCGGCCGAGGTGAGCACGGCTGTGAGCGGGGTGCGAAACTCGTGCGAGGCCATGCTCACGAAGCGCGATTTCAACTCGCCCAGTTCCTGCTCGGCGGCCAGGGCCTGGGCCAGTTCTTCCTTGCGCTGCTCCAGCTGCTCGAGGGTGGTCATCAGGGCGTGGGTGCGGTCGGCCACTTTTTGCTCCAGGTCGGCGTTGAGGCGCTCCACGCGCTGGCGCTCGGCCACCAAGGCTTGTTGGGCGGTCTTTTTGTCGGTGATATCGATAACGTAGGACACCACGAACAACGCTTCATCGAGGTGGAAATAGCTCAGGCTGATTTCGGCCGGAAACACCGACCCGTCGCGGCGCCGGCCGTGCAGCTCGCCGCGGTGGGCACTCAGCGCCCGCACTTGGGGGTTGGCATTGTAGGAGGCGCGCAGCTGCTCGTGGCTGCGGCTCGGCAGGGGCGGCACCAGCCGGTCGATGCCTGACCCTTCCAGCTCGCCTTCCGCGTAGTCGAACTGCTGGTGGGCCATCCGGTTGGCCGACACGATGATGCCGGCGCGGTCGCACACGAGGATGCCGATGGTGGCGTTGGCCACCACGGCCTCGAAACGGCGGTGACTTTCGGCCAGCTCGCGCTCCACCTGCCGCAGGCGGCTAAGCTCGCTGAGGCGCACCAGGAAATACGGGCTCCCTTCCACTGCAAAAGGCGTCAGCTCGATGCGCGCCAGAAAGGCCGGGCCGTCGGGCGGCCCGACTTCGGTTTCCACTTCCTGCCGGCCCTGGGTCTGGGCCTGCTCGCAGAGCCGCACCCAGTCGGCGTCGGAAAAGGCCGGGGTGCGGAGGGCCCGGCCCGGTTCGGCCAGCAGGGCCGCCTCCGAGGCATAGCCCAGCAGCTGCACGCCGGCGGGGTTCACCCGTGTGAAGCGCCCTTCGCGGGCCTCGTACACGCCCACAAATTCCGAAGCCTGATTCAGGAAAACATCAATCAGGGCGCGGGCAAACGGGTCGTGGGGCATGGCAAAGGCCGCAAGCGGCGGTAAAAGTCATAGAGCAGCCACTGGGCGAAAGGACCCTCTGAGCCTCTAAAGTACCTGGTCAAACGATTAGCCCACTCCGAAGGGTTTGCTAATTGCCTGCCCGGCGACCTGTTTATGCCTAGCCAGGCCCGCCAGCGGCGGCGATGATAAAGGTCAAGCCCGAACTTGAGGAGGCTCATGGGAGCCGCTGGTCGCGAAAAGTAATTTTACGGCAACTCACTACACGTATCCGCTAATGGCGCCTGTTTCCTCCTTGCCCGCTCCGCCACCCGCTCCGGCCGTGCTGCTGATTCTGCTGCCGCCGGCCGCACTGGGCGACGCCTTGCCCACGGCCCTCACCAGCGCCGCCCTGCGGGCGCTGCAAAGCCGGCTGGGCCCGGCCATCCGGGTGCTGAAGGTAGACGAAGCCAGCCACCCGGCCGTGGTGCGCAGCTTCGGTACACCCGCGCTGCCGGCCTGCGTGCTGGTGCGGCAGGGCGTGGAGCTGTGGCGACACGAGGGCCTGCCCGAAGACGAAGCCCAGGTAACGCACCTGCTGGAAGCCGCCGGGACGACCTAAATCCCGGCTGCCCGTTGGCGGCCCGCTGGAAAATGGCAGGCGATAAAACGGACTGTCGGGGAAAACACGGGCTTATTAGAGGTAGATGAGAACATGCGCGGCCTGCTGGCAGCGCAGCCCGTGCTCGGCCCCGGCGGGGAAGATGACGTAGTCGCCGGCCACGTAGGTTTGCGGCTGGCCGCCAACGGTGATGACCATTTCGCCGGAGAGCACCACCACAAACACGTCGTGCGGGGCGTGGTGCGGGGCCATGCCCTGGCCGGGCTCGAAGCTTTTGCGCAGCACGCGGTGGCCGTCGCGCTGGAGCAGCACCTGGGTGGGCGTTTCAGTGGCGCGCGGGTGGGTGCCCGCGAGCAGGCTGCCGTTGCTGAATTCCATAAGGGTAGGGGATGAATGGGGGATGAAAGGAAGCGGCTGGCTGCTTCGGTTTGCTGGGGTATTCAGAGCACCGACAACCGGCCGGGCTGCAGGCGCGTTTCGAACACGTGGGCAATGCTTTGAGCGCGGAGCTTGGCTTCGGCCGCCACCGGGCCGGCAAACAGCTCGTCCACGGTCCGGTGAAAAAGGGCCAGCCACCGCTCAAAGTGCGCGCCGCCGATAGGCAGCGGGATATGCTTGCGAAACGGCTGGCCCCGGTAGCGCGCGGTGTGCAGGAGCAGGCCACTCCAGAAGTCGTACATCCGGGGCAGGTGGGCGGCCCAGTCGACGCGGGCAAACTCGTTGAACACGGGCGCCAGCAGCGGGTCGGCATTCACTTTGTCGTAGAAGGTGTCCACCAGCGTTTTCACGTCGGCTTCGGTTTGAATATCGGGGCGGGAATCGGGCATAGCGAAAGAAAAAGAGCCAACTGGCCTGTCGGGCTCCCGGCAGGCCGGGGTAGCGCGGGCGTCAAAAGCCGGTTGGGGAAGCCAGGCGGGGCGGCGGGCGGTGCAGCGCCAGGTAAGCCAGCGTGCCCGTGCCGAGCACCAAGCAGAGCTTGACCGCCTCCACGCCGATGTAAAGCAGGTGCAGGGAGCTGGCCGGCGGGGGGTGGCCATGGAGTAGGGCCTCGGCCCGCACATCCAGGGCCGGCAGCAGCCAAAAGGTTTGGAGCAGCAGCACCGCCGCCAGCAGAACCAGCGCCCCGCCGACCCGCCCCGGCACGCGCAGGTAAATGGCGCAAACGGCGGCCCCGGCACAGAGCCCGATTTCCACCTTGTTCAGGGCGTGGAACACCACCCGGCCGATGCCCACGCCCAGGGCCAGGGTGATGTGTGGGGCCGTAAATTTGAGCGGCGCTTCCAGAAAGGAGATGCCAATTATCAGGCCGGCCCATAGAAACAGGGTGGCCACCAGCACGAGGGCAAAAGGCGGACGCATCATGGCGTGCAACGGGGAGAAGTTGGCGGAAGGCGTGAGTGGTTCCGCCCTGGCAGCGGTAGGCGGCCAGCAGCACAAAGGTGAACAGCCCCCGCCGGACCCGCCCTGACAACAATCAAGCGGGGGGTTGATACTCGTCAAGGTTTCCGAAAGGGCCGGCCCGGAGCTTTGTGGCTGCACCTGCCAAGTCCACCGTGTCCGCTACCGTACTTGAACTGCCTGCTACCCGCCTGGCCTGCGCCCACTGCGGCGAAGCGTGCCCGCCGGAGCCGCTGCTGGCCGAAAAGCCCTTCTGCTGCGCCGGCTGCCGCACCGTGTACGAGCTGCTCGACGCCCATAACCTCTGCACCTACTACCGCCTCGACGCGCAGCCCGGCCTGAAAGTGAAGGCCGTGGAGCTGTCCGGCCGCTTCGACTACCTTGACTCGGAAGCCGTGCAGGCGCAGCTACTCGCGTTTCGCTCGCCGGAGCGGGCCCGCCTCACGCTGGCCATCCCGCAGATGCACTGTACGTCCTGCATCTGGCTGCTCGAGCACCTGCCCCGGCTCAACCCCGGCATCGTGGAGGCGCGGGTGCAGTTTCTGCGCAAGGAAATCACCATTACTTACCTCCCGGCCGAAACCAGCCTCAAGGCCGTGGTGCAGCTGCTGGCCTCGGTGGGCTACGAGCCGCAGATTACGCTGGCCGAGCTGGGCGCGCAGCCCCACCGCGCCGGTCGCACGCTCTACTACCAGCTGGGCCTGGCCGCCTTCGCCTTCGGCAACGTGATGCTGCTGGCCCTACCCGAGTACTTCTCGTTTGTGGAGGAATTGCAGGCCGGGTTCGGATACTTTTTTGGCCTGCTGAGCATGGTCCTGGCGTTGCCGGTGCTGCTGTACAGTGCCCGGCCGTTCTGGCACTCGGCGGGGCAGGGGCTGCGGCAGCGCTACATCAACCTCGATTTCCCCATCAGCCTAGGGCTGTTGTCGTTGTTCTGCGTGAGCACGTTTGAGGTGCTCACGGGGCGCGGACCGGGGTACTTCGACTCGTTCACGGGCCTGGTGTTTTTCATGCTGATTGGTAAGTGGGTGCAGCAGCACACCTACGACGCCCTGCGCTTCGACCGCGACTTCACTTCTTACTTCCCGGTAGCCGTTACTCTGCTCACGCCCGCCGGCGAGCAATCCATCTCGGTGAACGAGCTGAAGCAGGGCCACCGCATCCGGGTGCGGCACCAGGAAGTGGTGCCCGCCGATGCCGTGCTGCTGCGCGGCGCGGGCCAAGTGGACTACTCCTTCGTGTCGGGCGAGAGCACGCCGGTGGCCCGCGCCTCGGGCGAGCTGGTGTACGCCGGCGGCCGGCAGCTGGGCGAAGCCATTGAGCTGGAAGTGGTGCGCGAAGTCAGCCAAGGCTACCTCACCCAGCTCTGGAACAACCCGGCCTTCGCCAAGGAGGCAACTCACCGCACCCTGGAAACCTACGCCAACCGCGTGGGCCGCTACTTCGTGGCCCTCACGCTGCTGCTGGCGGCCGGCACACTGGCCTATTGGGCCCCGCGCGATACGGCCCTGATGTGGCGGGCCTTCACCTCGGTGCTGGTCATTGCCTGCCCCTGCGCCTTGTCGCTGGCCACGCCCTTCGCCCTGGGGGCCGCGCTGCGGGTGCTGGGCCGCCACCAGCTGTATCTGAAAAACGCCGCCGTCATCGAAACGCTGGGCCGCGCCGATACGCTGATTTTCGACAAAACCGGCACCCTCACCGACACGGCACAGGCCGAAGTGCACTACCACGGCCGGCCCCTCTCGGCCCCCGAAAAGCAGCTGATTGCCACCGCTGCCGCTCAGTCCACGCACCCGCTGAGCCAGCGCCTGGCGCACGAGCTGCCGGCCACCTCCCTGGTGCTGGCCACCTGCCGCGAAGTGCCCGGCCAGGGCGTGGCCGCTACGGACGCGGCCGGCGGCACGGTGCGTCTGGGGGGCCAGGAGTTCGTCAATGTCACCCCCTCCGACCGGACGGCTGAAAAAGCCGTCGGACCAAAAGAACCGGAACAGCCGGCTTCGACCCTGGCGCCCGAAACGCGGGTGTACGTGGCCCTGAACGACGAGCTGGCTGGCTACTTTACCTTTCACAACGTGTACCGTCCGGCCCTGCCGGCGCTGCTAACCCAACTGGGCCGCCGCTACCGGCTGGCGGTGCTTTCCGGCGATACCGAAGCCGAAGGCCCCCGCCTGCGGGCACTGTTTGGCGCGGACGCGGCGCTGCATTTCCGGCAGTCGCCGGCCGATAAGCTGGCCTACATCGCCGCTGAGCGCGCCCAGGGCCACACCGTGGTGATGGTGGGCGACGGCCTCAACGACGCGGGCGCGCTGCGGGCCGCCGACGCCGGCCTGGCCCTCACCGACCAGCTCACCAACTTCTCGCCCGCCTGCGATGCCATCCTCGATGCCGGGGCGTTTGGGCAGTTGGCCGCGTTTCTGAGCTTTTCGCGGGCCTGCCTGCGGGTGGTGCTGGTCACGTTTGGGTTGTCATTCTGCTACAACGGCTTCGGGCTGGCGCTGGCGGTGCAGGGCCGGTTCACGCCCATTGTATCGGCCATTCTCATGCCCATCAGCTCGCTGAGCGTGATGGTAGCAGCGACCCTGCTGGTGGGCTGGGCGGCCCGGCGCCATCGGCTATAAACCGGCTTTTTATGACCATTATTTTTCCGCTGATTGGTATCAGCCTGCTCGTGGCCCTGCTGTTTCTGGGTGGCTTTCTCTGGGCCGTGCGCAGCGGGCAGTACGACGATGCTTACACGCCCTCGGTGCGGATGCTGTTCGATGACGTGCCCGACGAACCGGCCGACCCGGACGAACCAAGGAGCGGCGAAAAGCCGCTTGGTTGAGATTAATCAAGTGCGGGCTTGACCGCCGTCATGCCGCCCGAAAGGGGCTTGCAGGACCTTTGGAGGAGTAAACCACTAGCTTCTTTTTGCTCATGCAAGCCACCCCCATGCCGCCTCTTTCCGCCGACGAGCCGCAGGTTCCGAGCCGGCTCAGCCAGGCGGTCGACACGTTTTTCTACGACAACCAGATTGTCCGCAATTTCGGCCTGGCCACCGTATTCTGGGGCATTGCCGGCATGCTGGTGGGCATCCTGGCCGCCTTCGAGCTGGCGCAGCCCGCCGTGAACATGAACACGGCCGTCACCACCTTCGGCCGCATCCGGCCGCTGCACACTAACGCGGTGATTTTCGCCTTCGTCGGCAACGGCATCTTCATGGGCGTGTACTACTCGCTGCAGCGCCTGTGCAAAACGCCGATGTACTCCAAGGCCCTGAGCAAGATTCACTTCTGGGGCTGGCAGCTCATCATCCTCAGCGCCCTGATTTCCTTGCCCCTGGGCTTCACCACGAGCAAGGAGTACGCCGAGCTGGAATGGCCCATTGACATTGCCATTACGGTGATTTGGGTGGTGTTCGGCTGGAACATGTTCGGCACCATTGCGCGGCGGCGCGAGCGGCACCTGTACGTGGGCATCTGGTTCTACATCGCCACGTTCATCACCATCGCCGTGCTGCACATCGTCAACTCCATGGAGCTGCCGGTGAGCTTTATGAAAAGCTACTCCATGTACGCCGGTGTGCAGGACGCGCTGGTGCAGTGGTGGTACGGGCACAACGCGGTGGCTTTCTTCCTGACCACGCCCTACCTGGGGCTGATGTACTACTTCCTGCCCAAGGCGGCCGGGCGGCCGGTGTACTCCTACCGCCTGAGCATCATCCACTTCTGGTCCTTGATTTTTATCTACATCTGGGCCGGGCCGCACCACTTGCTGTATACGTCCTTGCCCGACTGGGCCCAGAGCCTGGGTGTGGCGTTCAGCATTATGCTGATTGCGCCCAGCTGGGGCGGTATGATTAACGGGCTGCTGACGCTGCGCGGCGCCTGGGACAAAGTGCGCGAGGAGCCGGTGCTCAAGTTTCTGGTGGTGGCCATCACGGCCTACGGCATGGCCACCTTTGAAGGCCCCATGCTGAGCCTTAAGAACGTGAACGCCATTGCCCACTTCACCGACTGGATTGTGGCCCACGTGCACGTGGGGGCCCTGGGCTGGAACGGCTTCCTGACCTTTGCCATGCTCTACTGGCTGTGGCCGCGCCTCTACCGCACCGAACTGTACTCCAAGAAGCTGGCCAACATCCACTTTTTGATTGGCACCATCGGCATTCTGGTGTACGCGCTGCCCCTGTACTGGGCCGGCTTCACGCAGGGGCTCATGTGGAAGCAGTTCAACGCCGAGGGCATGCTGCAGTACCCCAACTTCCTGGAAACGGTGCTGCAAATCGTGCCCATGTACTACCTGCGCGGCATCGGCGGGGTGCTCTACCTGGCCGGCGCGCTGCTGATGACCTACAACCTGTTCAAGACGGCCCAGGCCGGCGCGCTGCTGGCCGAGGAGAAAGCCACGGCCCCCGCGCTGCTGCCCGCCGCCGAAGACCCGCACGCCGACGCCGACCACTGGCACCGCTGGATTGAGCGCCGCCCGTTTCAGCTGGCGTTCTGGGCCACCGTGGCCATTGCCATTGGCGGCATTATCGAGATGGTGCCCACCTTTCTGGTCAAAAGCAACGTGCCCACCATCGCCTCCGTCAAGCCCTACCGGCCCCTGGAGCTGGAAGGCCGCGACCTCTACATTAAAGAAGGCTGCTCGAACTGCCACACCCAGATGGTGCGCCCGTTCCGCTCGGAAACCGAGCGCTACGGCGAGTACAGCAAAGCCGGCGAGTTTGTGTACGACCGGCCCTTTTTGTGGGGCAGCAAGCGCACCGGGCCCGATTTGCACCGCCTGGGTGGCAAATACCCGCACTCCTGGCACTACAACCACATGCTGGACCCCACCAGCATGTCGCCCGGCTCCATCATGCCGCCCTACCCCTGGCTGTATGACAACACCATTGACTACAGTACCCTGCCTACCAAAATTCGGGTGCTGCAACAGTTGGGCACACCTTACCCGGCGGGCTTCGACCAGCAGGCCGAGGCCGATGCCCGCGCCCAGGCCGACGGCATCGTGCGCGACCTGAAAAAGGAGGACATCGAGGTGAAGTCGGACAAAGAGATTGTGGCCCTGATTGCCTACCTCCAGCGCTTGGGCACCGACATCAAAGTGAAGCCCGAGCAGGCCGCCGCGGCCGCCCAGTAACCCCTTTTCAGTGCCAGACCATGGACAAGAAAGTATTGCAATCTATTGCCGGGGTCGAGATATACCCGCTCATCTCGCTGGCTATCTTCTTCCTGTTTTTCCTGGGCCTGCTCGTGTACGTGGTGCGGGCCAACCGCCAGCACCTGCGCGAGATGAGCGAAATGCCCCTGCGCGCCGACGACGAAACCCCGCAACCGGCCCTCGGCCCCGACGTGCTATGCTAGCCAGACGCTCCCTCCTGATGACGGCCACGGGCCTGCTCACGAGTTACCTGGCCGCTGGCCAAACTCCGGCCACCGCGCCCGCGCCCTCGGGCTCGGATGCACTGTTTTGGGTGCTGGTGGGCGTACTGGGCCTCGTGGCGCTGCTGGTTGTAGTCGTCGGCACCTCCGTGGCCTCGGCCACCAGCAGCCCCTACTGGCAGCAGCAGCGCGCCGCGCCGGAAGTGGCCACCCACCCGTCCTCTTCTACCTCCACGAAGCCAGAAGCCGCCGCATGTTAACCCATTTGACCCGAAAGACCGGGCCGCTGCTCCTCGCCGGCCTACTACAGGCAGGCGCCGCCGTAGCCCAGGAGCCGGCCGCCGCGCCGGCCAAGACGGGTGGCCCCGACACCCAGGAAATGCTGTTTTGGTTTTTGCTCAGCACGCTGGTGCTGGTGCTGCTGGTGTTTGCCTTGCTCTTTACGATGATAGTCGTCAAGCTCAAGCCACAGCTGCGCAAACTCTACGAGTTGCCCACGGTGCACGACACCTGGAGCGGCAAGGTGGTGGGCCTGCTGGTCGGTGACACCCGCCTGGTGAACGGGGAACGCAAGGACGAGCTGATGGGCCACGAGTACGACGGCATCTCGGAGTACGACAACGACTTGCCGCCGTGGTGGAAGTACGGCTTTTACTTCACCATCGTGTTTGCCGTGGGCTACATGGGCTACTACCACGTGGCCAACGCCGGGCAGCTGCAGCTGGCCGAGTACGAAACCGAGATGCGCCAGGCTACCCTGCTGGTGTCGGCCGAGGCCGACGACCCCAACAAGCTTACGACCTACACGGCCCTCACCGCCCCGGCCGACCTGGCCGCCGGCAAAAGCATTTTCGCCACCAACTGCGCCCCCTGCCACGGGGCCAGCGCCGAGGGCAAAGTGGGGCCCAACCTCACCGACGAGTACTGGCTGCACGGCGGCGAAATCAACCACGTCTACAAAACCATTAAGTACGGCGTGACCAGCAAGGGCATGGTGGCTTGGAAGGGCAAGCTGGCCGGCAAGCAGATTCTGCAAGTGGCCTCCTACATCCAGTCGCTGCAAGGCTCGAAGCCGGCGGGCGCCAAAGAGCCGCAGGGCGAGAAGGAAGCCGGCGGCAAGCCCCTGGCCAGCAAGTAAGGCCCGGCACCGCAAACCGGCTGTTGACGAGTTGACCGACCCCGGCCGGCCGGTTGGCGCCGGCGCACCGGAGCACACCACTAATTTACCACCCCAATGGCCGCTATCAACTATCAGCCCGACGACGACTTTCGCACCCACATTGCGACGGTGGATGGCGAAGGCAAGCGCATCTGGCTGTATCCCAAGAAGCCCAGCGGCCGGCTCTACCGCGCCCGCAAGTGGATTAGCTACGGCCTGCTGGCCTTGCTCTTTGCCGGCCCCTGGCTGCGCATTCACGAGCTGCCGGTGCTCATGCTGAACCTGCCGGCCCGGAAGTTCATCATCTTCGGCCAGATTTTCTGGCCCCAGGATTTTTTCATTCTGTTGGTAGGGGCGCTGGCGTTTGTGCTGTTCATCATCCTGTTCACCATCGTCTACGGCCGCCTGTTCTGCGGCTGGGTGTGCCCGCAGACCATCTTTCTGGAGATGGTGTTCCGCCGCATCGAGTACTGGCTCGAAGGCGACGGCCCCCAGCAAAAAGCCCTGGACCGGGCCGACTGGACCTGGAACAAAATCTGGCGCAAAACCAGCAAGCACACGCTGTTTCTGCTGCTTTCCTTTCTGATTGCCAACACCTTCCTGGCCTACATCGTGGGCTCGGACGAGCTGGTGAAGATTATTACGGACCCGCCCGCGGCTCACCTGGGCGGACTGGCGTCAATGGTCGTGTTCACGGGCGTGTTCTACGCCGTTTTTGCTCGCTTTCGCGAGCAGGTGTGCACCATCGCCTGCCCCTACGGCCGTCTGCAAGGCGTGTTGCTGGATAAAGACAGCCTGGTGGTGGCCTACGATTACAAGCGGGGCGAGCCGCGCGAGAAGCTGCGCAAAAACCAAGTGCGCCTGGCTGGGGACTGCATCGACTGCCACCAGTGCGTGCAGGTGTGCCCCACGGGCATCGACATCCGCAACGGGGCGCAGCAGCTGGAATGCACCAACTGCACGGCCTGCGTCGACGCCTGCAACCACATCATGGAAATGGTGAACCTGCCGCTGGGCCTCATCCGCCACGCCTCGGTCAACGACATTGCTCAGGGCACGCGCTTTCGCCTCACGGGCCGCATGAAAGCGCTATCGGGGGCCCTGGTGGCGGTGCTGCTGGGCCTCACCTTCCTGTTGGTGTCGCGCTCCAACGTGGAAGCCACGGTGCTGCGCACGCCGGGCCAGCTGTTTCAGAAAACCGCCCACGGCACCATCACCAACCTCTACAACATCTCGGTTATCAACAAAACCAATCACCCGTACCCCATCACCCTGAAGATGCTGGAGCCCGCCGGCGGCACCATTGCGCTGGTCGGCAACGACGGGCTGAAACTACCAGCCCAAGGCATCACCGAGGGCGTGTTCTTCGCTGAGTTGCCCAAGTCGGCGCTGCACACCACCAACCAGAAAATCCGCATCGGTGTGTTCAGCGGGGGCCAGTTGATTACCGAAACCAAAACCAAGTTCCTCGGGCCGGTGCAGTGAAAAGTAGCGCGGACGCCGCGAGTCCGCGCCCGCACCACACCCGAACGAAATCCGCCCAGGCGCGGACTCGCAGCGTCCGCGCTACAATTCAACCCCATGACCACTACCCGCCGCAACCTTTGGCCCTACGCCATCATTGCCACTTTCGTGCTCTTTGCTGCCTACATCGGCTACATGGTGCAGCGGGCCATGCGCACCAACGTGGACCTGGTGAGCGCCGACTACTACCAGCAGGAGCTGGCCTACCAGCAGCGCATGGAATCGGTGGCGCGCACGGCCGCGCTGCCCGCCCCGGTGCGTGTGGCCTACGAACGAGCTTCTCAGCGCCTTACCCTCCAACTGCCGCCCGCCTTGGCCGGGCAGGCGGTGCGGGGCACGCTGTACTTCTTCCGGCCCTCCGACCAGAAGCTGGATTTCCGGCTGCCCTTTTCGCCGACCGGGGACTCGGCGCGGCAAGAGCTGAACACCAGCCGGCTGCTGGCGGGCTACTGGCGGCTGCGGCTGGATTTTACGGCCGGCGGCCACCAGTATTTTGTGGAAAAGGAGTTATCCATCTAACTCTTGGCCAGGGCGTTCGCGCCGGCGTCTTTGTATCTTAATAATACGCGGTATGATGCTTTGGGCAGGCTTTCTATTTGGGTTGCTGGGCAGCTTCCACTGCGTGGGCATGTGCGGGGCCATTGCGCTGGCGCTGCCGGGCGCGGGTGGCTCGCGCAGGCGTTACGTGGCTGGGCGGGTGCTCTACAACCTGGGCCGCGTGAGTACCTACGCCGCGCTGGGCGCTGCAGCTGGTGCGGTGGGCCAGGGTCTGCGGCTGGCGGGCTGGCAGCAGGGCTTGTCGGTGCTTTCGGGCGCGCTGATTCTGCTGCTCGTGGCCACACCCGAGCGGTGGCTGGGCCGGGCCGCTGCCTTTGTTGATTTGGATGTGGTGCTGGCTAAAGTTAAAAGCCGGCTGGCGTATTACTACCAGCAGCCCTCGCTGGGGGCGCTTTATGCCACGGGTCTGCTCAATGGGTTGCTGCCCTGCGGCTTAGTGTATTTGGCGCTGGCCGGGGCCCTGAGCGTGCCGGGCGTGGCCGGGGCAGCGGGCTACATGGCCCTGTTTGGTCTGGGCACGCTGCCGCTGATGCTGGCCTTGTCGCTCACTGGGCAGCTGGTGCCACTGGCGTGGCGGGGGCGGCTGCGGCGGGCCGTGCCCGTGCTGGCCACCGTTATGGCGGGGCTGTTCATTCTGCGGGGGCTGGGACTGGGCATTCCCTACGTGAGTCCGCAACTAGGTGGCTCCGAACGCGTTGCCGCAGGCCAGCCGGCTACGGTGCATTACTGTCACGGCCCCGCCGCGGCCGCTCCAACTGAGCAGTCCAAATAGTTATTCTCGCATTGTCCTACCGTTTTCAACCCGCGCCCACCAGCTCTTCGCCATGCAAACCATTCTCGTGCCTATTGATTTCACGGCGTCGTCCGAACACGCGCTGGTGTACGCCAACAAGCTGGCTTTGCGCCTGCCCGCCGAAATTGTGCTGGTGCACAGCGCCGCCGACGGCCCCCTCACGCCCGAACGGCGGGCGGACCTGCTTCACCGGCTGGAGGCCTTAGCCGAACGCCTGCGCTACCGGCAGCTAACCCGGCAGAGCGGCCGGCGCATCAACTACTATTACCACGCGGGAGATGGGCTCTCGGCCGAAGGCCTGCAAGTGCTGGTGGCCGGTTTCAACGCCGACTTGGTGGTGGCCGGCCTGGCTCTGGCCGATTGCGCCGAAGCGCAGGCCGCTGGCGCACCCCGCGCCCTGTTGCCCGAGCTAGTGAGTTGCCCCGTGCTGCTGGTACCGCCCGGCCGACATGAGCTGCCCGCCCGCGTGGTCGTGTCGGGCGACTTTACCCGGCTGGCCAGTCGGCACCTGAGCCCGCTTCCGGGCTTAGTGCGCCCATCCGGGGCGCACTTCGACCTGGTGCAGTTCTACGGGGCCGGCAGCGCGGGCCTCGCGCCCCTAAAAAAAGGCGTGCTTGCTGCGCGCAGCCGCTTTGCTGCGGCCGCGGTGCACCTGCTGCCTGCCGAGGACGAGTTGGAAGACCTCAGCGAATTCTGCGAGCAACAGGCGGCGCAACTGCTGGTGGTAGCTACGGCCGACGGCTGCCTGGTGCGGCGCTTCTTCAATCCGCACTATGCCAAAACCAACGCCTACCACTTGCGCATTCCGGTGCTTGTGCTGGGCACCAGCACCGAGCCCACGGCAAGCTGCTGCGCCCAATGCAGCCTGCGCAAAGCAGCCGAAGCCCGGCTGATAGCTGGGCCGCACCTTGAAAAAGCATCGGCAAGCTGAGTGCGCGCCACCCTGACAACCCACTTTATCAAATGACTATTTCCCTGCCCTTGCCCCCCCAAACCTTCCCTGCATCCGCCCGCGCCACCGTGGAGGCGTGGATGCGCCAGTTTCAGGACTGGCTGTGCCAGCAGCTGGAAGCCGCCGATGGCGGCGCCACCTTCCGCGAGGATGCGTGGTCGCACGAAGGCGGGGGTGGTGGACGCACCCGGGTTATCGGTCCGGGAGCAGTGCTGGAAAAAGGCGGGGTTAACTTCTCGGCGGTGTGGGGCCGCCTGAGCGAGGCCGCCGCGCGCCAGCTGCTCATGCCCGACCCCACTTACTTCGCCACCGGCGTTTCGGTGGTGCAGCACCCGCGCAGCCCGATGGTGCCCATCTCGCACATGAACGTGCGCTACTTTGAGGCCGGCAACGGCGAAGCCTGGTTCGGCGGCGGGCTGGACCTAACCCCGATTTACGTGAATGAGGCGCAAGCGCGCTGGTTTCACCGGGAAATCAAGCAGGTGTGTGACCAGCACCACCCGGCCTACTACGCCCGCTTCAAGGAATGGGCCGATGAGTATTTCTACCTGCCCCATCGCCAGGAAACCCGGGGCGTGGGCGGCATCTTCTTCGACCGACTTACAGTGGGGCCGGACGGCACTTTTGACGAGCTGTTTGCCTTCATGAAAGCCGTGGGCGAGGTATACGGCCGCACCTACTGCGCCCTGATGCGCCAGAACCGCGACCTGCCCCACGGCGCCCGCGAAAAGCACTGGCAGCAGGTGCGTCGCGGCCGCTACGCCGAGTTTAACCTCGCCATCGACCGGGGCACCCGCTTCGGTCTGGAAACCGGGGGGCGCACGGAAAGCATCCTGATGAGCCTGCCGCCCCAGGCCGAGTGGCACTACAACCTCACCCCGGAGCCCGGCTCGGCGGAGGCCGACACCCAAGCCTGGCTGCGCAAAGGCATCGACTGGCTGGCTTCCTGACCCTTCACCCACTCCCCGCTCCGACAGCGCCAGCCCCTCGACCGAGCTCGGCCACACTTTCTCCATCGGCCGCCTCATCCAGTCTGGCCAACAGCTCAATTATCACCTCACATGCGTCTTCAACAACTTTTGTCCGTCCTGGCCTTGCTGGTAACCTCCTGCGGCGACGTTAAAAATCCCAATGGCATGCCCGCCAAGCCCACCGGCCAGGGCCAGCCGCAGGTACTCACGGCCGCCAGCACACCCAAGCCCGACTCGGCCGCCGCCAAAACCGAAAATCCGGTCATGCCTGCCGATACCTCCGTGACCGGCGCCTGGCTTATCCTCGACGGCAGCCTGCGGGGACACGACGCGGCCACCCTCAATCAACTGCTCGACCCCGAATACGGCCTGTGGGTACTGGAGCAGGCCGGCGGCGTGCCACTCGTGACGCGGGTGGCCGACGTGCGCCGCTTCCGCGACCAGCACCAACAGCCGCTTTTCGCCCTGGACAAACAACTCATGACCTGCGCGGCGCCCAAGCCGGTGGCCAAGCTGCCCGCTGCGGCCTGCCCCGCCGGCACCTTTGCCGAAGAGGGCTGCTTCGTAGGGCCATCCGCGCCGTTTCGGGCGCTGGATTTCTGGAAAACCGCGGCCATCAAAGGGGGCAACCGCAACCAGGCCCAGGCCGCCCAGGGCCGCTGCGTGCGCGGGGTGCTGCAAACCCGCACCGGCTACCAGTTCCACTTCTCGAAATCGGCCGGCGTGGGTGGCCGCTGGCGGTTGGTGTTCCTCGACCTGCGCGGAAAGTGCCGGTAAAGGAAGCGCTGGGCCGCCGGGCTACCAGCTCACCGGCCCGATATAGCGCCTGTCGGGCCGTTTTCAAGCGTTAGCAGGCCCGACGGAGGCTGTCTGAGCTGGCTTGCAGAAACCGGCTCAGCCCCGTGCGCCCGCGCTGGGACTGCTTGCCTCCCGCACAATAGGCTCGAAGCGGCACAGACGGTGGCGCTTGCAGCCTATGCGGTACCGGGCCGGCTATCCGCTCCGTTAGGCTTTCAACACAAATAATTCGGTGAGCGCGGCAACCAGCTCGTCGGCCTCGCCGCGCTGGCAGGCGGCTTTAAGTTGCAGCACGGGTAGCTTGAGAAACTTCTGGGTCAGGGCCTGGGTGGCTTGGTCGAGCCGCCGGGCTTCGGCGGGGCTGGCCTTTTTCTGAAATCGGGCCAGCTCCTGTTGCCGCAGCTGCTCCAGGGTATTTTTCAACTGCTGAATGGCCGGCGACACATGCAGCTCCCGGCTCCGTTCCCGCAGGCCGGCTACGCTTTCAGCAATGATGGCCCACACCTGGGGCACGGCCGCCAGGCGCCGGCTCAGGGCCGCCGAGGCTTGATGCTGGATGGCGTCGATGTTGTAAACCAGCACCCCCGGCACGTGCTCGGCGGCGGGGTCCACGCTGCGCGGCACCGAAAGGTCGATGAAGAACTTAGGACTCAGCACCTCTAGGCCGGCCACCAGCTCCCGGGTGAACAGGGGCACCGGCGCGGAAACTGAGGAAATAATAACATCGGCCTGCCGCACGCCGTCGGCCAGGTCCGCAAACTCAAGGACCTTCAGGCCGCGCACCGCGGCCAGCGCCTCGGCCCTGACGCGGGTCCGGTTGCAGAGCGTGACGTGCGTAAAGCGCCGGCTTTTGGCGAAGTGGCGGGCCACATCGGCGCCAATTTCGCCCAGCCCCACAACCAGCACCCGCGGCGAGGGCAGGTCGGCCGTCAGCGCCTCCACCAGTTCCAGGGTGGCGGAGGAAGTGGAGGCTGCGCCGTCGCGAAAAGCCGTTTCCTGCTGCACCCGCTTGTTGGCCGCGAGCACCGCGTGGAGCAGCCGGTGCAGAAACGGCCCTGCCGCCGCCGCCGCCACCGAACGGCGGTAGGCCAGCTTCACTTGGTTGATAACCTGCAGGTCGCCGACAACCTGAGCATCCAGCCCCAAGGCTACCTCGAAGAGATGTTGCGCGGCGGCCCCGGCCGTTGTAAAGTGCTCAAAGTACGAAGCGTAGCCCCGGCTGCTGGCGCAGCCTTTGGTGTGACCCAGCGCGTCAATGATGGCTATCTGTTGGTCGTCCTCGGCCGTATAGTACACTTCCGTGCGGTTGCAGGTGCTCAGCACCAGCAGGTCGGAAAGGCCCAACTCCTGTTGAAGGCTGCGCTGTACTTGCTCACATTCCAACTCATTCAGCGCCAACAGCTCACGGATGGCTAATGGCGCCTTTTTATAGGTAAGGCTGAGGGCCTTGAAGGAGTTAGTCATAGGAAACGGCAACCAGAAAAGCATAAACACACCCACCCTGGCGCGGTACCGGATTGCCGGATTCCTGCCGCAAAAGAGCAGGAGCGCTAGCCGGGATGAATGGGTCAAAGTTCCGGGGTAGGTGCTGCTTGGCCCATGAGTTTCATCAGACCAGGCCATGATTATCGTCAAGCGTGCGCAATGGCGGTCCATCGCCCTGACCTGGAGTGTTGCAGCTTTTGTCAGTGATTGGTCCGTCTGTGCCTCATGCAGTGGCTCTCAAACTTCTCCGCGTCGGGGCATGGGCGTTGTGCGAGCAGTGACATTAAGAGCGTGTTTGGATTTTTCTTAATCACTTTAAACCGTCCTGCTCATCTGGCGTTGTCAATCAATCGACATGACGAAGTGGGAGAATTGCCTCGACAAGCGAACGCCAGATGAGCAGAATGTGTTTTTTTAAATTCACAAACACGCACTAAGTGAACAGAAAGGGCTGTGTAGATGGCTGCTAATTAGGCTGGTATCGGCGCGATGGAACGGAATCATCATCTTTAGCTACCAATTGCTCTACCCCCATGCCTCGTCGTTCCATATTATCGGCAGCGGAACGGGAGCAACTCCTGGCGCTGCCCGAAAGCCCGGAGGAGTTCATCCGGCAATACACCTTTAGTGAAGCCGACCTGTCGCTGATTCACCAACACCGTGGTGTGGCTAACCGCCTGGGCTTTGCTGTGCAACTTTGCTACCTGCGGTTTCCGGGGGTATCATTGGCAGTGGAGCAATTGCCGGCTTCGTCGCTGCTGGCTTTTGTGGCCACCCAACTGAAGATTTCGGTAACAGAGTGGGCCGTGTATGGCCAGCGCGAGCAAACCCGGCGCGAACACTTGCTGGAACTGCAAGCGGCTTTTTCGATTCAGACGTTTGGCTTACCGCACTACCGGGCCGCCGTGCCGTGGCTGGCCGAAGTTGCCCGGCAAACTGACAAAGGCGTGGTGCTGGTGCAAGCCTTGATAGGGCACTTACGCCACCAGGGTGTCCTGTTGCCCGCGGTCACCGTTCTCGAACGTCTCAGCGCGGAGGCCTTAACCCGGGCTAATCGCTGGCTTTACCAGACGCTGACCGAGGACCTGACCTCGGAAACCCGGCAGGCGTTGGAAAACCTGCTCACCCGCCGCGAGGGCAGTACCCTGACCTGGTTGGCGTGGCTGCGGCAAGCCCCCGCCGCCCCCACTTCGCGGCAGATGCTGGAACACCTGGCCCGCTTGGCGGCGTGGCAACAGCTGGGGCTGCCGGCGGACCTGGCACGGCGGGTCCACCAAAACCGGCTGCGCAAAATCGCCCGGGAAGGAGGCCAGATGACTCCGGCCGACTTGGCCAAATTCGAGCCGGTGCGTCGCCTGGCCACGCTGGTCGCCCTGGCCCTGGAAGGCACGGCCACGGTGCTGGACGAACTGCTCGACTTGCACGACCGCATCGTGGGGAAGGTGTTCAACGCGGCCAAACACAAGCACCAGCAGCAGTTTCAGGCCTCGGGCAAGGCCATCAACCAGCAGGTGCGCCTGTTCGGGCGCATTGGGCAGGCCCTGCTCACGGCCCGCGCCACGGGCACGGACCCGTTCGCGGCCATCGAATCGGTGCTGCCGTGGGAGGAATTCACCGCCAGCGTGGGCGAAGCGCAGCAACTGGCTCAACCGGCTGATTTTGATTTCCTGCACCGGGTAGGCGAGCACTACGCCACGCTGCGCCGCTACGCCCCCGCGTTTCTAGCCGCCCTGCCGCTGCGGGCGGCCCCGGCCGCGAAACGTCTGCTGGCCGCGCTGGACGTGTTGCGCGAGCTGAACACGACGGGCGCCCGCAAGCTGCCGGCCGATGCGCCGACGGCCTTCATCAGCAAGCGCTGGCAGAAGCTGGTGCTGACGGACCAAGGGCTGGACCGCCGCTACTACGAGCTATGTGCCCTGGCTGAACTCAAAAACGCGTTGCGCTCGGGCGATATGTGGGTGCTGGGCTCGCGCCAGTTTAAGGACTTCGAGGAGTACTTGGTGCCGACGGAACCGTTTGCCGCCCTACTTCAGGCCGGTGAGCTACCCTTGGCCGTGGAACCGAACGGGGAACGGTACCTGCAGCAGCGCCTCGCGCACCTGACCCAACAATTGGAAACAGTTAACCGCCTGGCCGCAGCGGGTGAGTTGCCGGATGCCAGCCTGACGGCGGCCGGCCTGAAAATCATGCCCCTCGATGCGGCCGTGCCGGACGCGGCCCAGGCCCTGATTGAGCAGGCAGCCCGCCAGCTTCCCCACGTCAAGATTACGGACCTGCTGCTGGAAGTCGACGAGTGGACCGGGTTCAGCCGCCACTTCACGCACCTGAGAACCGGGGCCCCGACCAGAGACCCGGCCTTGCTGCTCACCACCCTGCTAGCCGATGGCCTGAACTTGGGCCTGACTAAAATGGCGGCATCCTGCCCCGGCAGCACCCACGCCAAACTTTCCTGGCTGCAAGCCTGGTACATCCGCGATGATACCTATTCGCTGGCCCTGGCCGAGCTGGTCAACGCGCAGCTGCGCCACCCCTTCGCGGCCCACTGGGGCGACGGCACGACCTCTTCGTCGGACGGGCAGCGGTTCCGGGCCGGGGGACGCGCCGAGAGCACCGGGCACATTAATCCCAAATACGGGGCCGAGCCGGGCCGGCTGTTTTATACCCACGTCTCGGACCAGTACGCCCCCTTTAGCAGTCAGGTCATCAACGTCGGCGTGCGCGATGCCACGTATGTGCTCGACGGGTTGCTCTACCACGAATCCGACCTGCGCATCGCCGAGCACTACACCGACACGGCCGGCTTTACCGACCACCTGTTTGCCGTGATGCCGCTGCTGAGCTACCGGTTTGCCCCCCGCATCCGCGACCTAAGCGACACGAAGCTGTATATGCCGCCGGGCTCCCCGGCATACGAGGCCTTGCAGCCCCTGCTGGGCGGGACGCTCAACGTGCGCCACGTCCTGGCCCATTGGGAAGAAATCTTACGTCTGGCCACGTCCATTAAGCAGGGCACCGTGACGGCCTCGCTCATGCTGCGCAAGCTCGGCAGCTACCCGCGCCAGAACGGGCTGGCCGTGGCCCTGCGCGAACTGGGCCGCATCGAGCGGAGCCTGTTCATTCTGGACTGGCTGCAAAGCGTCGACTTGCGCCGCCGCGTGCAGGTGGGGCTCAACAAAGGCGAAGCCCGCAACGCACTGGCCCGGGCCGTGTTCTTCCACCGGCTGGGCGAAATCCGGGACCGGGGCTTCGAGCAGCAACGCTACCGGGCCAGCGGCCTGAATCTGCTCACGGCTGCCATCGTGTTGTGGAATACGGTGTACCTGCAGCGTGCCGTGCAGGCCCTGCGCGCCCACGGCCATAACGTGGACGAAGCGCTGTTGCCCTACTTATCACCGCTGGGTTGGGAGCACATCAACCTGACGGGCGACTATTCGTGGCGTACCAAGCGTGCACCCGGCAAATTTCAGCCTCTACGTCCCCTTTCCAGGTCTTAACGTGCTATTTATTCCGTTTTCTGAGATGACCCCGTAGTGCGCGAATGTGTACTGCCGGTGGTGCAGATCCTGAACGAAATCATCCACGTCATCCAGGCACTGCAGGCCGATGTGCACATGACGCAGGCACGTCAGCAGCGGGGTGCTGGGCTGGGACCGGCCGCTGAGGCTATCGAGGGCGTGTACCATGGCGTAGCAAGCGGCGGACTTGCCGGCGGCCAGCTCCTCGAACATAGCGGCGGTGAAAGCAGGCCGGGTGGCGGCCAGGGTCTTTTCCTGGCGGTTGCTGCCGGCGTACTCCCGCTTGCACTGGGCGAAGTGGTTCCAGAACGGATCGGCTTCCGGAAACAGCGCGCTCAGGCCCCGGATGGCGGCCTCGTAGACCGCGCAAAACTCGAAGATGCGGCCGGTAGCGGCGGCCGAAAGCGGCTGGTGGCCGGCCTGATCCAGCACCTGGTCGAACTCGACCAGAAAGCGGAAGTACAGGTAGCCGTACGCGGATAGCTGTTCCAGTTGCTGGGGTGTTACCGGCCCGTAGGCAGGAGCCAGCAAATGAGGCAGGCGCAGGTAGAGCGCGTGCTTGCGCAGCAGGTCGGGGCTGGTCAGCGCCTGTTGGATGTCGGGGCTGACGGGCAGGCCCCGGACGATTTTCTCGAGCAGAGACATAGCAATGACGGAAACGTGAGACAAGCGGGCCACCGGCCGGACGACCGGGTGCAGCAGGCAAAGCACAGACAGGGAGCGGGAGGGCAGTTAGCGGGCCGAGTAGCCGGCGGGCAGGGTATCGGTCAGACGCGTCGCGCGGTGCTCGCGCAGGAAGGCCTTGGCCGTCGTGTACATCGGGGAGGAGCGGTCGGCCTGCTTCAGTACGACCTGGTAGTAGTGGTGGGCGGCGCGCAGGTCCCGCTGCGATTCGGCAATGCGGGCCAGGTTGAAATTCGCGTAGAGGTAGTAGCCGCCTTTGGTCATCTCGGCCATTTCCGAGAACACGATGCAGCGCTGGTAGTAGTCGCGGGCCTTGGTCAGGTTCTTGTATTTGGTCTGCTGCAGGAAGCCCAGGTAGTAGGTGGCGTAGCGGCCGCTGAACGACTCGTAGCCCGGTAGCCCCTGGTTAAGCTTGTCGAGGATGTTGAGGCTGATCTGCTCGCACTCGCGGTACTCGCCCTGGTTGAAGCTCAGCAGCGCGTAGTAGCGTTGAAAGTAGGCGTTGTCGGGATAGGCCTTTGCCAGCTGCCGGGCAATGACCAGGGCGCCGGCCTCGTCATTCTCCTTCGGGCTGGCCAGGATCTTCATCAGAAAATACCGGGCTTCGGCCCCGGTATAAAAGCCGTTTTCCGCCGTGGAGCGCAGCTGCTGCAGGCCCAGTGGCCGGTTGCCTTTGGGGAAAAAGAGCAAAATCGGCCGCAGGAAGGGGTAATCATCGGCCACGGATACGGCGTAGTAATTAAACAGGGCCGTACCGAAGAGGAATTCCGGGCTCAGGCCGTTGGCCTGCTGGCTGCGCTGCACGTAGTCCAGGGCCCGTTTGCTGTAGACGGTGGCCAGGCGCAGGTCGCGGCGCTCGGCGTGCAGACGGGCGGAAAATCCGTACGCGGCCGAGAGCAGAAAGCTGGCTTCGTAGTTGTTCTGATCAGCCTCATAGAGGCGCTCTCCTTTCGTGATGGCCGAATCCATGTAGGCGTAGAAGACCTTGTCGTACTGCCGGTTGGTTACGTTGCTGGGCATGATTTTCCACCACTGGGTCAGTCCCATCAGGAAGTAGGGCATCGGGTGCTCAGGGTAGCGCCGGCGCAGGCTGCGGAACTGCTTCTCGGCCCGATCATAGTGGAAATTGTAGAGGTTGTGCATGGCGCCCTCCAGTTCCAGCTTGATATTCTCATCGAGCAGCAGCCAGCCTTTGGTGTCGGCGGCCGCGGGGGCCACGTCCACGTTGGCCAGGTGCACCTGGCGGCTCGTGTCAGCGGCGGGGACTTGTTGGGCGGGAGCCTGCAGCGCGCACAGGAGCCCGGCCAGCGCGAGAGTGTGACGAATGATGCGCACGGGAAACGGTAGAATAGTAGTGGAACAACACGACGGAAAGCGGATAGGTGTGCGTGCTGAAAGCGGGGGCACCTGAACGGCGTACCGAAAAAGTGCAAAGGGCAGTAGCGGGGATAGACATCCGGAGCGAGACGAGGCAAAACACTTCGCCCGACGGAGTGACTGAATGCAAAACTATTTAAAAGCTCGCCAAAACGTAATTTTAATTTCAGCTCCGGAGCTGCAATGTAGGGCAATCCGCTCAGAAGAAGCGCTGTACTGGATGGAGAGGCTTTGGGGGAGTGTACGGCGGCAAGGTACAAAGTGTTGTGATTGATTACAACACTTTGTACCTTGCTTGCGTAAGAATCCCCGGGTCCGCTACTGGACCGCTTAATCTACCCATCCATGGTTACCGATAGTGTTCTATTTCAGCGTTACCTATTCCCCGATGAGCAGGAGGTTCGCTGGCAGAGTCGCATCCTGCTTACCCGGGCCGGTGAGCCGGGCCGCGAGCAGAGCCGCGTGTTGATCGTGGCCGAATGGCCGCGGCAGGATGACGGTACAAGGGTCGCACTACCGCAGTTGCCCGACGTACTCGAGTCCCTGGCCACCAAGCTGGGGGATTATTTCAGCCTGCAGGCCACCCGGTTTGAGTTGCTGCTCAGCCGGCAGCCGATTCAGGCGGGCATGCTCCGGCTGGACCTGCTCCAGCAAGTGAGTTTCGACGGCACGGAGCGGCAGGAATTCTGCCTGATACGTTATCGTCGGCCCCGGCTGCTGCCGGCGGCGGAAGCGTTGCGGCAGGCCTGGCCGGACGCCTTTCTACCGGTGGCGCTATCTTCGGGGCTTATCCCACTCCCTATGCCGCGTAAACAAGTTCCTCATCAGTCCCCTGCGTCCCTGCAGGAAATGCCGGATCTGGAAGCCATCCTGACGGCGCACCGCGTCTCACTGCGCAAAACCCGCGAACAGTTGGGCATCGTGGACATGCGGACGCTGAAAGCCCGGCTGGCGGAGCCCGGCCGCCTGACCTGCGCCCAGGTAGACCAGCTGGCCCAGTTGCTGGGACGTCCCGCCAGTGAGCTGCTGGCCTGGGTACTGACTGTTGCCCTGCCGCCGGCGGAAATGACGCAGCTGCCGGTGCAGGGCCGCGAAATCACCTGCGCCCAGCTGAAGCTGGTGGGCGAGCTGGTGGGCATCCCGGTGGATCAGTTGTTGCAGCGTATTCTGAGCGTCCACATCCTCCCTTCCTAGTCCTAGTCCCATGATCACGTACTTGATCCCAGAAACCCCCCTCGATATGCTGCTGCAGGTAGGAGCTCCTTACCCCTATTCCCGACCACTGAGTATCCCTGCCGGCGAGGAAGGGGCCGTGGCTTACCTGCCGGCAGATGCCGCAGACGAACTGTTGCAACTCGTGTATTTCACGCCCCTGCCAGAGGAGGACAAGCTGAGCTGGGCGACCCACGAGCTGAACATCACCATCTACCAGGGGCGCCGGCGGTTGACGCACCTGGTCACGCAGATCGACGGGATGTGCGTCTTCGATGCGCTGCCGCGCCTGCCACTAGTAGCGGATGCGCACCTGGAACGCTGGGCGGCCGGTAAGGGCCGTAACGTGCTGTTAATCTTGGTTGATACGCATTCCGGGCGGGTATGCGCCCTGCGCGAGGTAACTGCCGAAGCAGAGTGGGCCCGGGCGCTGCGCGCCGCCGTGACCACCCAGATGGAGGAGTTGCCGGCCGCGCAGATCCCGCTGGCCGCGCAGGAAGATCAGCTCATCCCCCTCTGGCAGATGATGGTAGCCGGCACGATGCAGCTCAAGAGCAGCCCGGGCAATCGGCCCCTGCCGCCGCTGCTGCAGACGTCACTGAATTAAGCTTTCGCTTACCGTATTCTTCTACGCACGAAAAGCCCCGCAGCAGCCATGCGGGGCTTTTGTTGTTTGTTTGGTTGTGGAAAAGGTCGTAGGTGCGGGGATCGGGAATGAAGTTCGCCGGCTGTCAGCTAAGCTGATCTCCACGCGAGTGGATGTCTGCTCCGGTGAGGCAAAGTAAACCGATTGGTCGCAAGGAACGATGCCGGATCGCTCCCATTATGCTTTCCCGCATTCCCATTTTGGAGCACCTATTCGACCTTTTCCACGGCTCTTTTTCTGGGGCTGGACGAGCGGGAGGATTTTTTTTCAAGCATATCCAGGACGGTATCAATGCCGGTCCGGCGCAGGAAAATGCGGTCGCCGGTCGTGAGCAGTTCCTGCGGTGAGTAGGGACCGGCCAGGTATTCCTGGAAAAACTCGGTGGGCAGCACGTAGCTGATATAGTAGAGCCCCGTGGCCGTGTGCTCATAGACGCCGTAGCGGTTTTCCTTCGACGTGAGCAGCTTCAAGTCCCGCATCCGGAGCGCGGAGTCCGTGGGTAGCGAGCTGAACTGCCGGTACATCTGATACTGGTCTTTCATGGAACGGAACATGCCCCACCAGCGGGGCTGCAGCGACGACCAGGCGACCGGCACGCCGTCGGCTTTGCGCACCAGGTAGTCGGGTTGCATGATGCCTTCGAGCACCCAGCCCTCTTTCGGGTAGGTGGGCGTCCACAATTCACCCGTTACCAGATTCAGCTGGGCGGCAAGGGGACCATTGTTGAACACGTCGAGCCACCGGCCCGGCTCCGCTTCCAGCTGCCAGCCCCGCATGGAAGCAAACGCGTGGAGGGGCTGATCCAGCACCAGGTGGGAAGCGAAGGAAAGGCCGGCGGGGGCATCGGCCTTCTGGACGAAGTAACAGGTTGTGTTGAAGAGGGTTCGGTAGCCAGATAACGGAGGCATAATCGCGGAATTAAATAGGGGCAGTGGGGAGAAAAATAAGATGTGACAAAATACGAACAATTTTTGATTTGATAATTGCATCAAAATCTATTTATCGACGTATAATCTATTGTAAATCAACCATAAACAAATTTATTATGAAAAAACATACCACCTCCGCCCCCGCAGTTGCCGCCGCCTCGACCACGCCCGTATGGCACGGCATGAACTGGATTAGCCAGCACAAGCGGCTTGCCATCTACCTGCGCGACGGGTTGGCCTGCGCGTATTGCGGTGCCGGCGTTGAGTCGGGCATTAAGTTGGCCCTCGACCACATCGTACCCCGCAGCCAGCCCGGCAGCACCCACGAGGCCACCAATCTGGTGACCTGCTGCATGAAGTGCAACACGGCCCGGGGTGACCGGGACGTGAGCGTTTTCGCCGCCCGCGTAGCCGAACGTATCGGCGGCGAGGCACAGGAAATCATCGGCCGCGTGGAACGCCAGCGTACCGCCCCGCTCGACACTGAAACGGCCCGGCGCATCATGGGAGCCAGGACGTGCAAAGCAGTACTGGAAACCTACACGGAGGGGGCATAAGCCCCCCTTTTTTTGCCCGGCCGGGGCGAAAAACGGGGCGGTGGGGAGAAGGTTGGGGGGGCAAAAATAAAGTGACAGATACCATTATTTTGATTCAATTATTGAATCAAAAGCAGGGCTACCAACGTATAAATACTAAACAACCACTTAACAATCAGTACCATGAGTGCAGCACCTCTTTTGTTGACCGAAGGCACCGAAGCCGAAGCCGTGATGAATGTTGTACGGGGCGACGAGGCCCGGCCCGAGGCGGGCCAGCCCGACACCCCCGAGCAGCAGGACACCCCCGAGCAGCCGGGCCGCGCTGCCGCCGAGTTGTTGGAAGTAGCCCTTTCGGATGTGTGGCTCCCTTTCAACTACCGGGAGCGGCGCGAGAAGCTGAACCGCAAGGATTTGGAAGCATTGGCCGAGGGCATCCGCGCAACGGGCGGGCTGCTTCACGCCGTGCCCATGCGCCGGTTGGCCGAACCGATGGAGGGCAAGAATTACGCGCTGACTGCCGGTTTCAGCCGCTTTGCCGCCCACGAGCTGATTTTGGAGTGGCCGACCATTCGGGCAATGGTGCTGGATATGACGGAGAGCGAGGCCGAAGCGGCCCGTATCGTGGAGAACCTGCACCGCAGCAACCCGCACCCGCTGGACGAAGCCGCCGCCGTGGCGAAGCTGCTGGGGAAGGAGGAAGGCCAGCCCACGCGCACGTACCAGGAAGTTGCCGCCATGCTCGGGAAGGATTCGCGCTGGGTCGCCCAGCGGCGCGGCCTCACGGAGCTTGCCGCCGAGTGGACGAAGGGCGTGTATGACGGACTGGTGACCATGAGCAGCGCGGAGGAACTGGCCCGCTGGCCCCTCGATGTGCAGGTGCGGCTGTTTCAGAAGTGGGGCGGGCGGTACGCCCTGCAACATTCCAGCCTGAAAGGGTGGTTGGAACAGGAAAGCCGGGTACTGTCGGCCGCGCCGTGGCCTTTGTCGGACGCGGAGCTAGTGCCGGAGGCCGGGGCTTGCAGCAGTTGCCCCAAGCGCAGCGGGTGCGCCACGGTGCTGTTTGCCGAGCTTGCCAAGAAAGACAACTGCCTTGATGCCGCTTGCTGGGATACCAAGCTCAACGCTGAAATTACCCGCAAGCAGGAAACCCTCAGCACCGAGCAGCAGCCCGCCGTACTGCTGAGTAACTACTTCTACGGGGATAAAGGGCTGGCCCCGAGCAAGTACGAAACCACCCGCAAGAAGAAAGAAGGCGTGTGGGGCGTGTATGTGGATGGGCCGAAGGCGGGCCACGCCCAGCGCGTGATTTTGCAGAATGTCGTGGTAGCCCCCAGCGGCAAAGCCGTAACGGCCAACCAGCCCACGCGGGGCGAGGTGATGAAGGACAACCGCAAGCAGCGCGCCACTACTGACATGGAAAAAACGGTGCTGATGGAACGCATTACGGCGGGCGTGAGCAACGAGGACGCGGCGGTATCTGCCGACTACATGACCGGCGTTCTGCGGGTGGTAATTGCTAACCAGTTCCACGCCCGGCGCGGCTCGATGGACGAGCAGACCCTACAGGAACTGGTTGATAGCTTCGGCTGGGAGAAACGCGGAGAGCGGGAGTACTCGCAGCAGGACTGGATGAGCAAGCAAATCAACCGCACTTGCCAGACGCTGGAATCGGCCATGAATCTGCTGATGTGGGCCATGATTACCCACAACGTAGGCATAGAGTATGAGCGGCACCAGCAGGACTTAGCCAAGCGCATGAATGTGCCCTCAGTCTTGGATGGATTTCAGGAGCAGCTACAGGAGCGATTGGGAGCCATCTACGACCTGACGACTTGGAAGCCCAAGAAGTAGGCCAGCAGTACCCCGCCCGGCTCCCGTTGGGGGCCGGGCAACAGGGGGAGCTTTTCGCCCTACCGCCCCCTCCCCCACCCCACGAGCGACCCCGGCCCTTGCCCCGCTGCTGCCCCCGGCCCCGCTGGCCCGACCAGCAGGCCCCGGCCCACCCCGACGACCAGCAGGATGCCTGCGGGCTGGAAGGCATAGAGCGCAATTACGGATGGTGCTGCCCGGTGCATTACGTGCGCTACCTCCGCTGGAAATACAGCCTTTGACCCTTATTCCCATAGCCCCCTTACCATGTTACTACCCACGACCCTTCCCGCCTTTAGCGTTACCGTTCACGGCGTTTCCTTCTGTGTATTGCTGGCCGGTGGCAGCCGCCCCGTTCACCTGCGCCCCAAAGGCCGCACGGCTGCCCGGCAGGCCGTACGCCGGGAGCGGGCCGCCCAGCCCCTGCGCGCGGAGCTGGGCCGCTGGCAGGATGAACACCAGCAGCTGGAACACGTCAGCCACGTAGAGTTCCACCGCTGGCAGAACTGGCGGCGGCACCAGGCCCGGCAGGTGCGCCGGGTGCGGGCGCTGCTCTGGCAGCTATCGACGGCCCGCCTCGACCAGCTGGCCGCCCGCTGGCACCAGGTGCGCGGGGTGTGGAGCATCGACGAGCTGGTAACGTGGATTGCGGCCGGAGCCGCTCAACCTATTCTGGCCGCGTAGATGAAGACGCTCACGATTTCCCATCTCAAAGGGCTGGAGGCCGCGGCCCAACTGCTGCGGGCCGGATTCCGGTTGCGCCTGCACGATCACTACGGCGGGTGCGGCGGCGGGAGCCTGGGCCTGAAGCGAGCAGGCGGCTACGACGTGGCCGCCATGCTGAACCACAATGCAACGTGCGTGGCCACCCACAAGGTCAATAACCCCACCACCCGCCATTTCTGCGCCGACGTGCGCGCAACCAATGAATTTGATCTGGGCCGGGCGGACATCATCTGGGCTTCCCCCAGCTGCACCCACCACAGCATTGCCCGGGGCGGCATGAGCTGCGACGAGCAGGAGCGGGCCTTGCCCGAGGAGTTGCCCCGCTTTGCGCTGGCGGCCGATGCCAAGTGCCTGATGATTGAGAACGTGAAGGAGTTCCGCAACTGGGGGCCGACCGAGCCCAAGCGCGACAAGCAGGGCCGGATCGTGTACCGGAAAGGAGCCGACGGCCAGCCCGAGCCGGTGTACGTGCCCGTCAAGTCCCGCAAGGGAGAGTATTACCGCCGGTGGGTGGCCACGCTAAAAGGCATGGGCTATGTCAACTACGAGTGCCGCCTGCTTGATGCGGCCAACTACGGTACCCCGCAAAGCCGGGTCCGGTACTTCGGGATTTTCACCCGCGCCGGCATCCCTATCAGCTGGCCGGCGGCCACCCACGACCGGCACGGCAAAGGCGGGTTGCCCCGCTGGAACGGCGTTGAACAGTGCCTGGATCTGGATGACACCGGGCACAGCATCTTTACGCGCCGGCAGCGCGGCAAAAAGGACTATGCGGATGCTACGCTCAGCCGGCTGCTGGCCGGTATCCGGAAGCTGTTACTCCCAACGGCCCGCCAGGTGCAGGGAAGCGACCTGTTTGCGGAGGGCATCCAGGAAGACAGCCACTGCCGGCCCCGCACGCTGCAGCAGTTCCTGTATCAGAACAACGGCACCCGCGCCGGCGACAAAGCCGCCCGGTCCGTTCGGCCGGTATGCCGGTACTCCCCCACCGTCACCACCAATGGCGGGAACCTCTTCCTGGCCAGCGTCAAGCTGCTGACAACCTACTACAAGCACGGGGCCGTTAAGCGCACGTCGGATGCGTGCCCTACCCTGCGCACGAAGGACTGCGCGGCCATGGCCACTGTGCACCTCGACGGCTTTACCTTCTCCCACCAGTTCAGCAACACGCCCCGGCTGCTGCGCGAGCCGGCCCGGACGGTAGTTGCCTCCCGGCGCCATCAGTACCTGGCCCTGATCCGACGCGGCCCCTGCCATCTGGCCCCGGCCGAGGGTGATTCGCTGGTGATGCGGCTGCTGAAGTTTGTGTGCCGCAAATACGGTAT
Organism: Hymenobacter endophyticus; assembly: GCF_032464715.1. Taxonomy (NCBI): domain Bacteria; kingdom Pseudomonadati; phylum Bacteroidota; class Cytophagia; order Cytophagales; family Hymenobacteraceae; genus Hymenobacter; species Hymenobacter endophyticus. The sequence goes on along the minus strand of NZ_JAWDJT010000012.1, from coordinate 59,341 downwards.
TGCCGACATCCTGCTGCGCATGCTGAAGGTCCCGGAGCTGAAGCGCATCATGGGGTTCCCGGAGGATTATCAGCTGCTGGGTACCCAGACCGAGCAGAAGGCCATGCTGGGCAATGCGGTCTGTCCCCAGGTAGCCGAGGCCCTGGGTCGGGCCATGCTGCCGGCGCTGCTGCTTAGCGGCCGGCGGAAGCGGCCACCCTTACGGCATCAGGTGGTGGAGCGGTGGGAACAGGGCGAGCTGTTCAGCCAGGACAATTACCGGGTAGATTCCCGCTGACTGCACACCAGCCGGAGCCGGCAACCGGAGCGCTGAATTGCCTGTTTCCCGCTTAGAAGCCAGCAACACCCCTTCTGTAGCCTACAGAAGGGGTGTTGCTGCAGCGTTAAAATATTTATGTACGCATTGCGTACATTATTATAAATACTACGTATATTACCTCATAATCAACTACTCGGTACACGCTACTTCAAGTGGACATAAGTTGTCCCGGGTAGGCTGGTAATATTGCCCCTTCCGACGCCTGACACTGGCTGAGTCAATCGATCTACTGGTAGCCACGGGTGAGGAAACCAGCGAGGATGAGTTACGCGGCGCCTTTGCCCAGCATGGTACCTTGCTCTAACAAGGGGCAGTTTCTCCCCCAGACCGGACATAGATTGTCCGGTCTGACTCCAACCCGGTTCTATCTTCATCCCACACTTCTTAACGCACTGAAACTCCGGCCGGGCGGCACTCGGATGTAACCATGAAATTCACGGTATCAACAGCTACGCAGAACATGATTAACGCCGCGCAGTCAGCAGCAGAGTATCGGGCTGCTGGACGACAGGTAGATCAGGAAAAACTGGCCTTTGCGGAGAGGGCCCTGCGCACTTTCGTAGAAATCGAGCGGACCAATCCCGTATCGGAAGGCGGCAGCATTGAGGGACACCAGCAAGCCTTGCAGGCTCGGGATGCGTACGCTTCCTTGATGCCCACTGATGGTGAAGTTGACGACCTGGATGAACGTATCCTGCTGCTGGCCGCAGAATCAGCGTTGGAGGCATGTGAGTCGTTGGTCAACCTGGCGCGCTTCCGTGAGAACGACGCGGACGCCGTAAATGCCAAACGAGCCGCCCGAGTGGTTAAGCAGTCATGGGAGTGGTATGACGCCGTTGGCCAATTCGGTTCCCCTACCCTGATGTATAGCCTGCATGAGAAGGCAGCGGCCCTGGAAGAAAGCCTCGGGCAGTTGGCACCAGTAGTTACTGATCATGCCTGAGGTCACCACCAAACGCCGGGGCCGTCCAGCAGCGGAGGCCCCGGCCGGCCGGGACCTGGCTGCTGAACAAGCACATGTAGCCGCCTGGTGGGCTATCCGCCCGGGCGGTAAACCCAGCGGCCGGGAGCTGGCGCGGCGCATCAACGTCAGCGAGGGCTATATCCGTCACTTCATGAAGCAGACACGATCCGCCAATGCCCACCACATCGAGCAGATGCAGCAGATGCTGGGAGCCTATGGCTACGAGTGCCCTACAACCTTTCACCAGTTCTTATAGCCGGCCGCTGGACACGGAGCCTTCACAACATGGGGTTGACCAAGCCCAAACAGAGAATGCCTAACTAGGTAGCTTTGCCAGTATCAGTTCTGCTTGATGCCGGTTAATGCATCTTTTACCAATTCTTACCATGAGCAAATTGAGAAAAGTTATCCTCTTTGCAGCTGTTGCACTTGTGGCAGGGCAATCTTGTGGTTTAGGGGGAAAGACACGGGAGTACACGCTTGATGAGTTGATTGACATGAAATCCGTGCAAGGGAAAACCCGGAGTCTAACAGGCACCTTCCCTTACGCTATCTGCGCAGATTTCCGGGTGCAGTGGGATTCGCTTGCCTTTATCAGGCCGTATGCGCAGGCAGAAGCTGTACAGGACTCTATCGGATACAAGTTGCCAGCCGATGTGCGTAAGCTGATAAATGAGCAGTCATACAGTGATCACCATATTGTGTTGCTTCTGTTCAGCGGCGGAGAGCTCTCTGGCTATACCCGGTTGAATGCATCCCCCCTGAGCTTTACCGAGTTCCCAGCCAGCAAAAGTGTTAACTGGCTATCCAACCGTTACTGTGATAGATTCACTTTGCGAAAGGAACTGTACAAGGGCACTACCACTTTTCATCTGGGTGTAAAAAAGTGAACGAGTTGTATCAGTCACTCTTATTGAGTGCTGCTTTATCTCATTTCTTCCTTTCAAATGATGCTTCTGATGAGCTTGTTCTTATATACTTGGTTGTCATGGCTTTTTGTTTTCCTCAAATTCGCGTTTGTAGTAGGCGTTATAACCGCGATATTTTTAGCCTTTAGATTGCTAATTCGAGCGAATCTAAAGAAGGATAACAACCACACCTGAACTTCCAAGTACAAGTTCAGGAAGGTTCGAGGCTGCCGTTGCAGTCCTTTACAAGCAGGCGATTTGAATTGAAGAAAAGACCGGGTTGAGGATCAGGCCGGCCCGTTCCGCTAGAACCCAGAGCCAGTTCCTAATATCCTGGAGGCAATGATGCTGTAAGTTTGCAGAGTACCCGTTGGCCGTATCCTCCACCGTTTCCACATTCAATGACTACTGATTATTCATCTGCGCTGGAAGCTATGCAGCGTGTGCTGGCGGCTTTTCCCACTGCCTGGGAGCAGGCCCGGCGCTTCCGTAGGCAGCAAGGTACCGGTATTCCGGCCTGGCCAGCCTGGTGCTTTCTGCCCATTGCCGGCAGCTATGCCATTGTGTCGAAGGGTGGAAATATGCGCCCCGCTGCCGCAATGGCTATTGCGCCGGTAGCCGTAGCGTTAGCCTGGTGGCCGACGAAGGCGGTATTTCTGTTCGATAAGCCGTTACTGAACGCGCTGGTTGATCAGCATACCCCGCAGGATGTTCCCGTTGAAAAGTTGTTAAACAATCTGCCAAAGTGGGGCGGCTACGTAGACCTCATGCAGGCGGAGAAGCTGAATGCAGCGGGGTTCTGGTGGCACCTGGAAGCCGATGCCAACAAGCAAAATCGACCTGAATTGAGGCTATTAGTTCATCAAAACGATGGCACGCTCCTGCCCTTACCCTTGATCTTAGGGTCTGACCCAAAGCAGGGAGTGAGGGAAATTCTGCAATCCGCCTTGCAGGTAGCTCACAAGGCTGGCGTCGATATGCCCATCCAGATGGGAGCGGTAGCCGGCATGACGCAACTGATTGCACCGTTGCTGAATATCCTGTTGTATCTGAGTAGTGAGCCGGCACAGATTGAACCCGCCGTCAATCCATCACCCAGCACGATGCCCGAGCCCGGGCCGGTAGTTCATACGGTTTCATAATGAACGGGCATGCTCTTTCGCTGCTATTTGGCCTTGGTTATTAAGTTTACGTTGTCCTGGACCAGCGACATGATTGAACAAGGGCATCTGGCTTACGCTCGTGCCGAGTATCAACGAGTCCTGAACAATTAATTTCACTAGTCAGAAACAAGATGAAAAAGTTGGAAACAACTCGTTGGTATATCGCTGGTAGTCAGGAGGGTTTTCCATCCGGTTCGTTGGCACAGGAGGTTTACCGCGATTACCGCACGGTGCGTGATGTGGCTGAAATGGTGATGAATCTGGTCGACGCTGATGATGACATCGACCAGCAGGTGACACAGGAACTGAAAAAAATGGGCTACTCGTTGCACATGAAAGTAGCAAAGGGGCGGGCGGTGAAGACGGAAATCACTACTCCTAACCGCCTGATTCGCATTCTGGAGAATGGCGGAGCGCGCAGGGGTGAAACGCACGGTCAGCCGGGGGGTGACGAAAGCGAGGGCTGGTTGGAGGCGCATGTGTTTGACAGCAGTGCGGGCGACGACGACTTGACTGCGAACGAGCCAGACAAGTACGTTTTGCCTCCCGAACAGCAGGAGTAAGCAGCAGCGGTATTTTTGTCTGGTTCAGCTGCGTGCGCTCCTGAGAGCGGCACCACCGCTGGCCGGGAAACGACGGCAGTTTGCTGCGCACCGAGAGCAGCCCACGGCCATGCTTTCGGGCAGCGATGTGAAGCTGTTTTTTTGCTCACCTTTTTGAAGGGCAACACTTTGCAAGAGCACCAGACCAGCCGCTTTGGTATGCTGCCGTACCTGGAGGCGACTATTACTTCGGAGGAGCTGGTCGCCGCCGAGGAAGTCTTTTGACGGGGTGCCTGAGAAGCGTGCCGACCTACCAGAGGCCCCTGACGCTGCAGTGTCAGGGGCCTCTCTTATTTGCTTTTTGGGGCCGGTAATCGAAGTACTTCATGTCTCACGATCCATTTACGTGAGGCGGAGTCATAGCTTAGCTGGCGGCGAAATACCCGTAGCAATATCATTGCGGAGTCAAGCTGCGCGGATTCGGGGACTACATACCGGTATTTGCTGTTCTGACGAATAGTAAAGCTGAGGCCATAAGTATTCTTAGCACTCCGTAAGATGCCTCTGTACAGGGCCAGTGAATCCTGGGAGATGCTATACTCAAGCTCTCGGATTTTGATCTGCTTTTCGACGGCAGCCACGCTCCGCCCCATTTTGCTTATTTGATTTTGCAATTCTAGTCGCTCCTGCTGTTGATTAACATAGATGTCAATGAAGCTTTCGAGCGAAATTTTCTTACCATCGACTAGTAGGCTACAATCGGTGGTTACATACTTAGTTACAGTTGACTCATACTGCTCCGAGGACTGGCAGGAAAGAGAATCATTCGCCTGGATACGCTTGATGAGACTGTCGCGCTGGTTGATTTGGTTTTTCAATTCCACGTTGGTATCGTGCAGTTGATACCCCACGGCGCCAATGATAAGAAAGACACTAAGGACCAGTCCAGTAAGAATTGCTTTTATGGTGCTGGTCATTTTTTGCTAACAGTCTGAAGACTCTCAATCGTTTTGACGAGGTTTTCCATTTTTTCGGCTTGCACTGATTGGCGGTATTCCGCGCATTTCTCCTTCTCCAGATTTACCCGCTCGTTGCATTCCTGTTCCCGACGAAGGTTAAGCATCGCTTGTTCAACGCCGATTTTGTACGTGGCGGCCCCGTATCCAGCACCGAATAGCGAGGCTATAAGTCCCAGAACAAGTGCTGCCAGGTTTAAAGGCTTTTCATACCACTTGTCGGCCTTATCGGTTGAGGATGCCTCCGTTTTTACAGGAGGGGTGATTTTCTTGGCCAAAACCAGCTAAAACGGTGAGATGACAGGATAACGCATTTCCGAGCCAAAAAACTTCGCTGGCCGAATGCAGCCCCGCAAGATAAGAACATACCCCTACCACAGCTATTAGCTGGCATGCTCAATCAGCATTTCACCTTCGTCTTTACCAATCATTTTTATGGCACCATAAATTGGAAGATGGGGGGCCGTAGGAGAGAAAGGTTCCGTACCTGAATAGTATTCTATTATTTTGATTCAGTAATTGAATCATTAGGCAGAAGGCTGCGTATAGCTACCTAAAGACCGATTCTCATGACCCGCGCTGCCTCATCCGTTGCTCTTCTTAACCTTCGCCAGCTGGTGGTGATGGGCGAGCGGGTGCGGTTGGATTACCCGGAGGCGGCCATTCTGTTCGAACTGGACGACCGGTTCTACCTGACTGGTCCCGAAGCCTGGCACGTCGGACACACGCTGCGGGTGGGTGTGGTACAGGCCGGGGAACTCGTCGTATGCGAGTGGAGCAGCTGGGCCCTGCAGATCCGGGTGCTCCCATGGCTGGGCGAGCGGTACCAAGTGCGGATCGTGCGGCCGGCGGTCGAGCAGCTGGCCTGCACGCCGGCCGTGGCCAGCACGGCCGCGCTGCTACGCCACCCGGCCTTTTCTGCGCGGTGGGTCAACTGCCTGGTAAAGCAACTGGGGCTGGTGGCCGCAGCGGAGGAGCTCGATGAGCTGGAGCAGGTGCTGCTGCACCGGCGGGATGCGCACGATGACCGGCAGCGGCAGCTTGCCGGATGCTGGGCAGATCTGCCGGAAGACCTGGCGGCCTGGACCAGCAACTGATTCTACGATTGTTTGCTTATCTTTTTCACTACAAACTCCCATGGAAACCAATTTCATCTCCCAGACCCCATCGCAACCTGAAGCCACCGTGGACAACTACGTAGCAAACCCCCTGTTGTCGTCGCCCGAGGCCGACCGGTTTGCCGCCCACTGCCTGTTGCAGGTTGATGCTTTCCTGGCGGAGCAGGCGGCCGCGGCCGCCAAGATGCAGCCCGCCTAATTTGCGGGAAGCCTACTGTGCAATATCCGAAGTTTTGTACATTTGGATTCCCATTCTGCTCCTTTCTTCCCGTTCTGGTTCTGTCCTGTCCTGTGCTTGTCATGTATTGCCCGGTGAACCCCCTTCGACATGCTCGATTTTATCGACGTAGCACACGTTCGGCTTGGTCAGACCTGCCCAGTTCAGAATCCACTTCCTGGTAATGACAACGTAGCCATCTCGTTTACCCCAGATCTATTTCATCTAACCTATTTCATCGACCGTAAGTCAGGCCAGCACGAGCAGGACTGGTGTGAGGCCTTTCTGAGCTGGCCGGCCGTCTACGGACTGGCAGAGCCCGCGCCGGGCGTCGGATTTCTGCTGCTGGACCTGAAGGGTCCCCGCCAGTGGGTGATCGAAGCCGGCCTGACGCTGGAGACCCCGGGTAAGGGCGCCGCGGAACTATGGCTGCGTCAACCCGCGCGGGAGATGGTTCCCCTGGCCCTGGCTTTGGCCGATACCTATACCGGAGAAGTACTGGCCCTGCGCGTGATCCAGGTACCAGGCTCCATGGCCACTGAGGCCCGGGCCCTGCTTGGGCGCCAGCGGCGGTTTCTGCCCGGCAAGCTGGCGCGCATGGCCCAGCAGATTATCTGTGACCGTTTCAATTCCCGTGAGCTGCACTCGCTGTGCGCTACCACGTACGTGGACATTGCCTGCGAGAGCAGTAAGTAATCCGCTACTGCTATGAAACCCAGTCTGCTTGACTATCAGGACAGAACGGGCGCGCGCCTACGCACCCGTTACCAACTGCTGGAACACTCCTTCCAGCGGACGACCATCGTGTGTGAGGTGCCGTTCATTCGCCACCAGGAAACCCGGGTCAACGCTCCGCTGCAGAACAGCATGTCGGCTTTCGTGAACCTGATGTGCGCCACCTACAACCTCGACCCGGGTAAAATCGTGCTGGTGCTCAGCTACGTGCCGCTGGAGCAGGTCCCGCATTGCGGGCCGGCCCAGTTGATGCAGGTTTCCTGGGAAGGACTCGACTACAGCCTTTTCGGGACCGAGCTGAAGGGGGTGCACTGGCACCACGTAGCCGACCAGCAGCTGCAGCAGTGGCAGCGGCTGGCCGCCCGCGCCTAAGAAAGCTGCGATCAAAAGCGAGAAATAAATGAACTTTTGATTAGCTAATTTCTTGCTACTTTCGCCAATCCCATTCTGCGAACCCCTTTCTGATGCCCCGCACACCTGCCGTTCCTGAAGACGCGCTAACCATTGCCCCATTGCCTGCGCTACGTACTGGTTCCTCCGACCTATTGGAACTGTTACGCTGGCGTGGGGTAACGCAGCGAACGTGCCGGGAGCAGCTGGACATCGGATGGTATCATCTCAATACGGCCGCTACGAACCCGTTGCTATTCTCCCTGCAGGAGACTCGTCGGATTGCTGCCAAGCTGGAGGTCGAGGAGATGGAATTGGTGGCGTACTTCTTTACGAACGCGTCGCCGGAACAAAACCCCTAAAAAAAACAGCCCCCGCTTCTTGCCGGAAGCGGGGGGATTTAAGTTCGGAAGCACTCTGAATGCCAATAAAGAGCGCTTCCGTGCGGTCGGAATGCCCGAAAGGGCTGCACAGGAATCGACATGCCAAATATAGACAAAGTTTACCTGGATTCAAATTTTTGCCGGTGGCCAAACCGCGTGCGCTGCTTCGGCCCTTACCCCGGACTTGCCCTCGACATTCTGCTGTTTACGGCGGCCAAAACACTACGGCCTGCTTACCATCAGGGGCAGCACCAACTGCAGGCGGACCAGACCATCTTCTTCCGGGCCAGTGACATCTACTCCATGTTTGGCCATAGCCGCGCCAACCTGTTAAGCCCCGCTTCCCCCGAGACGTTGGACACCTGGTTTAAGTATGAGCCCGACAAGCGGGGCAAGTACGAGGGGTGGTTACTCGATAGCCTGCTGTACCAGATGAGCCATCGTAACCTGACAGTGGATGAACGGCTGCCTTACGTGGTGGCGCGGCCGAGTGGTAAAGGCATCGAACGGGTCCACGACGGGTCGATGCAGCTGTTCCGGAAGGTGACCATCAACCGTGAGCCGGGCGCCGGCGCTAAACGCTTTCCGGTAGGCTATGAGCTGGAGGTTGACGGCCGATTTATTCAGAACAACCACCTTAATTACCAGACGATCTATCTGGATGATTACCTGCGTTTGGTAAGCGGAACTAGTAAACGATCCTGGACTAACGCGCGCATGTTGTACTTGCGCCTGCGTAACGTTTGGGGAATGTGGCAGCGGGAGAATATGAAGCAGCTTGATGTGAGCTTTGAGCATTACTTCGAGCTATGCCACATGCTGGATTTCAAGGCGGCCTGGACGGAGCGGGAGAACGTTTCTTACAAGCATCAGCAGGCCGTTCATCGCAAGAATGCCTTTCGCCTAAAGGAACTGTTCGCCGCGTGCTGCCAGCTGGAGAGTATTCCGTTCGTGGCCACGATAACGCCTACTTCCTACGCAGACCGGAATGAGTACAGCCGCCAGAACAAACGCGAGGCCCCACCCTATAAGATCACCCTCCGCAAGAAAAGCGCCCTCAGCCAGCAAGAACTGGAACAATGGAAGCTCACCGTCCCTAAAGTAGCACAAGCTATGAGCGAGCAAGCGGCGTAACTAGCTAGCCATTAACAGTATGAGTATATAAAAGCACAAGGCTATAAAAGCTTTGTGCTTTTTTGTGCTTATGATTTAATAATCAGTTACTTGAGATATACGGAACTGCTATAACGAGCACAGATTATTACCTCTAATAACGTAAATACCCCCCCCTTTTTTGACTGTTGTTTCAGCGGAACGCACTGTTGTTTCAACGGAACGCCGCTGTTGTTTCAGCGGAACGCACTGTTGTTGTGAAGGAATGCGCTGTTGTTTCAGCGGAACGACTGTTGTTTCAGCGGAACGCCCTAATTGTTGTTTCAGCGGAACACACTGTTGTTTCGACGGAACGCCCTGTTGTTTCAGCGGAACGCACTCCTTATAGGGAGGAAAGAACGTTTTACTACAGGAAGATTTTTTTTAAAAAGGAATCAAAAAAATAAAAAGGAAAAAGCGCCCGACGATCCCGGCAGCCTGCACCTGAAGCATATACCAACGATTAGCTTTTAAAGGGTAAGGAGGACGCGAGAACGGTGAGAAAGGCGACAGACCCCGGAAACTTTGCGTCTGTTGAACGATCAGGGCTGCGCACGTACATGGAGCCATCCGTATACGAACGAACGGCACAGAGGGGAAATTCTAGCACCAGGGGGGCGCGGCTCAGACGCACCGGGTTTTTCAGGGGTTACACCAGCCCCAGTGTTTTTAACAGCAAGCCGCCGGCGTTGGTGTTGGCTTTTACTTTCTCGGTACGCAGGTCATAGACGAACCGGTTTACCTTGGCCACTAGGTCGGGACTGGCCAGGATCTGCTGCACCAGGTCGGGGCGCACAATTTTTAGCAGCTCCAGGTTACGCTTGCAGGCGGCGGCCTTGTTGTCGTCAAGCGGGTCCTCGAAGGCAATGCTCAACTGCGGGGCCTGAGCCTGGCGCTTGATCACAAACTTGATCAGCTCGTAGCTACGGCCCCGCTTGCTCAGCTCGTAGCTGATGCGCAGGTCCGTATGGGTGCTGATCTGGTTAACCGAAACGTCCAGCACCCATTCGCGCAGCTGACTGATTTTTTTGAACTTGTCGTTGCCCTTCTCGTCGATCACCCCGAGCATCCGCTTCAGCTCGGCGATTTCCATCTGTGGGGTTTCGGCCTTGTCCTTCCACTGACTGCAGATGGAGTAGATGCGTTTGGCGTACTTACTCGATAAGCGTAGCGCCGCGTATAGCTGGAAGGAGGTAAAGTTCTCCTTGAGCTCAAACAGGTACGGGCGGATATCTTCCGACAGCTTCAGGGCAATGATCCCCTCCCCATCCAGGTACTCGACGCTTTGAAACATCCAGATCTGCTTGTAGCTCTTGCGGGTCTGCACCTCGAAAACCCGGGAGCCCATATCGGCCGTCGCTTTCCGCAGCTGGACGTGATTCTGCTTCTTCCCGGTCACCTCTGCCAGGTCGCGCACCGAAATCTGATAGACACCTTTCTCGTTCTCCTTGCGCAACTGGGAGAGCAGGTAGAAGAACAGATCCATCTGCAGCTCCGTGTATTCGTAGCGCGCCGTGGTGATGGCATTGTGGTGCCGGATTTCGAGGGACTGCTTTGATTCCATGCCGTCAAATAGACAAAAACCCGGCTAGAAAAGCAACCGGGTTTTTCGCATATCAAACCGGGCTCTTCCGCATATCAAACCGGGTTTTTCGCATATTAAACCGGGCTCTTGCCATATCAAACCGGGTTTTTCGCATATCAAACCGGGTTTTTGAGGCAAGTATAATCCTGCTAATCAATAGGTTATAAGGGCCTCAAATAGATACAAAGACTATAAATACACAAAGTTGATGTTCGCCGGCAGTAAGAGAATTTAAGAGGATAGCGACAACCAGTGGGGACAAAGGAAACAAAACAAGCACCACAAGGCGGGGCCGAGCAAGGCGATTGCACTATGCTAACTTTTATTTTGCTTAAATGTGGTTAAAACCCGGTTTGATATGCGGGCTGCCACCCAAGCGCTTGTTCGCCGTCCCATTCCTGTAACTGAAAAACCCGGTTTGATATGTCTGACTGGCCGTTTGCCCGCAGCGGAGGCCACTGGGCGCAAATCCTAAGCCCGGAGTGGACGTGAGCCCCTACCCAACATATCAAACCGGGTTTTTCGTGGCCTCTTCCATACCAGCCGCAGTGGATCAGGTCGCCCCTCCCCTACTGCCGCCCCACAGAATTCTTCTTCCCCATTGCCCCTTTTGCGCCTACCACAATTCCAACAATTGGACATAGCGCGTCCAATTGTTAGACTCAACTGTAAGACAGATGTCACAAAAGAAGCCGGTAACAACACAGTAAACACTCCATGCACGTCTTTTGACAAAATTAGTTATATTTAATATTGGATGGATTTCTTTTTAAAGCCATTTCCCTAAAGTCACAACTTTGATTCAATTGTCCTTTACTTCACCTATTGCCCCTCTATCTTTGTTTCAGCGTAACGAAGCAACAGAGTGCTAAACGGGCCATCTGTTGTAACTCGTTGGTGCTGCACAAGACAGACGAAAAAAGGCCCAGCATTGCTGGGCCTCTTTTTTTGTGGTCGTCAGGACTTCTTCCGATGAGCGACCAGTTCTTCTTTCTCCATTACAAGGGGTAGGTAGTAGGCAAGAGCGTGCTCTATTAGTTCCGTTGCTGATACTTTGATCCCCTTACTGCGCAGGAAAGTCCGAGCATTCTGCAGGGGCGCATAATACTGGCTATCGAGACGCGTAGAGAACCGGTCAGTGATTTCCGTGTTACCGGTTGGCTCAGTGGAAGCACGTTTGGTCGATCGGGAAGCTCGAGGGATAGTAGGTGTTACTGGTGAGTTCCGATGAGCTGACACGTCAGACGAAGCAAGTGGAGCCACCGATTCAGAAGAGACCGACTGAATCGGTGGCTCCACTATTGAGGCCGAAGCAGCTTCGGCTTCCGTCTTTTCCGGTTCTGCAGCAGTAGACATAGTTTGCTCGGGGGCGGTAATCGTGGCCAGAACTTCCTGTGACTGGAGGGTGCCCGTTTGGTTGGCCAGGGCTGTTTGGAGTACATCCCGGTTAATTCGGTTTCGTATTGTCTTAGCCATTGCTTATTCAGTTGCGGTGGATGAGGGGAGGCCAAGAATTTCAACGACGGCTTCCGTTAGTTTTACTACTTCCTGCTGGACCTGCGGAGTAATATTCATTTCCCGGGCGTACTGTCGGCTAGTGACGGGTCGTAAAGTAGACACCCGCTTGTAGCCGGCCCGCTCCTGGATAAATAAGGGCATCTGAGCAATGCCGTACGATTCGAGGAATTCTACGGCTGCTTCCTCTTCCAGCTGGCCAGGGTTGACTTTCATGCGCAACACCCGAAGCTTCAGATCCGGGTTGCCTTCCTTGATGACGGCAGACATGCCATCCAGAAAGGCGCCAGTGCTCAGCTGGTCGAAGTCGGAGGCAACAACCGGCACGATAACCAGGTCACAGGAAATAATTACTTCCACGCCGGCAACGTCATCAGACCGGCCCGGCAAATCAATCAGCACGACATCGTACTGGCCTTCTTCCAGACTATCGAGGTAGTCCAGAATCTTACCCGGGGCCAAGCCCAGGATTGGGTAGGGAAACTCCTCCCCTTCATTGAGCAGCTGCGTATCGAGGGCCTTGCGTTTGCCGGCAATTGACTGCTGGGTGTCCGCGTCAATAACCAGTACTCGATAGTTGTAGTCTACCGCCAGCATAGTGGCAACAGCAGTGGTGAGTGTGCTTTTTCCAGAACCGCCTTTCTGGTTGGCAAAGCTTACTAGTACCATGGGAAATGTGATTGTTTGTGATGTGATGAAACAGAGAACGGGCGCAATATAAGAAAAACCATTAATGGTAAAGTGGTAAAATGGTAAAGTGGTAAAGTGGTAAAATGGTGAAGTGGTATAATGGTAAAATGGTAAAATGGTAAAGTGGCATAATGGTAAAGTGGTATAATGGTAAAATGGTAAAGTGGCATAATGGTATAGTGGTAAAGTGGTATAATGGTAAAATGGTAAAGTGGTATAATGGTAAAATGGTAAAGTGGCATAATGGTAAAATGGTAAAGTGGCATAATGGTAAAATGGTAAAGTGGCATAATGGTATAGTGGTAAAGTGGCATAATGGTATAGTGGTAAAGTGGCATAATGGTAAAGTGGTAAAGTGGCATAATGGTAAAGTAGTAAAGTGGTATAATGGTATAGTGGTAAAGTGGCATAATGGTAAAGTGGCTTCAGTCACTTACGCGACAAGAGCCCAGTTGCCCCCACCTGGGTTGCCCAACGGCCCCTATCGGCACCAGGCGTCCACGACCGGCGCGGACGTCTGGCAGCCGGCGCGGACGACGGGGCGGTAAGGGAGCAACGTCAGCACGAAGCGGGGCAGTATGGTGGCAACGTCAGCGGACGACGGGGCGGTATGGAGGCACCGGCAGCACGCACCCCATCCCCTCCCGACAGCCCCGAATCGACCACCCCGAATTTTTAGCAAGAGGAGCAACTACCTACCTCGCTTAACAGCTTGGTAGTTAGTTGCTTACAATCAGCAGAGCTGATTTTTTGTATTATTGACTACTTAAGTAGCTTATTTCCAGTTAATTTGATGTCACATCAGGCAGTTGAATATAGATTTTTATGAAATCACCGAAACAGGTTCGGATTAGCGGCGTTACGCATCGCCAGGCCAGCGTTGTGGCGAAGGATCTGGGGGTGCCGATTGGCGAGTACGTGGACGCAGCGGTATCGTATTTCGCCGAGCGGGGCCTTGATCCGCGTTCCATCAAAGCCCGCGAGAGCGTGGTGATCATCGACGAAATCCGCAAGTCCACGGACCGGCTTTTTCGCTTCCTGCAGGTGCAGGAGATGGGGATATTGCTGCCCATGGCGCGGGTCATGTTCGACGCATTGCATCACGCCAACGCAAGTCGGCGGCAGAGTTTACGCACGCTGTTAACCTTGCAACGGCAGTTCGATACGTTCGATTATCACAACCAAGAGGGGGAAAAGGCGATCCTAAATCAGTCAGAAGCAGGCATGGATTTGTTGCTGAAGCAGCTCGAAACAGCATCGAAAGCCAGCCGGAGAAAGAAGCAGGCAGCGGGCAATGGGGAGTAAATTTCCGGTTGAATAACGATGGGAATGCAGTATGTACATTAAGGTAATCAACCCCAAGACGGACGGTCACGACGCCTACAAGAATGACGGTAGCTCCGCCCAGGTAGTCAACTACCTGCGTAAGGAAGGGCTGGAAAAGAAGGAGGAAGTTCAGTTTTTTACCCGCGATCAGGACGCCATCAGCGGTGCTGAAGCCGCACAGATGATCGACACGAACGTGAAAGGTCTTACCAAAACGGACGCTAAATTCTACTCGCTGGTGATCAGTCCCAGTGAGCAGGAATTGCATTCAATCGGGAATGATCCGGTGAAACTTCAGGCCTTCACCCGCGACGTGATGGCCGTGTACGCGGCCGAATTCAAACTGGCCAACGGGCGACAGCTGGCACCGGAAGAGATTGTCTGGGCCGCCGTGCGGCACGACGAGCGGCACTACCGGGGCACGGACAAAGAGGTGCAAGCGGGGGAAGCCGTGGCCGGCGCGAAGAAGGAAGGGCTGCAGACCCACATCCACGTTCTGGTTTCCGCGCGGGATGCGGAGCAGAAGATTACACTCAATCCATTGGGTAAGGCCGACCGGTTTAACCGGGTCGAGTTTGCCGCCCGTGGGGCCGCGGAATTTGCCATGCAGTACCAGGTGTTAGACTACACCGGCAAGCAGGGCCAGCTGCCGACCATGCAGGCCCTGACGGCCACGTTCCGGCGCGCAATCCAGGGCAAGGAGCTGATGAGCGAGGAGGAAATAATACGGCGGCAGGCGAAGATAGGGGAGAAGGTGGCGCAGGTGAACCTGCAGCTACCAGCCGATAAACAGCTGGATGCCGAACTGGTCAAGACCATCGGGCAGGACCGGGGATTTGACCGGGTATTTTACTCCAGCCTGAACCGGATCGGCAAGCGGGCGGAGGAAGGCAAACCGGTGGAAGCCCCGTATCAGTTGCTGCGCACCGGCAAACTGAATCCTGGGGCAGAGATAGCGCAGGCGGCAGCCGTGACCAGACGCAGCCTTGTGCCTTTCGGGCAAGGCGTGGCTAAGCTGACCGGTGGTCAGCGGGAGAACTACACCCAGGATATGTCGGAGAAAACGGACCGCCGCCACGAGCGGGAGCGGTAGCGGTCGTTACGGCCGCCGGCGAGGCAGCCAGTAGAGGGGATGCGCTTTCACGTCACGCACAGAAATGCCACCCGGCCCTATAGTCGCTACGCTGGCCAGCTCAGGGGCAGCCACTAGGCCGAGCTGATAGCGGCAGTACCGTAGCGATTTGATGCGGCGACAGGAAACGATGTGATACACCGTCCCGACGCGGGTACCCTTGCCAATGACGCTGGCCAGCAACTCGCCCGGCTGCGGGGCCGGAGCAGTAGGCTCCAGCTCATACCAGATAGAGCGGAGGCGAAATGCTACGCCATCCAGCACAATCGTACGAGCCGCTTTGCTCATGCAGCCGTCGCCTCTGAGTCATCATCGAGCGGCAGCTCCAGACGCTTGACGTAGAGGTAGAGCGTATCCACAGCAGACGGATCGAGGATGATAACGCTGTCTACCCGGGCCGTGGTAGGGGAGTGCCTGATTTCGACAAGAAAAGAGTGCAGGTAATGCAGGTTGAAGATGGAACGGCCGTCCACGTAGTTGGCCAGAAAATGGCCTCGGCACCAAATCAAATTACATTTCTCGTCAGCGGTAAGGGCGGCAAATTCAGAAACAGTCATAGCAACAGGAGGAAAGAAAGCGGCAGGTCAGAGCGGGTTACGGAAAAAATGAGGTTTTTTGCGAAAAATAATCTAAAGTTCGTAATAAACTCATTTCAAACTAACTCAAAACTCATCTTATGACAACTGTACCACAGGCCCGGCCCCCCGGGAGCAGCGGCGGGGCACTTTACGGGCTGGTTGCCCTGCTACTGATTGCCGGCGGCGAGTATTACCTACTCACGCATCCGGCTACGCTGGGGGCGGCAGCCGAAACGGTCCAGGCAGCGAAGGCTGCGCCGGCGGCGGGCGGCGGGCTGCTCAATAAATTCAGCGGCGGTGGCTGGGAACAAAAGCTACTGGCGGGCGGCAACAAGCTGCTGGCCCTTGGCATTGGCAAAGGGCTGCGAGCCCTATTGCTGGTTATTAGCCTGGCGATGTTTTTTGTGATCAAGGCGCCGGTGAAACGACCGGGGCAGCCCCGGCGGATACCACGCGACCTGAAGACCGTACGGCCGGCCCTGGTGGTGATGGGTGTACTGGTGCTGCTGCTCGGAGTGGGTCTGCTGTTCATTGACCAGGCCACCGATAAGCTGCTGGAATACGGCTATCCCTCGTTACTGGCGGGAATGCTGGTGACGGGATTTCTGGGCGGCGTGACGCTGGCCAGCACCAAAATTGCCAAAGGGGAGTTGCAGGCCGAGAAAGAGCCGATTGTAACCGAGTTCGGGATTGTGCTGCGGGCAGCCGGGGGGCAATACGTCAACATGCCCAATATCTTCCGCGGCATCCTCGTACTGGGTGGGGCGGGGGCCGGTAAGACGTACTCCATCGGGGAGCCGGCCCTGGAGCAGATGATCGGCAAGGGCATGTGCGGGCTGGTGTATGACTTCAAGTTTCCAACGCTGACCAACGCGGTGAATAAGGCTCTGCACTACTCCAAAGCCGAAGTGAAGCCCAACAGCTACGTGGTGAACTTCCGGGACATGGAACTCACGGATAAGGTAAATCCGATCCGGCCGGCGAATCTGACGGAACAGGCCCTGGCCATGGAAATTGCCACGACGCTGATGAAGAATCTCTCGCCGGGCGGAGCGAAGGAAAGCGACTTTTTCTCGCAGAGTGCCGAAATGATCCTGGGGGCGCTGATGTGGTTTTTCAAGAATAACTATCCGAGCTTGTGCACGCTTCCCCACGTCGTGGCGGCCGCTCAGCATCCCAACCTGCCGGCCGTCCTCGGGATGCTCAGCACCGATACGGAAAGCCGGACGATGGTGCAGAGTATCATTTCCTCCGTGCTGGGCGGGGCCGAGAAGCAGACGGCCGGCATTGTCGGCCAGCTGCAGCTGTCACTGGCCAAGATTGCCACCAAGGAGATCAGCTGGGTACTGGCCCCGGATGAGCAAAGCGGCGAAGGCTTTTCGCTGGACCTGAACAACCCGGCCGCGCCGGCCATTCTGTGCCTGGGGAACGACGCTTCGCTGGCCGATACGTTCGGCCCGCTGCTGAGCTGCATCATTTCCATGTGCATTAAGCAAATGAACCAGGAGAAGAAAAAGCCCTCGTTCGTAGTCATTGACGAGGGCGCGACAATCTACGTGCCCGGCCTGGAGCAGCTGCCGGCGACGGCCCGGAGCCGGAAGGTCTGCCTGTTGTACATGACGCAGGATTACGCGCAGATGGTAGCCCGGTACGGGCAGGATCTGACGGAGGTAATCATTTCCAACCTCAACAATCAACTGATCGGCAAGGTCAACAATGAGAAAACGGCCGAGATGGTGTCACGCATGATCGGCAAGGTGGAAACGGAAGTCGTGAGTGTTTCGATGGGCAAAAGCAGTGGCGGGGGTAAAGCCGGGGGCGGCAGCAACCAGGGCACCTCCGTTTCTATTCAGGAACGGCAGGTAGTGCAGGGCCGCGACGTGTACGAGCTGGTGCAGGGGGAATTCATCGGCCAGACGGTTGAGAGCAAGCAGACGTTTTTCCGGGGCCGCATCCTGCGCGAGGAATTGCCGGGGGAGTTCCCCATTCCCAAGCGGGCCGATTTTCAGTGGGGTGACGTTCCCAACGAACTGGAGCTGGAGGAAAAGGTGCGGGAAACGCAGCAGCGGGTGCTGGCAGTACGGGCGGAAAAGGAGCTGCTGGCCGGGGTAGAGCCCAGTCAGCCGGCGGCCGAAGAAAAACCCTTTGATCGGTTGGCCCGCAAAGTCAGCACTGGCGCCCGCTCACCCCTGGAGCTGCTGCTGATCGAGAACCACACCCGCATTTATCAGGAGATCGACGTTGTGGTAGACCGCTATGCTTTTGAACTCGATAAGCTGAAGCTGCCAAAACCCCTCGTTTAGCCGATTTACCGGCTCATTCACCGACCCCAGTGGCCCATTGAGCCGGGCTACGTAGTATCTTGCTGACAGCGTTGCTGCAGTCCTTTATCCTACTCTTCTCTACTTCTCCAAGTCCCATGAAGCCCCCTCATTTCCATTCTGACGAGCAGCTGGCCGACCAGGCCCAGGAAGCGGCCGTGCTCGCTACCTGTCCGCGGTGCGGAGTCGATACGCCGCACCAGGTCGAGCAGGTCGTTGAGCAGTTGAACCACGAAAAATGCCTTCTGGCCGCCCGGTGCGAGGTGTGCGCCGAGCAAAGCCTGATCGTGGAATAAACGGCTGCTTGAGCAGCCCATCCAGTAACCAGTTTAATTCCCTATTGCCATGACCAGCAACAAACAAGTACCCAGCGCCGCCATTGCCCGGCTGCTGAGCAATCCGGAACTGACGCCCGAGCAGCGCGATGTGTACGTGCAGTTATCGGAAGGAAACCTGACGGAGGAAGAGGCCATCAGCCAGGTAATGGCCCTGGAAACTGCGCGTAATGCCGGGGAAGTCGCCGCCATTGACAAGCCCGCTACTGCATGAACCTGGATTATAATCGGTACGGCAATAGTTTGCCGGAGAACAAAGTCGGGGCTGGCTCAGCCGAGCAGCTGGCCCGGGCAGAGCGAATTGCCGGCGACTTCCGCCGCATGCAGCTGGAAACCGGACTGGTGGAAGTGAAAGGCAGCCTGGACACGCAGCACCTGAAGCAGCTGCACAGCCACGTCATGAAAGACGTGTACGACTGGGCCGGCCAGACCCGGCAGGAACAGCAGCACGAGCGGGAGCGGCTCAGCGGCAGTCTGCAGCGGGGACGGATCGAGACGATCAGCTACGCGCCGGCGGCCGAAGTCGGCCCGCGCCTCGACGCGCTGAGCAATCAGCTTAAAGGCGAGAACATGCTGCGTGGAAATACGGCCGAGAACTTCGCCGGGCGGGCCGCGCACTACTTCGATCAGCTCAATTTTATCCAGCCCTTCCGCGCCGGCAACGAGCAGACGCTCATGGCCGGGATGACGGTGCTGGCCAAGCAGGCCGGCTACGACCTGAAATTTGACCAGATCAAGCCCGAGGACTTGCGGCGGGCGGGCGACGAGGCCCTGCGTAACGTGGGGGAGTCCAGAGCCGGGCAGGGCAGTGAGCAGTACCGCCTGCGGGAGCTGACGGCGCTGTTCGAGCGCGTAACCGTCCCCCTGCCCGGCGTTCAGGCGGAAGCTGCGCGCCACCCCGTCATGCGGGGGCCGGTCCAGGAGCCGGCCGAGGTAAGCCAGCAGATGCGGGATGCGCAGCGGGCGGTTCACCAGCACGGCCGGAACGTGGTCGATACCTACGCCATCATTGCCGTGCAGGGGGATGTGTCCCGGGTCAGGGTCGAGGATACGTACCGGGCCCTGAATCAGGTCAGCCGCGGCGAGCAGATCCGGGAAGGCGCGCCTTTACTGAACGACGCCGCCCGGTACGTAGAGAAAAACAACCCGTTCCACGTTGAGTCCGCCCAGCCGCTGCAGCAGGCCCTGCGCAAACTCCAGGAACTGCAGCCGGCTTTCGAAGGGCAGCGAACCCGTGACGCATTTACCCAGGCCAGCACCACCGTGGAAAATACCTTGTGGGGCAACGGGAGCCGGCTGGAGGCGCAGGAGGTGCGGCGGGCCGCCGATACAGTATCCCGGGGCGACCTGCTGTCACCGGACCAGATGAGGCGCCTGGATGGGGCCATGCAGACGGCCTATCTGGCCTCCAGCCGATCAGGAGATCAGGAAGCCCGCACGGCCCTGCAGGTGATGGGCCGGACTTCCCAGCAGCTGCTGCAACCCACGCCGCTAACCCGTGACGGACCGGCCTTTGACCGGGAACGATAGAGCTTCATCCCTTTGGATATCAATAAAGCCCCTGCGATGGTCGCAGGGGCTTTTTTTTACCCAAACCCCAAACCCCATGTTCACACAAAAAATTGCGGTTCACCGGCTTAACTCGGTGGAGCGCGCCGCCCTCAGCCAGCAGATGTATCCGCTGCAGGCTAAATTGTTTGCGGGCGTTGACTACGAAACGTTCCGCACGTACGTAGTGGATTCTACGGCCTGGAGGACGTGGATTTACCTGCACCGGTCGGAGCAGGGCGAATTGGTCGGGTACCTGGCGTTGCATACGTTCCGTAAGGTCATCACCGGGAAACGCCGGCAGATCTTCCGGATGGAAACCGGCAAGCTCCCCGCCTACCGGGGACGGGATCTGACAGTACTCCGGGTGATGGCCCGGATGCTGGTGCACAGCCTGTCGGGCCTGCGCTACGAGAGCTTTTTCTTCGCGTCCATGGTGTACCCGTCCTCGTACGCAATGGCGGCCAAGTACGCCCCGCGCGTGTGGCCTACCTTTACGCACGCGATGCCGGCGGAAACACAGGCGCTGCTCTATGAGCTGGCCGACGTGTTCAAGCTGCGGAAAGTGTCAGAGAGTGCGCCGCTGGTGCGCTACGTCGGCTGGATTACGCGGGAGCCGGGAAAGAAAATCGTCTGGAACTCGGCAATTAACCCGCATGCGGTGTATTTTACGGAGCAGAACCCGACCTATGACCAGGGCCACGGACTGCTGACACTCGTGCCGGCGTCCATCTGGAACATCTGCCAGGCCGTGGTAAGGTTCCTGGCCGGCCGAGGCCGGCGACTGCTTCGCTCCCCGCGTAACTAATCTCCCTATTGCCCACACCTACCCACCTACATGTTGTGCTTCGAAAACGATGCTGGTCAGATCATCAGCTATAAGGAATACGTCCGGCTAGTCTGGAAATCAGGCGCCAGGACGGACGAAGACATCATGGAAGCGCTTAACAAAACGCTGGAAACCGGGAAGGTGCTCAACATCTACCGGCTGCTGGTGGACCAGGAGTTCATGCAGACCTGCTCCGTCGAGGTGGAGGTCTGGTTCAAGTACGACTGGCTGACCAGGGCCCGCATTAATTTTGATTTCGGGGCGGCAGCCGTGCTTTCGGGCCGCAGCCTGCTGGTGCGGATTGCCACGCTGGGAATGCTTAAGCACCTGATAGGCGATTCCACCCGGCTCCGGATCAAAGTCTTTCACGCGGGCCACGAAAAGCAGGCCATCGAGTGGCTGCTGCAACAACACCCGCCGCAACCACGCAAATAGCAAAGCGCCTGCCCTTATGGGGCAGGCGCTTTCTGTTGCTGTCGGCGCGAGCTACCGCGACTGCACGAGCAGCTCCACGTTGCTGTTCATCACGTCCTCGCGGGTGCCGCGCGGATGGCGTAGCGTCCAGCCTTTGCCGTTGTGGCCGTTCACCCAGGTACGGGCCGCAGATTTCGTGGTGGCTCCCTTGAGCTGAGCCCACTCCTCGAGCGGGGTGGTTTCAATAGCGTCCTCTCCCTTCATGACCACCTTCGGACCGTCGTTGCCCTTGGCCGGCGTCGTGACGGCCACGTACTCCGGGGCCCGCTCATTACCGAGGGATTCCAGCACGACGAAAATACCACCCTGGGGCATAACCAGGTTCAGCTGGTGCAGCGGGAGCGTAAGCAATCCATCCGGCACCGAAAGCTGCGCGGCCGTCAGGGTGATGGGATGCATGAGGTCGGGGCCGTTGGGAACGGAAGTCGGGTTGTCGGAGCCGGCAGGGACCAGACGCACCCGCAGCCGCCCTTGTTTAACCGTTTCCTTCTTCAGGTGCAGGCGAAGGCCGGTGATCGGGTCATCGGCGGTACCCACCAGATGCACGGCTACCTGGATACCGGGAATCAGCGAATAGGCATTGATCGGATGGGGCCGGCCAACATACGGGGTGACCACCGCTTCGTGGCGCGGACGGACGACGACATCAGGTAGATGCTGCTGGCGGATTGTATCGGGAGCAGAAGCCAGCGAGCCGGATTGGCCCAGCAGAAAGATAAGGGAAGCAAGCATGGTCGTTGTGGGATCTACTTATGACAAAGGTAGAGAAGAGGGAAGGGGGGAAATAACAATACCGGGTAGTGAGCCCGGTATTGTCGTGTTGCTGCAGAAGGTGTGCGGCGACTGGGTTAGTCGCAGAAGGCGGAGTTGGGGATGGTTGTGCCAGTACCCAGGCGGATACCGAATACCCAGTAGCTCCAGGTGCCGCCGCCGTTGGCGTCGCAGTGCATTCCCGAGCCGAACAGCTTGGCTTCTGCCTTGTTGGCGGGAGCGGCAGCCAGCATAACACCGGTGGCCAGTGCCCCAACTACGGCTACTTTTTTGCCCTTCTGACGGACAGTTTTCAGGAGGCGTTGAAATTTGCCTTGCATGGTAATGAGTGAAGTGATTTGATGCCTACTCGTGCGCTTTTCGGCGGCCGCGGTCCTAGCTAGGGAGTAGGCAAATATGAGTAATTGATTTATTTAAAACAACATTAAGATTAGTTTAAAATTAACTTTTGGCGAATCAGAGGGGCGGTTGGGGTTGAACGTCTTACCGGGAGCAGGCAGCAGGGCCGGTAACTTCCCAGCGGGTACGATCAGCCCGGCGTTTCGTGCGGTCGTAGAAGGTGCCCAGTACCAGCAGCACGACCAGCACCCGGGAAGCGATGAGCCAGCCGGATACGGGGGCCGGGGCGTCCAGCAGATAGAGCAGGCCACCGGCCAGCGTAGCCAGGTACATTCCGCAGACGAGACGCTGATTCCACTGCTGGGAGAAGGCGAAGAGCAGATGCCGGCTGATCTGATCCACGTAAGCCAGCAGGGCCACGCCCAACAGCACGAGCAATTCAGGTCGATTCAGTGCCCACTCGGTGAAGCCGGGACCCAGCAGCAACCAGCCGCCGAAGCCCAGCAGAATGGCCCAGCCGCCGCGCAGCAGCGTAAATCGGGTGGAGGTAACCGGTACCGGCCGCAGGGTAACGGAGCGAATGAGGGCGACCTGAGCGAAAGCTACCAGCGTCAGGGCAATAAGGCTTAACATCGGGAACATAACGGGTAAGGATAGATTGATGTAATGACTAGATCAATATCTATGCCAAAGAATGCACTGGCTCGTTTCTGCGGGGAGTTATGGAAAATTATTCCGGCAGGTTGCGCAGGTAGTGGCGGTAGAAGCGGATACCGCCAAGGAAGCTGGAAACAGCCAGGTGCTCGTCGCGGGCATGGAATCCGGCGGGGTCGCTCATGGGGCCGAAGCGGAATACCTGGCGGGTAAAGGAAGTGAAGTGCCGGGCATCCGTCTGGCCCACCATCAGGAAAGGCGTGCTCAGGGCGCGTACCGGCAACGAGGCATCCAGTAGCGCATAGTCGGGAGAGGAAACCAGCGCCGCCTGCCGGGTAGGCTCCGCCGGCCGGCCGACGACCCGCAGGCGTACGCGGCCGGAGTCGGGTAGCAGGCTGCGCAGCTGCTGCAACGTGGTGGCCACCGTGCTGCCGGGCAGCAGACGCAGATTAAGCCGGGCGCGGGCTTCCGCAGGCACGACGTTATCCTTGGAGCCGGCCAGCAGCCGCACCGGAGCCAGCGTAGTCCGGATGGCCGCCGCCCCGGCCGGCGATGCGGCGTAGCCGCGCAGGATGAGCGGCTCAAGCAGCCACCGGTTGGCGAAAGCCAGGCGCTGCGGCCATGGCAGCACGGGGCCAACCCGGCCGGCCAGCTGCTGCATGGGTTCTGTCAGCTGGGCCGTAAACTCATGGTGCCGCAGTTGCTGCAGCGCCGTGAGCAGCAGATCCGGAGCCGTTTCGGCCGCCGGCATCGAGGCGTGCCCGCCCGGGGCGCTGGCAATCAGCTCGACGGTGAGAAGGCCTTTCTCGGCGGTTCCGATCAACGCGACCGGGCGGCCCTGCATGCCGGGAACCCGTCGCCGGGTGATAAAGCCGCCTTCGTCCAGGACGCGCGCCAGGCGCAGACCCCGGGCGCGCAGCCACGCCGCGGCCCGGGCCGCCCCCCGCCAGCCGCCTAGTTCCTCGTCGTGGCCCAGGACCAGGTACACTGGGTGGGAAGGGACGTAGCCTTCGTGCAGGAGTATTTCAATGGCTTCCAGCTGGCCGATGAGGTTGGCCTTGTTGTCGGTCACGCCCCGGCCCCAGATCGAGTCCCGGCGGACCAGGCCCGCAAAGGGAGGGAATTGCCACTGCGCGGAGTCCTCAACCGGTACCACGTCCTGATGGGCCAGCAGCAACGTGCCAGGCCCATCGGCCCGGCCGGGCCAGGTAAAGAGCAACGTGCCCCCCCCGATCAGGCGGGGGCTCAGATGCCGGTGCGTCAGCGGATAGGACACGGCCAGGAAGCGGCGAAATCCCGCGAACTGGACTGTATCTACCTGCAGGGTATCATCCTGGGAGACGGTGCGGAAGCGGATTGCCTGCTGCAGGCGGGAAAGGGCAGCGGCCGAAGCCCCGGGCGTAAGCGACTGCGCCAGCCCCGGGGAGGGGGCTGGCGCAGTCGTCGAAAACCAGCAGGTGCGGGCCACGAGTCCTGCCCCAAGGGCGCAAACAAGGAACAGTGGCCAGAAAACGAGGCGGGAAAAGGGAAGCATCAGGAACGGAGTCTTTGGGCCATAATAGCGGAAACAACCTGCACCAGGTCCCGGTCCAGACGCGGGCGGCGACGGGGGCGCACATAACCCGGTGGCGGGGGAACGAGGGCAACGGGTACCGGCGTGGGATCAACCAGGTCTGCAAAGTTTGCGTCAATGGAAAAGTTGGGGGAAGTAGGGGAAAATCGGCGATATTCAGGATCGTAGGTAGCGGAAGAAGCCAGGACACGCTGACGGTAATCCTGAAATGTCAAGGGCCGTACCAGGCGAATATGGTTCAGGGTGCAGTAGGCGTACTCTTTCCAGGTTAATCGTTTCCAGGTCTCATACTCAGCCGGGGGAAGCGTTAAGGCAAACTGGAACTGAGTCAGCAGCCGGTCGCGCTGCTGCAGCAGAGGGCGGGCATTATGCCAGGAAGTGACGGCCGCCGAGTTGGCTTGCAGGCTGGTCTTCAACTCCCCCATGCGCTGTTCCAGCAGCCGGTTATGTTCCCTGATTGATGAGCGCAGGAGTGCCCCGCCCAGCAGCAGGAGCAGCACGACCGTCAAAAAGCAGATCAGGATGGGAATGACATTCCCGGAAGCATGGAACGCCGGCAGTGGCAACTCCGCTTGGGGATAAGGCAAATAGTTGCGTAGCGAGTCTTGCGCATCCCCCGTGGAAAGCGCAAGGCCACGAGCCAGTATAAGCCGTTCGAGTGAATCGGATGAGGTTTCTAGTGCGGACATGGGAAGGTTTATTGACCAGTGGCAGGAACGACATTCTCAGAAGCGGCCGGCAGCAGCGGAACCGGCGGGGCGGCCGGGTGGAGAACGGCCACGAAGGGATAGGCCCCTTTCTTGCCCGAGTACAGGGTAATCGAGTACGCGGCCGTTTCGTAGCGTACGCCCTCGCACTCCAGGCAGGTAACGGGCGTACTGGTAAGCTTCTCCCGCTTCAGGGCGCGGTGCAGGGGTTCGAAATAGCGGGCGCTGGTCGTGCGGAACAGGACATCGACAATACCGCCCGGCATCGGGCGCAGGCTGACGCTGGACTCGTAGACTTCTTCCGGCTCCGCGCCGTTGTCGAGCGTGTCGCCGGCGGTCCAGTAGGTTTCCTGGGTTTTGGTGATGACGCCGCGGTACGTCCACTCGGGCGTGAAGAGGGCGGCCGTCATGCGCTGCAGCGGCAGGCCGCTGGGTAGGGCCCCCAGCTTCTGCAGCTGCTCCAGTGAAAGCTGCTGAGCCAGGGAGGCGAAGGGGCTGCTTAGAACCAGGGCGGCACCAAGCAGCAGGGAACGAATAGGTTTCATAAGCCAGAAAGAAAGGATACCTCCCCACCCGGCCGGGCAGGGAGGCAGGACGATTAATGCTGAATGCGGATGTTGCGCGAGATGACCTGGCGGCCCCGGGTGAGACGAATCACGTAGAGGCCGGCCGGCAGGTCCCGCACGTCGAGGCGAGCCTGACCCACGCGGGTCTGCTGGGTCCGGACCTTGCGGCCCCGGTCGTTGTAGAGTTCGGCACGGAAAGCATGGGGACTTTCCGCCTCAGGCTCGTTACCAGTGGGCAGCGGCTCCCCCGCCACGAGCGTGCTGGCCAGCAGGTAGCTTTCGCTTGGATTCGGGGTCAGTTCGTAGGTGTAAGGGTCACAGTGGCTACCGGTGTTGGGGTCATAGTCGGGCGTAACCGTCAGATCTCCCAGGGGCAGGGGCTGGCCGCCGCAGGGATCGGGCGCGGTCACGGTCACCTCTATCGGGTCATAGCGCACCAGCAGCGGCAGCGTCGGGGAGGTGGTTGTCGTGGTGAGCGGGGCGGTGGGGCCGGTAGGGCGGATGGTGCGGCGGGTCCAGGTGTAGGGACCAGGCGTGCGGCCCAGCGCCTGCAGCGTCACCGACGAGTAGGGACAGATCCGGTACTGACCCTGCATATCCACGGAGATAGTCAGCGGGTCGGAGCCGGCGGCCGACGTGATCGTGTGGGTAGCGGCCGGGGCGGGCGCAGCCCCCGGGCGCTGCGCGATGACGGAAACAATGATGGTGCCGGCCCCACCCGTATGCCGGATGCTTTGCCCCTGGCCTCCATCAGCCACGGAAGTCGTGCCGGAGCCGGTAAAGACGGCCGGGCCACTGATGCTCCAGGCGTACACGGTCCGGGGAGACGGAAGGGTGCAGTCGTCGAGGCGGAGGCTGATCGTCGCACCAGGACACACGCTGACCGGGTTGCCGGGGGCAAAGCGGGGCGGTTGGGTCACGTTGAACAGGGCTCGGGTCACAAATTGCTGCGCGGCCGCGTCCAGCGTAACGTGGGGAGCATTGGCGCGGCCGTAGGTGTAGTATTCGTGAAAGGGCGTTTCGTCCTGGCAGATCAGGCCCCGGCTGGAGAGGTCAGTGTAGGGGTTGGGCAGGTTGCCAATCGTGCCGTAGTTGCTCAGGTTACGGTATTGAAACGCCAGGGCGCTGACGGTAGGGATAAAGCAGTGATTCGGGGCCAGGCGTGAAAACCTGTACGAGTAGCCCGGGATCTGCTTGCCCGTGAGCGTGTAGTACTGAATCTGATACTGGGTATCGAACGTGCTGCCGGGGGCCAGGTCGTAGGTGCCGTGGGGGGAGGTCATGCGCATCTCCACGCGCTTCTTAATGTCCTTGGCCAGGGCGACGATTACCCGGGCTTCCCCGTTGAACACCGTGGCCATGCCGCCGGCTCCGGGGCCGAAATACATGTTGGCCGCAATCTGGGTGCCGGGTTCGGTGGAACGGTAGAAAAACTGGCGGCGCTTGTTGCCGGCGTTGCGCACCACGTCGAGCTGCAGGCCGGTGGCGCCGGGCGAGCCCAGCTGGGTGTTCATCAGCCCCGAGCTGGCTCCGTTGGCCAGGCCAACGCGGCGAACCTGGGTAGGATACCCGAACGAGCCGGGCAGGCCGTTGTTGTTCAGGTTGCGCATGAACGGGACGTGGTACTGCAGGCCGGCCAGGTCGCTGATGTGTTGCACGAGCATCTGCTTGGCGGCCACGGATTGCAGGCGCTTATTGTTGATTTCCGCCTGCTCGGAAACGCCCTCGAAATACCGCAGAAAGGCCTGGTCGCCGAGGGGAATGTTGGCCCCGCCGTGGGGGGCGTCAAACGAGAGCCAGGTATCCACGTTGTGCTGCCAGTACGGATTCTGGTAAGTGGCCGGGTTGGAGGCGTCCGCGAAGTTCTTTTCCATCAGCGCCAGCGCGTAACGGGAAATCAGCCCCCCCATGCTGGGACCGATAACCGTGATTTTCTGGGTCGGGTCGATCATCAGCTGCTTGACGCGGTTCAGCAGCTCGACAAATACCAGCGCGTTGCGCTCGATGTAATCCGCCCCCCCATCGGCCCAGTACCACACACCCTTTTTATCCGGGCGCAGGGTCCAGGGAAAGTTGAGGATAACCAGGTCCCGTTCCCGGCCGGGTACGCTGAGGGCCGGCTCCAACGGCGCAAAGTCCTGCGCGATCTGGGGCAGCTTACGCTTGTCGGAGGGGTCAAAGCCATCCATGACGATTACCGGGTTCCGCAGCCGGGCATCCCGCTGGCTTTGGGGGTGGTAAAGGTAGCCGGCGGCTTCTCCTTCGCCCTGGGCGCTCAGGCCGTCGTAGTCGGTCCAGGCCCGGCCGCGAACAGGCGCTCCGAAGGGCATGAAAACCGAGCCGTTAGGCCGCGAAGCCAGCGGCGGGCGCACGTACAGCTGGCAGGTAGCCTGCGCGGTGGACCCGTCCGTGAGGTAGTACGTAAGCGTCAGGTTCTGCCAGCCGGACGTACCGAAAAACGTCATCTGGGCACTGGAGCCCGGCTGCAGGGTAAAGGCCTGATTGTATCCGCGAACGAAGACGAAGCGCACGCTGCGGCCGCGATTACCCAGCAGCAGGCCAGCCGGCATGCTGAGCTGAAACTGGCTGGCTACGGTGTCGGCCAGTACGCTGCCTACAGTCACGTCGCGCTGCTGGTAGGGTGAGCCGTTCCCATCGTAGTACAGGCCATTGGCTTCGCGGATGGTACCCCGCTCCTCAGCCAGCGTATCCAACACGGCAAACCGGTAGTCCAGCAGGCCGATGGGCACATACCCAGTGGCTACGATCTGATCGACGGCCGTGCGCAGTACAGACCGCTCGTAGGGAAACGCGAACTTCTCGTACGCAGCCGTGCGCAGCTCGAAGTAACTCTGCAGAAAGTGGGAGCCGTTGGAAGGCGTGGTAGCGGTGAAATCGTGCAGGCGGGCGACGGAAGGCACCCGGTCGTAGAGAATGCCGCCGGGAATGTTGGCCTTGCTCAGGGGAGCGATCAGGCTATCAATGAGCTGGGTGTAGAGACTGGGCTTCTCAGCCGTGAAAGGGGTTGCGGGCGGCAGCACCTGCGCCTGTGCAGGTGAGGCGGACAAATGGGCGGCGGCCACGAGGGCCGCCGCTGAGGCCCACAGACGGCGGGAGAGCCGGGCCGGGGCAGTAGGAGAAGAAGTCATGGAGTAGAAGGGGGCTAGTAGGTAAGGTCGAACCGACCGTCCGTGACGTGCACGGTGGCCGGCCCCGCCTGCTCCCGGGACCTGAACTGGAAGGTGCCGGCTACCACGCGAGCCACCGTATCCAGCCGCGTGATCGTAAGCTGGCCGGTGGCGGTCGGGCCAGTGATCAGGAGCTGATCCGGCGAGGGAGCCGTGTACCAGAAAGCCGCGTAAGCCGGATTGCTGTTCGTCAGGCGCGGATCTGCGGGCTGGTCGAGGGCGAATACCCCCGGCCCGCTCACGTTGGGCACGTACAGCTGAATAAGCGTGTTCGGGTTCGGCAGTCCATCATCGGTGGCCGGGTTCCGGTCCAGCAGCACGGAGAGATGCCGTCGCGTCCCGTCCCGCCGCAGCGTTACCGAAATCGGGTTGGGGGCAAACAAGCCGCCGCCGGCCGGTACCCACAGCTGGCCATCAACCCGGCAGCCGGCCGTTTGCTGGCCGGTTTGGGTAGCAGCAGGAAGCTGGGGAGTCGGCAGGGCAGCTTCTTTCATGCAGCCAGTTAGGGCAGTCAGGAGCAAGGCGGGAAATACAATGCGTTTCATGGGATCTAGTAGTGGTTTTAGGATAGTTCAGGCCGGCAAAGTAAAGCGGAGAGGCACGTCACGGGGCGGGCGAAGCAACGGTAGTCCGGTCATAGCAGGGCGCTGAGCTGGGCCGCTACGGGGCCGGCGGGGGCAGTGAACAGCACCAGGCTGCCAAAGAGCAAGGCAACGGCCAGAATCAGAAAACCCCGGTCGCCCAGCAGCTGACTCAGCAGCAGGGCCGCGCAGGCCAGCAGCAGGCAGAAGTAAGCGGCCGTCTGGTAAGAGGATACCAGCGCGCCCGCCATCATCAGGCCCACCAGGGACAGGACCAGGGCGGCGCGGGCGCGCTCGGAGATGGAAGGCCGGTGCGTAAAGGTTCGTTTCATGGGTAAGTGGAAAATAGGCGGGGCCTTAGTGGGCGTTGAATAGTTGGGTGAGACGGGCCATCGCGGGCGCGTCGGGGGTGACGGCATGCGCGGCCTGCAGCGACTGCGTGGCAGTCAGCACGACCAGCTGCGTCTGGCGGTGGGCACCCTTGCGGAAGCCGCTGCACAGGATCTGCGTTTTCGCCAGCGGGGAAGCCGGGTAGGTGCGTGCGCCCCGTTCCAGCACGTCGATAATGTGCTCTACCGGGAAAGAGAAGAAGCCCAGCAGCATATTCAGCAGCATGGGTCCGCCCCCGGGAGGGAAGCTGGCGCGGGTGGCCGGATGTGAGGCCAGCAGAAACGTCGCCGCTTCCTGCATGGCGGCCGCAGCAACAGGAAAGTATGTTTGGGCGAGGCGGGAGGAAGCCGTCATGGCAATAGGGGAAAAGGGGAACGAAGGAGGGCGGGAGAGAGGCAGGCGGCTCAGATCGAGTCCGCATCGGCGCGCAGCGTGCGCAGGTAGCGGCGGTGCACCACGCGGGCCTTGTGGGGGCGATGAAAGCCGGGAGCCGGTTGCAGCACCACGTCCAGCTGCCGGCGGCTGTCTACCGGGTGATCCTGGGAGAGGTAGCCGGAAAAGGATACCGTCACCGTGGCTCCTTTGGCCGGTACCTGAAGCAGGTAGCGCCCCCGCGAATTGGTAATGCAGTATTGGGGCACGATTCCCTGCAGGCGCACGGTGGCCCCGGCAATGGGGTTGGCTTGCTCGTCCGTAACGGTGCCGGTCAGCACGATTCGGGGAGCATTCACCGACACGGAATCAGTACCGTGGCTGAACTGGGCCCAGGCGGAGCCGGAGCACAGGCTGCAGAGTACAGCCAGAAGTAGTTTGCGAGCATCCATAGCAGAAAGAGGGGCTTGTTGCGCCGGGCCGGCAGATGCCGGCCCGGAGCGGGTAGCAGATTACTTAAGGTCGAGGCTCAGGCCGGCGTACACGAGGCGGCCGACCTGCGGGCCGCCATAGACCTGAATGTTGCGGGCGTTGGCCAGGTTGGAGCCGCCCACCTGCAGGGTGGTGTGCAGCTTCGGCAGGGCGTAGCCGAGCTGGGCATCGAGCGACGAGTACGCCCGCAGCTGGCCGGCGGCAAACGGGGACTCAAACAGATGGCCCTGAGCCCAGCGGTAGTTCACCGAGTAAGTGAGCACCTTGGCGACCTCCCCGTAGGCCCCCACGTTGTATTTGTGCTTGGGCGTGTTGTAGTAGGTCTGGAAGCCTTCGGGCAGACCGTCGCGGTTGAGCAGGTTCAGGGTGTAGTTGCCCGTCAGGCTCAGGGCCTTGAAGGCCGTGTAGGTCAGGGCGACCACGCTACCCGACGCCTTTACTTCCTGGTTGGCGTTGGCCTGCACCTGGATAACGCGGGTGTTGCCGGTCTGGAAGGGGCGCGGCGTGGCGGCCGTTGCGCCGATCTGGGCAACCGTCGGCTTGGTCCCGTCCACGTTGGAGATCAGCCGCACCTGGCCAATGAAATCATTGTAGCGGCTGTTGTAGTAGTTCACGTCCAACACCAGGTTCGGCAGCAACAGCCCTTTGTAACCGATTTCCCAGGTGGCCACGCGCTCCGGTTTGAGCCGGTCCGCTTTCACGGCGTAGGCGTCCAGATTGGTCTGCGCGGTGGCCGGATTGCTCAGGATGCGGCCCAGCTGCGCGGCCGCGGCCGTGCTGTAGCCCAGGAACCCGTTGCTGATGTTGCCCAGCAGCAGCACCCGGGCCAGATCCAGCGACAAGTACTGGCCTTGCTGGGTGGGGGAACGGTAGGCCTGATTGTAGCTGCCGCGCAGGTTGTGCAGCTGCTGCTTATCGAGGGAGAACACAGCCGAAGCCCGGGGCGAGAAGACGGACTCGAAGTTGCGGCTGTCGTCGATGCGGCCGGCGGCCGTCATCTTCAGCCGGTTGCTGAGCAGCTCCTTCGTGAGCTGCAGGTAGGCGCCATACTCATCGTTGAGAATGCGCTTGCCGTCCCGGTCGGAAAAGAGCTGGCCATTGGAGCCTAGCCGGTACTGGCGGTAAGCGCCCCCAAGGACAATATCAGCCACATCCGTTTTGAAGTTGTACTGGCCGCTGATGTCGTTGAGCAGCGAGGAGGGATTGATGCGGGAGCCAACGCCGGGGGTGGCATCCTCAATCACCCGCTGCCGGGCCGCGTCGAAGGCGGGCGTGCCGGGGGCGAGCTGATACGGGGCGGCTTTGGTGCGGGCCGCTTGTTCCGCCCCGGCCGTATTGCCGGGATTCAAGGCCAGGTACGTATTGTAGGCCACGGCGTAGGCCTGGAAATACTGCTGGGCATAGGTCAGACCGGCGGCACTGTTCGGGTCCTTCAGCGACTGCATAAACGCGCCGGTAAAGGGCAAGTCGTAGGAGTCGTTGCCGAAGTCCTGGGTCTGGTACGCGCGCAGAAACCCGTTGTCGCTTTTCAGCTCGGCGCGCCACTGGTTGGTGGCAAAATTCTTGAACCGGTAGCGGTTGGTGAACTGGTAGGCGGTAGTACCCTCCGCCCGCTTGAATTCGACGGCGGCCTTGAGTTTGTCGCTGATCAGCCAGTGAACGGACGGGATGACGCGGTAAAGCTGGGCGCGGTTGTCGCCGCCGATCAGCTCGCGTTCCGACCAGCCGGGCATGAATACGGTTTTGCCGGCCAAGGCCCCGCCGGTCGCGTTGAAGGTGTTGCCCACGTCGCCGTAGCGGTTAACGGCATCGTAGCCCAGGCCGGAGCCGGCGGCGTTGTTGCCGGGCGCGTAGAGTTGGCTCAGGGCATCGTTGTTGCTGGCAATCCAGTCATTGGCGCGGGCATAGCTGCCGCTGATCTTGAAGGCCACCTTCCGGCCCAGGCGCAGCGCGTAGCGCAGCTGGCCATCCAGGTAGTCGCGGTTGCCCCCGCGCAGGCGCACGCTCAGGCCCTCATACTGGAAGGGATCTTTGGAGTTGGTCAGTACTACCCCGTTGAAGGCGTTGGCCCCGTACAGGGCCGAGCTTGGTCCGTGCAGTACCTCGACGCTGGCCATATCGACTTCCGGCAGGCCCAGGGCATTGCCCGCGTTGATGTTCAGGCTGGGAGACTGCGTATCCATGTAGTCTACCAGCTGAACCAGCCGCTCGGAGGTAGCTCCGCCGAAACCACGGGTGCTGGCACTGGCCATGAACATCCCGCTCGTGGTCACGTCCACGCCTTTCTGGCGGGCCAGGCCGGTGATCAGGTCAGGCATCGTCAGGCGGGACAGCTGCTGGGTGTTGAGCTTGTCCACGGTAACGCCGGTGCGCAGAATGTTCTCTTCCACGCGGGAAGCCGAAACAACTACCTCGTTTACCAGCGCCGGGCTGGGCTGCAGGATGATGGGCGCCAGCGTACCGGACGTGTTGTCCAGGGGCAGGGCAGCCGTTTCAAAGCCGACGAAGCTTACCGAGAGCGAAGCGGGCAGCAGACTGATGGGCACCACCAGCCGAAAGGCACCGTCGCTGTTGGTCGTGCAGCCAATATAGGTGCCTTTGATGAATACGGTGGCCCCGGGCAGGGGCTCGCCGGCATCGGTCTGGATCGAGCCGAACAGTTCCCGCGTGGCTTGCTGGGCCTGCACGGAGTGGGTAGTTGCCGCTGCCAGGAGCAGACCGGTAGTAAGCGCGGGAAATAAGGAGCGCATAAGGGATGATGAAAGTGATGAGGAGAAAAGATTTCCGGCCGGGCCGGCACTAAAAGCAGAAAAGACCAGCGGATACTGGCCTTAGAAGGAAGCAGCAGGGCGAGGCAGCCAGGGCAGCAACAGCGCGGCCAACAGGCCGAAAAAGACCAGGCTGAAGCTGTAAGCCGGGGCTACCAGGTCGGGGAGCATTACCCACAGCAGCAGGCCGCTGGTGGCCGTCAGCAACCCGGGGCCGGCCCAGTACACGCGGCGGGGGTGATGGGTCAGGTGCAGATAAGCCAGCGCCAGCAGGGCCAACAGCAGCAGATTCGGAACCAGCAGCAGGGTCAGGGCCTGAAAGAAGAAGTACACCATCGGGCCGGCGTTAGAATTGGCAGGCCAGCAGGGTGAGGATGGCGGTGAGCAGCAGGACGCCGACCAGTACCAGCAGGCAGCGCACCAGGCGGCGAGTGGCAGGAGCTAAGCGAAGTAGAAATAGCAGCATGGCAAAGGCCTTTAAAGTGAGCGGTCACGGTGGGGGGGGGGAAGTCAGGACCAGAAAAAAGCCGCTCCCAAGTCATTGGAAGCGGCTTTTACCAGCGGGAGAAGGACTCTCATTCTCTGTCGATATCCTGCGCTAGATCCCACTCTGCGCGTGACTTCTCCCGCTGGCGTGCTGGCCTGAAGAACTGTAGGCACCGCACCGGGAAACCACTTGTAACCCGGAGTATGAGTCAAAAGTAAATATCATTTTCATATCACCAAAATCTATCCAATAATTAATTTATTACTCGTCAAAAGTTAATCTTTATCTAATTTGCGGGGGCGAATCTCTCACGTATTCAGCCCGCTTATGAGAAACCTGACAATCTGCGCCATACGGGCGCATTTCGGCCCTTTTCGACCAGGCCCCCCACCCGCAAACGCAGCCCCGGTGCAGGCCGGTCCGAGCAGATGAGTGGCCAGGCGTTAGAATTTCAGCGGCGCTGGCAGTACACCTTCGACTTTGAAGGGGAAGCAGCGGCCGCTCAGGTACAGGCCTGGCAGCGTCAGGCGCTTCGGACCGGCCGGCGGCGACGGGTGTACTGCCGGGGGGATGTGTTCTCCCCCGGCACTGAGGCCCTACTGCAGCGCGAAAGCCTGTGGCAGCTGATTGAAGATTCGCCGGACCTGGACTGGCTGCTACTGACGGATTTTCCCGAGCTGGCCCGGGAGCAGTTCCCGCATGACGGGTACTGGCGCAACCCCTGGGGACAATTGCCGGCAAACGTGCTGATCGGTATGCGCTGCAACTCCCTGCGCGACAGCGAGCGACTCCCATTGCTGCTAAGTATTCCGGCCCAGCGGCGCTTTCTGGTGCATGACCGGCTGGAAACGGCGCTGCTCTATCCCTTCGCCCATGTGTACCGGCGAGTGGAGGGAGTCGAGCAGGAGATG
This sequence comes from Hymenobacter endophyticus, assembly GCF_032464715.1. Taxonomy (NCBI): domain Bacteria; kingdom Pseudomonadati; phylum Bacteroidota; class Cytophagia; order Cytophagales; family Hymenobacteraceae; genus Hymenobacter; species Hymenobacter endophyticus. The sequence continues at coordinate 24,302 of NZ_JAWDJT010000012.1, read as the reverse complement.
ATGCGCTGCAAGGGAGTCGAGCAGGAGATGATGCGCTGCAAGCGATGCGGCAGCGGCGTCTGGGATGGCGCTCCAACCTGCCACAACTGCCACAGCACTAACAAGCTGGAGTGGAACCCAAGCGAGCTGCTGCACTGGGTGCTGATCGGCCTCGACGATTCGCTGCCGGCCAGCGAGCAGGAACGGCAATGGGCCGAACAGCTCCTCAGCTACTATCACCAGATCGGGATTCCCTGCTTTTCGCGGCCGGGTCAGCTGCTGCACCTGCAGCAGCTACCGGAAGAAGCCCCCTGCTGATCCCCTTCCCCCACAGCCCTTTTTTCACACACATTTTTTGTACCCATGAAAGCGATTTTACGCCTCAGTCTGCTGCTGCTGCTGCAACTGCTGGTTCCGCAGCTGCTGCGGGCCATGTCCATTCCGCCATCCGATAAGGACCTGAAGGCCCCGCAGGTAAGTTCCCGCGAGGCCACGCTAAGCTGGACGCGGGTCAAACCCGGCCCAGCCGTGCCCAAGAGCCTGGTTGTGCTGCAACTGATTTCCGGCCGCACGGCCACAACCCCCAAGCCGGTAGAAAGCGTAGCCTACATTGCCAACCAGTATTTCGGGCTGGGCCAGCAGATCGGAGCCGGCGAGTTCGTCGTGTACGCCGATACGGGCCGGATCGTGGTGGTAAAGGGCCTGACGCCCGGCGCTACGTACCGGGCGGACGTGATAGCCTATGAAGCGGAAAGCGATTTCTACCGGGCCCCGGGCTACACGAAAGTAGAAGACCGGGACACGACCGCCACCTTGTTTTTTACTACGGCCCCGCCCACGAAGCCGGCCGCGCCGGCTCCGGCCAGTGCCCCCCAGGCTACGGCCCTCGACTGCTCGACGCTGCAGCTCAGCTGCCGGGCCGGTCAGGGGGACGGTAGGCTCCTGGTGGTCCAGCCCGTGTCAAGCAGAGCCGATGGCGCATCCAAGCCAACTATGCCCGACAACGACATCTACTACCTGGCCAGCCAGAATTACGGCCAGGGGCAGACGGTGGGGCCGGACGCCTACGCCGTGCAGTTCGGTACTGACACTTCCCTGACGGTCTACGGGCTGCCGCCCGGGGGCCTGTACAAATTCATCGTGTATGAATATGCCGTCGAGAAAGACGCGGACGGCAACCCCGTTGGCGGCGGCAGCATTACCTATGCCGCCGCCACGGATACGGCCTACGTGCAGCTGGAGACCTGCAGCACAAGTGAGCCAGAACGGCCGGCTACCAACGCTCGGCAGACGGATACGACCCTGACCACGGCCCGCGTCGTTTGGCGCAACGGTAGCGGCCAGGGCCGGTTGGTCGTCGTGCGGGAATTCACGCAGGGTATGCTCAAACCGGTTCAGAATACGGTGTATCAGGCCAACGCGACCTACGGCCTGGGGGATCAGACGCATCCCGGCAGCTACGTGGTGCTTACGGGGCAGGACAGCGTAATCAACCTGACCGGCCTGCAGCCGGCCAGCCTGTATCAGCTGGAGGTCTACGAGTATAACCTTGCGCCGGATGGGCGACCAACTTACCTGCTGAGCCAGCAGCCGGCCTCGACCGTGGTGATGACAGCTTTCCCGCCCGTTCCCGGGTCAGAATCCGCCGATAAGCTGAGAATGGGCTTCGCGCAGGCCTTTACCTACCACGACGGGCTGGTGCAGCTGCACTGGAAGCAGGGCAATGGATCGCATTACCTGGTGCTGATCCGCGAGGTACGGGACGGACGGGCCCCGTTGCCAACGCCGGTAGAATGGAGTGCTTACCCCTCCGTCAGTCGGCATCGGCAGATCATGGACGAGAACAGTCATATCGGAGGCGGGGTGTACGTGCTGAGCAACGAGCGGTACCAGGGACCAGGAGATACGGTTACTTACCTGCGAAACGCGCGAATCGGGCACGTCTATGAGGTTGCCCTGACGGAATATACCCTGAACTTTATGGGGGAGCCCGAGTACAGCACCCCGACTTCCCTCACGTTCGTCGCTCCCCGGTTCGCCCCCTCCCTGAGTGGCCAGTTGGAAGGCGTGCTGCCCCAGTTTACTTGGCAAACGGCAGCCCTTTACCTGCCTGATACCTACGAGCTGGAATATTCCAGTGACGGGCAGAGCTTCCTGCCCTACGGAAACCGGCAGGAAGTCGGCATGGATAGCTCGGTCACGCAGGTAAAAGGGAAAGAGAGTCTGGCCGTACCGCTGACGGCTCCTACCTTCTATCGGTTACGGCTGCTGCACCGGGACCAGCACAGTGAATACTCCAACGTGGTACGCCTGGAACCGGCGCGGCCCCTGCCGGTAACGCTGACCTCGTTTAAGGGTAAAGTGGATGGGCGCAGCTTCGCGCACCTGACCTGGGCCACGGCCGCGGAGGTGAACAGTGATTACTTTGAGCTGCAGCGCAGCGAGGATGGCACCCGTTTCTCACCTGTTGGCCGTAGGCCGGCAGCGGGCTCCAGTACGGCCGTGCGCGCGTACGAATTGCAGGACCCAACCCAACTCACGGTTCCCACCTATTACCGGCTCCGTCAGGTTGACCGGGACAGCACGGCGCACTACTCGGGCGTGCTTACCCTGCAGCCGGTAGTACAGCCAAGCGTCACGCTGACCGTATGGCCCAACCCGGTAGGGGCCGACCAGCAGGCCCACCTGCGCCTGAGCGGGCTAAAAGACCGCGAGAGTGCCGTAGAGATAGCTATCTATACGGTGCACGGCAAGCTGGTTCGCCGGCACAAGCTGCCGGCCGCGCCCGTCGTGGACTGGAGCTGGTCGCTCGAGCAATTCCCGGCTGGCCTGTACCTGGTAGAAGTTCGTTCTTCCGCCGGGCGCCATACGGCCCGGCTGGTAGTAGAATAGATACGCAGGAACCGTGCTGCCAAGGCCCCCTGGTCAGTACCAGGGGGCCTTTTTCGTGCCAATCGGCGCAGAAGGGCAGTAAGGGGAGAAAGCACGGGCTCATAACTTTTTGATTTAATAATTGAATCAAAAAACCGTGTTTCCCGTATATTTGCACAAGAGTCCACTCAACTTCAGAGAAAATGAGCCAGCACCTTTTTGATGCCTTCGCCAGCGTTACGACGCTAAATAAAGTTGCCCGCCCCGTGGAGGTGTTCTGCGGGTGGGACCGGCCCGATCAGCGGCATTTTCTGGTCGTGGAGGATATGAGTGATGAAGCCCAGGAGCAACCCTTCCCCCAGTACGTGTTCTCGAATCTGAGACTACCGGGCGGGGGGCAGATGACCGCCCAGAACGTAGTCGATACACTGGTCACCTACGGCATATCGGTGCCGGACGGGCTGCTGGAAGCCCTGCAGGAAGATCAGCAGCAGGACAAGGGGGAAGGCCGCCGGAACTGGTAGGGGCAGTGGGGGAGAAAGTTGAGGGAGCGTAAAAGACAGGTAATTGTTTATAATTTTTTACAACAGTTGCAAGGGCTTTTACGTTTAATAAGTATAAGACAAGCAACTACTTAACCCCTCTTTTACAATGGACTTCTTCACTTTCTCCCAGCAGGCCCGCAAGCGCATCTACAATCTGAACGTGGATGTCTGCATGTATGAAAAGGAAACTGCGCTCGGCGTGGGCATCATCATGTACCGGCTAAAAGTGCAGGGTATGGCCATTGGGCCGGAACCGCTGACGACCGAGAGCGCGAGCGGTGAGGATTGCATTACGAACATGATTGCGCGAGTCTGCCGGGCACGCCGCCAGCAGAAGGATCTTCACCGCGGCCAGCAGGAGCTGGCCGCCTAATCCGTAGTTTATGCCAGAGTCAGAGTTTTGGCCCGATTGGGATATGCAGCACATTCAGGCCGCCGGTAATGCGGCGGCCTACCTGAACCCGGCCCGCAAGCGGGCGCAGGAGCTGGAGGCCCGCCAGCAGTTCCGGGCCTTCGAGGACAGCGCCGAGGGCCTGTTACTCAATACCCTGTTTCGGGCATTCAGCCAGGCCGCGCAGGGGCAGAGCCTGAGCCGGCCGCTTACTCCGGCCGTGCAGGCGTTTGGCCGGGGCTTTTCGGCCGGGCTGGCCCTGTCGGTCCTGTATCAGGCAGTCCACAACGTGTACCAGGTAAACCAGGCTGTTGCCGGCACGCAGGACTACCAGCAGCAGCAGTTGCGCCGGCTGCTCGACGCGCTGGCCCCGCTGGCGGCGCAGGTGGAACCGGCGCGGGAACTGGCCGAATTTCAGGCGGGGCAATCGGGGGAAACTCCCTGATACAATAGCAAAAAAAGAGGGGAAAAAGAGCCGGGCAGATTGCCCGGCTTTTTTTGTGATAGGGGCCGCAAATTCCTTGAAAAAATACCTAATTGTTTATAGTTTTTAGTAACTATTAGGGTGTATTTTCGTTTAATAAGTATCAATCAATCAACATTATAGACCCTATGAGCATCATAGCATTCACCCCCGCTTTTCCCATCGGTGGCCTTGAGTTTCTGTACACCGGAGGCGAGCCCACCTATCAGCCCCTGCGCAATTTCTGTTACCTGAGCGCCGGTAGCTTCCACGAAATGCAGCCGGGCTACCGTCTCTGGAACCTGGCCTACCAGGGTACGTTGCGCGTGTGCGACGGCCAGGAGCTGACAGTAGCCGAGGCCAGCGAACGGTTTGAGCAGGCGTATGCGGCGGCCCGCCAGCCGATCCCCGGGGCCGTGCTGCTGCTGCCGAACGGCGTGCACAGCCTTCACACCGCCGAGAACGGGACCGATTTTCAGCTGCGGGAGATGCGGCGGCTGCTGACGTGCGACCACATCGAGATGCAGCCCCTGCAAGGGGAGTTCGAGGACTACATCATCATCCTCGACGAGGATGGGCGCGACGGGCGGCCGGTCAATCCGGTAGCCTCTGCCATCTGGAAAGCCAGCTATCCGCCGGAGCAGTACGAGCCCTTCTTTTTTCAGCACGGCCCGGCCCTGATCATGCACACTTCGCTGCTGCGCTAAGCCACGGAGCCGCCCCCGACGGGGCGGCTCCCACCGGCTGCCATCCAGGTTAACAGCTTTCACCGCGCCTTCCTTACCCGCCATGCTTTCCCCAACCGCCCCCGTTTTTCCCGTTGGCCTGATTCAGGTTCCCGCTGACGGGCAGTATATAGGGTGTTATTAAACAAATAGGGTAAAACTGGGGTGGTCCAGTAAAAACGGACAGTGAGCTAAGATAGGTTGATTTTCAGGTCGTGTTCGAACTGGTGGGGCGAGCGGTAGCCCAGGGCGGAGTGGCGGCGGTCTAGGTTGAAGTAGGTATCGAGGTAGTGGGCGACTTCCAAACGGGCTTCTTCGAGGGAGGCGAAAACGGAGCCTGGTGGTAATAATTCGGTTTTGAGCGTGCTCCAGCCGGCTTCGGCCTGGGCGTTGTCGTAGGGGTTGCCCGGCCGGCTGAAACTGGGTAGGGCGCCGGCTTGCGCGATGCGGGCGCGACAGGCCGCGCTGGTGTACTGGCTGCCGCGGTCGGCGTGGATGATGAGCCCCGGCGCGGGCTGGCGCAGCGTCAGGGCCTGTTCTAGGGCCTGGAGCACCAACTCGGTCGGCATCTGCGCAGCCAGGTGCCAGCCTACCACGCGCCGCGAGCAGGCATCGCGCCACGTGGCCAGGTAGCACCAGCGCCCGCCCACCAGGGGTAGATAGGTAATGTCGCCGACCCAGACCTGGTTCGGGGCAGTGGGGGCCGGCTGGCCCAGCAAGCGGTTTTCGGCCACCACGGCCGCCGGGTCGGCCACCGTCGTGCGCGGCCGGTGCGGTCGGGTGCTCAAAGCCCGCAGCCCGTGCCGGCGCAGCCAGGTGCGCAACGCGTAGCGGCCCACGGCATGGCCTTCGGCGCGCAATTCCGCCCGCAACCGACGGGTGCCGTAGCGTCGGGCGTGGCGCGTAAAGGCCGCTTGCGCCGCCACTTGCCACGGCGTCGGCGTGGCGGCCGGCCGGTGCCGCCACTGATAATAGCCGGCCGGGCTCACGGCCAGCACTTGGCAGAGCAGTTGCACGGGCCACGGCTCGGTGCAGGCGGCGATAAAGGCGTAGCGGCTCATAACTGAGGCGGTTGGGATAATGCGGCTAGAGCATTCCGATGGTCACGACTTTTTTTAACATATCGCGCTCCATTTCCACGCGCTTGAGCGCGGCCCGCAGCTGCTTGATTTCGTCGCGCTCCGCGCTGCTGGGCACGGCGGCTTCCAGCGCCTGGCGTTGCCAGCGACCCAGCAAGGCCGGCGAAATGCCCTGGGCACGAGCCACGTCGCTTTGCCGGGCACCGGCTGCTACTTGGCGCACGCACTCGGCCTTGAAAGCCGGTGTGTATTTTTTACGGGTGGCAGGCAAGCCGCCAGGGTTCGATTTTTCAGTCATGGGCAGCGGAAGTTAAGACTTCGCGCTGTCCGTTTTAACTAGACCACCTCAGATTCGGCGTGGGCGTTGTCGTAGCAGTTGCCGCGCCGGCTCATGCTTTGCACGGCGCCGTGCCGGGCCAGCAAGTCCTTGAACCGGGTGGCCGTATACTGGCTGCCCTGGTCGGAGTGCACGACGAGCCCGGCCGGGGGCCGGCGCACCACGAGGGCTCGGCGGAGCGCCTCGCTCACGAGGTCCTCGGGCATGGTCTCGCGCACGTCCCAGCCCACAATCTTGCGCGAGCAGCGGTCGAGCCACACGGCCAGGTAGAGCCAGCCGCCGCCCTGCCGGGGCAGGTAGGTGATGTCGCCCACCCACACCCGGTTCGGGGCGGTGGGGGCCGGCTGGCCGAGCAAGCGGTTGGGCGCGGCGCGCACGGCCGGGTCGGAATCGGTGGTGCGCGGCACGAACGAGCGGGGCTGCTGCGCCCGCAGGCCGTGGGCTTGGAGCACCCGGCGGATGCGCCAACGGCCCACCGCGTGGCCTTGGGCCTGCACTTCGGCGCGCAGCCGGCGCGTGCCGTAGCGCTGACTGTGGTACGCAAACGCTTCACGCACGGCCACTTGCCACGCGGGCTCGGGCACGGCCTGGCACCGCTGCCGGCGCCAGGCGTAGTACGCGCTGGGCGCCACGCGCAGCACCTGGCAGAGCTGCCGCACGGGCACCTGGCCCGCTCGCTGGGCGATGTGCTCGTAGGCGCTCACCGGGTCGGCTGGCCGAAGATGACCAAGGCTTTTTTTAAAATATCCAGCTCCTGCTCGGCCCGCTTGAGGCGGGCCCGCAGGGCGCGCACCTCCGGGTCTCGGGCTACTTCCTCGCTGCCGACCTCGGCCACGAGCTGCGCCTGCTGCCAGCGGTAAAGCAGCTTGGGGCTGATGCCCAACTGCCGGGCCGCGGCCTGCGTGCTGCGGCTCTCGCCGGCCAGGCGTAGCGCTTCGGCCTTAAACGCCTCGTCGTACTTGCGCCGTTTGTCGGGCGACGCCCCGTTCTTTTTTGCGGTCATGACAGAAGAAATATACGTCCTTCTTCTGTCCGTCATGCCTAGACCACCTCATACCTCCCAGCTGCTGAGAGGAGTGCCAGAAGGGCTGTATCGGGACAAGGCCCCGCTACGGTACCACAACCAGCCAGCTAGCAGTAAAAACCCATACGGAGCGGCCAGCAGCAGCCCCAGCAAGGCCGAGCTCATCCAAGCTAACCCTTCACCTGCTGCGCGGGACATGTGCAGCCACACGGCTAACGGACCACATACCAAGGCAGTACCGAGCATCACAAGCAGCAACAGCGACAGTGCTTGCGAAGAGAAAGACAGAGGTCGTTGCATAAGACTGTGTGTCAAAAGGGACAACAGATGAAGGGCCCCTACTCGACATCATAACGTTCGTTGGGCAGGTTTGAGCTGGCAGTTTGCGACAGGGGAACGTGCTGGGGAATAAAGTCCTCGTCGGCACCAGGCTTGCTATAGTCATAGGGCCAGCGGTGTACGGCAGGAATTTCGCCGGGCCAATTGCCGTGACCAGGAACCACGGGCGTCGTCCATTCCAGGGTAGTGGAGCGCCAGGGGTTCTGTGTGGCCCGGCGGCCTCGGAAGATACTATGGAAAAAATTGAACAGAAAAATGAACTGGGCCAGGAAGACCAAGACTGCTGAGGCCGAAATAAACTTATTCATTTCGGCAAACTGACTAAAGGTATCAAAAGCTGTGAAGGCGTAGTAGCGACGTGGAAACCCAGCAATGCCCACGTAGTGCATGGGTAGAAAGACCAGATAGGCACCCAGAAAGGTGCACCAAAAGTGTAAATAGCCTAGCGTTTCATTCATCACACGTCCAAACATCTTCGGGAACCAGTGATACACCCCGGCGAACATGCCAAAGAAAGCGGACGAGCCCATCACCAGATGAAAGTGAGCCACCACGAAGTAGGTGTTGTGCACTTGAATATCGATGGCCGCATTCCCTAGAATAATGCCCGTTAGCCCCCCCGATATGAAGAGGGAAACGAACCCAATCGAGTAGAGCATGGCCGTCGTAAAGCGGATGTTGCCGCGCCACAGCGTAGCCAGCCAGTTGAAGGTCTTTACCGCTGAGGGCACGGCAATAATAAGCGTCAGAAACATAAATATAGACCCCAGGAAGGGGTTCATGCCCGTCACGAACATATGATGGGCCCACACCACACACGCCAGCAGCGTGATGCCGATGAGCGAGCCAATCATAGCGCGGTACCCAAAGATGGGCTTCCGGGAATTGGTAGCCAGGATTTCCGAAACCATGCCCATAGCGGGCATAATCACGATGTAGACCTCAGGGTGACCTAGAAACCAAAACAAGTGCTGGAAGAGAATTGGACTTCCCCCCGTATTGTGCAGGGCTTGGCCGGCGATGTAGATGTCGGAGAGAAAGAACGAGGTGCCAAACGAGCGATCAAACACCAGCAACAACACGGCAGCAAGAAGTACCGGGAAGGCGATGATGCCCAGGATGGCCGTCATCATAAAGGCCCAGATGGTCAGCGGCAGCTTGCTCATGGACATGCCCTGGGTGCGCAGGTTGATGATGGTGGTCACGTAATTCACCCCGCCCAGCATTTGCGACACGATGAACAGGGCCATAGACACCAGCCACATGGTCTGACCCAGCCCCGAACCTCCAATGGCTTGCGGCAGGGCGGAAAGCGGGGGGTATATGGTCCAGCCTGCAGCAGCTGGGCCCGTTTCTAAAAAAATAGAGGCGAACATGACCGCACTGGAGAGAAAAAAGAACCAGTAAGAAAGCATGTTCATAAAGCCCGACGCCATGTCGCGGGCTCCGATCTGCAGGGGGATAAGCAAGTTGGAAAACGTACCCGACAAACCAGCCGTCAGGACGAAGAATACCATGATCGTACCGTGAATGGTGACCAGAGAGAGATAAAACTCCGGGTCTAACTTGCCGCCGGCTACCCACTTGCCCAGCAGCGGTTCAAGCCAGGAAAACTGTGCATCAGGCCAGCCTAGCTGCAAGCGGAACAACGTGGAAAGTGCGCCCCCTACAAGTGCCCACAGGATCCCAGTAATCAGGTATTGCTTGGCAATGGTCTTGTGGTCAGTGCTGAAAATGTAGCGAAACAGCCAGTGTTGCGCTGGGTGATGCTCGTGGTGGCCCACTACGTCAGCTGCGGATAAGTCCTCGCCGGTTGGGGGAACGGTCGTTTCCATGAGAGGCAATGTGTGTGTGTGGAAGAACGACACAAAGGTCCCCGGGCTTCGGGTAGGTGGAAAGAGACATAGCCGGGAAAACCCCGGCTAAATCAACGCTTTCACACGGTTTTAGGCGTAGGGTAAAAAAAGAATAGTGGGCTTCAGCAGCCCGCTTCAGCGATAGAAGTTCACGATATCGGCTACTAGGCCCGCTGTTGCTGGCGGAAAGCCTCCGGGGTAACGTGCACGTACTTTTTGAAATAGCGCCCAAAGTAAGAGGCATCGCCAAACCCCAGCGTTAGCGCTACCTGCCCAACAGACTGCGAGCTCGATAGTAAGAGGCGCTTAGCTTCTAGCACAATGCGCTCATGTAGGCGGTCACTGGCCGTTTTCCGCAGTACCCGTCGGCACAAAGCATTCAGGTGGTTGGGCGAGAGCTGCAGTTGGTCAGCATAGTCACGCAGCACCTTCTGCGAGCGGAAGTGCCGGTTGATCAGGTACTCGAACGCCGCCACCTGGGGGTTGTCCCCGGCGGCCAGCGGGTGCGCCCGGCGGTAGTGGCGGTCAGCCAGTTGCAGCAGCACGTGCAGGTACGAGCGGCTCACCTCCAACTGCTGGGGTGCGGGCCCGGCGGCTTCTTGGTATAACCCCTGCAGCAATGGTAACAGGGGCTCCATGGGAGGCCGCACGTCCAGCAGGGGCGGGTGAAAGTTGCTGAAGAAGGGGTACGCTGCCAGCGGAAAGTCCGGAAACCGCTCTTCATAAAACTCGGCGCTAAAGCCTAGCACCAGGCCCTGCACGTCGGCCGACAGCTGCGCGCAACCCACTTGACCAGGCAGGAGAAAAAATAGCCGGTCAGGCTGGACCGAATACTGTTCAAAATCCACGGTAAGGCTGCCCGAGCCGTGGGTAATGTATACCAGCACATAGACTGGTGGCTCCGCCGGCCCCCCCGTGAACTGGAAGCGAACTTGGGCAGCGGGCAGGTGCTCGACAAAAAAGAGCCGGGGCTCCCGGGCATGCGTCCAGACGCCCACGCTCCGTGAAGCAGTTGTTTTCATAAGAGTAAAGGGAAGAAGCACCCGGGCCGGGGGCGTTACCGGGGGCGTCGGCGAGGCATGGTGCCAAAGACATGGTCCCACAGCGTCGTGGACACGCCAAACGCGGCTGACTCCTGGGTGTAGTGGTGCATGGCGTGGTGATGCCAGAGCCACTTGAGCGCATTCCTGGGCGGGGCGTACATGTGCAAGCAGTAGTGCACCAGCAGGTAGCTGGCGTAGCCGAACACGAAGCCGGCCAGCACCCCGAAGGCGGCGTACCCCAACGTGAAGCGGAAGATGAAAAACAACAGCGAGGCCACGAACACGGTCAGGATAGGGGGCATGGCCAGCCGGGTTTTATCCTTGGGGTATTCGTGATGTACCCCGTGCATGGTGTACTGGAATTTGGCCCGGGCCGGGGAGGTGATCGCCAGATGGTACACGAAGCGATGCATCCCGTACTCGGCTAGGGTGAAGAGCAGCAGGCCTGCTATAAATAAGGCGAAGGCACTCAGGCCGGTCAGCAGGTTACGCGTGAGCCCGTAGTAGAGGCTCACGTTGGCAGTAAGCAGAAAGATCGACACCGGAATGGCAAAGTGCGTATGAGTAAGGCGCTCGAGAACCGGGTTATCAAAGAGCTGAGCAGACCCCTTGTGCTTGGGCCGGGGTGCGTCGGGGGGAGAGAGGATGGCGGACATCAAGCAGGCAGGTTAGGAACGCGGAGCGTCATTCACCGCGACGGAAGCGGAGGGCGAGGCCACCTGCCGCTGCACGTAGGTAGGATCATACTTGATGCCGCCAAACAGATACAGCATGATGGCACGGGAGTAGCGCAGCGCGGCCGGAGCCGTCGCCAGCACAAATCCGGTTACGACCAGCATGTAGACCCATACGTCGGGATCGTTCAGCAGAAAATAAGAGATTAGCCCTCCAACCACAAAGCAAGCGACGGAAAAAGCGTAGCTCACAAACATGGCCCCCCAATAGAAGCCGGGCTCGGGCTCGTAGCGCTGCGCGCAGACTGGGCAGGCATCGGGCATCATGGCGTACTTGGTGATGTAGTAGGCCGGATACGAAAAGAGCGGGCCTTGATGACACCGGGGGCAGCGTAAATCCAGCAGGGCCAGGGCAGACGAATCAATGGGTTTCATAATGGTCAGATGAAGAGTTATTTGACATTACAAAGGTACCGGCCCCCAACCCCCCGGGTAAGACACAAATCAGGGGACATCCCGCACAAATCAACGATGGTCACTAGTCTGTCCGCTCTATGCCTGAATCAACGTTGGCACATGGTTACCAGGCCGGTAACTTTAAGATACCTATGAAAAAAGGGCTCTATTCATACGTAAGGCATATCATTAAGATAATGAGGAGGTTGCAGGGTTGGCTGCGTGCATGGCAGCGTTTTGGTGGAAGCGGGCCTTCGCTTACACAGCAGGCGCTACTTCTACAGTGCGTGAACCAAGGACCGAAGCTTTCCAGCAGCATCAGTTTCCGCGTTAACTTGTGCAGTTCGTTGATTTAGCCGGTATTTACCCGCATATGGGCTTCCCCTGCCTTAGGGAGGGCCGTACATTTGTCTTGTTCTCGTTTTCTGGAACAGCATAGCCCTCATTGCCTTGAACTTCTCGCCTATGATGCTCGGTGGGGCCCTAGGCCTCGCCGGGTAGGTGCATGACCCCTTTGCTCTTTAAAGTGTCGTACCATGGATGATTTTTTGGCGGCCCGCTCCCAGATGGCCCTCTCGCTCGGCTTTCACATCATCTACTCCTGCATTGGCATGGTCATGCCCTTCTTCATGGCGGTGGCGCATTTCCGCTGGCTGACGACGCGTGACGAAACGTATCGTAACATCACCAAGACCTGGAGCAAGGGCGTAGCCATTTTCTTCGTCACGGGGGCCGTGTCAGGTACCATGCTCTCCTTTGAGCTGGGCCTGCTCTGGCCCGGGTTCATGGAGCACGCCGGCCCGATATTCGGGATGCCCTTTTCGCTGGAAGGCACGGCGTTCTTCATCGAAGCCATTGCCCTGGGGTTCTTTCTTTACGGCTGGGATCGCTTTCACCCCTGGTTTCACTGGTTTACCGGGGTCGTGGTGGGCATTAGCGGGCTGGTGTCGGGGATTTTGGTGGTAGCCGCCAACGCCTGGATGAACAGCCCGGCCGGGTTCGACTTCGTGAATGGCCAGTACCTAAACGTCGACCCCATTAAGGCCATGTTCAACGAGGCCTGGTTCTCGCAGGCCCTGCACATGAGTATTGCCGCCTTTGTGGCCACCGGCTTTGCTGTCGCGGGCATTCATGCTTTGATGCTGCTCAAGGGCAGGAACGTCGGATTTCACCGCCGCGCCTTTCACATTGCGGCCGTGTTTGGAACCGTGGCGGCGCTGGTGCAGCCGCTGAGCGGCGACTTCTCGGCCAAGGATGTGGCCCGGCGCCAGCCCGCCAAGCTGGCAGCTATGGAAGCCTTGTTCCACACTGAAAAGCCGGCCTCGCTCGTGCTCGGGGGCATTCCCGACGAAAAGACGCAGCGCGTGAACTACGCCATTAAAATCCCGGGGATGCTAAGCTTTCTGGCCCATGGCAACTTCACCCAGGAAGTACAGGGCCTAGACCGGGTGCCCGTGGCCGACCGGCCGCCCGTGCTCATTCCCCATTTAGCTTTCCAGCTGATGGTGGGCCTGGGTACCCTGATGATGGGCATTGGCGTCCTCTACCTGCTGGCCCGCTGGCGCAAAAAGGCTTGGTTGCAGAGCCGCTGGCTGCTGCAACTTTTTGTGGTGGCTACCCCCGCCGGTTTTCTGGCCGTGGAAGCGGGCTGGACGGTGACGGAGGTGGGCCGCCAGCCCTGGATCATCAACGGCGTGATGCGCACGGCGGACGCCGTGACGCCCATGCCGGGTATTGCGTACTCATTTTATATCTTCTCGGCCGTGTATGTCTCCCTGAGCTTTATGGTGGTATTCTTACTCAGCCGACAGATTCGCATGGTACCCGAGCTCTACGATGTGGAAGCTCCCACGTCGGCCCACGCCTAACGCCCTACTGCCATGCCGCTGCTCTCCTACGTCGTCATTGCCTATCTTTTCCTAGCTATTCTGTTGTACCTGCTGCTGGGCGGGGCTGATTTCGGGGGAGGCATCATAGAGCTGTTCACCTCAGAGAAAAACCGCCGCGTCACCCGGGAGACGGTGTACCACGCCATTGGACCCATCTGGGAAGCCAATCACATGTGGCTCATTATCGCGGTGGTGATTCTATTCGTGGGCTTTCCAAGAATTTATACTACCATGTCGGTGCACCTGCACCTGCCGCTGCTGGCCCTGCTGCTGGGCATCATTGCCCGGGGTACGGCCTTTGGCTTCCGGCACTACGATGCCGTGCACGACCGGATGCAGGGTGTGTACAGCCGCATTTTCGTGTATTCCAGTGCCATCACCCCGTTTTTTCTGGGCGTTATTGCCGGCAGTGCCCTGGCCGGGTACATCGACCCGCTGGCCACCGACTTCTGGACGGCCTACGTGGGCAGCTGGCTGCACCCCTTTGCCCTGGCGGTAGGTGTGTTCACGGTGGCGCTGTGCGGCTACCTGGCGGCGGTGTACACCATCGGCGAAGCGCGTACTGCGCCGGACCGGCAGCGCTTTGTGCGTAAAACCCGCTTGCTGACGGTGGTGGCCGTGGTGGCCGGAGCACTGGTGTTTGTGGCCGCATATATGGAGAAATTACCGCTGCTCCACTGGGTACTGGGCAACGCCGTAGGGCGCACCGCCCTGGGCCTGGCAACGGCCTCGTTGGGGCTGCTGTGGCTCCGCTTGGATCGGGGCAATACGGCCATGCTGCGCATCTTGGCGGGCTTTCAGGTGACGATGATCCTGCTAGCGGTGGGTTACGCGCACTTCCCCAATTTCCTGATGCTGCGCGGCGGGCACCATTTGTCGCTGGTGGACGAGTTGGCCCCACCCCGCACCGTGGAGGCGTTGGGGCAGGCGCTGCTCCTGGGCAGCCTGTTGATATTGCCCGCGCTATTTTATCTCTATTACAGCTTTGAGCGCGATAAAAGCCACGGCCAGGTGCCAGCCGCTACGCAACCAGACTGACGGCTCCCGGCCATGTATTGTACGTCAAGTAAAAAATAGCTGGAACTCCGTTGGTGTGGAACATGACTAGGGTGCTCCTGTAGTAGCGTCGCGTCTGCACCAGCCACCCGGGGTTTACTGCTGGTAGAAAAACTCGCTTAAAGCGGTACCGGCAGTGTTTCGGGCTGATTAATTACTGTTAGCTGAAAGACATCGTCCCGAGAGTAGTGTCCCACACAATCAAAGTCCAGCTTGCTTTTGGCCAGGATGGCCGCGTCTAGGTCCGCGATGAGCAGCCCCTCTTGATCCCACAAAGGCCCCGCCAAGACCTCACCCATCGGGGAGATAATCACGCTGCCCCCGCGGCTCATAATATCTGGTTCGTCCCGTAAGTCGGTTTGGTAGCGCTCCGGGTAGTCGCTTTTGCGCACGAACTGATTGCTGGCCAGCACGAAGCAGCGGCCTTCCAGCGCAATGTGTTGCATCGTAGCCTGCCAGGAATCGCGGGCATCCGCCGTAGGGGCCAGATAAATGTCCACGCCCTTCTGGTAGAGCGCCGTGCGGGCCAGGGGCATATAGTTTTCCCAGCAGATAAGTCCGCCTATCCGGCCAAGCTTCGTAGCCAAGGTAACGAGCGAGCGCCCGTCACTTTCGCCCCAAATGTAGCGCTCCAGTCCCGTGGGCTTGAGCTTGCGGTGCTTGCCTAGCAACGACCCGTCAGGGCCAAAATAGAGTAGCGTGCAGTGTAGCGAGCCCCCGAGGGGTTCTTTCTCCGTGATGCCGAGGACCACGAAAAGTCCCGCTTGCCGGACCGCGTGCTGAATGCGAACCATGCCCGGGGCTCCGACTTCTAAGCTGTTTTCCCAGTAGTCCAGCCACATCGTGCGCCCTTTATCCGTGCGGCGTCCCACAATGGCTTCGAAGGTGAGGCCCCGCGGATAGCAGGGAATGAAAGACTCGGGGAAGAGCAGCAGTTCACACCCCGCAGCCGCACCCCGTTCAATCCAGTGAATGACTAGGTCAACACTTCTTTCTAAGTCAAAAAGGGCCGGGGTCGCTTGCACGACGCCCACTTTACTGTTTTTCATAGGTTCAGCAGTTATTCCTCAGTTTGCGGATTGCAGAGGCGTTTTCAGGTGATATTTTCACCCCGCTGAGCAGTATTCCGCTGCTTGGCGAGATATGGCCGGTTGTGGTAGTGACGAAGGGCCCGTCGGGATGTAACAGGCAGCAAGAAGCCTCAAGACAACGCGGCGGGCTCCCGTTGAATAAGGGCGCTTTTTCACAGCCATGGCCAAGCTGGGTGACTGGCAATGTACTGGCTAATCGGCATAGCGCCATGGTGCAAAACGAGTAACTACCGGGCAAATTCAAGGCTCGGGCCCCTTCCGCCCGCCAGCAGGCAAAGGAGAGGCGAAGCAGCGATAAGGCAAATGGGCTATTTCAGGGTGCGCATAAACTCAAGCACCTGCCGTGCTTCATCCTGGGAGATGGTTTGCGTGGGCATGCGGACCTGATACTCAGCCAACAGCTTGCGGGCTGTCGCGTCGTGGGTGAGCATAGCATCCGTATGCAGGATCATGTTGAGAATCCACTCGGGCTGGCGTCGAACGGTGATGCCTTGCCAGCCCGGCCCTACCGTTTTATCAGTACCGAGGCTATGGCAGGCTTGGCAATTGCTGGCATAAAGCCGCTGACCCTTCGCGACCATAGCTTCGTCCAGCACGGGGGAAAGTCGAACATCTCTGCCGGAAAGTAAACCAGCCGAAGCGGCTGGTAGTGGCTTGTCCTGAACAGAGTCGGCTGCTTGTAAAGCCTGTTTGTACGCCTCGGACTCGTAAATGGAGCCGATGCTGGTTTTGGGCAAGCTGGCTTCCGAAGAGGCACCGTCGTTGCTGCAGGCTGAGGCTAGTAAAAGCACTGTAGCGCCAAAAAGGGCTAGTGACGCCCGCAAGTGGTAATGGAAGAGTCTCATGAGTTGGCACTGGTATCTTTTTGTTAGTTACAACAGCCGGCGCCAAGGCCAGCTGTTGTAAGGAACTCGTTTCAAGGTGCAAGGAATCTCGGCTAGGCATTATTTCATGGCGCCCATAGCGCCTTTCATCGGCGGCATGGCCCTGGCCTGTAGCTTATCTCCCACCGCCAGGCGCCCAAAGATTTCCACTTTCCCCCCTTGCTGACGGCCTTTCCGGACCGGCACTTTTACGGGGCCATTAGTACCCATCTTGAGAACATAAACGCCTTCATCCGAGTCTGTAACCGCGGTGAGTGGCACCACAAAGGTGCTGTCTTTGGCCGCCAGCGGCAGACGGATGTCGGCAATCATGCGAGGCAGCAGCTGCTTGCCGGCGTTGGGCACGTCGAGCTCGATGCGCTCCGAGCGCAGCCGCTGGTCCAGGGCGCCGGCCTGCCGCATGATTTTACCGGTAAAGGTGGTCTGCGGCAGCGAGCGCACCGTGAAGCTCACCGTGCTCAGGGCGTTCAGGTAGGAGCGGTGCGCTTCGGGAACCGATACGACCAGCCGCAGCTTTTTCTGCTCCTGCAACGTGAGCAGCGGCAGTTGGGAGCCCTTACCGGCGGGGCCCACGTAGGCGCCCTTGTCCACGTTGCGGGCCGTGATGACTCCGCTAAAGGGAGCCCGCAGCTCCAGGTAGCTTTCCATTACCCCCACTTCCTGCAGGGCCGCTTTGGCGGCTTGCAGCTGCGCGAGGTCGGCGTTTTTGCGGGCCGTAATCTGGTCCAGCGCATCCGGCGCAATGGCGCCTTCCGTGCGGCTGGCTTCCCGAACGCGGTCATAGCTGGCCTTGGTGGCCAGGTACGTGGCTTCCAGGGACTGCACCCGCGATCGGGCCGCCGCCCGCTGGGAGCTGATTTCCGGCGCCTCCAGCACCAGCAGCAGCTGGCCGGCCTGCACCTCGGAGCCCACGTCCACTTTGAGCTCTTGGACAAAGCTGCTGACCTTGGCGTACAGGTCCACTTCCTGGTAGGGCAGCAGCTCGCCCGGCAGCGAGAGCGTGTCCTGAAGCCGGTCCTTGGCGAGCGAAATGGTTGCCATGGGCATGGCCATTGGGGCAGCGGGAGCAGCAGTTGCCGGCGTTTCCGCCGGGCTGCACTGGCTCAGCCCAGCTACCACAGCCAGACCAGTCATTATGTTGGTTACTAAAAAAATACGAGGTTTCATGGAAGTGATTTCGGGGAAGTAAGGATTAGGCGTGTGCCGGAATGAAGTGCTTGCTGTCGGCGTCCTGCGGGTCCAGCGATACGGAGTCGATGGACGACCGGCCTTGCACCCAGGCAAAGGCCAGGGGCAGCAGCAGCAGCACGGCGAAGGTGCTGGCCAGCAGCCCGCCAATCACCGCCCGGCCCAGCGGAGCGACCAGGTCGCCGCCTTCGCCGTGCCCGATGGCCATGGGCAGCATACCCGCCAGCATAGCCAGCGAAGTCATGATGATGGGCCGCAGGCGCAGCGCGACGGCTTCCTGCGCGGCCGCCACCGCGTCCCCGCCGTTGGTTTTGCGCACGCCTTCGGCGTGGCTCACCAGCAACAGGGCATTGGCCAGCGAAACCCCGATGGACATGATGAGGCCCATGTAGGACTGCAGGTTCAGGGTCGAGCCGGTGGCCAGCAGCAGGCCCAACGCGCCCACGATGACGATGGGCACCGTGGTCAGAATAACCAGGGGCACCTTCACCGACTGGAAGTTGGCCGCCAGCAGCAGGAAAACCACCACCACGGCGACCAGGAGCCCGTTCTGCAGGCTGTCGGCGGTTTCCGTCAGCACCGTCGCGGTGCCAATCAGCGAGACGGTCAGTCCCTTGGGCAGTTCGCCCAGGGAGGTAATGGCGGCCTGCACGTCTTTGGTCGCGGTGCCCAGGTCCTGGCGGTGGAGGTTGGCCGTCACGGTCACAAAGCCCATGGTGCCCAGGTTGGCGCTTTCCCCGTAAGTGGTATCCGCCGTGATGGTGGCCACGTCGCTGAGCACCGGCCGGGTGGCGTTTTTCAGCACCGGGATGTTGGCCAGGTCGGCCTGGCTGTTCATCTTGTTGAGCGGCGTTTGCACCTGCACGTCGTAGGCAATGCCCATCATGCCGTTGTCTATCCACATGTTCTTGCTGGTGTAGCGCGAAGAGGCCGTGGAAGCAATCAGCGAGCGGGAAATATCCCGCACGTCCACCCCCAGCTGCGCGGCGCGCTGCCGGTCGATTTCGATGTTCAGGGCCGGGTACTTCTGCGACTGGGCAATCTGCTGGTCGCGCAGGTAGTCAACCTTTTTGAGCTTGCCCAGCAGCTGCTTGGCGTACTGCAGGTTCTGCATCTTGTTCATGCCCGAGAGGCGCACTTCGATGGGCGTGGGCGAGCCCTGGCTCAGCACCTTGTCGATGAGCTCAATGGGCTCAAAGGAGAGCTTCACGCCGGGCATCACCTGCCGGACCCGCTGCCGGAGCTGGTCTTTGAGGGCGGCCACGTCCCCGTCGTAGTTTTTCAGCGCCACCTGCAGCAGGGCCTCGTGCGGGCCGGCGTTGTAGAGGTAGATGGGGCTGACGGCGAAGGTGGACGGATGCTGGCCGATGAACACCGACGAAATGGCCACGTGCTCCTTGCCCACGAGGCTTTCAATCTGGGCCAGCAGCGTTTTCACTTTGTCCTCCGTTCGGTCGATGCGGGTGCCGTCCGGGGCCCGCAGCCGAACCTGGAACTGGCTGGAGTTCACCGTGGGCAGCACGTCCCGCCCGATGTTGACGAAGAGCAGTCCGGCGACTCCCAGGGCCGCGACGAGGTAGGCGGAAACCACCAGCCGGCGCTGCGGCATCAGGCGGTGTATCAAACGGCTGAAGCCGGCGCGAAACCGCTCAAACCGTTTGCCGGGGGCCGCCTGGTGCTCTTCCTTGAGCAGCCAGTTGGCCATTACCGGCACAAAGGTCTGCGAGAGCACAAACGAGACGATCATCGAAAAGCCGATGGCCAGCGCCAGGGGCTTGAACAGCGCCCCGGGGATGCCGCTCATCATAAAGGCCGGGGCAAACACGGCCAGCACCACCAGCAGAATCAGCAGCTTGGGAAAGGCAATTTCCTGACAGGCGTCCCAAATGGCCAGGGCCTTGGGCTTGCCCATGGCCAGGTGGCGGTGGATGTTTTCAATGGTGACCGTGCTCTCGTCCACCAGCACGCCGATGGCCAGCGCCAGGCCGCTCAGGGTCATCAGGTTGATGGTCTGCCCGAAGAGCTTGAGCAGCAGCACGCCGGATATAATGGAAATCGGAATGGTCAGCACGACAATCAGCGCGGCGCGGCGGTCGCCCAGAAACAGGAGCACCATGAGGCCCGTCAGCAAGGCCCCCAGGGCCCCTTCGGTCACCAGGCTTTTTACCGCGTTGATGACGTACACCGACTGGTCAAACTCATAGGAGATTTTGACGTCGTCGGGCAGGTTCTGCTGGATGGCAGGCAGCTTTTCCTTCAGCGTTTTGACCACGTCCCAGGTGGAAGCATCCCCGGCCTTGGCGATGTTGATGTACACCGACCGCTTGCCGTTAATCAGGGCGTAGCCCGTGGTGACGTCGGCGCCGTCTTTCACGGTGGCCACGTCGCGCAGGTACACGTTGTCCACGCCGCCCTTGAACAGGGGAATGTCGCCGAACTCGTCCAGGGTCTTGAGGACGGTGTTGGTCGGCGTCAGGTAGTTGATGTCGCCGATGGAGGCATTGCCGGCCGGGGCGGTGATGTTGTTGTTGCTGATGGCCTCGACAATCTGGTCCGGCGTCAGGTTGTGGGCGCGAATCAGCTCGGGGTCGATGTTGATTTCAATCGTGCGCGGGCTGCCCCCGAACGGCGGGGCCGTCTGGATGCCCG
This sequence comes from Hymenobacter endophyticus, assembly GCF_032464715.1. NCBI lineage: Bacteria > Pseudomonadati > Bacteroidota > Cytophagia > Cytophagales > Hymenobacteraceae > Hymenobacter > Hymenobacter endophyticus. The sequence continues at coordinate 3,763 of NZ_JAWDJT010000012.1, read as the reverse complement.
GAATGGAAATCAGGAAGGGCCGGGCCACAAAGTTGGCCACGTCCTGGAGCTGGTTGTTGTTCTTGGTCGGACTGGTGAAGACCAGCTGGCCGACCGGCTGCGAGGAGGCGTCGAAGCGGATGATGAAGGGCGGCGGGGTTCCGGGCGGCAGAAACACCTGCGAGCGGTTGGACAGGGCGTTTATCTCGGCAATGGCCGAGGCCATGTTGGTGTTCTCATGAAAGGTCACCTTCATCAGGGTCAGCCCCTGCGAGTTCTTGGACTCGATGGTCTTGATGCCGTTGGTGAACAAGAGCATGTTGACGTACATCTTGGTGAAGTACGACTCCATCTGCTTGGGCGTGTACCCGTAAAAGGAGTGGGCGACGTAGACCACCGGCAGCTTCATTTCCGGCAGCAGGTCAATTTTCACTTCGCGGGTAGCCTGCACCCCGAAGAAGAGCAATCCCATCACCATCACCAGGACGGATACGGGCTTGCGTAAGGCGCTTTGAATCATGTTCATTAGCGGGCAGTGGTAATCTGGTTTAACAAAAGGGAGAGGTCGCCCACGGCCGCCGCTTTCAGCAGCAGGGCCTGCCACACGTTGGCGTGGGCGATTTGCTGCTCGGATTCAGCCCGGCTCAGGGTGTAGAGCGTCTGCGTGACGTCGACGATGGTGGTCAGGCCGTTCTTGTACAAGGCCGTTTTTTGGCGGTAAGCCGCCGCCGCCGCTTTCACCTGCACGCCGGCTTCCTGCTGGTTGGCCACGGCGTTGGCCAGCTGCGCATCGGCCAGCGCCGACTGGGCCTGCAGCTCCTGCTGGGTAAGCTCCATCTCCTGCTGCAGGCCCTGGGTCTGCAGCTGCTGGGCCTTTACCTTGGGGCTGTTGCGGGCGTAGGAGGTGAGGTTCCAGCTCATGCCCAACCCCGTCAGGTAGTTGACCCGGCCGATGCCCACCCCGTCGGCATACCCCCGGGAAAACGCGGTTTGGTCCTGCGGGTAGTTGGCCTCGAACCCCGAGCCCCGGCCCTGCACCACGCCGAACAGGGACACCGTCGGGTGGGGCAGCTTGCGCTGGAGCTGCGTTTCCTGCTCGCTTTTGGCGATGCGGGACTGTTGCTGCCGCAGGACCGGATGCGCCGGGTCCACCGCGGTAAGGGAGGCGGCACCTGCGGGCGTGTGGGTAATGAAAGCCGAGTCCAGCTGAAACGCCGCGTAGGGGACGCCCATCAGCACGGCCAGGGCTTTGGATTTGTCCAGCTCCAGGTCCCGGGTCTTCAGCAGCTCGGTGCGGGCATTGGATACTTCGGCCGCGGCCAGGGAAGAATCGACGCCGGCCACCAGGCCGCTTTTGGTGCGGGCCACGGTGGTGGTTTTGAACACCCGGGCCCGCGCCAGATTCGCCTCGCGGGTACGGAGCAGGCGCTGGGCCGTGAGCAGGTTCAGGTAGGTGGCCGCAACTCGGACCTGGTGCTCGAACTGGGCCTGCTCCAGCTCGTGCTGGGCCCGCAGCGCTTCTGATTCTGCCACCTTGGTTCGCTGGCGGACCCGGCCAAAAGTGAATACGTCCCAGTTGACGTTGGCCAGGTACAGAGCCCCGAAGCCGGCGTTCCAGTCTTGCTGGGGCAAGGGCAAAGCCGTAGAGGCGACGCCCAGGCCCCCGAAGCCGTACAGCGGACCATGCTGGCCGTTGACGGTGCCGTAGGCTTGCTGGGCGGATAGGCGCAGGTCGGGCAGGTAGTCCCGCTTGCGTTCCTGCACGGTGGCCTCCGCGGCCTGCCGGTAGCTTTCTTTGGCTTTTAGGGAGCCGTAGTTGGCTGATGCTTTGCTGATTGCTTCCGGCAGACTCAGGGTTTGGGCATAGCCCGCACTGGTCAGCACAAGGCACAGCAATAGCATGACACGTGGTATTCGCATCGATTAGGAAGTTAAAAAGGTGAGGGCGGCGGGTTCCGTTGGAACCGAAGTTCCGGTAGTAGGCTGCCGGACTCTAGGGCCGGCAGCGGAAGGAAATTAGACGCCGCTACTGAATGGGGGTGCGCTTTTTCAGGTATTGCTGGTAGGTACCCTCGGACTCGAAGTAGAGGACGCTGCCGTTTTGCTGCGCGGCATCCAGGGCAACGAAGGCAGCTGATTTATCGACTTCTTTACCAGTCAACGGGTCTTGCGCGACGCGCACCTGGCGCTGCGTTTTGATGTTTTTCACGCACATCTGGCAGCAGCCGTAGTACTGCCGGCCCTCAAAGGTCACCGGCACCTGTTTCTTGCCCATGTAGGCGTTGTTGACCATGCACACCAGCTCCTTGGCCAGGCCGTTCCTGGTCATGGCCGGTTTCTGCGCCTGCGTGTCTGGGGTGGTCGCGTGGTCGGTATGCGGCGGGTCGTTGGGACGGTCAGCAGTAGGAGCCGCAGAATCGGCGGCTACCACGACCGGGGAAGTGGCCACTTGTTGGGCGGAATCCTGCTGGGGAGAGCAGGCTAGGGCTAATAGGGAGACAGTGGCTAGTAAGAAGCCAATAATGCTTTTCATCGGGAGGGTCTGCGGTGAGGAAAGATGGGCTGCTTGCCTGCAAGGCCCAGCAGCTGACCCCAGGCCGGGACGTACGCCGGCGGTGGGGCCCAGGTGGGGGCGTACTCGCTGGCTGGCAGCAGCTGTTCCTGGCCGGAGGGAAAGGCCGAGAGGAAAAGACAGTGTTGCCGGGCGGACACGCCAATGCACAGGCTCGCCCCGAGGCATAGCAGAGCTATGCCAGGGCGAGCCTGTGCAGGTGCAGCAATCAGATGGTCAGCGACCCGATGAAAATGCGGATGTCTGGAATTTTAGGGGGCAGCACCTGCCGGGAAACCAGCACGACGGCAGCCGTAGGGTCCCAGTGGCTGGCAGCGGGCTGGAAGAAGAAGCTCGTAGCTTCGGGTAACAGGGCCGGGGCCGGGCTGTGCAGTTGCTTCTCCACGGCGGCGGCCAGCAGGGTCTGCTTAGCCACCAACTTGCCTTGGCAGCAGTCATGGCCCGCCGACAACTGCTGGTCGTGCGCCGGGGTGCCTTGGTGGATGGCCAGTGTGGCCGTGCGTTGCTGCTGGCAGCCCGGGGCCATCGGCTTCGAAGCCGTCGCGTGGGCCGCTCCGGCTCGCGACGAGAGGTTGGCTGCGCATACGCAATGCCCCAGCCACATATTGACGAAGACGACCAGAAAGGTCGTCGCCAATAAACGATGGAAGGGCTGCAGCGTGCGGAACATGAAAGACTATGAACTGGCTACAAATTTAAAGCTTATGCCAATAGGCGCCATGTCCCCTGCCACTGCTTGGCAGGCCTAATTGCTCTAGGTGAGGTGATGACTCACAGCCGAAATAGGCCTCCTTCGCGTTGTAAGGCATTTTAGGTGCAGCGCAGGACCATTTGCTTGCCGCGCTGGTTTCCGAATTATGCAAGTCTGGGACAGAATTATGTTCCCTTGGAAGCTGCCACCAGCGGTTGCCTAGGTCTGGGTGATAGAATGGGCTTTGGCAATAGACTCGTCCTTTACAAAGCGGCAGCGGTGAAACACCGGTTAAATAATGCTCCAGAACCTCCTGAAATACCAGTTCCTCAACTTGAAAAAATGAATGAACTGCTCGGTAAGTGCGCCGGAGTGCTTAGCGTGTAAATCCGCCCTTTGGGATACTGTTGGCGAATTGGTTTTAGGTCATTGCCGGAGGCATCAATCGCTCAAAAGCAGCCTGACGAGTCTGGGCTAACGGCACGGTATTTAGCCAGTCCACGATCCGCCACAGATTCACC
>NZ_JAWDJT010000011.1:0-174706 GCF_032464715.1 Hymenobacter endophyticus | reverse complement strand
CTTGGCCCCGCCCGCCGCTCGTGCCTTCCCGGCCCGGCAGTAACGGCGCGATGCGCGCCCACTGCGCGTCGGTCAACATGTACTCCATTCCCAAACATACTAGCCACTGTTAACACTTCCTAGAAACTCGTCGGTGAAATGGGCGCGGTGCGGCTCCTGCGCAAACTTCTCGGCATTGTAGGCCGCCGAGTTGCCCCGCGGAATAGATAACGACTGCCACTGCTCCGCCTGCACGAGCTTCCCGATGTACACAATTTGCCCCACGTGGTAGGGGTAGTGCGCCAGCTGCCGGTTGATGGCCTCCGTAACGGTGTGGCCCTGGTTGCGGATGTACACCGGCTGGTCCCAATTGGCGGGCGTCAGGGAGTCGAGGGCGGCCAGCAGGCAGCTCCACCCGGCTTCCCAGCGCTCCAGCACCTCGGTCCGGGTGTGCAGGTCGTTGTCAAACTCGGCTTCGCGCTGCCGCCAGGGTTTTTCGCCGTCGGTGGTCAGGAAATCGGTCCAGCGGGAGAGCATATTGCCCCACAGGTGCTTCACAATGGTAGCAATGCTGTTGCTCGCGGGGTTGGGCTGCCAGAACAAGGCCTCATCGGGGAGTTGGGCAAACGTCTGGGAGCCAAGCAGCTGGTAATAGGCAAACTGCTTGCGGGCACTGGTCAGAAAATCGGCATCCATCACGAAACGGGCATGAGGTACAACAATACGAACGGCTACTTCTTCAGGTACTTCCGCGACTCCACCACCCGAAACTCCGGGTCACTGGCGAAAATGCTTTGCAGGGAGCCAATGTGCGCCGCCCCAAACAGCGCCAGCACCCGCTTGGGCCGGGTTTGCAGGGCCTGCACCACCACGTTGGAGTAGATTTTATAGTCGCGGTTTTTGAACACCGAAATCAGCTCCGCCCCAATGTAGCGGGGGTTGATGAAAGCCGTGTCCACGGCCGCATCGGGGTTGGTGAAGCGGCTGTTTACCACCCGGGCCGGCGTCACGTAGCGCAGCCGGTACACCAGGTTGTACAGCTCTGGCTGGTTGATGGCGGCCAGGTAGCGGTACAGGGGCAGGCTACCACCCTCTAGTTCCGCCTTCAGGCTACTCGCTGCTTTGCTCAGCTCCTGCCCGGCCTGCTGGTATACCTCAATGTTCTGGCCGGTGCGCAAAATCCCCTGCGACGTACCGCCCGGAGCATTGGCGCAGTAAATGTTGGGTAGCTGCAGCTGCTTACCCAGCCGGAACGCCACCTGGTAAATCTCGCTGCGGCCGCCGGGCAGGGCGGCCAGAGCCAGCTTGTCTTGGCGGTACAGGGCGTAGAGGCTGTCGATGCGGGGCTGCTCCTCGGGCAGGGCTTCCACCACCAGCATATCGGGCTGGTATTTGGCAATGGCGGCCGTGAAGCGGCTGATATTCTGCTGTCCCTGGGGCGTCAGCACGTCGGTAGTGGGCTTGTCGGCTTTATAAATCTGGTTTAGATGGTCGCAGCCCACAATCATTACATCAGTAGCGGGTTTCTGGGCCAGGCTGGCATAAGAAAAGGCCCCAAACAGGAGGGTAAAGCAGGCTTTCTTCATGAATAAGAAGTAGATAATTGGCTGGAAGTGCGAGTTACACTCAATTGTCGATTTTTCAGCGGGAGGCCGATGCTTATGTCGGTAGTTGCCTAGGGTAGGCTGGGTGTAAGCAACACTTGGCGACACCCCGCATAGAGGACGCCTATTGCCCCACGAAACGTTGCCCGACTGTATCTGAGGCAGGATCATTCCGCAGAAAAATCAGCCCAACTAAACCGATAAAGCGGCCATTCGCAAACCACAGAATATAGCTTTAACGAGGCCGATAAGCGGCATTCTGGGCGTGGGTGACCTTGAATAGATGACGGGCAGAAGGCCGGCGTTGAAAATAAAAATTTGGTTTTTCGAAATACGCGCCAGTACATTTGCACCATCAATTCTTTACCCCACAAAGGATTGTTTTTATACAGAGGCGCGGAGAGACAGGCTCGATGAACCGCCGACAACCCCCGGAACATCCGGAACGGTGCCAAGTCCTGACCATATAAAAACAACAACGCCGTGAAGTCCTTCACCAGCACCCCCAGCAGTACCCGTACCCGCGCATCCGTACAGCATGGATGTTGTGGCCTGATGCGTGGCTCCGTCTGTATGCGGATGGTGGGCATGGGCTGCTAAGGCGTCGGGAATTTCCCTTTCTTGCTTTTTGCTTGCCGGTAGAGCAGAGCGGTAGCGCGCCATTGCTCTACGCAGTACCCGGGCCTAGTAGGCCCGCGGGGTTTTTCTGTGCGCCGACTGCTTCGGCCCCAGGATAGCCAGTTCCTCCCTACTTGCTCTCTCCGCAAACTGCTAGTTCCGCCGGCCCCTTGCCGGCCTGCTGGCCCCCGGCTGTGCACAAGCCAGGTGTAGGAGTGGAAGTTGTGCCCCCAGGGTTTTCGCCTTTTTGGTATTCACCTCCCGACGCGCCGGCGCGGCCCCTGAGTGGGCTGCTGTTATGGCTGCGCGTGCTCATCCCTTGCTTTTCCTGCATATGAAATCCTCTACCCTTCTGGCGGTGCCAGCAGTGGTGGCAGGCCTGGCCCCGGCGAGTTTCGCCCAGACGGCCGCCTCCCCCATCACCGGTACTATTGTGGATGCCACGGACCGCAGCCCGTTACCGGGCGTTACGGTGGTGGTCAAAGGCACCACCGTAGGTGCCTCTACCGGCCCCGACGGCACTTTTTCCCTGACCCTGCCGCCCGGCAGCAGCACCCTGACCATTAGCGCCATTGGCTACGAAAGCCAGACCGTGGATGCCTCCGCCGGCCCGGTGCGCGTGGCCCTCAAAGCTGATGTGAAGCAGCTCTCGGAAGTGGTGGTGACGGGCTACAGCGAGCAAAACCGCAAGACCCTGACCAGCGCCATCAGCTCGGTGAAGGGTGATGCGCTCAAGGACATTCCGGCGGCCAGCCCCGACCAGCTCCTGCAGGGCAAAGCGCCCGGCGTGCAGGTATCGGCCAACTCCGGGGTGCCGGGCGGCGGTATTTTTATCCGCATCCGGGGTAGCAACTCCGTGAATGCCAGCAACGACCCGCTGTACGTGGTGGATGGGGTGTTCATCAACAACACCAACCTAATTGCCACCGGCCTGGGCAACCAGGTTTCCAGCAACCCGCTGGCCGACATCAACCCCCAGGATATTGAGAGCATCGAAATCCTGAAGGACGCCAACGCCACGGCCATTTACGGCTCCCGCGGGGCCAATGGGGTGGTACTCATCACTACCAAGCGCGGCAAGGCCGGCGACAAAACCCGCATTACCTTCAACACCTACCACGCCTGGTCGGAGGCCCCCAAGCAGTATGACCTAGTAACGGGCCCGGAGCTGGCCCAGCTGGAAAATGAGCGGTTTTTGAATGACGGCGGCAACCCGACCCAGTTGCCCTACCGCCCAACGGCCGCCGGGGGGCGCGGCCTACCCGAGGAGCAACAAACCTACGACCGGCTTTCCGACGTGTTTCGGACGGCCCAGACCCAGAGCTACGAGCTGTCGGCGGCCGGGGGCTCGGCTAAAACGCAGTTCTACATCGGAGGCGGCTATTTCCGGCAGGAAAGCATTGCCCGGCCCACCAACTTCGACCGGTTTAGCCTGCGGGTGAACCTGGATAACTCCGTGACCGATAGGCTGCGCATTGGAACCAGTACGGCCCTCACGCGCACCCACCGCAACGTGAGCAGCAACGACAACAACCCGGTGGGCGTCATCAACTCGGCCCTGTTTCCGCGCACCAACCTGCCGATTTACAACCCCGATGGTACCTACGCCAAGTACGGCTCCTTCGATAACCACCAGGCCCTCATCGACAACCTGAACAATGATGCGGTGGGTTCGCGCGTCATCTCAAACGTGTACGGGCAGTACCAGCTGGGCAAGCACTTGACCTTGCGCAGCAGTTGGAGCATCGACTTCAACGACATGTACGAGAACAACTTTAACAACACGCTCATCCTGGCTGGGCAGCCCCGGGGCACGGCTACCTCCTTCCTCTCCCGTGACATAACCCTGCTCAACGAGCAGACCCTGAATTACTCGGTTGATTTCGGCGAGAACCACTCCCTGCAGGCCCTGGTGGGCAATACCATCCAGAAAAACACGTTCCAGCGCACCAGTCTGGCGGGCCAGCAGTTCCCCAGCAATGACCTGACCAGCATTGCCTCGGCGGCTACCCAAACGGGCTCCTCGTCCCGCTCCCAGGCGGGGCTGTTGTCGTTTTTCGGCAAGGCTACCTACAGCTTCAAGCAGCGCTACACCGCCGACGTGAGTTTGCGGGCTGACGCTTCCTCCCGCTTCGGGGCCGATAACCGCTGGGGCTATTTCCCGGCCGTGGGCTTGGGCTGGCGCCTAAGCGAGGAAGAATTTATCCGGAATCTGAACGTGTTTCAGGAGCTGAAGCTGCGCGGTAGCCTGGGCAAAACCGGCAACCAGGCCGGCATCAGCGACTTTGCCGCCCGCGGGCTGGTGCAGGGCGGGGCCAACTACCTCGACTTGCCCGGCACTACTCCCCTGCAACTCGCCAACCCCAACCTGAGCTGGGAAAGCACCCGGCAGTGGAACGTGGGCCTGGACGCGGCCGTGCTGCAAAACCGGCTGCTGCTGGAGCTGAACTACTACGACAAGTACACCTCGGGCCTGCTGCTGAACGTGCCGGTGCCGCGCAAAACGGGCTTTGCCTCAGTGGTGGAAAACTACGGGGCCGTGAGCAATAAGGGCGTTGAGGTGCAGCTGACCGCCAACTGGCTGCCCCGCACCTCGGCCGTGCAGTGGAGCACCACCGCCAACGTGGCCCGCAACGTGAACCGCATCGAGAAGCTGGCCGCACCCATTACCTCGGGCTCCCGCGACATTTTCCGGTTGCAGGAAGGCGCGCCGCTCTACTCCTTCTGGCTATACCACCAAACCGGCGTGAACCCCGAAACCGGCGACGCCCAGTACGAGGACGTGAACGGCGACGGGCAACTATCGGTGGCCGACCGACGGCTGGTGGGCAACGCTTGGCCCGACTACTTCGGGGGCCTCACCAACTCGGTGAGCTACAAAGGGCTGGATGTTGGCTTCACGCTGAACTTCGAGCAGGGAGCGAAAATCATGAACATGAACCGCTTCTTTCTGGTGCACGGCGGCACCCAGAGCAACATTGGCTACCTGCGCGAGCAGCTGGACCGCTGGCAGAAGCCTGGTGACCAAACCGACATTCCGCGCCTAACCACCAACCCGGCCAGCAACAACTACGGGGGCGTGGTGCAGAACCTGAGCGACCGGTACCTGGAAGACGGCTCCTTCCTGCGCCTGCGCACCCTTTCGCTGGGCTACACCGTGCCCCAGCAGCTCGTGAGCCGAGCCCGCCTCAACTCCCTGCGCGTGTACGTGCAGGCTGCCAACCTCTTCACCATCACGCCCTACTCCGGCCTCGACCCCGAGGTGAACTCCCAGAGTGGGGTGAGCAACACCAAAAACTTCGACTGGGCTACCGTGCCCCAACCCCGCACCTTTCAGGTGGGCCTTACGGTGGGCTTATAACCAAGACATAAGCCCGTCATGCTGAGCGCAGCCGAAGCATCTCTACCGCTTCGTCCACACGATTGAGTTAGCCCGCAGTAGAGATGCTTCGGCTGCGCTCAGCATGACATTACACTCTGTTTTTCAGAATCTGACTTCGATGAAATCTTCGCTATACCACTTGCTGTTTGCCGCCGTACTGGGTGCTTCTACCCTGAGTATTTCGGCTTGCAACGATTTGTTGGACCCAACGCCGGTGCAGCAGCTTCCCGACGACCAAGCCATTACTGATGCCAGCAGTGCCCGCTCCGCCACCATTGGCGTGTACGACCGGGTGCAGGCCTACTACCAGCTGAACTGGCCGGTGCTGGGCTTTCTGCCCGGCGAGAATGTGCGCTTTAACGGCACGCTGAACCAGTTTCTGCAGATTGACCAGAACCAGCTCAGCGCCGACAACGTGCTGATTACTGAGGCCTGGACCCAGATGTACCAGGCCGTGAACGGGGCCAACAACGTGCTGGCGGCCCTGCCCGGCATCAGTGACCCGCTACTAACCCCGGCCGAGAAAAACCAGCTACTGGGCGAAGCTTACTTCCTGCGGGCCCTGGTGTACTTCGATTTGGGCCGGGGCTGGGGCGGGGTGCCGCTGGTGCTCACGCCCACCCGCACCAAGGAAAACGGCCGGGGCACCCGCCGCAGCACCCGGGAGCAAACCTACGACCAGGTGCTGGCCGACCTCACCCAGGCCGAAACCCTGCTGCCCGAGGCTGCCACCCGCAACCGGGCCGTGAAAGCCGCCGCCCGCGCCCTGCGCGCCCGCCTGCACCTCTACCGCCAGCAGTGGGCTGAGGCCGAAACGTACGCCAACCAGGTAATAAGCAGCAGTAACTACGGCCTGGTAACGCCTTACCGCACCATTTCCACCGCGCCCTTCCTGAGCCGGGAGTCGGTGTTTGAGCTGACGTTTAGCAACTCCGACGCCAACACCATGTGGAACAACTGGTTTCCGAGTGCCTTGGGCGGACAGTTCAACTTCCAGCCCGTGCTCGCCGCCATTGCCCTGCTCAACGACCCCGCCGTGGGCGGTAGCCGCTCGGCCTTGTTGGGCACCACCACTATTGCCGGGGCCAGCGTCACCTACGGCAACCTCTACAGCCGCTCGGCTCAGCGCGACGACCCTAGCTATGTGCTGCGCCTGGCCGAGCAGTACCTCATTCGGGCCGAGGCCCGCGCCAAGCAAGGCAAGCTCACCGACGCCCTGGCCGATTTGAACGCCGTGCGCAGCCGCGCCGGGGTGCCGGCAAGTACCGCCGCCACCGCCGACGCCTTGCTGCTGGCCATTGAAAACGAGCGGCGGGTGGAGTTTGCCTTCGAGGCCGACCGGTGGTTTGACCTGGTGCGCACCGGCCGGGCCGGCGTGGTGCTTGGCGTTACCGACCAGCGCCGCTGGGTGTTTCCCCTACCCTTCAACGACTTGGTGGCCGACCCCGACCTGGAGCAAAACCCCGGCTACTAGCCTGATTTACCCTTTTTTCTTCTCTCACATTTCAGTTCATGGCAAATTCCCCCAAACCCATCGGCATCTATTTCGAGCACCCCGAGTGGTTCAAGCCCCTGTTTGCGGAGCTGGACCGCCGCGGTCTGGCCTACGAAAAAATTGACGCTGCCCACCACCTCTTTGACCCCTCCGAAACCGAAAGCCGCTACTCGCTGGTGGTGAACCGCATGAGTTCCTCGGCCTACCTGCGCGGGCATGGCCAGGGCATTTTCCACACGGCCGGGTACGCTACCCACCTGGAACGCATCGGTACGCGCATCATCAACGGCTCGGCGGCTACGGCCATCGAAACCAACAAGGCCCGGCAGCTCAGCCTGTTTGCCTCCCTGGGGCTGAAATTTCCGAAGTCGTTTGTCATCAACCACGCCTCCCGCGTGCCCGATGCGGCTAGGCAGCTACAGTTCCCCATTGTGGTGAAAGTGAATATCGGGGGCAGCGGCGCGGGCATCATCCGTTTTGATACCATAGCGGGCGTAGAAGCCGCCGTGCAGGCGGGCCAGATTGACCTTGGCATCGACCAGACGGCACTGGTGCAGGAGTACGTGACGCCCCGCGGCGGCCACATTCACCGCGTGGAAACCCTGAACGGCAAGTTTCTCTACGCCATGAAGGTGTACACTACCGGGGAGAGCTTCAACCTCTGCCCGGCCGAAATCTGCCAGATTCCGGAGGAGCCGGCGGCCGGTGACTTTTGCCTAACGGAAGCGCCCAAGAAAGGCATTCAGGTGGAAGCCTTTACGCCCCCTGCCGAGGTGATTGAGGCCGTGGAGCGCATTGTGGCCGCCACCAAAATCGACGTGGGCGGCATCGAATACCTGATTGACGACCGGACCGGCGACGTGCTATTCTACGACATCAACGCCCTGTCCAACTTCGTGGCCGACGCCGTGAACGTGGTGGGCTTCGACCCCTACGCCCGCTTCGTGGATTACCTCGAAACCCAGATTGGCACCCCCAACCCCGTCAGCCAGCCGGCCTCTGCTGCTGCTATTTCCTCCACCCAACAGCCGGTTGCGGCTTCTATTCACTAAGTAATCATGCGGTACGGATATTGGATGCCCGTTTTTGGCGGGTGGCTGCGCAATGTGGAAGACGAGAACATGCGCGCCGATTGGGACTACGTGAAAACCCTGGCCCAGCGCAGTGAGGACCTGGGCTACGACCTGTCCCTGATTGCCGAGCTGAACCTCAACGACATCAAGGGCGAAGAAGCCCCGAGCCTGGATGCCTGGAGCACGGCGGCGGCCCTGGCAGCCGTTACCAAAAAGATTGAACTGATGGTGGCCGTGCGGCCCACTTTCCACTCCCCGGCGCTGCTGGCCAAGCAGGCTGCCAACATCGACCACATCAGCAACGGCCGCCTGAGCCTGAACGTGGTGTCATCGTGGTGGCAGGATGAGGCCACGAAGTACGGTGTGCACTTTGAGCAGCACGACGACCGGTACGCCCGCACCGCCGAATGGCTGCACGTGGTGGACAACCTCTGGAAGCAGGACCACTTCACCTTCGAGGGCCAGTTTTACAAGGTTACCGACTCCATTCTGCAGCCCAAGCCGGTGTCGCGCCCCCGGCCGTTCCTCTACGCCGGCGGTGAATCGGAGGCGGCCAAGAACCTGATTGCCGCCCAGTGCGACGGGTACGTGATGCACGGCGACGACCCGCAGGCCATTGGCCGCCGCATTCAGGACCTAAGCCAGCGCCGTGAGAAGCTGGGCTTGCCACCCATGAAGTTCGGGGTGGCCGCCTACAGCATTGTGCGCAACACCGAGCAGGAAGTGAAACGGGAGTTGGAGCGCATTACCAACGTGCAGGGTTCGGCGGCCGGTTACAAAAACTACCAGCAGTGGCTGGCCGGCACCCAGCTCGAAAACCAGGTGAGCTTGCAGGATTACTCAGTTTCTAACCGAGGCCTGCGCTCCGGCCTCACGGGCACGCCCGACCAGGTAGCCGAACGAATTGCCGCTTTTGAAGCCGTGGGCGTGGATTTGTTCCTGCTCCAGTGCAGTCCGCAGCTGGAAGAAATGGAGCGGTTTTCGGAAGCCGTTATTCAGGTGCTGGCCTAAGGTCCCGTTTCCAGGCCGGGAGTGGGTTCAGGGCCTACTCCCGGCTTTTTTGTGCGCTGACTGCCGTTGCTCCACACCACCATCTAGTCGTAAATACCTGTTCTTCAGCTCTCTATTCATTTTCGTATGTTGAAAGCACTATTCAGTACGACGGCGCTGGCCGTGGCCTTAGCGGCCCCGGCGGCAGCCCAGAACCCCTATTTCTTTCCGGGGGCCTCGGCCGCCAGCTTCGACCCGGCCGTGCCCACGCCCGAGCAGTTTCTGGGCTACCCCATTGGCTCGCACTACACTCGCACCGACCAGATTGTGGCCTACCTGCGGGAGCTGGACCGGGTTTCGGACAAGGTGAGCTTGCGCGTAATTGGGACGACGTTTGAGCAGCGCCCTCAGGTAGTGGCCACCATCACCGCCCCCGAGCACCAGCAGAACCTGGCGGGCCTGCAGCAGGCGCGCAGAGCCTTGGTAGACCCCAAGCTGGCCGCGCCCGACTACCGCAAGCTGCCGGTGGTGGTGAGCCTCAACTTTGGGGTGCACGGCAACGAAAGCTCGTCGTCGGAAGCGGCCCTGCTGCTGGCCTACTACCTTACGGCCTCCACCGCCCCCGAAACCAAGCAGTGGCTGGAGCAGGCCGTTATTACCATCGACCCGCTGGAAAACCCCGACGGCCGGGACCGGGCCTCGCACTGGTTCGACCAGAACAAATCCTGGCCCAATCCCACCGACCCGCTGGACCGGGAGCACACCGAAGCCTGGCCGGGCGGGCGCACCAACCACTTCTATACCGACCTGAACCGGGACTGGCTGGCCCTCACCCAGCCCGAAAGCCGGGCCCGCATGGCCTTTTTCCATGAGTGGTACCCCAACGTGATGATTGACTTTCACGAAATGGGCACCAACGGCACTTACTACTTCGAGCCCTCCAAACCCTTCAGCACCGAAAACGACCTCATACCCCGGGCCACCTACGAGGTGCTGAACGTGCACCTGGCCAAGTACTTCGCCAAGTCCTTGGATAACCTGGGCTCGTTGTACTGGACCAAGGAGCAGTTCGATAACCTCTCGCCCATCTACGGCTCTACTTACCCCGATTTCCAGGGCGGTGTGGGCATTACGTTTGAAGTGGGCAGCTCTCGGGGACTGGCCCAAGAAGGCAGCAACGGCGTGGTCACGTTTCCGTTCACCATCCGCAACCACGTAGCCACCGGCCTGGCTACGGTGCGCGGGGCCGTGGAGGAAAAAGACCTGTACCTACGCCACCAGCGTGACTTTTTCACCTCGGCCCTCACCGATGCCCGCAAGTTCCCGACCAAAGCCTACGTGTTCGGCAACGCCCAGGACGAGACGCTGACCAACCGCTTCCTGAACTTGCTGCTGCAGCACAAGATAGAGGTGCACGCGCTGGGTAAGAACGTGACGCTGGACAAGCAGGAATTCCGGACCGGCAAGGCCTACGTGGTGCCCGCCGGCCAGCCCCAGTACCGGGTGGTGCATTCCCTATTCGAGGAGCTGACTACCTTCCACGACAGCGTGTTTTACGACGTGACGGGCTGGAGCCAGGCCCACGCCTACGGGTTGCCTTTTTCTAAGCAGAAAAATACCGCCCTGGTGCAGGGTGCCCCCGTAACGGCCCCGCTGGCCCTGGCCGGCACCGTGCGCGGCGGGCAGAGCAGCTACGCCTACCTGCTGCCCTGGTCCGACTACAACGCTCCGCGCGCCCTGGTGGCGTTGCAACGGTCCGGCATTACAGCCAAAGTCAGCTTCAAGCCTTTCCGGGCCGGTTCTACCGAGCAGCCCACCGACTTCGGCTACGGCACGCTGGTTATTCCGGTAGCCGCTCAGAAACTACCCACCGACTCGGTGTTTCAGGTGGTGAGCCGGGTGAGCCGACAGCAGCAGGTGACGTTTACGGGCGTGGGCACTGGCTTCAGCCTGGGCGGCATCGACCTGGGCTCAAACAACGTGCGGACGCTGCCCGAAACCAAAGCCGCCCTATTGGTAGGCCCCGGCCTGAACGCCTCCGAAGTGGGCGAAGCCTGGTTCGTGGCTAGTCAGCAGCTAGGTTTGCCTTTGACGCGCCTGGAGTTGAGCAACTTCGGCCGGGCCCCGCTGGGCCGCTACAACAGCCTAGTGCTGGTGGGTGGCTCCTACGCCGCCCTCGACAAAGCTGCCGTGGACAAGCTGCGCCGCTGGGTGCAGGAGGGCGGCACGCTCATCACCCTGAAAAACGCCTCCGAATGGGCCATCAAGCAGGGCATTGTGAAGGAAAAGCTGCTGATTCCGGCCAATGGAGGCTGGGCCGATACCACCGCCACGACGGCTAAAGGCAAGAGCCCAGCAGCCCAGCGCCTCGACTTCGTGAGCCAGGAGCAGGAAGGCACCCGCGCCATTGCCGGCTCCATCTACCGCGCCGACGTGGACATTACCAACCCCATCGGCTTTGGCCTGCCCAGCCGGCAGCTGTACGTATTTCGCAACGGCACCACATTTCTGCGCCCCAGCCGCAACCCCTACGCCACCGTGGTACAGTACACGCCTAGCCCGCTGGTGAGCGGCTACGTTTCCCAGAACAACCTGCGGCAGATTCGTAACTCGGCGGCCGTGGTAGTGAGCAAGGCCGGCGCAGGCCGGGTAGTCCTATTCGCCGACGACCCCAACTTCCGCCACTACTGGCACGGCACCTCCCGCCTGTTCGCCAACGCCCTCCTGCTGGGCCCGCTGTTGAACCTACCTGAAGGCCCCGCCGCCATTTCGGCTGAGGAAGAATAGAATAAAGCTTCGTTCACGAAACAGGTTTGGTTCTAAAACACAATGACCCACTGTACCTATTGGTACGGCGGGTCATTACTGTTTATGTGCGCTAAAAACAAGCTTCTACAGGCAGTGTGAGCTAGGATAAAGAAAGTGGTTTTGCCTGCGCCATTTCAGCCAGTTAGTAGGTAGCGGGGTTTCGTACGCTCTACTGGTGGGAAGTCAACAGATCATCAGGAGTCCGTATGATTCTACCCTCCGGAAAGGCTCTTAGAAAGTGATACCCTAGACTTTCATCCCGAAACTTTACCTGTGTGAAGGTGCTATCAAAGGCTATTATTTCGATTTCAGAAGCTGCCAATTGGAACACCTCTGGTTCTGTCCAAATCTGCCGATTGCCATCGGCGTAAGGGACTTCATCAACAGTCAAATTAGGAACGTCTCCTGTTATCCCACAGAAAACGCCCCATACTACTTGCACACCCTGGTTGGCTATGGTGTCATACAGCGTTTTGCCAGATACTACCGCGTAAGAATAGTAGTGCTCCATCTGACTTTGCCAAACTTCTACCATCGGCACAAACTCATTGAGATGCCAGCATTCCAGATTGGAGATAATCCAGTTTAATTCTTCGATCTGGGGCCGAATTGCCGGCAGAATTCTACCCAAATCCGTCTGCCACCCTTCCTCTAATAGAATAGTCATTACACCTGAATCACTCCCACGTTATACGCCTTTTCAATTGGCGCATGATTCGCCATTGAAATACCTTGGGAAATGAGGTTGCGGGTTTCCAGCGGGTCGATGATGGCGTCGACCCAGAGGCGGGCGGCGGCGTAGTAGGGTGAGAGCTGCTCGTCGTAGCGGGCCTTGATCTTGTCGAACATTTCCTTCTTAGCTTCTTCCGTCAGCTTTTCACCCTTGCCCTCGGCAGCGGCTACCTGAATTTGGAGCAGCGTATTGGCGGCGGCGGCTCCGCTCATCACAGCCAGCTGGGCCGTGGGCCAGGCCACAATCAGGCGGGGGTCGTAGGCTTTGCCGCACATGGCGTAGTTGCCGGCCCCGTAGCTGTTGCCCACAATTACCGAGAACTTGGGCACCACGGAGTTGGCCATGGCATTCACCATTTTCGCCCCGTCCTTGATGATGCCGCCGTGCTCACTCTGGGAGCCCACCATAAAGCCCGATACGTCGTGCAGAAACACCAGCGGAATCTTCTTCTGGTTGCAGTTCATGATGAAGCGCGCAGCCTTATCGGCCGAGTCGGAGTAGATAACGCCGCCCATCTGCATGGCGCCCTTCTTGGTCTTCACGATTTTGCGCTGATTGGCCACAATGCCCACGGCCCAGCCATCAATGCGCGCCAGCCCGCAAATCAGGCTCTGGCCGTAGAGGTCCTTATAGGGCTCAAACTCCGAGTTGTCCACCAGCCGGTTGATGATGTCCATCATGTCGTAGGGCTTGGCGCGGTCGGCGGGTAGCAGGCCGTATATTTCCTTCTCATCCTGGGCCGGAGCCTGGGGCGCTTTGCGCGAGAAGCCGGCCGTGGCCTGCCCGCCCATCTTATCAAAGATGTTGCGAATGTGGTCCAGGCACTCCTCGTCGTTCTGGAACTTGTAATCCGTTACGCCCGAAATTTCGGAGTGCGTAGTGGCCCCGCCCAGCGTTTCGTTGTCGATGCTTTCACCAATGGCCGACTTCACCAAATAGGAACCTGCCAGGAACACCGAGCCGGTACCATCCACAATCATGGCCTCGTCGGACATAATGGGCAGATACGCCCCGCCGGCCACGCAGGGGCCCATAATGGCGGCCAACTGCACGATGCCCATGCTGCTCATCACGGCGTTGTTGCGGAAGATGCGGCCGAAGTGCTCCTTATCGGGGAAAATTTCGTCCTGCATGGGCAGGTACACGCCCGCCGAATCGACGAGGTAGATGATGGGCAGCTTGTTTTCAATGCTGATTTCCTGGGCGCGCAGGTTCTTCTTGGCTGTAATCGGAAACCAGGCTCCGGCCTTCACGGTGGCGTCGTTAGCCACCACCACGCACTGCCGGCCCTGCACCCAGCCAATCACCACCACCACGCCGCCGCCGGGGCAGCCGCCTTCCTGCTGGTACATCCCTTCTCCGGCAAACGCGCCAATTTCGACGGTTTCTGAGCCCTTATCCAGCAAATAGTCAATCCGCTCCCGGGCGGTGAGCTTGCCCTTGGCTTTGTGGGCCGCAATGCGCTTTTCGCCGCCGCCAAGAGCCACTTTCTCCAGCCGCTTTTTCAGCTGGAAGTTGAGTTGCTTGGTGCTGTCTTCGTTCTTATTGAATTCGAGGTTCATTTGGGGTGGGTGGGAATGGGTGGGGGCGGTGAATTTGTGAAGTGGTGAAGGGTGAATTGTATGTTCCGATAATGTACGCTAGGTTATTCGCACCGCGAAGGCCAGCAGCACATCAACTCACCATTTCACTACTTCACCACTTCACCTCTCGGTAGAAGCAAAAAATCCGCCCCTCGCGGGGCGGATTCAAAGGTAAGAGGAATGCCGTTTGGGGAAGGCACTTACTTGACGGTCGTTTTCACCTCAGTTTCGGTGGTAGTGCCGTTGGGCTTCACGGTAGTCGTTTCCACCTCCTTCTTAGCTTTACCACCGCCGCCAAATACCGAGAAGTGCACGTAGTTCTTGGGGTTGGCCTTCAAATCCTGCAGCAGGGCGTTGGAGCTTGCAGCTGTGGCGTTGAGGTTGTTATAAAGCGTGGAGTCGCTGATAAGCTTACCCAAGGAGCCTCTCTGGTCCGAGAGGGAGCGGTTGAGCGTAGTCATCGTTTGCTGAGCCTCGCCCATGGTGGCGTTGAGCTTGCGCATGGCCGGGCCCACCGGAGCGCCTTTCAGCGAGTCGCTGAGGGTGGAGAAGTTGCTGGCAATCCGATCAAACTTGGCGCTGGTTTTATTCAGCTCCGACGTTAGGCGGGCCATGTTGGTGGTAATCTGGTTGATGTTGCGCTGGTTCATCAGCAGCAGGTTTTTCAGGGCCTCGGTGCTGCCCTGGGCATTCAGCAGCGTGGCCTGCAGACTTACTTTGGCATCTTTGTTCAGGAAGCCGTTTACCTTAATTAAGGTAGAATCGACGGTACCCAGCACGGGCAGGGCTTTGGCCTGGAAGGCGTCGGTGATGCTGGCCACAGTGTAGGACTTCAGGGTTTCTCCCCCATCAAACACCTTGGAGTTCTTGCCCAGAAACAGCGTAATAGTTTTCGAGCCCAGCAGAGAGCCGCTCAGCGAGGCCACGGTGGAGTCGCCCACTACTACGCCTTTCTGCAGCTCTACGGCCACATTTACGCGGTTACCTTCCTCGGGCACGAGCACCATCTCCTTTACCTGCCCCACCTTGATGCCGTTCAGGATAACCGGGTTGCCCACGTTCAGGCCGTCCACGTTGTCATACTTGGCGTAGTAGGTACGGTCCGAAGACAGGATATTACTCCCCTTCAGGAAGTTAAAGCCCACAATGAGCAGGGCAATGGCCACAATGCCCAGCAGGGCTACTTTAATTTCTTTCGACACGGTGGTCAGCGGTTGGTTGGAGGGAGAGTCAGAAAGCCGGAGGCCGGGTTGCATAGCCCGGCGGGGGGGTTACTCGCCCGAGGCGGCTTCCAGCTCATTCTTGTAGTCGCGGAAGGCCCGGTAAATACCCGAGGCCATATACGTCTGATTGGCCTTATCGTTCAGATACTCTTCTTCCTGCCGGTTCGTGAGGAAGCCCGACTCAATAAGTACCGCCGGCATAGTAGATTTCCAGAGCACCAGAAAGCCCGCCTGCTTCACGCCCCGGGAGGGCCGGCCCACCGTGGTGCGAAACTGCCGGTCTACCTGCTGGGCAAACCGGATACTGTTGACCATGTGGGCACTTTGGAACAGGGAGAACAGAATATGGCTCTGGGGCGAAGTAGGATCGAAGCCGTTGTAACGCTCCTTGTAGTTGTCTTCCTGCAGAATTACCGAATTTTCGCGCTTAGCTACGCTCAGGTTGGCGTCCGTCTTGTGCGGCCCCATGGTCCAGACTTCCGTGCCGTTCGCGGAGGCGGCGGAGGCGTTGCAGTGGACGGAAATAAATAAGTCGGCGCTATTTTTGTTGGCAATTCCGGCCCGGTCGGCCAGCTCCACGAATACGTCGGTTTTGCGGGTGTACACCACCTTCACCTCCGGCATATTCTCCTCTATCTGCCGGCCCAGGGCCAAGATAATTTTTAGTGCTACATCCGCTTCGCGGGCTTTCACGCCGGCGCAGCCTCTATCCTTGCCGCCATGCCCCGCATCTAGCACTACTGTTCGCAGCCGGTACCGCACGGGGGCCCGCTCCGCCCCGGCCGTTGGCGCGGCCGGAAGCTGGGGAGAAGTAAAGCCGGCGAGGACTAAAAGGGCCGCCGCACCCAGAGCGACAATATTCCGCACGGTGTTCGTTAGTTGGGGCAGCGACCCGCTACCTTTGCAAACCGCCACAAAATAAACGATAAAAACTACGTGGCCTCATCCGCGCCTGTGTTCCCTCCTATGTTGCGTGCGTTCTGGCTGCTACGGCGGCTACCCAGCCTGCTCACGCTTCTGCTGAGCCTGGGGCTCCTGCTGCCCCTGCACGCCCAGCAGCGCCCCCGCACTACCAACGTGCCCACCGATGTGCGCAACACGCCCCCCCAGATTCTGAACCCGCCGCCGGCCGGCCCCGTGCGCGACACCACCGGGCTGGTTACGGGCACCCCCGACTCCTTGCGGGTAGCGGCCGGCGGGCGCAAGGGCGCCGTGGAAACCACCGTCAAGTACAAGGCTCAGGACTCCATCCGGTTTGAGGTGCAGAACAAGCGCGCCATCCTCTACGACAAGGCCGATGTGGACTACGGCGACATGAACCTGAAGGCGGCCCTGATTACGGTTGACTACAGCAAAAACGTGGTAACCGCCGAGGGCGCGGCCGACTCCCTGGGCCGGGTGCAGGATAAGCCCGTGTTTGTGCAGGGCGGCGCTACCTACCAGGCCGGCCGCATCGATTACAATATCAAAAGCAAGCGGGGCCGCATTACCGATGTGGTAACCCAGCAGGGGGAGGGCTACATCCACGCCGAAACCATCAAGAAAAACGACCGGAACGAGCTATTTGGGGTACACGGGCGCTACACCACCTGCAACCTGGAGCACCCGCACTTCTACATCAACGCTTCCAAAATGAAGGTGATACCCGGTGAAAACGTGGTAACCGGCCCCTTCAACCTGGTTATCGGGGATATACCCACGCCGCTGGGCTTTCTGTTCGGGTACTTCCCCACTCCCAAAAGCAAGAGCCGCGCCTCGGGCCTCATCATTCCCACCTTCGGGCAGGCCGCCGACCGGGGCTTTTTCCTGCGCAACGGGGGCTACTACTGGGCTGCCAACGAGCATATTGGCGTGCGCCTCACCGGCGACATCTACAGCGGCAACGCCGACCGGTTTGGGGGCTGGCGGGGTACGGCCGAAATGCAGTACATCACCCGCTACCGCTACCAGGGCCTGTTCACGTTCAATTACAGCTGGCAGCCCACTGAGCGGCTGCTCGGCACCACCGACGCCAATACCAACCCTACCTACAACGTACCCCGCTCTCAGCAGACGTTTGCCCTGATGTGGACGCACACGCCGGTACCGCGCCCCAACGGCGGGCGGTTTTCGGCCAACGTGAACGTGAGCAGCAGCAACGGTGCCTACTACCGCCAAAACTCCTACAACCCGCGCAATTACCTTACCTCGGCGTTCCAGTCCACTATCAACTACTCCAAGCAGCTGCGCTACGCCCCCATCAACTACAGCATCAACCTGAGCCAGAGCCAGAACACGCAAACCGGCACCATGGATTTTACCCTGCCCGATATATCGGCGCAGCTGGCCCGGCAGTACGTGTATGACATCCTGAAAATCCGGCCCCGCAAGGCCTACGAGCAGCTGGCTTTTTCTTACGACCTGACCTTCCAGAACCGTCTCTCCAACAACATTGCGGCCCGGCAAATCAATGGCGGCGCTGTTCCGTTGCTGGGTGGCTCCTCGGCAGCCTTCGTGATGCCCGTAAAGCTGGGCAACCTGGATAAGCTGCTGCGCAACTCCCAAACGGGCATGCGCCACAACTTTGGCATCACGCTGGGCAGCTACAATTTCGCCCACCTCAATTTCAGCCCCGGCGTTACCTACAACGAAATCTGGTATTTCAAGAAGCTGGACTACTCCTACAATGAGACGGCCCGGGCCATTCGGGTGGATACCGTGGCGGGCTTCAACCGCCTCTCCAGCTACAACGCCAGCCTGAGTATGAGCACCAACCTCTACGGTACCTTCGTCCGGAAAGGCACGCACAAAATTCAGGCGCTGCGCCACAAAATCACGCCCAGCCTCACCTACAACTACACGCCTACCAGCTCGGCCCGTAACTCGGGGCTGGAGCGTATTGCCACGCCCGGCCTGCGCGACCCCGCTACCGGCCGATTGTACTCGGAGGGTGAAACTTACATTACCAATGACGGCTTCCTGCTGCCTCAGTACAACGGGTTTGCGTACGGCTATCCTACCTCCACTGAAGTCAGCCAGCTAAGTTTCGCCCTCCAGAACGCCGTGGAAATGAAGGTGCGCAACTCCAACGACACCACCGGTAACACGCCCTTTACCAAAGTAAGCCTGATTGACGGCCTGGATTTCAGCACCGGCTACAACTTCGCCGCCGACCGTCTGAAGCTGGCCCCGCTCAGCTCCACCTTCCGCACCCAGGTAGCCCGCAAGCTGAACGTGACCCTGAACGCCAATTTCGAGTTTTATCAGCGCGACTCCACCGGCACATTGAAAGACAAATTTCTGTGGCAGAACACCAAAAGAATTAAGCTGGCCCGCCTAGCCACGGCCAACGCCTCCCTCTCCTATCAGTTCAACCCCAGCCAGGGCAACAAGAAGTCTACCATCAGCCGCGACGCGGCCCCGGTAAACGACCCGCAGCTGGGCTCACCCCGCGAGCTGAACCCCTACGAGGATTACGTGGATTTCAGTATTCCCTGGGAGCTAAATACCAGCTTTACGGCCTCCTACGCCAACCAGGGCCCGCTGCCAGCCTTGCGGACGCGGCCCCGCAAAGCGCCCTACACGGCCGCTACGCTTAACCTCAACGGCTCCGTAAAGCTCACCGAAACTCTGCGCTTCGGCTTCAGCACCAACTACGACTTCATCAACCGCACGCCCGCCTTCACCAACCTGGACGTAACCAAGGACCTGCACTGCTGGCAGATTACCGGCAACTGGCGGCCCTTTGGCCCCACCCGGGGCTACTTCGTGACGGTGGCGGCCAAGTCGGCGCTGCTTCAGAGCCTCAAGCTCAGCCGTAACCGCACCTTCCTGAACTACTAGCCCGTTTCGGCGCGGCCGAGGAAGAAAGCTAGCCAGCACGCAAAAGCGCGTTTACCAAAAAATCCGCAGCTTTGGCTTTTAATGGTGACCAGGCCATTCGCTTGTGCTGGTTTCTGCCCGTTTTGGTTTTCACTTCCTCCCCCGACTATCATGTCCCAACACAAAGAAGTCAAGCTCGTGACCACGCACCAGTTGCTGGCCATGAAGCAGCGCGGCGAAAAAATATCCATGCTCACCGCCTACGACTTCTCGATGGCGCAAATTCTGGATGGGGCCGGCGTGGATGTGCTGCTCGTGGGCGACTCGGCCTCCAACGTCATGGCCGGCCACGAAACCACCCTACCCATCACCCTCGACCAGATGATTTACCACGCCCAAAGCGTGGTACGGGCCGTAAAGCGGGCCTTTGTGGTGGTGGATATGCCCTTCGGCTCCTATCAAGGCAACTCTTCGGAGGCTCTGCGCTCGGCCATTCGTATTATGAAGGAATCGGGCGGGCACGGCATCAAGCTGGAAGGCGGGGCCGAAATCAAGGACAGCATCACCCGGATTCTGACAGCTGGCATCCCCGTAATGGGCCATTTGGGGCTCACTCCCCAGAGCATCTACAAATTTGGCACCTACACCGTGCGGGCCAAGGAAGAAGCGGAGGCGCAAAAGCTGATTGAAGACGCCCTGCTGCTGCAGGAAATTGGCTGCTTTGCCCTGGTGCTCGAAAAAATTCCTTCCTCCCTGGCCAAGCAGGTAGCCGAGAAGCTGACTATTCCGGTTATCGGTATCGGCGCGGGCCCCGATGTAGACGGGCAGGTACTGGTGGTGCACGATATGCTGGGAATTACCAAGGAGTTCAAGCCCCGTTTCCTGCGCCGCTACGCCGAGTTGGGTGGCCTGATGCACGACGCCGTGCAGCGCTATATTCAGGATGTAAAAGCCCGCGAGTTTCCTACCTCGGAGGAAGCCTACTAGGCTGCGGTTAGGCAGCAAACCCGCTGCTACGCCTAGGTTGTTGAGTCGGCTTGCTGGAGGCAGTAAGCCAACACCAGCCACACGAATTTCGGCCCCGAAACCCGACGTTTTTCATGTCTGCGCCTTCTACTTTTGAACGCATTAATGCGTGGATCCGGCATTCGGTTACCATTAAGCTGCTGTCCATTGGCATTTTGATGCTGTTGCTGCTGATTCCGGCTTCGATGGTAGAAAACCTGGTGCAGGAGCGGGCCAGCACCCGCGACGTGGCCACGGCGGAGGTAAGCGCCAAATGGGGCGGCCCCCAGCAATTTACCGGCCCCGTGCTGGTAGTGCCCTACCGCCGCCTGGAGCGCGACGCCAAGAATCAGTTGCTGGAAACTACCAGCTACGCCTGCTTCCTACCCGATACGCTGTCCATTGATGGCTCACTAGCTCCCGAACGGCGCCAGCGGGGCATTTACGATGTGGTTGTATACAGCTCCCAGCTGCGCGTGAAAGGCAATTTCCAGACTGCTTCCCTGGCTGACTGGAACATAAACCCCGCCGACATACGGTGGCCGGAAGCCTTTGTAGCGGTAGGCCTGTCGGATATGAAAGGAATTCGCAATAGCATTGCCTTGCGCTGGGATGGCCAGCCAATTGCTTTCGAACCCGGTGTCCCCTCCCCCGACGTGATGCCCATATCCTCGGCTCCGCAGAGTAACTCCCTGACCGCCGAGATGCAGTATACCACCCGGTACGCGGGCACCGCCGAAATTGAGGCGGTAGCTGGCAACAACGGCCCGGTCACGGAAGCCATGAGTTCCCCGGTGCCCCTCCCTGACGCCGCTAGCCTAGCCCGAAAGCACACCTTCGAGTTTACTATTGCCCTCAACGGCAGCTCAGCGCTGTTCTTCGCGCCCTTGGGTCGCGAAACCCGGGTTAAGCTCCAGGCACCCTGGCCCGACCCCAGCTTCGGAGGGGCTTTTCTGCCGCGCCAGCACAGCATAACGCCTCAGGGGTTTCAGGCCAACTGGCGCGTGCTTCACCTTAACCGTAGCTACCCCCAACGCTGGCGTACCGCCGACTTTCGCCCTGATGTTGACAACTCGGCATTCGGGGCCCGGCTGATTGTCCCGGTGGATGAGTACCAAAAAAACATGCGGGCCGCCAAGTATGCGTTGCTGCCTATTTCACTCACGTTCCTCATCTTCTTTTTCGTAGAAGTGCTTAACCGCCAACGCATCCACCCCTTTCAGTACATTCTGGTTGGCTTGGGCCTCGTTATATTCTACGTGCTGTTGCTGGCCCTTTCCGAGCACATGCCGTTTAACGCAGCGTACGGCTTAGCTGGGTTGGCCATCATTGGGCTTGTCACGGCCTATGCTGCCAGTATATTCCGGCAGCGTCGTCTCACGCTTATCACGGCTGGCGTACTGCTGCTGGTGTATGGCTTTGTGTTTGTAGTGTTGCAGCTCCAAGACTATGCCCTGCTCATTGGCAGCCTGGGGCTAGTGCTGGTGCTGGCTACCGTGATGTATCTCTCGCGGCGCATCAATTGGTATGATACCAAAGATGCCGCCGCCGAAACTTCAGTTGCTTAATTTTACCTCCTAGTGAATCGACCAAATTTGTGGGCGGAAGGCCGGGAAATCCTGTTTGAGGACAACCACCTGCTCATCATCAACAAACCCGCCGGCCTGCTGGTACAGGGCGACGCTACCGGCGACGAGCCTCTTTCGGCAAAGGCCGAAGAATACTTGCGCTTCAAGTACAAGAAGCCTGGCGCAGCCTTCATTGGCGTGGCCCACCGCCTCGATAGGCCCGTAAGCGGCGTGGTGGCACTGGCCAAAACCAGCAAAGCCCTGAGCCGCCTCAACGAGCTGTTCCGGGATAACAAGGTGCACAAAACCTATTGGGCCCTCACCGGCAAATGTCCGGCTCCCGCGCAGGGTCACCTTACGCACTGGCTGGTGAAAGACCCCATCCGCAACACCACCAAAGCCTACACGGAACGTCATGGCCAGGGCCTGAAAGCTGACCTGGATTATCAGGTGCTGGGCCAGGCCGGTTCGCGCTGGTTGGTGCAGGTGAACCCCATTACTGGCCGCCCCCACCAGATTCGGGTGCAGCTCAGCTCCGGCCTGGGTACCCCCATCGTCGGCGACGTGAAGTACGGCTTCCTGGCGCCCCTGCCCGATGTAAGCATTGCGCTGCACGCCCGCCAGCTGGAGTTTCAGCATCCGGTTACGAAGGAGGAAATGTGCTTTAAAGCCCCCCTGCCCGATATTGCTCATTGGGAAGCGGCGGAAGCATACTACTAACAGAAGCCAGCACTGAGCGAACAGCAACTCGTTGTTTTTCAAGCTCTCCATTTCACTCTCTAACCAAGCCCCGAACGCTGAAACCAGACGTTCGGGGCTTGGTTGCTTCTTTGAACGCGTACATGAGGAGGAATACGCTGCGTTGGCTAGTAGTTGACAATGGCACCTGCTCAGTTCGTTTCTCTCTTACTTGTGTGTTTACCCTGAATAACATTTTGTCCTTTTAGAAAGACGAATTGCACTAGGGGGCTGGGGAGCCGTAGTTTTGTGGTGCGGCACTTGAACTTTAGCAGGGGATTTGAGCTTTTGGCCTCAAACGTGCCCGCCGCTCCTGGTTCCGACCTCTAACTTTTCTGCCCCTATGGCAATACTCGTTTTCTTCGTAGCGCACTACTACCTGTCGCTTTTCACGCAGACGTTCTACCTGCACCGGTACGCGGCCCATAAGATGTTCACCATGAACAAGTTCTGGGAGAAATTCTTCTTCCTGTTCACTTACATCTGCCAGGGTTCCTCGTTCCTGTCGCCGCGGGCCTATGCACTGCTGCACCGCATGCACCACGCCTACTCCGACACGGAGCTAGACCCCCACTCGCCCCACTTTTCTTCTAATGCCTTCAGCATGATGTGGAAAACCAAGGTGATTTACGGCGAGGTGGTAGAGAACCGCTACGAGGAGGCCAAGCGCTTTGAGGGTGACACCCCGGAGTGGAAGACGCTGGAGGCTTTTGGCGGCACTGCCTATAGCCGTATTGGCTGGGGCGCACTATACGTGCTGTTCTATGTGCAGTTTGCTACGGCGTGGTGGCAGTTCCTGCTGCTGCCCATCCACTTCCTGATGGGTCCCATCCACGGCGCTATTGTCAACTGGGGTGGTCACAAGTACGGCTACCAGAACTTCGATAACCACGACAAATCCAAGAACACGCTGCCCTTCGACTTCCTGGCCTTCGGTGAGCTGTTCCAGAACAATCACCACAAGCTGCCCATGCGCGTCAATTTCGGCGTGAAGAAATGGGAGCTGGACCCCACCTATGCCTTCATTTGGATGCTGGATAAGGTAGGCGTAGTGAAAGTAAAGCGTAAGTGGCAGGAATCGGTACCGATGGCCGCGTAGCCAATTTGTGAAATTGTGAAGTTCAGTTTCGTCCGTTACACTGAAGTAATAAAGCCCTTCTGCTCCGGCGGAAGGGCTTTTTCTTTGCCCGACTGCCTGTTTAGCACAGCGGCGGCGAATCATTTCCGGACGGCTTGCTCTCCGATTCGCAAATTCACCTTTCACAACTTCGCCTTTTCTCTTACCTTTGCACCTCATTTTCAACCAGACGCACGGGATGCGTCGCTTAACCAAACCGGTTTATGGCAGTTAAAATCCGCCTCGCCCGTCGTGGCCGCAAGAAGGCCGCAATGTTCGACATCGTTGTTGCTGACTCCCGCTCGCCCCGCGACGGCCGTTTCATCGAAAAAATCGGTACCTACAACCCCCAGACTAACCCCGCTACCATCAACTTCGATGGTGAGAAGGCGTTCGACTGGATCATGAAAGGTGCCCAGCCTACGGATACCGTACGCGCTATGCTCTCCTACCGCGGTGTGCTGTACCGCAAGCACCTGCAACTGGGTGTTATCAAAGGTGCCATTTCGCAGGACACCGCCGACCAGCGCTTCACTGACTGGAAAGAGCAGAAAGACGCTAAAATCGAAGGCAAGCGCACTTCGCTCGGCACCGCCAAGGATGATGCCCGCAAGCAGCGCCTGGCCGCCGAAACCAAAGTAAACGAAGCCCGTGCTGAAGCCCAGCGCGCCAAGCAGGCCGCCGCTCTGGCTGCTGCTGCTCCGGCCGCCGAAGCTGAAACCACGGAAGCCGAGGCTCCTGCCGAGACTACGGAGGAAGCTGGCGCTTAATTTCAGGTGTAAAAGGTAGAGAGTTTGAGTGTTAAAAGATGGGTAGTTGGTGTGGCTAAACGCATCAGTTCTACCATTTTTTAACGTTCAAACTCTCTACCTTTCTAACTTCCCTACCATGACGCTGGACGACTGCTACGAACTGGGTTCCATTGTAAAACCACACGGCCTGAAAGGTTTCGTGGTGGCCGCGCTGGATGTAGACGACCTGGAGGCGTATCGAAAGCTGAAAACGGTGCTGCTGGAAATGCCCACGGCCTCGGGTAAGCTCACGGAATACGCCGTAGAGAAGCTACAGCCCCAAGGCACGGAGCGGGCATTGCTTAAGCTGAAAGGTATTGAGCGCATTGAGGAGGCGGAGCCGCTGCGTAACGCCAAGCTCTGGCGCCCCCTCGCGGAACTGCCCGCTTTGAAAGAAGATCAGTTCTACTTTCACGATGTGGTTGGCTTCATGGTAGTCGATCAGCAGCTTGGTGAGCTAGGTAGCGTGGAAACCTTCTACGAACTACCTCAGCAGGACGTGCTATCCATGCGCTACCAGGGCCAGGAAGTGCTGATTCCGGTTGCGGATGAGTTAATTCTGAGCGCCGACCAAGAAGCCAAAAAGCTTTACGTGAACCTACCGGAAGGCTTGCTGGAGGTGTACCTCACGCCGGCTTCCCGGGAGCGGGACGAGCCCGATGAAGTTGTAGAGCCTTAGGCTTTCTGCCGCGAATTATGCGCATTGACATCGTTACGTGTCAGCCGGATTTGCTGATGAGCCCCTTTGCCCATTCCATCGTGAAGCGGGCGCAGGATAAGGGCTTGGCTGAGATTCATCTGCACGACCTTCGGCGCTACGCCATTAACAAGCACGGTCAGATTGACGATTACGTGTTTGGGGGTGGAGCCGGAATGGTGCTGCGCGTGGAGCCCATTGCGGCTTGTTTTGATGAGCTGCTGGCGCAACGCGCCTACGAGGCCGTCATCTACATGACGCCGGACGGGGAAACGATGCGGCAGCCGCTGGTTAATCGACTTTCGTTGGCAGGTAATCTGCTCATTCTGTGCGGCCACTACAAGGGCGTAGATGAGCGAATCCGGCAGGCGTATATCACCCACGAAATCAGCGTAGGCGACTATGTGTTGAGCGGGGGTGAGTTGGGAGCTGCTATACTGGTAGATGCGGTAGTGCGGCTGTTGCCCGGCGTGTTGGGTAACGAGGAATCAGCCCTCAGCGACTCCTTTCAGGATAACCTGCTGGCGCCACCCGTGTACACCCGCCCAGCCGAGTGGCGCAACCTCCCAGTACCGGAGATATTGCTTTCTGGCAATACCCCCAAAATTGACGTCTGGCGGCATGAGCAGGCCCTGGCCCGCACTCAGCAGCGCCGCCCAGACTTATTACAAGAGTGACGTTGGTAAACTGTGAGCGGTGAATCCACTGCCTAGAATCTGTAACTGGCGCAGTAAGAACCACAAACTCACAATTTCACAAACTCACCATTTCACAATTTAAAAATAGAGGGCTATATTTGCGCCTCTTTACCTGAAACCCTTCAGGGCGGCGCGGCCGTCCTTCACAGTTTTTCCAGCCATGAGCGTACTACTCGATTTTATTCAGCAGGAATCCCAGGAGCGCCGCGCCAGCTTCCCCAAGTTTGCAGCCGGTGACACCATTATTGTTCACGTGAAAATTCGCGAGGGCAACAAGGAGCGCGTTCAGCAGTTCCAAGGCGTAGTGATTCAGCGCAAAAACCCAAACTCGAACGGCGAAACCTTCACGGTTCGTAAGATTTCGAACCAAATCGGCACCGAGCGTATTTTCCCGCTCCTATCGCCCAACATCGACAAGATTGAAGTTATCCGTCGTGGCCAGGTTCGTCGGGCCCGTCTATTCTACCTGCGTGGCCTGTCCGGCAAAGCAGCTCGTATCAAAGAGAAGCGTCGCGTAGTAGTTGCTGCTTAAGCACACCTCGCACTTGCCTACAACGGCCGGCCCCCGCACAGGAGGCCGGCCGTTTTGGCGTTTACTAAGTGGCTACTCGTTCAGTGAAGTACAAACCAAACTGCCCCGGCTTCTGCAAAAGAGCCGGGGCAGTTTGGTTTGTCAACTGAAGAAAACCTTATCGTTTTTTTGGCAGCCTATTTAATCTGATTGGCGGCGGCGGTGAGGGCGGCGCCCAGTTTCTCCACCCGCTCAGCCGTATTGGGATTTTCAGCAAATACAGCAGCTTTAGTGGTATTTTCCCCCAAGCGGCTCAGCAGCTGAGCTACTTTGTCCTTGTCAATGCTACCACCGTTGAAGTGGGCTTTCAAATCCTGCAGGTCAGTTACCAGTTGGTGCAGCTCCGGATTGTTAACGTCCTTCAGGTCTTCGATCCAGCGCTGAAAGTGGTTGTCGAGGCCGGAACGGTCGGCTTCTTCCTGCAAATCGAGGCCCAGGAGCTTGGTTGTACCGTCGAGGTGGTTCTGGTGTTGGGTATCGTCTTTTGGTTGCTTGTGGAAAGACATCGGTAGCAAATGTTAGTCCGCTTGATACGGCGGAGGTTGGGAATAGGCTTCCAAACGCAGGCAACGGGCAAAGGTTGTGACGCATCTTCCCGGCCGAAGGGCTACTTTCGTTGCTGCTACCATCGTTTTTCCCTCCCTGTTTTTTCTGTATGAAGAAATTTTTAGCACTGAGCCTGCTCCTGGCCCAACCGCTACTAGGCTTGGCCCAGTCGGCTACCTGGCAGCAGCAGGTTAATTACTCTATTGATGTGGCGCTGGATGACCGCCAGCACGTACTTACCGGCCGTGAGGAGCTGGAGTACACTAACAACTCTCCCCAGCCGCTGGCCTTTATCTGGTTTCACCTCTGGCCTAACGCCTACCGCGACAATAGCACGGCCTTCGCCCGGCAACAGCTGCGCAACGGCAGCCGCAAGTTTCAGTTTGCCACGGCCAGCCAGCGGGGATTTATTGATGGGCTGGAGTTTCATGTAAACGGCCAGGCGGCCCGCTTGGAGTATGATGCCAGCAACCCTGACATGGCCAAACTGGTACTTCCGCAGGCCTTGGCCCCCGGAGCTAAGGCCACCATTACCACGCCATTTCGGGTAAAAATTCCCGATTCGTTTTCGCGCTTCGGGCACGTGGGGCAAGGCTACCAGATTACGCAGTGGTATCCCAAGCCCGCCGTGTACGACCAGAAGGGCTGGCACCCCATGCCCTACCTCGACCAGGGCGAGTTTTACTCCGAATTTGGCTCGTTTGACGTGCGCATCACGCTGCCGGCCAACTATACGGTAGGTGCCACCGGCGTGCTGCAAAACCCTGAAGAGCAGCAGCGCCTCGACCAGCTGGCTGCGGCTACCGCCAGCAAGAAAACGCAGCAGGACTTCGGCACTGATTTGAAATTTCCGGCGTCGGCAGCGGAAACCAAAACCCTGCGCTACGTGCAGGACCGAGTGCACGATTTTGCCTGGTTTGCTGATAAGCGGTTTAACGTGCTCAAAAGCGGGGTTACCTTACCCTCAGGTAAGCAGGTAACCTCCTGGGTTATGTTCACCAACAAGGATGCTCAGCAGTGGATTAAGGGCCTGCAGGACGTCAACGACGCCCTGACCTATTACTCGCAATGGGTAGGCGAGTATCCGTACGCCTCGGCTACGGCCGTGGATGGCGCCCTGAGTGCCGGCTCAGGGATGGAATACCCTATGGTGACCGTAACGCAGCCTTCGGCCATTGTGCACGAGGTAGGCCACAACTGGTTTTACGGTATTCTGGGCTCCAATGAACGGGACTTCCCGTGGATGGATGAGGGCGTGAACTCCTACGTGGAAAACCGCATAGCTGAACGCAACGACCCTGCAGCGGGGCAACTGAGCTTCCTGACCAAATCACCCAAAATTGCGACCAAGCTGGGCGTAGAGGGCCTGCCGGCAGCCGCCCTGAACCAGATTCCTTACCAGGCGGCGGCTTCCCGGGGCCTCGACCAACCCGTGAGCGGCCCTAAGTCTGGGGAATATGGCAAGCTCAACTATGGCGTGATTGTGTACGGCAAAACGGCTTCTTTGCTGAAATACCTGGCCGGCTACCTGGGGCAGGAAAAGTTTGACGCGGCCATGCAGGCCTACTACCAGCGCTGGCAGTTCCGCCACCCCTACCCCGAGGATATGCAGGCCGTGTTTGAGGAAACTACCGGCCAGAAACTGGATTGGTTTTTCCAGAACCTGCTCACCACTCAAAACCACTACGAAGTAGCTCTATCTGACATGCTGGTGCAGCAGGGCACCGTGAAAGTGCTGGTGCGCAACGATTCGCCGGCCCCGCTGGCGGTACCCGTTGCCACGCTGGATGCTCAGGGCAAGGTACTGGAAACCCGCTGGACGCCCGTGTTCGGCGGCACTGAGGATGAGGAGAAAGATGAAACTCAGCTCAACTTCCGGCGCGAAGGCGTGGCGGCGGTAGTTATAGACCCCGAGTACCTGACGCCCCAGCTTAACCGCCGTGACGATCAGCGCCAGCTGGAAGGCAGCTTCCCGACCTGGGAGCCTCTGCAGGTGAAACCCCTGGCCAGCCCTGAGCGCTGGGACCGGCATTTCATTAATTGGGTTCCGGTGCTGGGTGCCAACACCTCCGACAAGTTTATGCTGGGGGCCGCCTTTTATACCAACCTGCTGACGCCCAAACGGCTGAACTTCCTGGCCATGCCCATGTACAGCTTCAACCAGAAGGAGGTAAATGGCATTGGCAGCGTATCCCTGAACGTGCTACCCCAGCGCAACGTGCGCCAGCTGGTAACCAAGGTGCAGCTGACGCGCTTTGAGCGGTTTACCAAGTTGGAGCCCAGCATCACGCTGCAGCTGCCACACTCGGCCTACAACGGCGTGCAGCAGTGGGCGCGACTGGCTACCACCTCCGTCCAGAACGAGGATGAAAACCTGACTAGCAGTATTCAAACGCTGGAGTATGGCGCCAAGCACGGCAATGCGCTGCAGAGCTGGTCGGCGCAGGCGGAGCTGAATTTCTTGACTTCGGATGCCAACAGTGACAATACGGCCCGGCAGGCTACCCTGCTGCGCGCTACGGCCACCTACGGCCGCTACTACAGCGCCAAAAAACAGGTCCGCGCCCGCCTGTTCGGGGGCACGTTCCTGAAGTCCAGCAACGACTTCCTGATGGGACTGAGCGGCAGCTTCGATTACCGCCGCCAGCACACCTACCTTGACCGGCAGCAAATTTCCGATGCCTTGACTGCCCAAGTGCACCAGACGGATGACCGGGACGGAGGCTTTAAAGGCTACGTGCCGGCCGTGAGCCGTACTTGGCTGACGACGCTGAACCTGGAAGCTGACTTGCCGGTGACGTCCCTGGCAGTATACGGCGACCTGGGCGTTGGAGAAGTATTCAATGCTACCGCCTCCACTACCACCACCCGCACGTACTACGGGGCTGGTTTGATACTGCCCTTAGCCAAGAATATCTTGCGGTTATATATCCCGGTAGCAGGTTCTCAGTTTGCAAATGGCCTGCCCGAAAGTCGCCGGGACTTCACCAGCAACATCCGGTTTGTACTGCACCTGGAACAGCTTAGCCCCTTCCGCCTGCTGGATGAGCAGCTAGCCCGATAACCCTCTGCCAGCAAAAGATACAACGCCCGGCCGGCATCTGAGATGCCGGCCGGGCGTTGTATCTTTTGCCATCCGTGCCCCGACTTGTGTATCTTCTTCCATGCGAATTTCTACTTTCCTGCTGACTGGCACGCTGCTTACCGGCAGCCTCAGCGGCTGCCGCTCCAACCTGGCCGACTTGCCAACCTACTCGGCCGAGCGTAAGCTGCTGCAGGTAGTGGTGGAGATGCCCGCGGGTACCAACCGCATCCAGCGCTACAACCCCGCTAGCCAGGAGTTCGAGCCGCAGCAGCAAGCCGGCTCCGACGACCTGATTGAGTTTTTGCCAGTGCCAGGCAACCTCGGCTTTGTGCCCGCTACCCAGGTTCCGGCGCTTGCAGCTGGGGCCACGCAGCCCCTGCCAGCGTTGGTACTTGCTGAAGCTCAGCCCGCCGGTACGGTGCTGGAGGTAACCCCGGTGGCGCTGCTCACGCTGGATATCAATGGGGCACTGCAGTCGGTACTGCTGGCCGTACCTGCCAGGCCGGGCCAGCGCACCTTACCTGAGGCCACCGATTGGGGCGCGCTCAACAAGCACTACCCCGGCCTGCGCAGCTCCCTGAGCCTCTGGTTCCAGCACCGCACCCGCCCCACCGAAACGCGCATTGTGGGCTGGAAGGATGACAAGGAAGCTGAAAAATACGTACGCGCCCACATGCAGTAGCCCGCACGAAAAAGCCCCGATGGCAGTGTACCAGCGGGGCTTTTTCAAAATACTCTGTTGCCAGACTACTCGATTTTGTTCATGCGCTCTTTCACGGCTTCCAGCGCCACGCGCATGTTCACAATGTCGGCGCGGGCGGCTTCCTGTTCTTTCAGGTTCAGGTCTACCTGGTTGTTGAACTGCTGCAGTTCAGCGGCGTTCTGGGCCAGTTGCTGCTGAATATCAATCTTGCGCTGCTTGTTCTTCTCGATGTCCTTTTTGATGGCATCCGACTTGGCAATAACCGCCATGTGGTTGTCCTGAGACTGCATCAGGGCTTTCTCGGCCGTGGCAACCTGCAGGGCCAAGTCCTCGCGGTAGAGCTTACGAGCGAAGTCTTTCAGATAGCCCTCAGCCGATTTCCACTGCACGGGGGTAGCATCCTTGCTCAGGTAAGCGTTACCCAGGTCAATCGACCACCACACGGTAGTACCGGTAGGCACGGCATCTACTTTGCTGATAACGCGGATGGGGGTTTTGGCAATGGCTTCGATAACTACGCCATCCATGGTGTAGACGCCTTTATCGGCTTTCACTTTGCTGCCGAACTGCTCGTCCAGCTGCTTTTTCCAGGAATCCTCTACGCGTTTGCTGTCAAGCTGCATAGACACGCGCTGTCCTTTCCGCGGAATGCCTTTGATGGCCATATCCGTTTCATCAACGGGCGATTTTTGCGCGAAGCTCGTCACCGTAGTTGCCAGCGTTAGCAGCAGAGAAAAAAGTACGCCTCGTTTCATAAAGGGATGAAATAGAGTGTTGAAGAAATGTTGTGCAGGTGAGTAGTGCCGGCATTGCTGTATCCGACTGATCAAATTTAACCAGACTCTGAGCATCATACTAGGCTGCCGATTGATTTTTTTGGCTAAAATCACCTTTTATCCAAATAGTAATATTTAGCATTATTTAGGTACCAACAAATATTCGTAATTACCTATGCAATGGGCCTACTCCAACTACTAACCCCTTTATTTACAAGATGAACAAACGCAACTCTGCCCTGTTCTATTCTGACTATGACTGTTACCGTTTGCCGCAAGGAGCACTTCAACGCCGCCCACCGCCTGCACAACCCGGCGTGGAGCGAGGAGCAGAACAATGCCACGTTTGGCAAGTGCAACAACCCTCATTATCACGGCCATAACTACGAGCTGATTGTGCGCCTGACGGGCGAAATTGATCCGGCCACGGGGTACGTGTATGATATGAAGCGGCTGAGCGACCTGATCAAACGCGAGATTCTGGATACCTTTGACCACCGGAACCTGAACCTGGATACCGAGGATTTCCGGCAGTTGAACCCCACGGCCGAGAATATTGCCGTCGTTATCTGGAACCGGCTGCGCCCCCACCTGGAGGAGCGGTTTGCCCTGTCGGTCACGCTGTACGAGACCGAACGTAATTTTGTAGAATACCATGGATAATCCCGTGCCTGCGGCGCCCGTCGCGGACGGAGCCGCCCCCCGCCCCGCTCCCCTCGACCGGCAGCTGCCCGCCGACCTGCGTACCCCGCTTCGCGCCGATGCTTTTGCCCTCAGCGACGACGAAAAAGTAACGGCCATTGCCGGGCATTTCGAGCAGATTATGCACCTACTGGGCCTCGACCTGACCGACGACAGCCTGAGCGGCACGCCCCGGCGCGTGGCCAAAATGTACGTGCACGAGTGGTTTAAGGGCCTCGACCCCAAACACCGCCCCGAGGTGCGCCTGTTTGAGAACCGCTACCACTACCAGAACATGCTGGTGGAGCGCGACATTACGGTTTTCTCCTGCTGTGAGCACCATTTTGTGCCCATCATTGGCAAGGCGCACGTGGCCTACCTTCCGGGCGAGAATGTGGTGGGCCTGAGCAAGCTGAACCGGGTAGTGCAGTACTTTGCCCGCCGCCCCCAGGTGCAGGAGCGCCTCACCCGCCAGATTGCCGAGGAACTGAAAACGGCTTTGGGTACCGAGAATGTGGCCGTGCTGATTGAAGCCGACCACCTGTGCGTGATGAGCCGGGGTGTAAACGACACGAACAGCAGCACTATTACGGCTGAGTACGGGGGCGTTTTCGGCCAGCAGGAAAGTCTGCGTCAGGAGTTTATGCGCCTGATTGGCAAGTAGCGCCCGGGCTTGTCGGGAGCTTTTCCAACAAGACGCCGGTTTGCTTTACCTTCGTCGGCATATTTCACACAACCACTCTTCTCCCTGCTCGGCTTACGGGGGCTCTTGCTGCTCAGCACCAGGCCTTACGCGCTAAGTACCATACACTATGTCCCGTAAAGTTCTGATTACCGGGGGCACCGGAATGATTGGCACCCGCCTGGCGGAAATGCTGATTGATGGCGGCTACGAAGTGGCCCTGCTGAGCCGGACTCCCGGTAGCGGCCGGTTCCGCAGCTTCCGCTGGGACCCCTTGGCCGGTACCATTGACGAAGCCGCCGTACCCTACGCCGATTATATCATTAACCTGGCGGGCAGCAGCGTATCGGATGGCAAGTGGACGCAGGAGCGCAAGCGAGAAATCCTGTCGAGTAGGCTGGCGGGCACGCAGCTGATGGCCCGGCAGCTGGCCAAGCAAAACCACCATGTGCAGGCATTTATATCGGCCTCGGCTATTGGCATCTACGGCGACCGGGACAACCAGATTGTAAACGAGGAAACCCCGCCGGCCGAGGGCGACTTTCTGGCTGAAGTGTGCCAGCGCTGGGAAGCCGCTGCTCAGGGCGTGGCCGAGTACGGCGTTCGGACGGCTATTTTCCGCATTGGTATCGTGCTAAGCCCGGAAGGTGGGGCCCTGGTGCCGCTGGCCCGCACGGTGAAGCTGATGGCGGGGGCACCCTTAGGCTCGGGCAAGCAATACATGTCCTGGATTCACCTCGACGACCTGTGCCGCCTGTTTATTCAGGCCCTGGAAGACGCGCGTTGGGTGGGTACTTATAATGCCGTGGCCCCTAACCCCGTGACCAACCAGGAGTTTACCCGCACCCTGGCCGACGTGCTGCACCGCCCGTTGGTATTGCCCAAAGTACCAGAGTTTGGTCTGAAGCTGATGATGGGCGAAATGAGTGAGATTGTGCTGGCCTCCCAGCGCGTAAGCGCCGAGAAAACGTTACAGCAGGGCTTCACCTTCGAGCATCCACAGCTGCGCGGCGCGCTGGAGTCGTTTTACGGGGAGGAATAGGCTGCCGCGGTGCGTGCTGTTGTTCGGTTTCTGCTGGCTGGCGGGCTGGTGGTATTGGCTTACCTGAATTGGCAGCTGCTGTACACGCCCCAACTGGAAGCGGTGCAGGGCTTCCCCGTTAATCAGGAAGTGGTGGCGCAGTTGCAGTTTTTGCAAGGCCGCATGCACGACGGGGCTGGTGAGCACATGCAGGCGTTCTATCCCGAAGGCTTCGTGTACCTGAATGCGCTGTATGCCCTTACCTGGACTGAGCTGCTGCCACATCTGGCGGCCGGCTCAGCATTGCACAAACAGGCCCGGCGGGAAACAGAGTGGGCATTGCGCGAAATCCAGAGCCCAACGGCGCAATCCATCTTCGAGCCGGAGCTGCCTTTGCCTTATGGAGCTTTTTACCAAGGTTGGTCGGCGTACTGCCTGGGGCGCTACCTGCACGCGCTGCCGCCGGCCCAGCGCGACACGGCGGCGGTTCAGCGGTTCAGGCAGCAGTGCGCGTTGATTGCTACGGCCCTCAACAACAGTTCTTCACCTTTTCCGGAGTCGTACCGGGGCGCTGCCTGGCCGGCCGATGGCGTCATGTGCGCCGCCGCCCTGGCCTGGCACGACCGGCTGGAGCCCCCGCAGTACCCCGCTGTTATTCAGCAGTGGCTAGGGGCTGTATCCTCCCGGTTGGATGCTCACCAGCTGGTTCCGCACGAAGTAGAGGCTGGCTCGGGCGCCGTGCGCACGCCCGCGCGTGGCTCCTCGCAAAGCCAGCTGCTCAACTTTCTGATTGAAATTGACTCCGCCTACGCGCGGCCGCATTTCCAGCGTTACCACGCCTTGTTTCTGACAAACCGGCTAGGCTTGCCGGGCATACGAGAATCGGCCCAGGGCACCGCCGTTACCGAAGACATTGATTCGGGCCCGGTTATTTGGGGCGTTGGTGGAGCTGCTTCTTTGGTAGGCCGGCGCACCATGCAGCGTTTCGGTGATACGACTACGGCCCTGGGCTTGCGCAACAGCATTGAGGCGTTTGGCCTGCCCTGGCACAATGACAACGGCAAGTCTTACCTGC
Organism: Hymenobacter endophyticus; assembly: GCF_032464715.1. Lineage (NCBI taxonomy): Bacteria > Pseudomonadati > Bacteroidota > Cytophagia > Cytophagales > Hymenobacteraceae > Hymenobacter > Hymenobacter endophyticus. The sequence continues at coordinate 139,663 of NZ_JAWDJT010000011.1, read as the reverse complement.
TGGGCCAGTTGCCCATTGCCGATGCATTTATTGCCTGGGGAAATGCCGTAGCGCCCCAGCAGCAGCTAAGGGCGGCGGCCGGCTGGCGTACGTCTTTTCAGTTGCTGTCCGGGGCGGTGGCGCTTTGCATAGTAGGGCTGTGGCGGCTCACGAATCGTAAAAAGCAGCACAGCCCGGACGCATAATGCATCCGGGCTGTGCTACGCACCTGCTTTGTGGCGGGCTAGTTGCCGCCCAGGCTATCGGGTAGCGGCGTGGTACCGTTGTTGAGGTTTTCCAGCAGGTTATCGACTATGATGGTATCCACGGGCTCCTCGCGCTGGCGACGGCGCGGCTCCTCGGTGGTGCACACGTACTTCTTGCTGATGGTAACGGTGGGTTTCGGAAATGGGCCCATCCGGATATCCAGCTCAGGATCCTGGTACACCTTCTCCATGTAGGTACCGAAGATGGGCAGAGCCATGCGGCCGCCTTCGCCCTGCTGGGAGTTCAGGAAGTGGATGCTCCGGTCTTCGCCGCCTACCCATACGCCGGTTACCAGATCCTTGGTGATGCCCATGTACCAGCCATCGGAGTAGTTGCTGGTGGTGCCGGTTTTGCCGCCTATCTGGTTATTTTTCTTCCACAGCTCATAGTCCCACAGGGCCTGGGAAGTGCCGCCGGGCTCCTCCATGCCGCCACGCAGCATGTAGGTCATCAGCCAGGCCGTTTCGGCCGGAATTACGCGCTTTTGCTGAGGGTCGAACTGGGCTAGTACGTTGCCGTTCACATCCTCGATGCGCGTGACCAGCATGGGCTCGGTGCGGAAGCCCTGGTTGACGAAGGTGCTGTAGGCGTTTACCATCTCAAACACGCTCACATCCCCCCCCGAGCCCAGCCCGATGCTGGGCACCGGCAGCAGCTTACTCCGAATACCTACTTTGTTGGCGTATTTGGCCACGTTATCCCAGCCCACTTTTTCGGTAAGTTGGGCCGTAACGGAGTTGACGGAGCGGGCCATGGCGTAGCGCAGCGTCATGTTCATGCCGGTATATTCGCGGGTTACGTTGTCGGGCTGCCACTCCATGGGCTTGCCGTTTTCCACGTAGTTGATGGTTACCCGCTCATCCCGGATTCGGTCGCAGGGGGAGTAACCGTTGTCCAGGGCGGTAAGGTAGACGAAGGGCTTGAAGGTGGAGCCGGCCTGGCGTTTACCCTGCTTTACGTGGTCGTACTGGAAGAAGCGGTAGTTGAGCCCCCCCACCCAGGCCTTTACCTGGCCAGTGAAGGGGTCCATGGTCATCATGCCGGCGTGCAGGAAGTGCTTGTAATACGCCAACGAATCGAGCGGGGAAAGCATGAGCGTCGTATCCCCGTCGCCTTTCCAGGTGAATACTTTGGTGGGATGCTTGCGGTGCAAAGCGGAGTCCAGCAGGTCGGGGCGGCCTTTGTAGCGGGCGGCCAGCTCCTTATACTGCTCGGTGCGCTTCATCTGAGTTTCAATGAAGTCGGGAATTTCCTTGCCGTCCTCATCCACCCAGGGGTTGGAGTCCCGGTTGCGCCAGAAGTTGTCGAAGGTGCGCTGCAGGGTCTTCATTTTCTTCTGCACGGCTTCCTCAGCGTAGCCCTGCATGCGCGAGTCGATGGTGGTATAGATGCGCAGACCGTCCCGGTACATATCGTAGCCGTTCTTTTTGCACCACTCGTTCACAGCCTGGCTGATGGCTCCGCGGAAATAGGTTTCGGGCCCGTCCACGTGCTTTTCTACCTGGTATTGCAGCGCAATGGGCGTGGCCTGCTCCTGCTGCACCTGGGCCGCCGTGAGCACGCCCGCCTGGCCCATGCGCGTGAGCACCAAATCACGGCGGCGCTTGGCGGCCTGGGGGTGAAACTTGGGGTTGAAGGCCGTGGGGTTGTTGAGCATGCCCACCAGCATGGCGGCCTGCTCGATGCTGAGGCTGTCGGGCGAGGTGCTATAGAAGGTTTTGGCGGCCACTTTCACCCCGTAGGCCTGGGAGCCATACTCCACGGTATTGAAGTAGAGGGCCAGAATTTCGTCCTTGGTGTAGCGGCGCTCCAGCTCCACGGCCGTGAGCCACTCCTTCGTTTTGCTGATGATGGTGCCTACCAGCGGCACGTGGCCCAGCAGGCCGGTATTTTCCTTGCGGCGGGTTTTGTAGAGGTTTTTGGCTAGCTGCTGCGTGATGGTAGAGCCCCCGCCCCCGCTGCCGCCGGTGGCAGCGCCAACTACCGCCCGGGCAATGGCCGTGGGGTCGATACCGGAGTGGCTCTGGTAGCGTACATCCTCGGTGGAAACCAGGGCCTTAATCAGCCAGGGCGACATTTTGCTGAGCGGTACCGGGGAGCGGTTTTCGCGGAAGTAGCGCCCGATGAGCACCCCGTCGGCGGTAAATACCTGGGAAGGCTGCTCCACCCGCGGGTTTTCCAGCTCTTCCAGGCTCGGCGACTTCCCGAATAGGAACAGGAAGTTCATGCCTACCAAAATCGGGTACAGCAGAAACGTACCGGCCCCCAGCACAAAAATGGCCCACAGCGCCCGGGAAACGCGGTTGGGCCAGCGGCGGGCAACAGGAGCAGAAGTGGATTTATTCGACGGCGTAGAAGCAGGCATGCAGGGCGCAGTGAGGCGAGCAGAACCGGCGGGGCCGGTTTGGGAGCCGCAAATATACCAGTTGCCAGCGGCCCATAGGTTATGAAGTAGCTTGGTAACACCGCCGCGGCTGCCCGGAGTTCGGTTACGAAAGCCGGAATAGAACTCCTCGAAGAAGCAAGCAGCTGCTTTTCTTGGGTGAGGATATCCTATTTCGGGCGCCTATCATCGGCAAAGCGCCCGAAATAGGGACATAGAACACATTACGTATTTCTGACTGTAGTCATAGATTTCTCACAGTAACGCCACGGTACATAGGATAAGAAATAGTAGCGCCGACACGGTAGCCGCGGCGTAGAGCCCCCAGGTAGCCAGCTGCCACACCACTTTCCACCAGCCCGTAATCTCCCAGGCTACACGGGCCGCGGCATAAGCAGCCAGCCACGGCAAGCTCATCACGCACCCGATGAACGTCACACCAAACCACACCCCGGTCTGTGGGTGATGCGGCCAGATTTCCTGCTCGAATAGCAGATTAAGTACGCAGAACACCGCAATGCCCGCCAGCAGCCAGGCCGCCCGGGGTACGGCCGGCCGCACCGTATCCTGCCCGAACCGCCACAGCCGGACCGCCTGGGTATCCAGCCAGTTCATCATAGCCACAGCGGGTTGAGGTGAATGAGGCCGGTTCCTACCAGCGCCAGACCCAGCACACTCCCCAGGTGGAACACCACGCATAGCCAGAACACCAGGCTGGGCACGTAACGACGCGTATCCAGCAGGCTCCCCGGCGACGAAGGCAGGGCCAGCGGCAGGGTGGCCTGGTACAGCACCACGGCATTGGCCGCCGTTACCAGGCCGCCTACCAGCCACGCCTGCTGCCACAGCCGTACCAGTTGCGCCAGCACGGCTTCATCGGCCGCGCCCAGGCGGTACCAGCCCGGAATCTGCCACCACGTCCAGAGCAGGGCGCAGGCGGCCACCAGAACTGCGAGGCTGCGGCCGGCGGAGTGGGGTTGAGTAATTGGCATGACGGTTTCCATATTAGCGCACCGCCACGGCTGGCCCACTTTGCCCCCACAGCAGCATCACGTGCAGCAGCGTCCAGAGCACGGAGGCCAGCAGCAGAGTGGCGCAGGGTAATACCACGGCCAACAGGCGCCGAGTGCGGGCAGCGAAGGTGGCGGCCCGCTCCCGCCAGGTAAGCAAAGCGGCCAGCGCGGCTATGCTGCCAATGCACCAGAGCAGGCCCAGCAGGGAAAAACCTACTTGCAGAAGATTCATAGTTTCTAGCGTGAAAGTTTAACAAGGAAAACCAGGCCGGTTAACGGCCGCGCAGGGCTTCGTAGGCCGAGGACTCTGCCTGGGTCCAGCTTTGCCAGTGGTGGTACTCGGGGTAGTTGCGTTGCCAGGCCGTAATGCGGTTGTGGATGGCGGCTTTGGCCTGCGCGGGCGTGGCCGTGGTTTCATAGTAGCTGCCGGGCGGGCTGATGATGATGCGCGTGGCCCCGTCGAGCACACTTTGGCGGGCGGCCAGCTCGGGCAGTACCCGCTCGGGCATTTCCAGCAGGAAACCCAGATCTACAGTGCGGAAGCGGGGGCTGAGGTTGTAGCGGGCAATCCAGATTTCCCAGTTGCCCAAAGCCAGCAGCAGCAGCAGGCCGTAAGCAGCCAGTCCGTTCAGCCGCACCAGCGAGTAGGCCGAGCGGCGCTGCCAGATTTTGAGCAGCACCGTGAGCAGCCCAAATACCGTGAGCAGCAGAAACCCGTACACCCCGATGCGCTTGTAAGCCAGGCCCGTGTGCAGGATGTAGTAGTAGTTGCGCAAACCCACCGACACGGTTAGCACCAGGTTTTGCAGCACCCACACGGTAGCGCCCCAGCGCAAAGCCGGCAGGCCGGGCTGGTAGAAGTTGAGGTTGCGGCGGAAAAACCACAGCACAATCCCCATAGCCACCAGAATACTCAGAATCAGCACGTAGGTGCCCTCGTGCACAAACTGCGTGAGGTCGAAGCCGGGCTCCGGGGTAAAGCCCAGCCAGATCCAGCGCACATCAATGAAGTTGACCAGCAACAGCAGCGCATTCACTAGCCCAAACACGGCCAGCGCCGCCAGGTACTCCTTGCGCAAATCCAGGGGCCCGGTGGCGCGCACCCGGAAATCGGGGCGCCGGACGCCAAAAGACGCTACCCGGTCGCGCTGTCGCCGCACAAACTCCCCAAACCGCGACTCCTGATCCTGAAAAAAGTGAAACGGCACCACTACCAGCGCCGCCGCCGTCAGGAGTAAGCCCAGCAGAAAAAACAGCACGTGCACCACCGAAAAGGCTGGCCACAGCGCCGCCAGCCATTCGCCCAACTGCCGAAACACAGCACTGGATAAGGCTTCGTAACGCGGGTTAGCCAGCACAAACAGGATGTGAAAGACTATCAGCACCACCAGTGGCAGCACCAGCAGACGGCCGTAAAACCGGGCGCGGGGCCAGCGGCCGGCCCCGCCCTGCGGCAGCCGCAAATAAGGCAGCAGCGCCGGTACGGCGCGTAGTGCCCCGCCCAGCCCCGTCAGCAGGGCGTAAGCTACCAGCTTCAGGTGGGGCTGGTTCACGTAGCCTATCAGCATAACCAAGGAAGCCAGACAGGCCAGCCGGGCGGCCCCGGAGCCGTACCATACTACACAACCCGCGCTGACCACTGTGCCGGCCACCATTAGTCGGAAGTAGCCGGAGCGCCACACAACCGCCTGCCGGGCCTGGCCAGCCAGCGTGGCCACCAGCACAAATGCGGTATACAGCGCCAGGTTAAGACCGGTTTCCTGGTTCCAGAACAGAATATCGAACAGCACGGCTCCGGCCGGAATTAACAGCTTCTGCAGGGCCGTGAGGGGAGCGGGGGCCCGGCGCACCGCATCGGTGGGCCCGGAGGCTGGGATTGGAGCAACAAGTGTAGCCATGGCTTTATCGAATAATTGAAAGAACTTTGTATTTCAAAGTATGAAGGCAAAAAAAAGACTCCTTATCCCCGCAGCAGTTTTTCCAGAGCCGTCAAATGCTCTTGAAAAGCCGATTTTCCCTCCGCTGATGCGGCATACGTGGTGTTGGGCTTCTTGCCGATGAACTGCTTGCTCACGGTCACGTAGCCGGCCTTTTCCAGCGCCGCCACGTGGCTGGCCAGGTTGCCGTCGGTCAGGTCCAGGGCCTCTTTCAGCTCGTTGAAGCTCACCGACTCGTTAGCCATCAACACGGCCATTACCCCCAGTCGTACCCGGTTGTCGAAGGCCTTATTGAGTGTGTGAATCAGGTGTTTCAAGCAGTGAAGTGGTGAAGTAGTAAAGCAGTGAGACTGTCGTTCAGAAGGCCGGACAATATGTAGGAGGCGAATGGCGGGCACTGCGTGGGCAGGGCCATCGAACATCTATCCTACCGCTCATACCGGTTGTACATCAGCAGGCCGTAGCCAATGTGGCCCAGGCCGAAACCGAGGGCAAAGAACGCCAGTCCGAAGCCAGGGAACAACACGGCCAGCAGCCCCAGCCCTATTTCGGTGAGGCCCAGCCAGCGGATTTCGTCCAGGGTATACTTGCTGGCATTGAGCAGCGCCAGCCCATAGAACAGCAGTAGCCCGGGCACCACCAGTCCTACTGCGCCCTGCACAAACAAGGCAATGCAGAACAGGCCACCCGCTCCTATCGGAATAGCCAGACTCAGGGCCAGCCGCCGCCCCAGCGCACTCCATACCGGCTGCCCGGCCCGGCGGGCCCGCCGCAGGGTAAAGAAAACGGCCACGGCCAACGCTCCTCCCAAGATACCGGCCGCTAGCAATAGCAGAAACGGCAACACCTGCAGGCGTTCTTCGGGGGTGCTTTGCAGCAGGCGCATAAAGCCCCCGTAAGAGTAGCCCTCGGCGGCGTAGCGCTGCTGCAAATACCAGTGCCCTACCCCGGCACCTAGTAGAGCTACTACTCCTGCCCCCACCCCCGACAGGCCGCTGAGCGAGATAAACCGCGACGACCTCTCCATGATGGAGCGGATTTCGGTGAGCTGGGCAAGCGGGTCGAGAGGTGGCTGCGTCATAGTTCAGGCAAAAGCACTTTGCGCTACAAAGCAACTATATTTATCCGCATTATCCAATCTTATCCTGTTTTTTATGACTTCATCTTTTGAAGAACTGTCCCGGCGGCACATGTGGTGGTCGTGGTTTGGGGGCCTGGGGCTGGTATTGCTGGGGCAAGTGGTAGTTCAGGAGTACGTGGGCTGGAGCAGGCCCAACGACGGCCTGGGGGCGTATTTCCGCTGGTACGCGCTAGGCCTGACGCTTTTTCTGGGCCTGCCGGCGTTGCTGGGAGCGTGGGTACGCCGCTGGGCAATGCAGTGGGCTTTTGCCACCGCTGCTTCCTTGCTGGGCCTTCTCTGGCGGACTATTCTGGTGGTGGAGGGTACGGTGCTTTTACTGATGCTTCTGTATTTAATAATCGTTTTTGCCTTGGGTTCCGATAACGCACACTCCCGCCCCATCGGACTGTTGTTCCAGCTATTCTTCGGGCTCAGCCTGCCTTGGTTGCTGTCTTCGGTGGTGGCTGCCGTCTGGCTGCGCTCGTCCCATTCTGAAACCTGTATTCCCAACAAAAAACAAGTTTAAATCAAACCAGTGCATTTTACGCATTCGTATATCTGGCCAAGCTGCTACCCTGGCGGCGGCCGCAGTTTCACTTTTTACCTCCCACTGCTATGCTATATCACTACGCCACTACCAGTCACTCCACTACCATCCGGACCCTAATCTTGTGGCTGCTCAGCAACGTGGGCGGCACCTTGTGGCTGCTGCTCGATTTTGCAGCCGAGCGACTAACCGATTACTCTATTGCCCTGCTGGCCGGAATGGTGGCCGCCATTATTTCGCTGGCTGTTGTACCGTTGGTTATTCCTTTTTTCACGGTAATGAGCCAGGTGAAGCCGGGCTGGTCGCGCCGCAGCATGGCCCTGGGCGGAATACTGCTGCTGTTTCTGCTTACCAACCAGTTGCTGGTCCTTCTCTCCCCCGTTGATTCTTTACGGGCTCTACTGCCCATGTCGTTGCCGTATGGGGTGGCGGCTGTACTAACGGTGTTCTGGCTTTACGGGCCGGCTCAGCGCCAGGTAGTAACTGCTATGGAGTAGCTGCCACAGCCGCTGCCCGCTCTTTTAGCTCGCCGAAGGCAGCTTCCTAGCAGGCTTCAGCGTAAGTAGCCCGATGAAGCTTCGTCTCCAGCTATTTGAGTTTGAAGATTTGCCGTGGTTTCCCCGGGTGATTCGGGCGGGTATGATGGACTACCTCCGGTTCATGATTTCGGCCTTGCGCATTTATCAGCCCATAGTGCCGCTGCTGCGGAAGGCGCTGTTGCATACGGGGCAGCACCAGATACTAGAGCTGTGCGCCGGGGCCGGTGGCGGCACAGCCGGCGTACTACGGCAGCTGCGCGCTACCGGCTTGCCCACCGCCCGCATCCGCCTCACCGACTTGTACCCCCAGCCGGCAGCCTGGCAGGAGCTGCTGGCCACCAACCCCGGTCTGGAGGCCGAGCCCCAGGCCGTGGATGCTACCGCCGTACCGGCTGGTATGCCGGGGTTTCGGGTAGTTTTTTCCGCTTTCCACCACTTCCCCCCCGCTGCCGCGGAGGCTCTGCTGGCTGATGCCGTCAGTTGCCGAACGGGTATTGGGGTGTTTGAAGGAGCCGGCAAGCATTGGTTTGAGATACTACTGGCCCTAACAGTACTGCCGGTAGCCCAGCTTCTGATTACGCCCTTCATCCGGCCATTCAGCCTGAGCCGGCTGTTCTTTACGTACTGCATCCCCCTGATTCCGCTGTTCACAATCTGGGATGGGTGCGTGAGTATCCTGCGCATGTATCCGCCGGGCCAGTTGCTGCAGCTGGCGCACCGCGCCGACCCGGCCGGCACGTTTGCGTGGGAAGCAGGCCGGGTGCGCCACCGCTGGGGGTCCGAAGTGACGTACCTGATTGGCACCCCGGTTTCCAGTGCCGGATAACCCGTAGCTTGCGCGTGGTTGGGGTGGCTTGTTGCACCTGCCGGCCCACCCATCTGTTCCCGCGCCCTTCCGCCTTTCTCATGCCCTCGTTTGCTGCTTACCGCCGCGCCCTGCCTCTGCTGCGCATCCCGTTTTCGGTGTACCTGATGCCGGTTTTCTGGTTTGGGCTGAGTGCCTTGCGGGAGCCCTTCAGCGGGTGGCGGGCCGCCGGGGTATTTGGGGTGCTGCACTTGCTGGCCTACCCCGCCTCTAACGGCTACAACAGCTACTACGACCGGGACGAGGGCAGCATTGGCGGCCTGCGCAACCCGCCCAAAGTATCAAGAGAGCTGCTGCACTTGGTGTGGCTGTTTGATGCGCTGGCGGTAATGGGCGGCTGGCTGCTCAGTCCGGCTTTTGCGGGTTTGGTGGCCGGTTATCTGCTGGTTTCCAAGGCCTATAGCTTCGATGGGATTCGGCTTAAGAAGTACCCGCTAGCCAGTACGGCCGTGGTAGTCGTGTTTCAGGGGGCCTACACTTTCCTGATGACGCAGGTGGGGGTGGGGGCCGGCTGGCCGCAGCTACTGGAACCCAGCAACCTGCTGCTGGCCCTGGTAAGCAGCTTGTTTCTCTGCGGCTCCTACCCGCTCACGCAGGTATACCAGCACCAGGAAGATGCCCGGCGCGGCGACCGTACCCTGAGCCTGCGCCTGGGTATTAGGGGTACGTTTGTGTGGGCGGGGCTGGCCCTGGCAGCGGGGGCAGGCTTGCTGGCCACGGTGTATCTGCAGCGCCAGGAGGTGCGGCACCTGTTCCTGTTTCTGGGGGCTACCGGGCCGGTAGTCGTATTGTTTGGCAGCTGGGCGCGGGCAGTGTGGCAGAACCCCGCCGCCGCCAACTTCGACCGTACCATGCGCATGAACCAGGTTTCCTCACTTTGCCTGAGCATTGCCTTTGCCTGTATGCTGGCGTGGTAGCCGGAACGGTAAAGCCGGTGCCTGCGTACAGATCAGCTCACTCCCTCTTCCTTCCCCACCTATGCGTTCCATCTTGCTGTTGCCCTTGCTGCTAGCCGGGGCGTGCTCCTCGCCGGAACAACCGGCCACCTCCACACCGCCCCTGGCTGACTCTTCTGCGGCCCCGCTTGAGCCACTGGATACGGTGCGCCCGGCCACGGTTGATGCGCAGGCCGACACGCTGCTCACCAGCCGCAGCCGCCACGTATTCTCGGCACCGGGCACCCCCGATGTGTTTTCATTGGTGCTGCGCGGCTCCTCGGTACTGAGCAGCGAGGCAGCCTTCACCATTACCACGGCCGGCGGCGAAGTAATTTTCCGGGAAATGCTAACGTCCTCGGACCTGGAAGCCGCCATGGTGTACGAAATGACCGGCCCTACCGCCACCCAGAACGAGCGGGAGGCCTACGTGCGGAAGCGGGTGCAGGAGTTCTTTGCGGAAAAGAACTTCAAGCGACCCGCCGTGCCGAAGTCCGCTATTTTTCCGGGGGCTACGGAAGCACCCGCTGGCCTCGACCGCGCTGCTTGGGATGACCTGCGTAGCCGCCCTGCTGCCGTGGCCTTCCAGTATCTGGTTGGTAAGGAAGACCGGCGCACGGTGGCCTGGTCGCCGCTACGCAAACAGGTAGTACATCTTCCCTGACGAGTTAGACCCAACGAGCACCACCCCGTTAGCTACTGTAAGCAGCTGCCGGGGTGGTGCTCGTTGGGTCTGTCAGTCCAGCTCTGTTTACTAAGCTGTGTGGACAGTAGCAGAAAGACCGTCATGCTGAGCTTGTCGAAGCATCTCTACCGCGTCGTTGTTTGGTAGAGATGCTTCGGCAGGCTCAGCATGACAGTTTAGATAGCATCAAAATGCCTTTCATAGTTACTATCCGCAGACCTTAGCCTACTCAGCTTGCTGCAAGGCTTTTTCCAGCCCAGCGGCGAAAGTAGCGTAGGGCTGATAGCCCCGGGCTAGTACGTAGCCCTGCGAACCTACGCGCAAAATAGCCGTGGGAAACCCCTGCACGCCAATTTTGCCCACTGCCGCAAACTCCAGGATAGTACCCCGGATAACCTCCCGGCTCCTCATTCTCTCCCGAAAATCGGCTGCGTCGAGGCCGTAGGGCGCAACCAGGCCGTCGTAGGTTGCGGGGTCGTTCAGGTCGGAGCCGTGCAGGAAGTAGGCTTGCTGCACCTCGTGGGCAAACTGGGCGGTTTCATCCTGCCTCAGCTGCCGGAATGCATGAATGGCCCGGCTGGGCAGCTCCGAATTCAGCAGGTAGCTTCCCTCCTGCCCCAGGGCCCGAAACCCGGCCCCAAACTCCACGCCCGTCACCTGCTGCACCTGCGCCATCGCCCCGGAGAGCAGCGGCCATTCCTCCCGAATCGGGCCTACCTGCTCGCCGGTTACCATTCCCCCACACAGGACCGACACGGCTACTTTGCCCGCAAACTCCTGCTGCACCCGCTGGATAACCGGGCTCATGCCGTAGCACCATGCGCACAAGGGGTCTGAAATATAGAGTACCTCAGGAAGGTCAGGTTGTTGTTCCATAGCTGCAAAGGTAACCCACGCGCCCGTGCCCGGACCGGAGTAGCATCAGGCTTGTGTAGGTTCAGGGCCCCGGAACGCATCCGTGCCCGATACGGCCGGCAGCTTTACCGGCCGTCCCTCCCGCGCCGATTGGTAGATGGCCTCCATAATGCGGTGATCCTGCAGGCCTTCCTCCCCAGGCGTGTGTGGCTGCTTGTTTTCCAGAATGCACTCCGAAAAGTGGTCCATTTCCGCAGCAAACTGGTTTTTGGCCGGAATGGTAATCTGGTTCTGCATTTTGGCCTCACCCTCAGCGTGCGAAGTTTGCAGCTGCTGCCCAGTGTAGGCGTAGGCGTTGTTGAGGTGCAGCCAGCCTTTCTCCGAGTTTACGCGGTAAAAGCGCGAGTCGTGGGTATTGTAGTGCGTGATGCTATCCACGAGTACCCCATCCGGGAAGCGCATCTGCCACGACATTACCTCCTCCACTTCCTTAAACAGCGGGTTACCCGGGGTGCTGTGCATGTAGCCGAACACCTCCGTGGGCTCGGTTCCCAGCACAAAGCGGGCGGTATTCAGGCAGTACAGGCCAATATCGGGCAGGGCACCGCCGCCGGCCAGGGCTTTTTTGTGGCGCCAGTGGTCAGGGTTGGCCGAGCTTTGGCTGTTTTGGGCCTGTATGTACTTGGGCTTGCCAAACTTGTTTTGCCGCACCATGTCGCGCACCAAGCGGTTGTAGGGCTCATATTGAATGCGGTAGGCTATCATCAGCTTCACCTGGGCCTTCTTACAGGCATCAATCATCAGCTCGCACTCCTTGGCCGATACGGCCATGGGCTTTTCGCAGAGGATGTGCTTGCCGGTTTTGGCCCCCCGAATCACGTACTCGGCGTGCATAGAGTTAGGCAGCACAATGTAAATAGCCTGCACCTCGGGGTTTTCCTTGAGCTTTTCGTAGTTATCGTAGCTGTAGCAGCTTTCGGGTTTGATGCCGTACTGCTGGGCCACTTTTTTGAGCTTTTCGGGCGAGCCGCTTACCAGCGCTACCGGCTTCGATTTCTTACACTCCCCGAAAGCTGGCAGCAGTTCCTCCAGGGTCAGGTGGCCCAGGCCCACCAGGGCATACCCCACCCGCTTATCGGGCGGCATGGGCGTGGGCGTGGGCCCCGACGCCGGGTCTACCTTGGATTTCCATTCCTCCAGCACAATCGGTTGATTGGGGGCGGCGGGCACCTTGGCCGGCGGCGACACAGCTTCCGACGAGGCCACCTGCGTGCCCTGCGGCGAGGTATAGGTAGTAGCGGCATCCACCTCACTGGCCGGGGTGCCGGTAGTAGGTGTGGCGGCCGCAGCTCCCGGATTACTTTCCGGCCCCGAGTTGCAGCTAGCCAGTGCCCCAGCCGCTACGCTCACCGCCAAACCCCGGCCCGCCAGATTCAAAAACTCCTTGCGTGATACTTCCTGACCGGCATGGCGCAGGACGGTGTTCAGTAACTCGTTGGTGAAAGACATACTGGCAATGAATCAAAGTATGGAAAAGTGGTTTCGCTTGGTCAAGCCTGCCAGATTTCTCATACGGGCGCCACTTAGCATGTGGCCATTACCGGGTAGGTAAGATTACGGCTATTATCCGAAAGTATACCTAGATTACTATTCTTTTTATAGTGCAATTTTATATTCATATTTATAACTAGCCAAATTTACAATGCACCTTGTTATAGCGCTTATAATCAGCTTTATACTCCCGTTCAGCTCTAATTTTGAAACAATTTATTCCCGTTATAAAACGCAGGATTAGCTAAATTTCATTTTAAGAATTACATTCGTATACAATTTTAAGAATTTTCACCTGCTTTTTAGCTCAACAGCAGCAGATACTCGCTCAACGCACCATTTTAGTAAGTATGAAAAAGATGTACAAAATACTCACACTCTTCGTAAGCCTAATACTTGGCACTTATGGAGCGGCTATTGCCCAATGCACTTACACAACTACTAAGGCAGGCAACTTTAATGATCCAACTATTTATAGTATTGTAGGAACAGGTTGTTCTACTCTTCCTGGGTCAGGGAGTAATAACACAATCAATATCATTATAAACCACGCAGTAACCTTAACAACTGACTACACTATAGGACGAAATACCACGCTTACTATCAATGCTACCGGCTCCTTGGTTCAAGACAACTTAAACCGGACATTAGCAGTTGATGGCAACACGGCTACCAACCAGAATTTAATTATTGCCGCTTCTACAGCCCGTAGTGCCCCGAGGCTCAATGTTGCAGTATTGAATCTTGCTAAAACAACCGTTGTGATTGGCAATAACTCCGTAGTTGCAATCAGCTGCACCTTATTCACTGGCAATCAAACAACTATCAACCTAGGCAACAATGCTTTGCTCAACGTATTTGGCAACGTAGATGTCTCAACAGGTAACCCTGGTATTAATGGCCCTGTAACCGGCACCGTGGCGGGGCTTCGCATTTCGGGTAATATAGTTAACAACTCCGGCGGTGGGGCCAAGCTTTTCACGACGAATGGTCTGACTACCTGCGTTCAGGGCAACGCTTACCCAAGTGGTTGCGGTACTACATCCAGCACTTCGGTAGTGAATCCACCCACCTCTAATGATCCTACCTGCTTTACTGTACTTCCCGTTACCCTCACCAGCTTATCAGTCACGGCTAAGTCTACGGGCGCGCTGATTAGCTGGGCCACGGCTACCGAAGTCAACAATGCTTATTTCGAGTTAGAACGTAGCACCAACGGGAAGCTTTTCACAGCTATTGGCAAAGTACAAGGCACCGGTACTACCAGCACGGGAGCCAAATATAGCTATGATGATACCAACCCATTGACTTCGTTGACCTACTACCGGCTGCGTCAGGTAGACACTGATGGTACCGCTACCTTTTCTTCGGTAGTGGCAGTATCAGCGGCTAATACATTGCAGGCTTCCTTTTACCCAAATCCTAGCAACTCCAGCATCACGCTACCAGCAGCAGATGGGGTGGTTGAGTACCGCGTGTATTCAGTTACAGGCCAAGTGCTGGCCGCTGGTAAAGGAGCCGGTAATTCTAGCGTAACTATTCAGCAAATTCCAGAAGGCATTTACTTCCTGGAACTCACAGCTGGTGGCAAGCGCAACGTGCAACGTTTCGTTCGGCAATAGTCGGAAGTGAGTCAGCAAAAAGGCCCGTACTGCAACTGCAGTATGGGCCTTTTTCTATGCCATTATGGGGTAACTTGGTTAGCCGTTCATGGCAAGCAGGAACTCCTCGTTGTCACGGGTGCCTTTCATGCGGTCTTTCAGAAACTCCATGGCTTCAGAGGCTGTCATATCGGACATGAATTTGCGCAGCACCCAGATGCGGTTCAGCTCGTCCTTGCTCATCAGCAGGTCTTCGCGGCGGGTACCGGAGGCCGGTACGTCAATGGAGGGGAAGATGCGCTTATTGGCCAGCTTGCGGTCCAACTGCAGCTCCATGTTGCCGGTACCTTTGAATTCCTCGAAGATAACCTCGTCCATTTTGGAGCCGGTTTCAATCAGGGCCGTGGCAATGATAGTGAGTGAGCCACCATCCTCCACGTTGCGGGCCGCTCCGAAGAAGCGCTTGGGCTTATGTAGCGCGTTGGCATCCACACCACCCGACAGGATTTTGCCGGAGGCGGGCTGCACCGTGTTGTAGGCCCGGGCCAGGCGGGTGATAGAGTCAAGCAGAATAACCACGTCGTGGCCGCACTCCACGAGGCGCTTGGCCTTTTCCATGGCAATGGTGGCAATTTTTACGTGGCGGTCCGCCGTTTCGTCGAAGGTAGAGCTAAGCACTTCGGCTTTCACCGAGCGGGCCATATCTGTTACCTCCTCCGGGCGCTCATCAATGAGCAGAATCATCAGGTATACCTCGGGGTGGTTTTCCGAAATGGCGTTGGCAATTTCCTGCAGCAACACCGTTTTGCCGGTTTTGGGCTGGGCCACAATCAGGCCCCGCTGCCCTTTACCAATGGGGGCAAACAAATCCAGAATGCGGGTGCTGTACTGGCTGGGTTTGGTAGTCAGCTTCAGGCGCTCCTCGGCAAACAGGGGAGTGAGGTTGTTGAACGGAATCCGGTCCCGGGCTTCTTCAACTGAGCGGCCGTTGATGCCTTCCACGCCTACCAAAGCAAAGTACTTCTCCCCTTCGCGCGGGGGCCGAATGGTGCATTTTACTGTGTCGCCGGCTTTCAGGCCAAACTGCTTTACCTGCTGCGGCGCCACGTAAATGTCATCGGGCGAGGACAGGTAGTTGTAGAACGGGCTGCGCAGGAAACCATAGCCACCATCGGGCATCATTTCCAGCGTGCCTTCGCCCGGAATGGTAATATCAAACTCCTGGCGGGCCGGCCGCTGCTCCTGCCGCTCAGCGCGGGGCTGGTCGGGGTTGCTCTGGCGGTCAGCCTGGCGTTGGTCTTGACGCTGCTGACGCTGCAGTTCCCGGGCCGCGTAACGCTCCTCGCGGCGCTGTTCCCGCTGCTCCCGGGAATCAAGGCGGCCGCCCTCACGCGGGTTGCGGGTTTGGTCGGAGCCATTTTGCTCGGGGCGTGCTTCCCGGGGAGCTATGCCATCCTGGCGGAAATCGGCGCGGGGCTGGTCGTTGCGGGCTTCCCGGGGCTGGTCGGCCCGACCGTTACCGTTAGAACGGAAATCCGTCCGGTTTTCGCGCGGGGCATCGTTGCGGTACTCGCGGCCTTCCCGGAAAATGCGGGGCTGCTCCGGACGATTCTCGCGCAGGGGAGCCGGGGCCGTGGGGTCAACGGGCTGCAGCTCCCGAACCGGAGCTACGGCTACCTCCGCTGTTGGGGCCGTGTCAGCAGGTTCAGCCACCTGCTCAGTGGCTACAGCGGCGTCAGAAGCAGCCACTGGCGCTCCTGCTACTATGGGGCGGCCGGCGCGGTCGGTGCGGGCCCGGCGCTCGGGGCGCTGGTACAGCTTTACCGGGCGCTCAGCCTCCGAGCCCTGTTCCGCAGTTGGGGCTTGCTCAGCAGCTACTGCGGATACAGTGGCTTCCGGGGCCGGAGCGGCTACGGGCTCGGCAGCGGGAGTTGTGACGATTGGCTCAGCAGGCAACGAAACTACCGGAGCCGGGGCAGCTGCTTCTATGGCAGCAACCGGGGCGGTTTCCTGGCCCAATTCTACTTCGGGGGCAGGAGCAGTGGAGGCCGCCGCTTTACCACGGGCGGGCCGGGCGGCGGCAGCACGTGAGGCGCGGGGGGCCACCGTTTTAGAAGCGGCAGCCGCTTTAACGGCTACCGGTTTGGCATCAGGCGTTGCGTCGGCAGCCGGAGCAACGGGGGATTTCACTTTTTGGGGAAGCTTGTCGGCGGGCGTAATGGCCTGCTGATCCAGAATCTTGTAAATCAGATCCTGTTTGCTGAGTTTCTTGAAGTTGCCAACATGTAGGTTTTCAGCAATTTCTTTTAGTTCGGACAGCAAACGGTCCTTTAACTCGTCAATAGTGTACATATAGGAAGCTGAGCGAAAAAGGCGGGGGGGGGGCTATTGAAAGCCTACAATGGGGCAGCACAGGCCGTTCCGGACACAAAAGGTAACCGCAACGCGGCGCCCAACGCAGAGGAAAGCGGGAAAATAAAACCGAGGGTGGAGCCTACTGGTGCGAAAGGCAAAATACGGACCAGGCTTACAAAATGGGCCACTGGGTCCGCCAACCAAAGCGGGCTTGTATGTGCAATGTTAGCGTAATACCAGGGAACTGCCAAATCCTGTTATAGAATTCGCAGCTGAAGCTCCATACGCACATTTCGGCGCAAAGGATACAGCTCGCCAACCACTTAGGGCCTTCGCAACTGGGTAAACCCTGACCACCAGATAAACAGTTCCGGTTGGCAGGCTCCTGGGCCGGGTAGCGGCGAAATTTGGCGGACCACCATTTTCTGCTGCATCTGCGGCGGTAAACTTCTACTTTTGCTGTATTCCCTTTTGCGTTTTGTTGTTATGCTGCAAGTTTCCGTCCTGAAAGACCATACCGCCGCCGTGCTGGCGGGCCTGGCCAAACGTAACTACTCCACCGCTGAGGCCGATGTGCAGGCTATTCTGGGCCTTGACCAGCGGCGCAAGGAGCTACAAACTGCCCACGACCAAGCCCAGGCCGAAGCCAATGAGCTGGCCCGGCAGATTGGCGGCCTGATGAAAGCCGGCAACAAAGCGGAAGCCGAAACCCTGAAAGCTCGCACCGCCGAACTGAAGCAGTCGACTAAGGCGCACGCGGAAGAGCTAGGCGAGGTGGAAAAGGAGCTGCAGCAGACGCTGTATAAACTACCCAACCTGCCGCACAGCAGCGTACCGGCCGGCCGCTCGGCCGAGGATAATGAAGTAGTGCGTGAGGTAGGCACCAAGCCGGAGCTACCCGCCACGGCCAAGCCGCACTGGGAGCTGATTGAACAGTACGATATCATCGACTTTGCGCTGGGCAATAAGATTGCCGGGGCTGGTTTTCCGGTGTACAAGGGCCAGGGCGCCCGCCTGCAGCGGGCCCTCATCAACTTTTTCCTGGATGAGGCCCGGGCTGCCGGCTATACCGAAATTCAGCCCCCCATCCTCGTGAATGAGGCCAGCGGCTACGGCACCGGCCAGCTGCCCGACAAGGAGGGCCAGATGTACCACGCCACCGCCGACGACCTGTACCTGATACCCACGGCCGAGGTGCCCATCACCAATCTGTACCGCGACGAAATTATTGCGCCGGCCCAGTTGCCTATTCGCAATACCGGCTATACGCCCTGCTTCCGCCGCGAGGCCGGCAGCTGGGGGGCCCACGTACGCGGCCTCAACCGCCTGCACCAGTTTGATAAGGTGGAAATTGTACAAATCACGCAGCCGGAACACAGCTACGCGGCCCTGGACGACATGGTGACGCACATTGAGAGCCTGCTCCAGAAGCTGGAGCTGCCCTACCGCGTGCTGCGCCTCTGCGGCGGCGACATGGGATTCACCTCGGCCCTCACCTACGACCTGGAGGTGTGGAGCGCAGCCCAGCAGCGGTGGCTGGAGGTTAGCTCGGCCTCCAACTTTGAAACCTACCAAGCCAACCGCCTGAAGCTTCGCTCCCGCACGGAAGGCGGCAAAACCCAGCTGCTGCATACGCTCAACGGCTCGGCGCTGGCTCTGCCACGCATTGTGGCGGCGCTGCTGGAAAACAACCAAACACCGGAAGGCATTCCGTTGCCCGAAGTACTTCACTCCTACTGCGGCTTTAAGCAGATTGGCTAACGGCCAAAAGCAACAATAGAACGGCCGACCCGCTGCGTAGCGGGCCGGCCGTTCTATTTCAGGCTACTTAGCACTGCAAAGGCATATTTGGCTCCTTTACCCTAGGTGCACCCGGAACAGGGTGCCAACGCCTTCCTGGCTTTCTACCTCTATGCGGCCGCCAGCAGCTTCAACCAAGCGGTTTACCAGAAACAGGCCCACGCCAGTACCCTCTATCCCAGGATGAAAACGCCGAAACAGTTGAAACAACTCCGGGCCGTGCCGGTGTAAGTTGAGGCCCAAACCGTTATCCTGCACCTCTACTACTGGTTTACCAGCGACCTGATAACAATGGATGGTTACCTCAGGGGAGCGGGCTGGATGGCGGTATTTCAGGGCATTGGACACCAGGTTGAGCAGAATGGTACGCAAGTTGGCGCGGGCATACGCCACTTCCCGCAAGCTTTCAGCGTGCAGGTGAATTTGTGCGTTGGTGCTACGTATCTGGGGGCGCAGGGAGCTGCATACATCCTCTACTACTTCCGGCACGGCCACTTGCTCCACGGCGTGGGTACCGCTGCTACGCTGCTCTTGCACTACGGTAGCCAGGTCGGTGATGGTAGTAGCAAGCGCCTGCAACGATACATCTACCATACGCAGCACCTGGGCATCCTCGGGGTCGGGGAAAACGGCAGCCCGGCGCAACTCGTCAAACAAGCCCTGCAGATTGTGCACGGGCTGGCGCAGGTCGTGGGAGGCGGCGTACACAAAGTTGTCGAGGTCGGCGTTGGTACGGGCCAGGGCCTGGTTGATGGCGGCCAGCTCCTGGTTACGAATCTGCAACTGCTGGCGCGTATCAGTCAGCTCGGCCAGGGAGTCGCGCAGTTGCTGATTGATGCTTTGCAGCTCGCCGTGGTAGCGGGTCTGGTACTGCTGCCACTCCGTTTTCTCGATGGCGTGGCGGACGGTTTTGTTCAGCGAGTCCCGGTCGAACTGCCCTTTTACCAAGTAGTCGGCGGCCCCACCGTTGAGCGCCTGCACCACCAGCTGCTCATTGCCGCTGCCGGTAATCATTACCACGCACATAACCCGGTTGGTAGTGCGGCGGCGGCACTCTTCCAGCACTGCCAGCCCATCCATATCCTGGAGGTTATAGTCTAGCAGCATGCAGTCGGGCTGGAGTTGCTCGTACAAGGCAACGGCATCCTCCCCAGAGGTGGCTTCAAAAAACTCCAGGCTCTCATGCCCCAGCTGGTTGCCGAGAAAACGGCGGTAGAGCACCCGGTCGGTCACGTTATCATCGGCCAGCAGAATCTTTTTCACAGGCAAAGGAAAGCGGGGCAAATTGCGTAATTAGGCAACCGGAAGCTCAACAGCTTCCAGCCAATAGCGCACAATCAGTTGTATTTTTTCCTCAAGCGCCGCATACTCAATGGGCTTGGTCAGGTAGCTGTTGGCTCCTAGCTGGTAGCACTCATCAATATCCTTCATGTTGGAGGACGTGCTGAAGATGATAACTGGAATAGTACTTAGCACCTCATCCTGCTTGATGGTTTCCAGTACTTGCCGCCCATCCGTGCCGGGCATGTTCAAATCCAGCAGAATAATGGCGGGCAGTACTGCCGGCCAGCTCACGTGGCGCCCGTAGCCCTGCAGATACTCCAGAGCCTGGTCGCCATCAACGCAGCGCAGCACTGGGTTTTGCAGAGCATGTTTTCGGAAAGCCCGGCCAAGCGCCGTGAAATCCTCCGCACTATCCTCTACCACTAAAACGGGCTTTAACGAAGCAGAACTCATGACTTTATTTCGGAACAGAAAAGAAAAATGTTGCGCCCTGGCCTAATTCGGACTCAACCCAGAGCTGACCACCACTCTTTTCAATCATTTTTTTGGCAATGGCCAGCCCGGCTCCGGTACCGCCGCCGTACTTGTCCTGGCTGTGCAAGCGCTTGAATATTTTGAAAATATTGGCGTGATGACGGGGCGCAATGCCAATGCCGTTGTCACGCACGTACAGCACCTGGTACTCCGTCCCATCAATCACCCCTCGTGGGCCCGCTTTGCCAGCGGGAGCCACGCCTACCTCTACGGTTTTGGTTGGGTTATCGTTGTAGCGCATGGCATTGGTGAGCAAGTTGTTGAGCACTTCCCGCAGACGCACCGGGTCGGCGTGCACGGTGGGTAGCGGCCCGGCAATAACAAGCTCAGTACCCGTTTGGGCGAAGCGCGGCTGTAGCACCTCGGTTACTTCCTGCAGAATCTGATTGGCGTCCACTTCTTTCACCTCGGGCTCCAGGCGGCCCACCCGCGAGAGTTGCAGCAACGACTCAATGAGGGCTTCCATGCGCTGGCTCAGGCGCACCAGGGTTTCCAGCTTGTTTACCCCGTCAGCATCCAGCTTGTCGGCGTAGTCTTCCAGCAGAAACAGCGAGTAGTTATGAATGCCGCGCAGGGGCTCCTTTAGGTCGTGCGAGGCTACGTAGGCAAAGGAGTCCAGCTCGTCGTTGCTACGTTCCAGTTCGGCGTTGAGACGGGAAAGGGTTTGGGCGCGCTCCTGAATCTGGTTGAACAGGCGCAGGCGGATATCGGCAATGCGCAGGCGGATTTCTTGGGCGGCTTCTACCTCTATGGGTTTCCACTCCAAGGCCGTGTTTTCCACCGACTGGCTCCAAGCGGAGAAAGACTGGCGGGGCGAGAGGAAAATCTCCCCGTCCTTGCGCACTTCGGCTTTCTGCTGCTGCCCGGCCCAGGTAACGGTCTGCAGCACCTCGGGCCGCAGCCAGATCAGGAAATCATCGGCGGAGTGACCCAGCCGGATGGCCAGAATCCCACTGGCCGAGGACCGAACTTCTACCCCGCGGGGGTTGTGGCGGACGTAGGAGTTGGTATGAAACAGCTCGCCCGGCATGTGCTCGTGCAGCCAGGTGAGCAGGGGCGCTATCTGGGACAGCGCGGGGGCGTTGCCATACGTGGCCACGTCCCCATCAAAGCTCAATACCACCCCGCCA
The DNA here is from genome assembly GCF_032464715.1 of Hymenobacter endophyticus. Classification (NCBI taxonomy): domain Bacteria; kingdom Pseudomonadati; phylum Bacteroidota; class Cytophagia; order Cytophagales; family Hymenobacteraceae; genus Hymenobacter; species Hymenobacter endophyticus. The sequence goes on along the minus strand of NZ_JAWDJT010000011.1, from coordinate 118,283 downwards.
CAGTCAAACACTTCTTTTACGGCGGGCAGGTGGTCGTAGAGCGTTTTGCGGAAGTCGGGAAACTCCGTGAGCAGGCCGAACAGGCGGGCCTGGCTTTCCCGCAGCTTTACCTGGTATACGTAGTCATCGGCCTGCTCCTTGCTTTTGAGCAGGGCCGAGAAGGTTTTGCCGATGAACTGGCACAGGTCGCGCAGCTCGTAGCTGACCAGCCGGGGCGAGTAGTGGTGGCACACCAGCAGGCCCCACAGCTGCCCGTCCCGGATCAGGGAAATGGTCATGGTGGCGCCCACGCCCATGTTTTGCAGGTACTCCACGTGAATCGGCGACACGCTCCGCAGAATGGAGTAGGTCATGTCGGGGGGGCGGGGCGCCGTGGGGTGGTTGGTGGGCACCAGGGGCACGGGCGCGTAGCCCACATCCGGAATAAAGCGCAGCCAGTTTTTGAGGTACATGGCCCGGGCCTGCTTGGGAATATCGGTGGCCGGGTAGTGCAGGCCCAGGAAGGATTCCAAATCGGGGCGGCGGGCCTCGGCTACCACTTCCCCGCTTTCATCCTCGGCAAAGCGGTAGGCCATTACCCGGTCGAAGCCGGTGATATTGCGCACTTGCTGCACGGCGTACTCACAGAACTCCACCACCGAGGTAGCCGCCAGCATCTGGCCCAGGGCATCGTTGAGGGAAGGCAGGTTCAGGGGGCCGTCGGAGGCCGCGTCCACGGGTTCAAACTCCAGCCACAGCAACCCATCGAAGCGGTGCATGATAAGCTTATAGAACGGCTGGCCGGGCAGCAGATCCAGGCGCACGCCCAGCAGCCGGTGCCCCTCGCGCAGGGTATCCAGCTGGGCATTGACGTCGGCGAGGCGGGCGGGCTCAAACAGGTAGCCCAGCTCCTGCCCTATTAGCTCCTGGGCCGGAATACCCAGCAGTTCCTGGGTGTTGGCGCTGGCCTGAGCAACGCGGCGCGTATGCTCATCCAGGCACAGCAGAAAGCCATAGGGCTGAATCAGGCCCGGAATATGAATGGGTTCCCGGTCACAGTTGGTCAGGTTGATTTCCTGGCCTACCAGGGTTTCGTCGGTGAGTACTATGCCTGTTCTATCCACTGGTGTAAGCGTTGGAAGGTGAGGGAAGCCGACGCTATGATTTCGTCGGCGGTTTCGGGGGTGGCGGCGGCGGCCAGCAGCTGCACGAAGGATTTCCAGAGCGGGCCGGTCTGCTCGGCGTGGCCGCTGAAGTAGGCCCGGGTAGGAATACCGTTTTTGGCCAGCTGACGGGCAATTACCTGCCCGCCCAGCGTGGAGCCCTCCAGCACGTACAAAGCACCCAATAGCTGAGCCCGCGTGTGCAGGGGCGGCAGGTTGGGGGCCAGCGGCAGCGAATTGGCGGCCGGCAGATCCTGGCGGAGCAGGGGGCTGCGGAAGCGGCGCTCCAGCTCCCACTCGGGCCCGAACCAGTGGCTGTGGGCGCGCAGCTGCTCCTCGAACGGCACCACGAAGCCATAGAGCTTCGCCAGGAAGCGGGCCGTGGCGGCCTCGGAAATAGTGCCGGCGGTCAGGGCCTGGTTGAACTCGTTGGCCTCCAGCGCATCGTGGGAGGGGCGGGCTTCCTGGCGCAGGCGGGTGAGAATATCGGTGGAGCCGGCAGATACGGTCATTCGGGGGAAGGGGGGGCGGAACAGCGTCGGGCAGGATACCCATACGGGGAGCAGCAACAAATGTAAAACGAATGTACTACCCATCCTGGTTCGGCGGGCTGGGCGGTGCAGCCCCGCCCAGCCCGCCGGCCCGCCGGCCCGCAGGCCGTGCCGGTATTTATTTCGTGGGTACCGTTGGGCTTTCCGGTTGTTTGACTAGGTTTGAGCCAGTAACCCCGCCCTGCCGCTTTTGCGGCCTTCTATCTTACCCCTATTGCCCGCGCCCTGTGCGCTGTACCGCTTCCTGACCAGCTCAGCCGGCTGGCTTTGGCCACAGCACGCAGAAACCGTTGTGTTCTATTCACCCTTTTACCATTTTTTTATCATGTTCAAACATCTCCCCCCCCCCACGATTTGCGGCTTTGCTGGCCGCTTGTAGCCTACTGTTAGCCGGTTCCGCTTGCCAGAAAGAAACCGGCATGGCCCCCTCCCCGGCGGCCACGCACGCCACGCAGGAGGTCAAAGGTGCCAAAGAGCCCAAAAACAAGGGCCGGTACCTGGCATTTGCCACTAGCGCCGATTTTCTGGAAGCCGCCGCGCAGCTGGATAAGCTGGCCCCCGGCGAAACCACGACCCGGCATCTGGAGCAATGGGAAAAGAAATATGGCTTTTCGTCCCTGCGGGCTCATTACGCGAAGAAACAGCAGGAGAAAGAGCTAAAGCAGAAGGCGAAAGCCGGCGACGGAACCACCCTGCGCATTCCGGTAGACGGTGAGGAGCCCATTGAACCGTATTTCGAGCCTTATTCAGAGCCCGTAGATGAAGGGCTGATTATCCATGACGACTTCTTCGCGGCTATGCTTTCACCGGAAGGCACCATTCAGATCGAGGATAAAATCTTCCGCATTGATCTGGCCAACAACATCGTCTCCTACATCCCGGCTATGCAGGATGCCTCCTACGAGCAGTTTGTTGTAGCCGAACCTAGTGAGAATACGACCATTCGGTACTTCAACTTTGATGAAGACGTTTTCGGCCTGTTGGCATCCGGCGACCAAGGCACTATCTATGAAGAAAGTTTCCGAGGAACCATTCGCATCGGCTCCGGTATCGGGTGTGGCACGAGTGCTGATGGGAAAGAAGATCCTGCGTACCAGTACTACGCCAATAACCGGCGCTTGAATTGCAAACTGGTATATCAATCTTTCGGGATATATCATTCTATGGTAGCCAAGGCCCATCATCAGAAAAAAACATGGTACGGTGCGTGGCTAGGTTCACCGGCCGTTATCGACATTCTGCCGAATACAGGGGCATACTGGCAGCCACTATGTGAAACGTTTGTCGAGTCCGACACTAGGTCATACAGCAATTATGGCGCACCTTATTTGGGCAACGAAACTGGTGACCATAACACGGTAGTTCACCGCTATTTTAGTTACATGAAAGGAATGAAGCGATATAAAGGAGAAGTTCGCTTCCGAATAGGTCAAAATATTACGCGCACATTCAGTATTGAGGATAAATGGTAGCATTAAAACGAGGCAGCTATATAGACATAGCTGCCTCGTTTTTTTAAAATGAAAAAATCATGAAATGCTTATTTCTCCTACTCTGGATTTTGTTGTTTTTCACACCTGCTTCGTATAGCCAAAGTAAATTGTACCTAGACTTAAAGCTAGGCGTAAATCATACCGAAGCGGAAGGGGCGCATTTTAACAAAAGCGCCTTGCCGCTGAAGATATACAGTCCTTTTCACGCTTTGAATTTCGATGAGCAGGGGGTTGCTATGTTGCGGTTGCAAATGCGTGAAAACTGGGGTATTGCAGCCGGTTACAGCGGCAGCACTCTTGGGTGGTTTTACAGTATAAAGGTGCCCGAGAAGTATACTGTTAACCCCTACGAAGGCGAGTGGAGAGGCCATGGCACGGGCCGCTATATGCACCAGTTCCCTGTTCTGGTCAGCAAGCGCATCGGCCAATACAACATCCAGGAAATTGACACGCTCAACCATACCTACCTAGTCAGCTTCCGGCTTGATGCCGTGCTGGGCTCCGGCCTGAACTGGAACAACCGAACCTGCGAGGATTGTGGTAGTCTGAGCGGGGGCGGCCTAGCCTATGACGTTATCGAGTTTGAGGAAAAAATCATCACCAAGCGGCGCTTCGGCACGTTTGTCACGGCGGGGGCAACGGCCCGGTTTTACCGCCTGGGCAAGGAGCGGCTGAACCTGAGTTTGTACTACACGCAGGGCCTGACCGATATGCTGCTGGTGCCGGTGGAGTACCGCTACAACTCGCAGCGGGGCAGCACCACGCTGCGCATCCGAGGCTCCGGGTTCAGCGCCACGCTGGGCGTGCCCATCCGCCTGAAAACCTTTAAAAAATCAGCAGCCCGCAGCGGGTAGCCCCGGCCCGCGTTGTCGCCGGGCAGGGCCCGGTGGGGCAGTGCGCCCGCAAGCCACGCGGCACGCGGCTACACGCCGGCGGGCAAATCCAGATCGAACCGAATGTCGCGCATGCAGCGGAAATGGCCTTTGGGGCATTGCTCGTAGCCGATTTTGGAGCAGGGCCGGCAATCCAGGCCTCTCACCTCCAGCACCCGGAAACTGGTGCGGTAGGGGTACATGCCAAACTCCGGCACCGTGTTGCCCCACACGCTGATGATTTCCTTGTGAAACGCGGCGGCAATGTGCATCAGGCCGGTATCGTGGCTGACCACCAGGCTGGCCTGCCGCACCAGGGAGGCCGATTGGTTGAGGCTGAACTTGCCGCAGGCGTTGTAGATGATGGTGGCCGGGGCGGGGGCAGCGGGGGCGGGGAAGTAGTAGGGGCTGTCGGGGATGCGGGCGGGCGCGGGCGGGGAAACGGCCGCGCCCTGATCGAAGGCCAGCTCCACTACGTGGCCGGTGGTTTCGTCGGTGGGGCCGCCCAGCAGCAGCACCGGCCGCCGCAGCAGCCCGCACAGCTCAATGATGCGCTCCACGGGCAGGCGCTTGGTGGCGTGCTGGGCCCCGATGGCAAAGGCCACGTACCCGCGCTGAAACGCCGGCGGCAGCGCAACCCGGATATCCACCTCATCGGCGGGCGGGATGAAATAGTCGAGACCCTGCCCGTCGGGGCGCACGCCCAGGGGCGCGGCGGCGGCCAGGTACCGCTCCACAATATGCACCCGGGGCAGGGTGTCCATTTTCAGGTTCACCAGCAGCCACTTGCGCCAGTTGAGCTTATCGAAGCTTCGGGATTTTACACCCAGCCGGGCCTTGAGCAGCGTGGTGCGCAGGTTGTGGTGCAAATCCACCACGAAATCGAATTGTTCGGCCCGCAGCTCGGCCACCAGCTCCGCCAGGGTGCCCGTGAGGCAGTGTACTTTGTCCACGTAAGGGTTGGCCGCCAGAATACCGCGAAAAGCCGGTTTAGTGGCGTAGTGTACCTCGGCCCCCGGCACCTGCTGCTTGAGGCCGCGCACCACGGGCGTAGTCAGCACAATATCCCCGATGGAGGAAAAGCGCAGAACGAGAATTTTCATAAGCATCAGTTGCCAGTTATCAGGTGCTGGTTGCCAGTTGTTTGTTGCCAAGGTCACACCGGTAACCAGAACGAGCTACCAACTGACCACCACCACCTGGCAACCAGACTATCCAAACAACGAGTCCTTGAATTCCAACGGGGGCTTGATGGCGGCTTTGCGCCGGGCGAAGTACTCGGCCACTTCCGCCGCCGATTTAGCATTGAACGTCATATCCTTGGTTAGGCCGCCTTTACGCCCCATCAGCACGCCGTAGCGCATATCGGCGTAGCCGTTGGTGTGGTGGGCATCGGGGTTGATGCTGAGCTGCACGCCTTTGTCCAGGGCGTAGTGTACCCAGCGCCAGTCCAGGTCGAGGCGCCAGGGGTTGGCGTTGATTTCGATGATGACGTTGTGCTGGGCGCAGGCGTCGATGACGGCTTTGTGGTTGAGTGGGTATCCTTCGCGGCGCAGCAGCAAGCGGCCGGTGGGGTGGCCCAGCATGGTAGTGTACGGGTTTTCGATGGCGCGCAGTACCCGAGTGGTGGCCTTTTGCTCATCCATTTTGAGGTTGCTGTGCACCGAAGCCACGATAAAGTCGAAAGTTTCGAGCACGGCCGGCGGATAATCCAGGGAACCATCGGAAAGAATGTCCGATTCAATGCCCTTGAAGATGCGGAACGGGGCTAACTCCCGGTTCAGCTCGTCGATTTCCTGCTGCTGCTGGCGCACCCGCTCCGGTGGCAGGCCGTTGGCGTAGTGCGCCGCCTGCGAATGGTCGCAGATACCCAGGTACTCATAGCCCTGGCCTTGCAGGAAGGTGGCCATTTCGCGCAGGCTGTGACTGCCGTCGGAGTAAGTGCTGTGGTTGTGCAAGGAGCCGCGCAGGTCCTGGTCTTCCAGCAACCGGGGCAGCTTGCCGGCGCGGGCCAGCGCCAACTCGCCCAGTCCCTCGCGCAACTCGGGCTCCACGTACTGCAAGCCGGCCCGCTCGTACAGGGCCTGCTCCGAGCTGAACTGCTCCCGCTTTAGCCAATGACGCAGTGTGTTGGGCTGACCGGAGCGGGCTTCCTCCGTTACTACCTCATTGAGGTGAGCAGCGGCGGCAGAATGCAACAGCACTTCATTGGTATACTCCGTCGGCGACGTCAGCAGTACCTCCACTTTCACCCCCGATTCGGTGGCCGTGCCGCGCCAGGCCAGGGGGCCGCTGCGGCGCGGATCGGGCGTGAGGCCATCCAGGCTCTTAAGCAGCTGATGCGCGGCAGCGGGCTGGGTAGTGGCGGCTACCAGCGTAATGGTTTCAATGGTTTCGAGGCGGCGGCGCACCTCCCCTACCACGGTTGCCTGCCCGATGCCCGCCGTGGCGGCCAAGCGGTTCTGCAGGTCTTCAGCCAGTGCTTCGGCCTGGGGGTACAGCAGCTTACCCCGGCTTTGGTCAGTGAATTCCAGGGCTTCCAGAATGGCTTGCTGGGTTTTTTGTCCGAAGCCTTTCAGCTTGCTGACCTCGTTGTTCTGGGCCGCTACGCGCAGCTGCTCGGCACTTTCAATGCCTAACTCCTTCCACAGGCTACGGATTTTTTTGGGGCCGATGCCTTTTATCTTCAGCAGCTCCACCACGCCGGGCGGGGTGGCCGCCAGCAGGCGGGTTAGCTCCTCAAACGAGCCCGTATCGAGGAGCTCGGCTACTTTGGCGGCGGCAGTTTTGCTCAGGCCAGTGCGGTCGGGCAGGCCGTGGCGCTCAATATCGGCCACGGGCACCGTTAGTTGCTCCAGGGCATTCACCGTGCCTTCGTAGGCCCGGATTTTAAACGGGTTTTCCTCGTGCAGTTCCAGTAGCTGGGCAGTAAGGCGGAAAGCTCGGATGAGGGCGCGGTTATCCATAGGACGGCAAAGGTAGGATGGTTGGTGGTTGTTACTTGCTGGTGGTTGCTTGTTTGTGGACGGCCGGTTTGGCGAAGTGCAACAGCCAGCCCCGGCGGCACCCGGATGGCCCTGCTGCTCTCCGCCTCGTCCAGCACCAGGGCCTACGGATAATCACCCAGCAACAAACAACTACCAACCAATAAACTACCTTGCGCCCAGTCCCGTTTCACTGGTAACGGCTTACTTCTCCTGCTTATGCGTTTATTTTCTCTGCTGGCCTCCCTGAGCATAGTACTGCTGGCCGCCACTTGCAAACCCGATTCCAAAGCAGCCAGTCAGCTCAAGCAGCTGGAGCGCACCTGGCTGCACGCCCATGAGGAAGACCAGGGCGACGTGCGCGTGTACCGACCCAATACCTACGCCTTCCCGCCCTCCCGGGGGCGCACTGGGTTTGCCTTTGAGCATAATGGCCTGTTTACGCAGTATGATATTGCCCCCACCGATGGTATTGAGGGGCGCAAAGGCCGCTGGGCTGCCGAAAATGACCATACCCTGCGCATCACCCTCGACGATAAAAAGGACCCCGACTACAAGCTGGAAGTGGTATCGTTGGAGAATAACGTGCTGAAAGTGCGCCGCGTGGAACAGTAAGCCGGGTTGCAACCTTTCGGCAGATACCAGGCCTCTCTTTGGTAGACTGTTCACTGATTTATGCCGACTCGTATGCGCTTCGCTACTGTATCCTTGCTGGGAGCCATGCTACTGGCTACCGCCTGTCAGAAAGATGATAACCCGGTTTCTCCGGACGCTGTAATTGGGCCACGCTGGCACAACACGTTTCGGCCCGCCCAGCAAGGCTACTCCACGTACACACCTACCAACCTGGCTGAGCCGGGCTGGCGTTACGAGGTTATGCAGTTGAACCCCGACCATACGTTCGTGGAGTCGGGTCTGGGCCCCGCCGATGGAGTGGTGGACTACCCCGGCACCTGGCAGCAGCTCAGCACCACCACCTACCGCATTCAGTTTCTTGATCCGCAGCGGCCGGGCTACGTGCTGCGCGTGAAAGCCGTGGACGCCGACAAAATGGAGGCCCGCCGGGAGTAGGGCGCAACCTGCGAAGGCCGGCTAGCAGCGCCGTGGTACTTTTGCGTCATTCTCTCACTCTGACTGACCGACTACGTGAACTACTGGCTTGTTAAATCCGAACCCGCCGCGTACTCGTGGGCTGATTTCGTGCGCGACGGGGGTACCGACTGGACCGGGGTGCGCAACTTTCAGGCCCGCAACTTTCTGCAACAGATGCAGCCCGGCGACCTGGTACTGTACTACCACAGCGTAACCGATAAGCAGGTAGTTGGCATTGCCCAAGTGGCCGCCCCGGCCGCCCCTGATGCCACCGCCGAAGCCGGTAGCGGTTGGGTAGCAGTACACTTGCAGCCTCAGCAGCCTTTCGCCCGGCCCGTTACCCTGGCTCAAATCAAGCAGGATTCCCGCCTCAGCCAGATTGGTCTGCTGCGCCAGTCCCGCCTCTCCGTAATGGCCCTACGGCCCGAGGAGTTTGACACCCTAGTGGAACTGGGCAACTAGCCTACGCCCACCAGCCCAGCGGCTTGCTGCCACGCGGGTACACCCAGGCTGGTTGCCGCAACACCTTTCCCCTGCAACCAGCTGCACATGTGAATTGCCCTAGCCCGGCCCACCCAAAAAAAATGGGTGGGCCGTGTGCATTTTACGCGTTTCGGGCATCTAATTACCAGGCGGCGTGTTAGGTCATGCGCGAGTTTCGCAGTATCTTCCTAGAGTTCAGCAGCCTTCGGCCACTTTCCCACTTGCCTGTATGAAATACCTGTACCTGTTCTTCTGCTTTCTGGCCAGTGGCGTGGGGGGGTATGCGCAAAAGTCACCCGCGGCCAAGCCCCCCTTCGAGCCCCAGCAAACCTACCGCGCCGAGCTGGAGCTGGCCACCCACAACAGTGATGTGCAGGTGCAGCCCATTGCCGAGGATAGCAGCGTGGTGGTGCTGGTGGAGCGCGACCCGCGCATAGCCGGCAAGCCAGAGTTTTTCTTCCAGAAGTTCAACCACGCGCTGCAGCCCCAGAGCAAGGTAGATATACCCGTACCGCGCGGCTATGATTTCCAGCGCATCTGCGCCGAGGGTACTGATGTGTACGCCGTATTCAGTGGCCTCGACCCGGCCACGTTGTGGGTGGCGGCCTATGATACCCGCACCGGCGAACTGGGCACTGGCGAGTTCAAGACCAAGCGCGCCCGCGGAATTCAGGAGCTGAAGGCGCTGGATGGCAACTTATTTGTAACCGTGGAAGTGGACCAGCACCTAACCATTCTGCTGCTGGACTTGCACACGGCTCAGTTCCAGTTCCTGCCCTCGGTGTTTGAACCTCTGCCCGCCCGCTTCACCTTTCTGGCCGATTCGGTAACCAAGCGCGCCGAGCTGATTCTGAGTGAGTCCAACGGGTTTAAGTCGCGGCTGCAGTTAAAGCAGCTGGACGAGGGTGGGCGGCTGATTCGCTCGGAGTTTGTGCAGGCCGGCAGTGAGCGGGGCCTGCTGGATGCGCAACTCAGCCCCGGCGACAGTGCCGCGCGCCTGCTGGCCGGTACCTATACCCTCCGCGACTCGCGCTATTCCCAGGGCCTGTTTGCCTCCGACCTTACGGCCGGTGTAACCCCCACTGGCCAGCGTCGCTCCCTGCGCTTCTACGACTTTCTGAATTTCAAGCACTTCTTCGACTTTATGAAGCCTGCCCGCCTGGCCCGGATGCGGCAGCGCAGTGCCCGGCTTAAAGCCTCTGACCGGCAGTACCGCCACCGTTTTCAGCTGCTCATGCACGATATGCTGCCCACCCCAGAGGGTTTCGTGCTAGTATCAGAAGTGTATTATCCGCGCTATGCCAACTCCACCAACTGGACCTCCCCCTACAGCTATGGCCTGCTGCCTGGCTACAACGGTTTTGGCTACCCTTCGCGCTACAACAACTTTTACAATACGCGCCGCGGCTCCGAGGGCTTCCGCACCACGCACGCCCTCATCTGCGGCTTCGACCGCCAGGGCAACCTGCTCTGGGATAATTCCTTCCTTCTCAAAGAAGTGGACCACTTTCAGTTGCAGGAAACTGTGCGCATCCGGCCCTTCCGGGATGGGCAGCGTATGGCTATGGCTTATTTAAAAGATGAGGACTTTCACTACAAGATAGTAGACCGCGCTGCCGATACCCCTAACGACTGGGAGGTGAAGCTAAAAACGCCCAACCCCACCGACAAAACCAGCGAAACCACCCAGGAACACCTAATGGAATGGTATGGCAGTCGGTTTCTGGCCGTGGGCTATCAGCATGTGCGCCCCGAGAAAGGCCCCGGCCGTGACGTCTTTTTCCTGAATACGCTGGAGTTCTGAGGGAGAGCTGAGGAGTAGTTGCTCCTGTTATCCTGAGCAAAGCGAAGGACCTTACCGCGTTGAAACGACTATCGTGCAAACGACTCGTTTAACGCGGTAAGGTCCTTCGCTTTGCTTAGAATGACCAGGGGAATACGTACTCTACTACTCCCTGATAACGCTGGGCAGCACCTTGCCGAGTTCGGCTACTTGCTCTTTGGTAAAACTACCGGCCACCGACATCAGCACAAAGGAGTCGGTGCTTTCCTGCTTCCCTACGGCTACAAACTCCGTCACTTTGCCACCCTGCTCCCGCACTGAGTACCGCATTTGGTTGGGCATATCGGAGTTGGTGGTGGTCAGGGGGGTGTACCGCTCGTTGGCCAGCAGGCCGTCAACTTCCCGGTTCAAGCCCTCAGTTACCAGGTCACGGGCCGAGTTGCTGGTTGGGGTGAAGGTAATGATGCGCGCCGCACGAATAGAGGACAACGCCTGGGTAAGGTCAGTGCCGCCGCCCAGCTTGCCCAGCCGGCCCAGAATAAAGCGGGTGCCAAGCCCGGCGTTCCAGTCGGTGGCTTTGAAGCCGGGGCGGTTTTCGTATTTGTTGAAGAACTCAGCCACGGTGCGGGCCGGATTGCCCGGGCCGCTGGCCCGGCAACCGGCTAGCAGCAATAAAACCACCGCAAGCAGCAAGGAGGAAGAACGAAGTTTCATGGGAACAGAAAATAGAATGAACGGAGAGAGAAAAAGGGCGCAGGCGGACAAAAAAAGCGGCGCACCAAGTGGTACGCCGCTTTTGTAGGTTGGTTACTCCGGCAGCTTAGGGCTGGGGAGCGTCGGGGATGAAGAATTCAAACTTGAACTCTACCCGACGGTTTTGCGACATGCCGGAGGCGGAAGTGTTCGGCGCAGCAGGCTCCGACTCACCACGACCTTCAGTAACCACGCGGGCGGGGTCAACTTGCTTGCCGGTAAAGTAGCGCTTCACCGAACTGGCACGGCGTTCCGACAGAGCTTGGTTGTACTCGTCGGTACCACGGGAATCGGCGTGGCCAATTACGCGCAGGCTGTACTCGGGGTGGTCTTTCAGGGCTTTCACCATTTTATCGAGCGTGCCGTAGGAGGTGCGCTTGATAACGGTGCTGTTGGTTTCAAAGCGGACGGGTTGCTCCAGCTTGCGCACGCCTGGGTCAATTTCCATAGGGCAGCCATTGGCGTCTACCTTGGCACCACGGGGGGTGTCGGGGCATTTGTCGGCCGAGTCCGGAATACCGTCACCGTCGGCGTCCACTACCAGCGGGCAACCGTTGGCATCTACCTGGGTACCACGCGGGGTATCGGGGCATTTATCGGCGGCATCCGCTACGCCGTCACCGTCGGCATCGGGGCAACCGCGCAGGGCGGGCAGGCCAGCCTGGTCGGGGCACTGGTCGTCTTTATCGGCTACACCATCACCGTCACGGTCGGGGCAGCCTTGCATAGCGGCGGTACCAGCTTCCGTGGGGCACTGATCCTGGTAATCCGGCACCCCGTCCTTGTCGCCATCGAGGGGGCAGCCGTTTTCGTCCACGGCCACGCCGCTGGGAGTGTCAGGGCATTTGTCTTTGCGGTCGGGCACGCCGTCACCGTCGGTATCCTTGGCTTTGCCCAGGGCAATGTTCAGGCCCACGGTATGCTGCAGAAACCGGTCATCAAACTTGTTATCATCCCGAACCGGGTCGCCGTCGATGTTGGCGTTCAGCGGCACGTGCTGGCCAGTTTGCACAAACAGGGTTACCGCCTCCCCCAAGTGGAAGTCGATACCAGCCGCGCCAAACAGGTCGAAGTGGTTTTTGTCGTTGGCAATGTTGGTGCTCGTGCCGTTGCGGTTGATGGTTCCCTCACGGCTCGTGTAGGTAAGGCCCGGAGCCGCCAGCAGGTAGGGCCGCACGGGAGAGTCATCCTTAAATAGCTTGAATTTCAGGCCCAGATTTACGTTTACCACGTTGGTGGCAAAGTTGCTACCGAAATACGGTGCACCGGCCGGAGCATCCTTTTTGAATTCCACGTAATTGCCGCTCAGCTGCACGTCAAGCCCCTGGGAAATGTAGCGGCTAAAGGTGATACCGGGAGCATATTTGTTCTCACCAAACTTCCAGTAGTCAGAGCCGAAATTGCCCTTATACTGCATGGCGCTTACGTTGAGGCCAATGGCCGTCTTCCGGTCGGCCGTCTGGGCCTGAGCCCGCGGAGCTGCCGCCAGAAGCGTCAGACCCAGGGCCGTTGAGGTTGCTAAAAGGTGTCTCATGAGGGCGAAATTAGGTGGAAGAAATGGCTTAGCTGGAAGCAAAACGCCTGTAGTCGGCCATGCTCCGGACTACCCGCCTATACCTACCCTCAGGCAATAAAGTTGCCCTGCGCCCAAACAGGCACCTTTTTCACCTCAACGGCATTGCTTTAATTGTTACATATTCAATAAGTTATATACTTACTTACAGCTATCAACGGGCCATTATCGGCTACGCGGGTCTTCACCAGTTGAGCCAGAAAAGTTTGCCAGAAAAAAATTAAAAAAGCCCCGCGCTCCTGGTCTGGAGCGCGGGGCTTTTTACTCAGCTCAGGCACTACTACGTCCGCTTACCGCCGCATCAGCCGCTCAATGTCGGCGGCCTCCAGCGGAATATTCTTCATCAGGTCGTCGTTGCCGGTTTGGGTGATGAGAATGTCGTTTTCGAGGCGGATGCCCAGCCCTTCTTCCCGGATATAAATGCCCGGCTCCACGGTGTACACCATGCCCGGCTCGAAGGTGCGGTACTTGAAGCCCACATCGTGCACATCCAAGCCCAGGTAGTGGCTGGTGCCGTGCATGAAGTACTTCTTATAGAGCGGAGCGGCCGGGTTCTGGTTGCGCACGTCCTGCTCACTGAGCAAATCCAGCTTGATGAGCTGCTGCTCCATAAACTGGCCCACGGCGGCGTGGTACTCTTCAATGCTGCCGCCGGGCACCAGGCGGGCCGTGGCAAACTTCATCACGCTGAGCACGGCCTCGTACACCTCGCGCTGGCGCTTGGTGAACGTGCCGTTCACCGGAATGGAGCGGGACAGGTCGGCGGCGTAGTTGGCGTACTCGGCCCCAAAGTCCATGAGCAGCACGTCGCCGTCCTTGCACTCCCGGTCGTTGCTGACGTAGTGCAGAATGCAGGCGTTTTCGCCGGAGGCAATGATGCTGCCGTAGGCCGGGCCCCGGGAGGCATTGCGCAGAAACTCGTGAAAGATTTCGGCCTCAATTTCGTACTCCATCACGCCTGGCTGCACAAAGCCCAGCAGGCGGCGGAAGGCTTTTTCGGTGATGTCGGCGGCACGCTGCATCAGCCGGATTTCCTCGGGGCTCTTGATGGCGCGTAGCTGGTGCATGATGCGGGCCACGCGGCGGTACTGGTGCAAGGGGTAAGCCTCTTTTATCCACTTGATAAAGCGGGCGTCACGGGTTTCCACCTCCACCACGGCCCGAATGTGCTCGTTGGAGTTGAGGTACACGTTTTCGGCCTCGTTCATCAGGGCCGGCAGCACACTCTTAAAGGAGTCCAGCCACATAATGGTGGGCACCCCCGACTGTTCGCGGGCCTGGTCTTTGGTGAGCTTGTAGCCTTCCCACACCAGAATATGCTCACTGGTTTCCTTCAGGAACAGGATTTCCCGGTATTGGGGCAGCACGGCATCCGGAAAAATAACCAGAATGCTTTCCTCCTGATCTACGCCGGAGAGGTAAAACAGGTCATTATTCTGGCGGAAGGCCATGGTGCCGTCGGCGTTGGTCGGCATTACATCATTGGAGTGAAAAATAGCCAATGAGGCAGGCGGCAGCTGCTCACGGAAGCGGCGGCGGTTCTCAGTAAACAGGTCGGACGAAATAGAGCCGTAGCGCATGGGCGGCAGAGCAAAATGAGTGACACAAACGGAAACCAAAGGTAGCCGCCGAAGCGGCCGGGCCAAGTTAGGCAGAAGCAGGCGGCTTCCGGGTACCGGCTACAGCTTGCTGTTCATCACAGGCGGCTCCTGCCTTCATCGAGTAATAAGACGAAAAGGTGGTGAGCCTGCGCTGAACTGGTATCTTTGTGGCCTGATATTGTATTATGCCCGAACCCGCTGCCCCACCCGCCATTCTGTTGATTCAGACTGCCTTCATTGGCGACGTGATTCTGGCCACGGCGCTGCTGGAGTATCTGCACCAAACGGAGCCCGCCACCCCGGTTGATTTTCTGGTACGCAAGGGCAACGAAGGCCTGGTGCAACACCACCCCCACGTGCGCCAAGTGCTTATCTGGGATAAGAAGACCAACAAATACGGCGGCCTTTGGCAACTGCTCAAGCAAATCCGGCAGACGAAGTACGGGCGGGTGGTTACCCTGCAGCGGTTTGCCAGCACCGGGTTTCTAACTGCCTTTTCGGGGGCTCCGGAACGCATTGGCTTTGAGAAAAACCCGCTGGCATTTCGGTTTACGCGGGCCATTCCGCACGTGGTAGCAGCCGGCGTGCATGAGGTGTCGCGCAATCTGCATCTGCTCAGCCCCGCCTACGAAGGCCCGGTGGTGCCGCCCCGCCTCTACCCTACCCCCACTGATGAAGCCACTGCGGCCTCCTACGCGGCTGCGGGGCCTTACATCTGCCTTGCCCCTACCTCAGTGTGGTTTACCAAGCAGTTTCCGGAGGAGCAGTGGCTGAAGCTGCTGGCTGCCCTGCCTCCGCAGTACACCGTGTACCTGCTGGGTGGCCCCCCCGACACGGCCACCTGCCAGCAGCTGCTGGAGCGCACCCAGCGGCCGGGCGTCGTCAATCTATCGGGCAAACTTTCCTTGCTTGCTTCGGCGGCCCTCATGCGCGGGGCGGTGCTCAACTACGTGAACGACTCGGCCCCCATGCACCTCTGCTCGGCCGTGGGTGCGCCCGTATGCGCGGTGTATTGCTCCACGGTACCGTTTTTCGGGTTTGGGCCGCTAAGTCCGTTCTCGCGCGTGGTAGAGCTGGAAGAGGAACTGGAATGCCGGCCCTGCGGCCTGCACGGCTACCGCAAATGTCCGCTGGGCCATTTCCACTGCGCCCACGGTATTCGCACCCAGCAGCTGCTGGCCGTGCTGGCCGAGGCGGAAACGGTGAGATTGTGAAGTGGTGAGTTTGTGAAATCAGGGCGTCATCCTGAGCGAAGCTAAGAATCCTACATAGGCTAGAACATTGCTGCACGACCCATCTGTACGCAAAAAGGCATTTCACTCCCTTCAAAATGACGCCCTGATTTCACAAACTCACCACTTCACAATTTCACCGCCCCTACCTTTGCAACTACATGCCGGGTGACATGGTTATACAGGGCCGGGGCAGTGCTTGGCACCTCCACCAAGTCCCTACGCCCCCAAGTTCCTAAGTCCCCATCAAATGTCCGATTACGACCTGTACGAGTTGCCCAACGGCATCCGGGTTCTGCATAAACAAGTTCTGCACACCAAAATTGCGCATTGCGGCTTCCTGCTGGATATTGGCTCCCGCGACGAGAAACCTCACCAGCTGGGGCTGGCGCACTTCTGGGAGCACATGGCTTTCAAGGGCACTGAGAAGCGCAAGAGCTTCCACATTCTCAACCGCCTCGAAACCGTGGGTGGAGAGCTGAACGCCTACACCACCAAGGAGAAAATCTGCTTTTACGCCTCCCTGCTCAGCACCCATTTTGAGCGGGCTTTCGAGTTGCTGACCGACCTGACGTTTAACTCCACTTTCCCCGAGAAGGAAATTGAGAAGGAGCGCGGGGTGATTCTGGAGGAAATGGCCATGTACCACGATGCCCCCGAGGACGCCATCATCGACGACTTCGACGACGTGGTATTTGCCCGGCACTCCCTGGGCCACAATATTCTGGGTACCCGCGAGAGTGTGTCGGGCTTCCAGCAGGCCGATTTTTACGCTTTCCTCCAGGAAAACGTGCGCACCGACCGGCTGGTGTTCAGCTCGGTGAGCAACCTGCCTTTCAAGGAAGTGAAGCGCCTGGCCGATAAGTTTCTGGCTCCCTTGCCGGCCCGGCTGGGCGCCCGGCCCCGGCTCTCGTTCAGCGGCTACCAGCGTCTGGAGCGCCTGGAGCGTAAACCCATTACCCAGGCCCACTGCCTGATTGGGGGCCCCGCCTACGCCCTGCACGACGAGCGGCGGATTCCGTTTTTCCTGCTGAGCAACCTGCTGGGCGGCCCCGGGATGAACTCCCGCCTCAACCTGGCCGTGCGCGAGAAGTACGGCCTGGTATATACCATTGATGCTACCTACTCGCCCTACACCGACACGGGCCTGTTCGGCATCTACTTCGGCACGGAGAAGAAGCAGGTGAACCGTACTATCTCGTTGGTGCAAAAGGAGCTGAAGAAGCTGCGGGAGCAGACGCTAGGCACCTCCCAGCTGCACACCTCCAAGGAGCAGCTGATGGGCCAGCTGGCCATGGCCGAGGAAAGCAACGGCGGCCTCATGCAGCTGCTGGCCAAAAGCACCCTGGATATTGGCCGGGTGGAAAGCATCAACGAAATCTTCGAGCAGGTACGCCGCATCACGGCTCCGCAGCTGCTGGAGCTGGCCAACGACATTCTGACGGACGAGAACCTGAGCGTGTTGCAGTACGTGCCGGAGTAACCTTGCCATGCCTAGTCCGAATCCAGTATATCTAGGAGCAGTGCCTGCTATCAGGCCGGGCCATGAGTTCTTAAACCGCCACGAGGTGCAGGCGGCCGGAATTCACCGTGACCGGATGAAAGGCATTTCCTCCATTGCCGGCTTTCCGGCCGAAGCCATTGTGCTTTCCGGAGGCTACGAGGATGACTGGGATGCTGGCGGCACCATTTTATACACGGGCGAAGGCGGCAACTCGCAAGGCACGCAGGTGGCGGATCAGACGCTAACTGGTGGTAATCTGGCGTTGCACCGCAGCTTCGAGCAGCAAACTCCCGTTCGGGTAATCCGCCAGATTCGTCCGGCCAAAGCGCGCTCATCCTGGTATTATGAATATGCTGGGCTATACAGCGTTGCCCGTTGCTCATACGAGCGGGGCCGCTCCGGCTTTATGATCTGGCGGTTTTTACTGGAACAACTACCGGAACAGGTGCTGCCGGCACCTGCTGCCTTTCAAGTGCAGGAGCCGGCCGCCGTGTATCGGCCAGCGCCGCGCATTACCACCAGCGTAAACCGCTTGGTCCGCGACACCAGCCTGATGCTGCGGGTAAAGCGGTTGTACGATTTTCACTGTCAGGTTTGCTTAGAAAGACTGGCAAACCACGCTCGGCCCTATGCCGAAGCGGCGCATCTTCAGCCACTCGGCGCCCCGCATCATGGCCCTGATACGCTTGACAACCTGCTGTGCCTGTGTCCTAACCACCATGTGCTCCTGGATATGGGTACCTGGAGCCTGGATGACCAGTTCAATCTGCAGGGTTTGCCGGGTGCTTTGCAGGTTCACCCAGATCATCGCCTCAAAGTAGAATGGGCCCGCTACCATCGGCGTCATATTTACCAAGCCCCCTGATGTACTCCCCCGACGACGCCCAACGCTACGCTGACCGCCACACCACGCCCGAAAGCCCGCTGCTGGCCCGCCTCAACCGCGAAACGCACGTACAGCTGCTCCACGCGCGCATGCTCAGCGGCCATGCTCAAGGTAGGTTGCTGAGTATGCTGAGCCACATGGTACGGCCGCGGCGGGTGCTGGAGCTGGGCACGTTCACGGGCTACTCGGCGCTGTGTTTGGCGGAAGGGCTAACGACGGATGGGCTATTGCACACCGTGGAGCAGAACCCGGAGCTGGAAACCCGCATTCGACGCTACGTGCGGGAGGCTGGCGAGGAAAACCGGATTCAGCTACACATCGGTAATGCCCGGGAACTTGTGCCTGCGCTGACCGAAACCTGGGATTTGGTGTTCATCGACGCCGACAAAATCAACAACGACACCTACTATGAGCTGGTGCTGCCGCAGGTGCGGCCCGGCGGGTTTCTGCTGATTGACAATGTGCTGTGGGGCGGCAAGGTGTTGGATGAGTATCCGGTAAAACCATCGGACAAGGACACGTTTGCGGTGCGGGCCTTCAATGATAAGGTGCAGGCCGACGAGCGGGTAGAAAACGTGTTTCTGCCCTTGCGCGACGGATTACTATTGGTGCGCAAGCGGTAAAAGCGGCGGCTTTAGGGGATGATAGCGCGGGGTTGGTCGGTTTTTTCTCACCGGAAAGGTCCTGCAAGCTAAACGCCGGCGCCGGTTTTGCGTCTATTGCCACTGTAGTATATCCTTTCCGACCAATGCTCAGACCTTTCCTCCTGATTTTGCTTTTGCTCACGGCCTGTATGGGCGTGGCGCAGGCCCAAACCACCACGGTAAGCGGCCGGGTGCTGGATGCCAAAGACCAGTCGCCGCTGATTGGGGCCAACGTGCTGCTCACCCAGATACCCGACTCCACCAAGCGGGGCGCGGCCGTGGAGGCCGATGGCTCTTTCTCGGTAGCGGGCGTACCAACGGGCCGTTACGTGCTGTCGGTTTCGTTTCTGGGGTATCAGAACCTGCGGCGCACCGTGGAGGTAAGTGGCGCGCCGCTCAACCTAGGAAGCCTCACGCTCCAGGCCGGGGGCGGCATTGCCCTGAAGGGTGTGGAAGTGGTGGGCAAAGCGGCGGCCGCCGTCCAGAAGGGCGACACGGCCCAGTTCAACGCCGGCTCCTACAAAACCAACCCCGATGCCAACGCCCAGGACCTTATCACCAAAATGCCCGGCGTAACCGTGGACCCCGGCACCGGCAAGGTGCAGGCCCAGGGCGAGCAGGTGCAGCGGGTGCTGGTGGATGGCAAGGAGTTTTTCGGCAACGACCCGGACGCTGTGCTCAAAAACATTCCGGCCGAAGTTATCGACAAGATTCAGGTGTACGACCGGTCCTCGGACCAGAGCCAGTTTACGGGCTTCGACGATGGCAACCAGCAGAAAACCATCAACATCATCACCAAGCCCAGCTTCCGCAACGGCAAGTTTGGGCGGGTGCTGGCCGGCTACGGCCCCCAGGACGACCGGTACCGCCTGAGTGGCAACCTGAACGTGTTCAAGGGCAAGCAGCGGTTTTCCGTGGTGGCCCAGAGCAATAACGTGAACGAGCAGAACTTCGGCACCGAGGATTTGCTGGGCGTAGTGGGCTCCTCGCGCCAGGGTGGCGGGGGCGGCCAGGGCCAGCGGGGCCAGGGCGGCGGCCGCGTGGGTGGCGGGGGTGGAAACTTCGGCGGCGGAGGCGGCAATAATTCGGGAGACTTTCTGGTGAGCCAGCAGGGCGGCATCAGCAAAACCCACGCCCTGGGCCTGAACTACTCCGACGTGTGGGGCACCAAAACCGAGGTGCAGGGCAGCTACTTTGTGAACCTGAGCGACAACACCAGCCGCACCAACCTGCTGCGCCGCTACGTGGCTCCCAGCGGCCAAACCCAGGATTTGCGCTACAATGAACTCTCGCTGAACACCAGCCGCAACATCAACAACCGCTTCAACTTTCGGCTGGAGCACAAGTTTGATTCCCTGAACTCCTTGCTGTGGCGGCCCAGCCTCTCGGTGCAGCGCAACACGGGCAACAGCCTGCTCAACGGCAACACCTTCCAGGTGAACTCCGACGCTACCAACACCGACCAGGGCGCCAATAACAGTTCCTTCCGCTCGGCTCTGACGGGTATTACGGCCGCCAATCAGTTGCTGTACCGCCACCGGTTTCAGCGCCGGGGCCGCACCTTCTCGTTGGGCGTGAACACCACCTACAACGACAAGAACGGCGACAATAACCTGTTGTCGAGCACGACGTTATTCCGCGGCGGCCAGCCCCAGACTACGCTGCTGAACCAGTTTTCGGAGCTGGAGCAAACCGGCTGGGCCTGGACGGGCAACGTGAACTACACCGAGCCTATCGGGCTGAAAAGCATTCTGCAGCTAGCCTACTCCGTCAACTACACGCCCAACGACTCCGATAAGCGCACCTACAACTTCTCGCCCGGCGAGCAGCAGTACAACATCCTGAACGACACACTCAGCAGCGTATTCCAGAGCCGGTACCTGACCAACTCTGGGGAAGTGACGTACCGCTACCAAACCAAGGATTTCCAGTGGGCAGTGGGGGCGGCGGTGCAAAACGCTCAGCTTCGCAGTGACCAGGAGTTTCCGCGCCTCGGCAGCACCCGCCGCAGCTTCCTGAATGTGCTGCCTAATGCCCAGGTGCGCTACAACTTCTCCAGGCAGCAGAACCTGCGTCTGAACTACCGCTCCAATACCAACCCACCCAGCATCAGCCAGTTGCAGGAAGTGGTAAACAACGCCAATCCGCTGCAGCTGACCACCGGCAACCCCAATCTGCGTCAGGAAACCCGCCACAACCTGTTTCTGCGCTACTCCTCGGCCGTGCCCGAAAAGTCGACCTCGTTTTTTGCCCTGCTGGGCGGCTCCTACGTGAACCGCTACATCACCAATAACACCATTTACGCCGGCACCGCCCCCATCACCGTCGACAACATCACCATTCCGGCCGGTGGCCAGCTCACGCGCCCCGTCAACCTGGACCAGCAGTACTCCCTGCGCTCCTTCGTGAACTACAGCCTGCCGCTGGCCTTCATCAAGTCCAACCTGAACATCAACGCCAACGGCACCTACTCCCAAACGCCGGGGCTGGTATTCGGAGAATTGAACTACAGCCGCACGCCCACTGCCGGGCTGGGCGTGGCCCTGAGCAGCAACATCAGCCCCCAGCTCGATTTCACCTTAAGCAGCAATTCCAGCCAGAGCTACGTGCGCAATACCCTGCGCCAGCAGCTTAACAGCCAGTATTTCCGCCAGAATACGGCCCTGCGCTTCAGCTGGATTATCACCCAGGGCATCACCGTGCAGTCGGATGTAAACCACCAGCTGTACTCGGGCCTGTCGGCGGGCTTCAACCAGAACTTTGTGCTCTGGAACGCCTCGGTGGGCAAAAAAATCGGACCGAAGCAGCAGGCGGAAGTGAAGCTGTACGCCTTCGACTTACTGGGCCAGAACAACAGCATCCAGCGCAACATTACGGCCGCCTACACTGAGGACGTGCAAACCAACATTCTGCAGCGCTACTTCATGCTCATGTTCACCTACAATATCCGCAGCTACGCGGGCAGCAACGGCCGTGGAGACGCCCTGCCCGATGATGCGCCCACGGAGCGCCGCCGGGGCCCGGGCGGCTTCGGCCAGCCCGGCGGGGGCCCGCCTCCCGGCGGCGGGATGTAAGCACCTAAACAGAGCGGTGGGCCGGCAGGAAAATCATTCGGAGTTGAATGATTTTCCTGCCGGCCCGCCGCTCTTTAACAACCAGCTGTGCAAACTGACCAGCCCTTACTGCTGATCAGCCTGCAACGCATGCCCTTATCAGTCGGCAACCGGTTTAACGGCTGGCTGATGCTCCTGCAAAAAGCGCAGCACCGCTTCCAGTACCTGCGCCGGGCTCTCCTCAAACATGTAGTGGCCGCTGCTGGGCAGTGTAATGACCCGGCCGTTGGTGGTCATAGCGGGCACGCTTTGCTGCAGGGTGCCGTGCGCTACGTAGCTAGCAATGCCCAGCACCGGCAAACTCAGTTGGGCGTAGGCGTGGTGGTCGGCTATATCCTGCCCCAGGGCCTGGTACCAGGCAGTAGCCGCCCGGATATTTTCCGACTGGTTGTATACTGCCGCGTACACTGCCCGGTCAAACGCCGTCATTTTGCTCTCATCCAACATCACATAGGCAAAGAGGTAATCGAGCAGCAGGTGGAAGCGGCCCGCCAGTAGCTTTTCGGGCAGCTTTTTGACTTGGTTGAACGCCATCCACCAGATGTACGGGTGCTCCCCATCCATTTTGCCCGCAAGTGCCCCCGGTGCGGGCAGCATGGGCATGTAGCGCATCCCCTCGGTGGGGTGGGTGCCATCCAGCACAATCAGCTGGTCGGTGGCGGCGGGGTAGTTGTAGGCGAAGCTACTGGCTACCATGCCCCCGATGTCGTGCCCCAATAGAGCAACCGTGTCCAGCCCCAGGTGCTGCACCAGTTCGTAAATATCCCGGGCCATCGTCTTTTTGTCGTAGCCATCAGCGGGCTTGTCGGAGCTGCCCATGCCGCGCATATCCACGAGAATGACGTGGTAGTGCCGGGCCAGTTCCTGCGCCACGGGATGGAAGGAATACCACGTTTGGGGCCAGCCGGGCAAACAGACCAAAGGCCGGCCGCTGCCGCCGGCCACGTAGTGCAGGCGCACCCCATTCACGGTGGCGTAGTGGTTGGTGAAGCCCGGCAGCCGTTTCACCAGCTCCTCATCCGAGTACGGCCCTAACAGATTTGGCTGGTTGGCCTGGGGCGGGCGCTGCCCTAGCAGATCCTCGGCGCTGGTCCAGGTCAGGTCCGGGTATCGGTGATTATCGAGCGGGGTATTTTGCACGGCGAACATGCTGCGCACATACTGCAGCTGCTGCCAGTCGGCATAGAGTTGCTGTTCGCCGGCCAGGTTGGCGGCGCGCACCTGCTCGATGCGGGCACTCAGATTGGCGCGGGAGCCTAGCGGCACTACTGCAAACGGCCCGTGGCCGGCTGCTTCGGCCGCCGCTGCCAGCTCGTGCGGGCTGTGCTGAAAGCTGGCGATGCGCAGAAAGCGGGGCGTGGTAACATCCAAGGCAACGGCGGCGGTATAGGCGGCCGTGTCGTTCATGGTAGTGAAGTCGATTTTCCAGTCGGCATCTTCCCAGTAGCCCACCTGCTGGTGTTTAAGGTCGAGCAGCGGAATACCGTAGGTCAGAATTTCGCCGAAAGCCCCGTTAAGAATGGAAGTGGCCGCAATGGGGGCTTTATCCAAGAGTTGCTGAAACTCGCGGCGCAGGTCGAAGTTGCGGTTCTCGCCCGGGTGCTGCCGGGTGTAGTCACTGGCGAAATCGGAGGGAATGAAGCGGGGCACGCCGGCCGCCACGGCCGCCGTCAGCAGATTGGCCTG
This sequence comes from Hymenobacter endophyticus, assembly GCF_032464715.1. Taxonomy (NCBI): domain Bacteria; kingdom Pseudomonadati; phylum Bacteroidota; class Cytophagia; order Cytophagales; family Hymenobacteraceae; genus Hymenobacter; species Hymenobacter endophyticus. Next base: position 94,891 of record NZ_JAWDJT010000011.1, on the reverse strand, counting down.
GGCATCCACGATAACCTCGCGCAGCCCCGCCAGCACCGATACCACGCAGGCCACGCCCTCACAGGCCTGGGTGAGGCCCGCCGTGTCGGTCAGGTCCACGCGGCGCACATCTACGCCTTGCCGGGTTAGCGCATGCACTTTGGCGGCCTCAGTGGCCACGCGCACCACGGCCCGCACCGAGGCCCCGCGCCGCAGCAGCGCCGCCACAATGCGGCCGCCAAGCTCGCCGGTTGCGCCGGCTACCAGAATGGGAGTATTCATCAGAAAAAGGGTTAGGTGAGGGCAGCGAATTACTGCCCGTAGAACTAGCCCAAAGGTCTGGTGGCCGCGCCCGGCCCCTTGCCCAATTCCTGCTGTTTTCTATAGGATTCCTGCGGATTTTGCGGCCGTGACTACCGTCGCTGGAAGTCGCGGGGGGTGTGGCCGGTAGCGCGCTTGAATGCCGCCGCGAAGTGGGCGGGCGAGGCAAAGCCCAGCACCTCACCAACGGCGGCCACCGGCAGCTCGCCGGCGCGCAACAAGTGCTGGGCCCGCCGGATTTTCCAGCCCAGCACGTATTGGTAGGGCGACTGGCCGGTGGTGTGCCGGAAGCATCGCGTGAAATGAAACACGCTCAGGTTGGCCAGCTCAGCCAGGGCCTCCACCGTCACCACCTGCTCCATAGTATCTTCCAAATACGCCTCGATGCGGGCCAGAATTGGGCCCGACAAGGTGCGGCCCGGCGCGGGGCGCCGCTGCTGGGTGGCGTGGTGCTCCAGCAACTGGTAGCACAGCGCATTGGTCAGTGACTCCACGTAGAGCAGGCCCAGCGCGTGCCGACTGCCCGCCGCCATGAGCAACTGCCGGCCCAGCTGAGTGAGCAACCCATCCTCAAACCGAAACCGGTCACGCAGAATGAACTTGCTGCCTTGCTGGCTGACCCGGTGTTCCAGCGCTTGCGGGTTCAAGTGCAGTTGAATGATATCGGCGGGCCCGTGCCAGGCGGTTGCCCCGTACTCCCCGGCCGGGTACAGGCCGGCGTCGCCCGCCCGAAACAGCTCTTCCTCGGTGCGGCTTCCGTTCTGGCGGCTTGAGCGCACGGGTTGGCTCCCCTGATGAATGATGAGCACGTGCTGGTCGTGCGCGTGCGCCGGCATAGCCATGGCCTCCAATTGGTAACGCTCTACCCGCAGCCCCGGCCACGCCTGCCCGGCACTGGATGCCAGCGCCGGACGGTCGTATAGCAAGAAGCTGGTGGCGTTATTCATAGGAAGTGACGGATAGGCTGCTGCACTGTAGGGCAAGCGTGTAGACTAAGCCTGTTACACCTTGTCCGCGCCTGAGGGTAAGCCCACGCAGCCCCAGAAAGTGTGGCTGCCACCCCAAATTTACGGCAATTTTGCAACGACTGGCCCTTACACTCCATACTTCGCTGGGCAATCCGGCACCCTGCTTTCCTGATGGCGTGGTACCAGAGTTGAACCTATCCGCGGGCCTAAGCCGCTGGCGTTACTGGTTAGCCCGCACTCGGGCATGGCGCTTGCCTCGTCTTTCGGCGGAGAAGTGTAAGCAGCCCAGGGCGAATGAAAGAATTTTGCCATTCTGTTGGATTTGCAGCGGAGAGGCCGGTTGCCCGGTTTTTTTTCTTCTATTTTGTAGGTTAACGGGGCCGGCATCAGCGCGCAAACGCCGACCAGCGGCTCCGAGTGGTTGCATTTCCCCGCTTATGAAACGACTTGTACTACTGGTATTGCTGTGGCTGCCGCTGTTGGTGGCCGCCCAAACCGTGCCAGTACCGGCCCAGCTCAGCCTGGCCGATTTGCGCCTGCGCCTCACGCCGGGCGGCCGGGCGGCCCTCCAGCAGAAGGTAGATGCCCTGCGCCGCCACCCGGCTTCCTTCCAGGCCCGCGTAGCCCTGGCCGATGCGTATTTCCCCATCATTGACCGGGTATTTCAGCAAGAAGGCCTGCCGCTGGATTTTCACTTTCTGGCCCTTCAGGAAAGCGGCCTGCAGGGCGACGCCCAGAGTATTCACGATGCCGTGGGCTACTGGCAGTTTAAGCGCGAAGCCGCTCAGGATTACGGCTTGCTGATGAACGAGGCCATTGATGAGCGCAAGCACATTACGGCTTCCTCGAAAGCGGCCGCCCAATACCTGCTGCGCAACAACAAAACCTTCCGTAACTGGGCCAACACGCTACTCAGCTACAACCTGGGCCTCACCGGCACCAAGCCCTATACTCTGCCCACCGATGCCGGGGCCACGGAGATGGAGGTTTCGGAGCAGACGCACCCGTATATCCTGACCCTGCTGGCTCATAAAATTGCGTTTGAGCCGGCCATTGGTCTGAATACCAAGCCGCCGCTGCTGTTTCAGGAGTTTCCGGCCCCGGCTGGGCAGCCCCTGAGCGTGATGGCCCAGGCCATGCAGCTGAATCCTGCCGATTTGGCCAAATACAACCGCTGGCTGCTGGCCCCCACCGTGCCCACCGACCGGGTGTACACGATGCTGGTGCCCATCACCGACCCGCTGCAGCTTACCGCCTTAGCCGCCCAGCAAAAAAACGCCACCGCCGGTCAGCTCCTCAACAACCCAGCCCCCGACCCCGAAAGCGCTGACTTTGTGCGCGTAAATGGGCTCCGGGCGGTGGTTGCGCTGCCCGGCGACACTAAAGAAGGTCTGGCTAAGCGGGCCGGCGTGAAGCTGCGCAAGTTCATGCAGTTCAACGACCTGTTTCCTTTCGACAACATCGTGGCCGGCCAGCCCTATTTTGTGCAGAAGAAGCGCGACAAAGCAGAGACGGAGTACCATGTGGCCCAAGCCGGCGAGAGTGTGGTAACCATTTCGCAGAAGTATGGCATCCGGGCCAAAGCCATCTGGAGCAAAAACCGCATGGCCCGCAACGAGGAACTGCGGCCCGGCCGCGTATTGTGGCTGCAGCATACCCGCCCCAAAAACGTGCCCGTCGAGTACGCCGATGGCAGCAACGCGGCGGCCCTGGCGGCCTTCGAAAAGCCCAGCACCAGCCCAGCAGCCTCACCGGCCCCGCAACCAGCCAAACAGCCCGAAAAGAAAAAGAAGACGGAGGATGCTGAGCCTTATATGGGTAGCACAGCCACCGCAAACCGGACGCTGGAAGATGCCGTGGAGGAGGACAACTCTACTGTGGTAGTGCAGCCCGACAGCGCCACCGATGAGCACACCGAAAACCTGAACGAGCTGCCACCTGCCCCAACCCGGCCCGCAGCAGCTGTGCCTGCGTCCGTTGCGGCCTCGGCGGCACCTCTGCCCAAGAAACCCTTGCCAACTTCGGCCCCGGTGGCCGACGAGCCAACCGATGCGGAGCCCGTAACTGAGCCCGCCTCGCGCCCGGCCCCGGTTACTGCCGTTCCCCGCCCCGTTGCCGCCTCCCCTGCAGTACCGGCTCCTGCCGCGTCCAGCCCGGTTAAACCCACTCCGGCAGTAGTTGCCCCCCCGCGTCCCACCTCACCCAGCACGCCTCAACCGGTGGTTGCGGCAGCTCCGGTTACCGCCGTGGAGCCTGTACCAGCTAACGGCCTGCACACCGTGCAACCCAAAGAAAACCTCTACTCCGTGGCCCGGCGCTTTGGCCTGCGCCCGGCCGATATTGTGCTCTGGAACAACCTGCCTCAGCAGCCCGCCCTGCGCATTGGGCAGGTACTGCGCGTCACGGCTCCCGGCGTGGAGGCTGCGCCGGTTGCAAGTCCGCTACCCGCAAAGGCTGCTCCGGCCGCTGCTACCAAACCTGCCGTGTCGGCTCCTGCTACGGCCCCGGCCAGTGTGAAGCACACGGTGCAAACCGGCGAAACCATGTACAGCGTTTCGCGCAAGTACGGTGTCACCATCAAGCAGATTATGGAGTGGAATAACAAGCCTGATTTCTCGGTGAAGCCCGGCGAGGTGCTGCTTATCAAGCCTGCTAATTAGTTTTTTACGTATCGGTTCAGCTTTTACCCGCTCGGGTTTTATGCGTTTTCATTTCACTTCTGCTTTGTTGCTAACGGCCGGTTCGTTGGCCTCTTTCTCTACTCAGGCTCAGCAGGTGGCTCCACCGGCCCCTCAGCATACCACTACGCGGCCCGTACTTTCCAACGACTCCGTGCGGGTGATGTCGGGGCTGGTTGAAACGAGCGTGCGGCGGCTCCGGGCCATCTATTTCGAGCCCAACGACACCAAAGCCACTCAGCTAATCGACGCGGCCCTGGTGGATATTCCGGTGCTCAACCAGCGTCTGAGCCACTACACTGCCAGCCTGCCGCGCGAGCAGCAGCAGCTATTAGCCCAGCGCCTGCGCCAGCAGCCCTGGCAGGTAGAGCTGAATACCCTCCTGCGCAGCCCTCAATACGCGGGGTTTGATGCTCGTGCCGCCAAAAACCCGGCGCTGCAGGAAGCAGCCGAACGATTACATGCTTCCGGCTTCATGGGTACGGCCAAGCCCGTAGCGGCCAAAGCCCCGGCAGCCGCCCCTATGGGTACCATCAGCATACCCACCGCGCCAGCTGTTACGAAATCCAAGGCCCAGCCGGCAGCCAACAGCCTTATGCCGGCCGCCAAACCGGGAGCCGCACCCGTTACTAAATCAGCCACCCCGGCCGATAAAGTTGGCTTCCCCGGCCAGCACCACACCGTGCAGAAGGGCGAAACCCTGTTCAGCATCGCCAAGCAGTACAAAACCACCCCCGCCCAGCTTCAGCAGTGGAACGATAAAGCCGAGCCTTCGGTGAAAATCGGGGAGGTTTTGGTGGTGGAGGCCGGCCGATAAATGCGGGCCTAGCTCGGGATGCACCCGTAGTAGCAGCATGCTTCAAAAGAGGACGGCTATATAGCCGTCCTCTTTGTTTATGGTACACCAAAATCCCTTGCCGCGCAACCTTTCCCGGCCGCTGATTCATGGGTAACTTTACTGTCCGCTTGGCGCCCTAACGGCGCGGAGTTGCTTGCCATGCCTACCTTCTCGCACCTGCACTGCCACACCCAATATTCCCTGCTCGATGGTCAGGCCAGCATTTCGGCCCTGATGAAGAAGGCCCAGGCCGACGGCATGCCGGCCGTGGCCCTTACCGACCACGGCAACATGTTCGGGGCTTTCAACTTTGTGGCCGAGGCGAATAAGTACAACGTGAAGCCCATTGTAGGCTGCGAGTTTTATCTGGTGGAGGACCGCCACAAGAAAAGCTTCAGCCGGGAAAAAGGTGAGCGGGACGTGCGCCACCACCAGCTGCTGCTGGCCAAAGACCAAGCCGGCTACCAGAACTTGGCCAAGCTCTGCTCCATGAGCTTCATCGAGGGCGTGTACTCCAAGTATCCGCGTATTGATAAGGAGCTGCTCTTGCAGTACCACGAGGGCCTGATTGCCACTAGCTGCTGCATCGGGGCCGAAATTCCGCAGGCGCTGCTCTGGAAATCGGAGGACGAGGCCGAGGAAAAGCTGAAGTGGTGGCTGGACGTGTTTGGCGAGGATTACTACATCGAAATCCAGCGCCACGGCATCGAGAACATCGACAACACCGGCAAAAGCCAGGAGGACCTGAACCAGATTCTGCTGAAGTGGGCCCGGAAGTACAACGTCAAGGTCATTGCCACCAACGACTCGCACTACGTGAATCAGGAGGACTTTGCGCCCCACGATTTGCTGTTGTGCGTGAACACCGGCGAGGAGCACAGCATCCCGGTGGGCGACTTCCAGACCAAGTATTTTCGCCTGGTTTCCGGTGAGAACAAGGTACTCTACGACCACCTCGACAACCTGCGCCCCCTCGCCAGCTCCGACGACCAGGTGCGCCGCCAGCTCATGCGCATCGATGAGGAAGCCCAGATGCCCCGCCCCCGCTCCCGCTTCGGCTTTCCCAACGACCAGTTCTACTTCAAGAACCAGGAAGAAATGGGCCGGCTGTTCCAGGATGTGCCCGAAAGCCTGGACAACACCAACGAAATTGTCGACAAAATCACGCCCCCCAAGCTGGCGCGTGACATTCTGCTCCCCAACTTCCCCATTCCGCCGGCCTTCGCCAACGCCGATGAGTTTCTGCGCGAGCTGACCTACGTGGGAGCTTTCGGCCCCTCGGCCGGCAAGGGCATCGTTACGATGACCAAGCCGCCGCGCTACTCCGAGCGCACCCCCGAAATAGAGGAGCGGCTGGATTACGAGCTGCGCATCATTGAGACGATGGGGTTTGCGGGCTACTTCCTCATCACCCAAGACTTCATCAACCACGGCCGCAGCGTGGGCGTGGCCGTGGGCCCGGGCCGGGGTTCGGCCGCCGGCTCGGCGGTGGCCTACTGCGTGGGTATCACCAACATCGACCCGATTAAATACTCGCTGCTGTTCGAGCGTTTCCTGAATCCGGAGCGCGTGTCGATGCCCGATATTGATATCGACTTCGACGACGTGAACCGCCAGCGGGTGATTGACTACGTGGTGGATAAGTACGGCAAAACGCAGGTGGCCCAGATTATCACCTTCGGTACCATGGCCGCCAAGTCCAGCATCAAGGATGTGGCCCGGGCCATGGAGCTGCCCCTGCCCCAGACCAACGAGCTGGCCAAGATGGTGCCCGAAAAGCCCGGCACCACCCTGGCCGGCGCCTTCGCCGAAAACCCCGAGCTGGACTATATCCTGCGCGACATGGCGCCCGACAACCTGCGCGGCCACATTCTGCGCCTGGCCCACAAGCTGGAAGGCTCGGTGCGCAACACCGGCATCCACGCCGCCGGCGTCATCATTGCCCCCGACGACATCACCAAGTACATCCCCGTGTCCACCTCCAAGGACTCGGACCTGCTGGTAACCCAGTTCGACGGCAAGGTGATTGAGGCGGCCGGGATGCTGAAGATGGACTTTCTGGGGCTGAAGACGCTGACCATCATCGTCGATGCCCTGGAGCTCATCAAGAAAAACCACGGCGTTGATATCAACATTGATGATATCCCGCTCGACGACCCCAAAACCTACGAGTTGTACCAGCGCGGCGACACCATCGGCACGTTCCAGTTCGAGTCAGAGGGCATGCGCATGTACCTCAAGGACCTCAAGCCCACCAACATCGAGGACCTGATTGCCATGAACGCCCTGTACCGGCCGGGCCCCATGCAGTTCATCCCGAACTTCATCAACCGCAAGCACGGGCGCGAAGAAATTGAGTACCCGCACGAGTTGCTGGAGCCCATCCTGAACTACTCCCAGGGCATTATGGTGTACCAGGAGCAGATCATGCAGGCCGCCCAGATTCTGGCCGGCTACTCCTTGGGCGGCGCCGATTTGCTGCGCCGGGCCATGGGGAAAAAGGACATGAAGAAGATGGCCCAGGAGCGGGAGAAATTCTGCGAAGGCGCCAAAAAGCTGCACGGTATAGTGGCCAAAAAGGCCAACGACGTGTTTGACGTGATGGAGAAGTTTGCGGCCTACGGCTTCAACCGCTCCCACTCCGCCGCCTACTCGGTAGTAGCCTACCAGACGGGCTACCTCAAGGCTAATTACCCCGCCGAGTACATGGCCGCCGTGCTTACCAACAACATGTCGGACATCAAGAAGGTGACCTTCTTCATCGAGGAAGCCCGCCGCCAGGGCGTACCCGTGCTCGGCCCCGACGTGAACGAATCCATCCTCAAGTTCAACGTAAACGAAAAAGGCCAGATCCGCTTCGGCATGGCCGCTGTGAAGGGCGCGGGCGAGGCCGCCATTGAAAGCATTGTGGCGGAGCGCGACAAAAAGGGCCCCTACACCGATATTTTCGACTTCTCCAAGCGCGTGAACCTGCGCGCCGTGAATAAGAAGACCTTTGAAAGCCTGGCCCTGTCGGGCGCTTTCGATTCGTTTGAGCGGTACCACCGCCGCCAGTTCGTGGAGGCCCCGGCCAACGACCAGAACCTCATCGATAAGGCGGTAAAAATGGGCCAGCAGTACCAGGCCGACCAGGATTCGGCCCAACAGAGCCTGTTTGGCGGTGGGGCCTTCGGGGCCGTGGCCATGCCCCTGCCCAAAGTGGCCGATATGGAGCCCTGGCCCGCTACCGAGTTGCTGCGCCGCGAGAAGGAAGTGGTGGGCTTCTACCTCTCCGGTCACCCGCTCGACGACTTCAAGCTGGAAATCGACTCCTACTGCACCTGCGGACTGGATAAGGTGGAGAACTACAAAAACCGCGAGGTAACGGTAGCCGGGCTGATTTCCAACGTCCTGTTCAAGACTACCAAGACCGGCCAGCCCTTCGTGTCGTTCAGCGTAGAAGACTACGAGTCGTCACTGAACCTGGCTTTGTTCCGTGACGATTACTCGCGCTTCAGCAACCTCATCAACCCCCGCAACTACGATAAGGAGCAGGTGCCGCCCATGTACATCCGCGGCAAGTACGCCCAGCGCTTCCGCGACTCCGACCAGTTCGAGTTCAAGATTCTGACGATGGAGCCCCTGTTCAACGTGGCCGAGAAACTCGCCAACGGCGTGCGGGTACAGCTGGACCTACGTACCATCACGGAGCCCTTCATGGACCGTTTCATGGAAGCCGTGGAAGGCTGCGCGGGCTCCAAAAAGCTCGAAATCAAGTTTGCCGAGCCCCACGAGCACCTCGCCGTGGATACCTACTCCCGCCGCTACCGCATCGAGCCCAAGGAGTTCATCCGCAAAATGCGCGAAATGGAAATTGATGCCTGCCAGCTGATATAAGTTTGTAGCATACCGTTGAGTCACATGAGGCGGCTACTGCTTATATTCAAGCAGTAGCCGCCTTCATTTTTACCTACTCCACAGCTTCAAATGACTCGTTATACTTTATGGGCAATAGGTAGCCTGTTATGCATGAACAGCTGTAATAAGCCACATTCCGTTACTGAGGCAGCAGTACAGGGGGCATGGAGTCCGGTATCAGCAGCTTCTTTGTCAGGTGAGCCAAATGAAAACATCTGCTTTACGAAGATAAAAGGGCGTACTATTATGGTAACTGCATATTCTTCAGGAATCAACGCGGCACGCTTTAGCCCTGACGGTGATTCCGTTACGATTACCAAAGGTTGTACAGGTTATTCATTGCCCGTTGCGTTCGATAGTAGCAATGACACGTTGATATTCGCCAACGGCATACGATATGTGCGCATGGATTCTGCCCAATTTTTCGGTGAGAAGCTTGCTTTTTCGGAAGCTCTTCACCAAGCTTCCGCATTACTGAAATAGACTCAAGGCAAGAATCATCTAACACAAAAATAAACTTTCATTTTTTATTGAAAGTTTAAAATACTCTACTACATTTGAACCATGCAACTCGACGAAGCCAAAAGCAAGTTCATTGAAGGCTGGGGCACCCTGGGCTCGGCTTGGGGCGTGAGCCGGACGATGGCGCAGGTGCACGCGTTGCTGCTAGTGTCGGCCGGAGCCCTGAGCACCGAGGACATCATGGAGCAGCTGCAGATTTCGCGGGGAAATGCCAACATGAACGTGCGCGCCCTCATGGACTGGGGCCTCGTGCGCAAGGAGTTGCGGCCCGGTGAGCGGCGGGAGTTTTTCTCGGCGGAAAAGGACATTCACCGCGTGGCCACCCTCATTCTGCAGGAGCGCCACAAGCGGGAGCTGGCGCCCATTATGCGCGTGCTGGGCGAAATCAGCCAAGTGGAGCCCTCCCCTGCCGCTACCCCGGAGGAAACTCAGGCCTTCACTCAGATGATCGGCAACATTCAGAGCTTCGCCGACTTTGCTGACAAAGCAGCCAACACGCTTATTAAAGCCGATGAGAACTGGTTTGTGAGCACCTTCATGAAGCTCATGCGCAGCCGGTTTTAGGAGGCGCTTATTTTTTTGCTATCATATTTCAATAATTATTGAAAGTTTCAAATTAATAGTATACAAAACATTCTCCCTTCTACCCTCACTTCCATGAACCAACCACTGATGATTCTGGCCGGCGGCAATGGCTTTCTGGGGCGGCACCTGGCCCGGCACTTCCGGCAGTTGGGGTACGAGGTGCTCACGCTAACCCGTCAGGCCAAGCGGTTTGGCGAAGTAGCCTGGGATGGCCGCACCCTGGGGCCCTGGGCCAAGAAGCTGGAGGGTGCGGCGGTGCTCATTAACCTGGCCGGCAAATCGGTGGATTGCCGCTACCACGCCGCCAACAAGTACGCCATTGTGCGCAGCCGCACCGAAAGCACCCGGGTGCTGGGCGAAGCGGTGGCGCAGTGCCGGAACCCGCCCGCCGTGTGGCTGAACTCCTCCACGGCCACCATTTACGAGGACACCAGCGGCGCGGCCCCAGCCAACACGGAAGCTGCCGGCCGCATCGGGCGAGGCTTTTCGGAGATGGTAGCGCAGAAGTGGGAAGCCGAATTTAACCTGGCTACCGCGCCCCATACGCGCCGCGTGGCTTTGCGCACGGCCATTGTGCTCGAGTCTGATGGTGGAGCTTTGCCCGTGATGGCGCGGCTGGCCCGTCTGGGCCTGAGCACGCCCCAGGGCAACGGCCAGCAGTGGGTAAGCTGGCTGCACGCGGAGGATTTCTGCCGGGCCGTGGAGTTCTTGGTGGCCCGGCCACAGCTAGAAGGTGCGTTCAACCTTTGCGCCCCGGAGCCGCTATCCAACGCCGCCCTTATGGGCCTGCTCGACCAACATTACCGGCCGCGCTGGCACCTGCCCCAGCCGCAGTGGCTGCTGGAAATCGGGGCCTTCCTGCTGCGCACCGAAACCGAGCTGATTCTGAAAAGCCGCAAAGTGGTGCCGCAGCGGCTGCTGGAAGCCGGTTTTCAGTTCCGTTTTCCGACCTGCCCGCAAGCCTTGGCCGATTTACTTCCACAAGTTGACTCCGCTAGCTAGCTCAGGCCTCATTAGCAACCTCCGCAGCGCCAGCCATACGTCCGCAACGCCGATTCAGGGCTAATTGACGCGCCCTGCGGCCTAACCGCTACCTCATCACCTGTCACTTTTCACCTCATCACTTTTCATTCACCTTTTAACTTCTCAACGTCATGAACTACTATCTGCTGGTTTACGGAGTGTATTTGCCCGTCACGGTGCTGCTGACTATCTGGGTGGCGCGCACGCTTTTCAAGAATGGCCGGCTGTTTCTGGTCGATATTTTTCACGGCAATGAGCAGTTGGCCGACTCCGTGAACAAGCTGCTGCTGACGGGTTTTTACCTCATCAACATTGGCTATGCCACCCTCACGCTACGCACTACGGAGGCCGTGACCAGCTACCAAGGCAGCGTGGAAACGCTCAGCATCAAAATAGGCACCATTATCCTGATTCTGGGCGGTATGCACTTCTTCAACCTCTACGTGTTTTATAAGCTACGCCACCGGGCACAGGAATACGCCCGGGCTTATCACTCTTAAGTCAATACCGTGTGCTGAATAACGCCCGATACTACCAGCCTATACCCGGCCGGTAGTATCGGGCAACTGCGTTGCTCCGGCCAGTAATCTGCCACTCTGGCCGAAGTGAACTTTCCGGCGCGCTGCTTGTTGGAACGCAATCTGCTACCTTGCGGCCCGCTTGTACGTACAAGCTGCTCAGACAAGCGTACAGACTCATTTCATCAAAAACCCTACAATTATGGGACATAAAGCCATCGAAATTACCGATGCTAACTTCGACCAGATCATCAACTCCGATAAGCCGGTACTGGTAGACTTTTGGGCCGAGTGGTGCGGCCCCTGCCGCATGGTGGGCCCGGTAGTGGAAGAACTGGCCGGCGAATACGAAGGCAAAGCCGTTATCGGCAAAGTTGACGTTGACTCGAACCCCCAGACTTCTGCCAAATTTGGTATCCGCAGCATTCCTACGCTGCTGGTGTTCAAGAACGGTCAAGTTGTTGATAAGCAGGTTGGTGCAGTGCCCAAGCATGTACTAGCCCAAAAGCTGGATGCACAGGTAACTGCCTAGAAGCCAGCGGCGCCCAGCCACAGAAAAGCCCCGTCCTGCATGCAGGACGGGGCTTTTCTGTGGCTGGGCGCTTGCCGCTACCAGCTACGGTAGCGCTGAACTGAAGCCTATTCTTCCAGATCAGGAGCGGCGGCCCGGGCTTCAGAAGGCGGGACCTGGGCAGGCTTCAGGCCAGAGGCCAGCGAGAAATTGGCGGAGAAGTGAATAGGGATGGTAAAGGTCATGGCGGTGGGCAAATTGTACTCGCGGCCGGGCTCAAAAGCGGGCAGGCCAGCTACTACCCGGCGGGCCTCCAAGTCGGCATCGGGGGCTAGGCCCTGTACTACTCGCACTTGCTCTACGCGTCCGTCTTCGCCCACGGTATAGCTCACGTATACATTACCCGTAATGCCTTTGCGCCGCAGGGTGCGCGGGTAGTTGGTAGTGCGGGCAATGTAGCTGAGCATGGCCGCTTCTCCGCCCGGAAACTGCGGCAGTTCCCGCGTGCGTACGCGGCCCATGTAGGGGGACCCATCCTTGTTGAAGAAGGCCAAGGCGAGCGGCTTGCCTTGGCGGTCGGGCATTTCAATAGCGCTCAACTCCCCCGTATCGTAGTAGTAGCGCCACTCGCCCACGGGCCGGCCAGCATTGTAACGTCCCTCCGAGCGTTTCTGGCCGTTACGATGCACGGTAATCCAACGGCCTACCCGCTGCCCGTCGGTGTAGTCGCCGCGCTGGCTTACCTGGCCATCCTCGTACCAGCCCAAGTACAGGCCGGAAGCCTCATCATCGTGGTAGTGTACCTGGCTGGCTTTACTCCCGTCGGGGTGGTACCAGGTCACCAGCCCATTACGGACTGGTGGATCAATGGCGGAGAGGGTACCTTTCAGCAGCAGCGTGCCAGACAGAGCATACTCGCGCATGGCGTAGGTGCCCAGCAGCTCGTTTTTGCGGTCTACAATGCGGTAGTGGGTGGCGCTGTCCGGCACGGTTGCCTCATCCTGGTCGTTGAGGTAAACGGCGGGCAGGCTTTGGGCCTGACCGAGGCGGACTACTAATACCAGTGACAGGAGAAAAGCGCGGTGAATTCTCATACGGTAGCCAATACTGGTATAGTCCCGAAACGAATACACGAAATATAACCCGCAGCAAATCAAGCCCCAAGGCCCTTTTCAACTTCACCAAAAAAATGCAATTAATGCTAGCTCGGGGTCAATTTATCTTTATTACGCTCGAGCTTACTAGTGCCCTGAAAATGCAGCAGCCGCTACCTCACCAAGGTGGGGCAGCGGCGCCAACAAGCAAGTTTGCTTACTAGGAGAGCTTAGTTTTCGCCCTCCTCTATCTCCTGCAACTGAATGGGGCGGTTGAAGGCCTCCTCCAATGAAATCAGAGTTTCGGTACGCTCAATACCCTCAATTAGCTGTATCTGCTCGTGCAAAACTTCCCGTAGATGGTTGGTGTCCCGACAAATCAGGCGAGCAAAGATGCCGTAAGCCCCGGTAGTGAAGTCAATGCTCACTACTTCCGGAATCAGCCGCAGTGCCGTCACGACGCTTTCATACACGGAGCTCTTCTGCAGATAAATACCAAGAAATGCCCGCACGCCGTAGCCAAGTTTCTGGTAGTCAATCTTGAGCGTAGCGCCCTGCACAATGCCCAACTCCTCCAAGCGAGCCATGCGTACGTGTACCGTACCGCCTGAAACATGCACCTTGCGCGCAATTTCGGTGTAGGGCATTTTAGCATCATCAATCAACAGCGCCAGAATCTTCCGGTCAGTGTCGTCAAGTTCGTAATTACGAGCCATTTTTCAGGGTGTTGATTACCTATATTGCAATGAAAACAAGACTTTATTAAAAAGTATGTAATTTTTTTTACAAATGTCTGAAATTATTTTATTACTTCAACCAACCTAGTACATTTGTCATAATCCAACGCAAGCGGCAGCGGATTGTTTTTACAGTGTAGAATGGTGAAACTGGCAGACGCGCCCTCCTCTCTCGGGGGTGGAGATTTGGGAAAAACTGGTCCGGCGGCCGGCTAACTACTCCATGGAGGTTCGAATCCTTCTTCTACAGCGAAAAAATGGGTGGATTATGTGAGGAGGAAAAACGGGGCGTATCTGGGTGGGTACGTTCTGAATCGAGAGGCGGCATCTGGGTGGGTGCCGCCTTTTCTTTTTTCCAGCCTGCGCAACATCCACTTCAATTCTACCCCATTCATTTCGGTTGGTGCACGCTTTTCTTTTCGGCCGCAAAGGTCAGGCTTTCCAACAAGAAATGCACGGATAAAGGTAAAAAAGGCTCCGGGTGGTTGCACCGGAGCCTTTTTATTTAACAGTTTCTCAAAACAGGAGGTTAGTTCTGCGCCTGGGTGGCAGGGCGCTACTGCTTGTAAATTAATACCTGCCGCTCCCCATTCCCCCGGATGTAGGCCCGGTACATCCCCTCCGAGTTGAAAGGCAGCGTAATGTTGCCGGCCTGGTCTACCGCAATCAGACCACCGTCGCCGCCCAGTTTGGCTACTTTATCAATGGTAGCTTGCGCGGCTTGTTGCAAAGGCTGCTGGCCATACTCCATGCGGGCGGCTATGTCGCGGGCCACGGTGGCCCGGATAAAGTACTCGCCCCAACCCGTGCAGGATACGGCGCAGGACTGGTTATCGGCGTAGGTACCGCAGCCGATGATGGGCGCATCGCCAACGCGGCCGTAGCGCTTGTTGGTCATGCCGCCGGTGCTGGTAGCGGCGGCTAGGTTGCCGAACTGATCAAGGGCCACGGCCCCCACGGTACCGTACTTCTTGCCCTCCGTAAAAATCTGGTTTTCGGGCAGAACCGTGCCCTGGGGTTTGCCGGGTTTCTGCTTGATTTTAACTTTCTCGGGCTTTTTGATTTCAGTTGATGGGGCGTTCAGCTGGTCGGGGGTGCCGGGCTTACGCTCCGCGGCCAAGGCCTTTTCCAGTTGCTGGTGCCGGGCCTCGGTGTAGAAGTAGCTGGGCGGCACGATATCCACCCCTTTTTCGCGGGCAAACTGCTCGGCTCCCGGCCCTGTCAGCAGCACATGCTCCGATTTTTCCATTACGGCCCGCGCTGCCGTAATGGGGTTGCGCACCACCGTTACGCCGGCTATGGAGCCTGCCGCTAGGGTGCGGCCGTCCATAATAGCGGCATCCAATTCGTTGCGGCCCTCGTGCGTGAATACGGCTCCTTTACCGGCGTTAAACAGGGGCGAGTCTTCCATGAACCGCACGCTGGCTTCCACAGCATCCAGGGCCGTGCCGCCCCGCTTTAGTACCGCATATCCCATATCCAAGGCTTGGTTCAGAGCTTCCTGGTAGGCCTTTTCCTTTTCCGGGGTCATGAGGGCACGGGTGATGGTACCGGCTCCACCGTGAATAACCAGGGTAATGCGGGAAGCATCAACGGGCGCGGCGGTAGCGGTAGGACTGGTCTGCGCCTGTAGCAAGCCAGGGGCGCCAAGCAAAGCGGCCAGGATAGCCACACGAAGGGTAAGGCGAGGAAACATACGGATGGAATATCAGAGGTGAAGGAGCCGACAAGATAAAGCCCCGCGCTGAACGATGGTTCGGCGCGGGGCTTTTCGTAGGAGGTAATGGTTGGCTAACGGGCGGCTACCTGCTGGCGGTACCGGGCCAGGCCCGCATCCAAGAACTTCACAAAGTTGCCCACGTTGCTTTCGTAGGCTACTGGGGTAGCCAGCGTATGCGCCAAATCAGCGGGGGAGTTGGGGTCGAGCAGTACGTAGTAGGGCTGGGCGTTTACGTTGAAACCGGTGAGCTGCAAATCAGCGTTCTTCTTGCCGAGCGTGGTTTTTTCCTTGTGGTCGTGGGCAGAGGTGTACCACTCGTTGCGGGGCAGCGGCGACTTGTCATCTACATACAGCGCCACCACCACGAAGTCTTCGCGGAGGCGCTTGAGCACCTGCGGGTCGCTCCAGACGGTGGCCTCCATTTTCCGGCAGTTTACGCAGGCGTGGCCGGTAAAATCGATGAATAGCGGCTTGTTGGCAGCTTTGGCGCAGCGCTTGGCCTGCTCCAGATCAAAATAGCCAGACAGGCCGTGGGGCAGTTCCAGAAAATCGGCGTAGCGTGGGGCTTCGCACTCAGCATTAGGCAGCGCTGTTGCCACGGCTGGGGCGGCGGTGTTAGCCAAAGAAAAATCCTGGCGGCTTTGGGGCGGCAGGTAGCCGGCCAGCAAAGGCAGGGGCGCCCCAAACAAGCCCGGAATCAGGTAGGTCATGAAGCTGAACGCCAGCACAGCCATCAGCAAGCGGCCTACGCTCAGGTGGGATAGGTCGGAGTCGTGGGAAAGCTTGAAGCGGCCCAGCAGGTATACCCCCAGCAGACCCGACAGCGCAATCCAGAGTACCAGGTACAAGTCGCGGGGGAGCAGGTTCCAGTGGTAGGCCAGGTCGGCCATGCTCAGGAACTTCAGGGCCAGCATCAACTCCACAAAGCCCAGCGTCACCTTCACCGTATTCAGCCAGCCACCCGAGCTGGGCAGGCTTTTCAGCCAGGTGGGGAACAAGGCAAACAGCATAAACGGCAAGGCAAATGCCAGGGAGAAGCCCAGCATACCCACTACCGGCTGAATTCGCTCCCCCTGGGCGGCCATAGTAAGAATGGACGCCACAATAGGACCAGTGCAGCTAAAGGATACCACAACCAGCGTGAGAGCCATGAAGAACACCCCGGCCCAGCCGCCTTTATCAGCTTGCTCATCAATTTTGTTGACCATGCCGTGGGGCAGCGTAATTTCAAACAGACCCAAAAAGGAAAGCCCGAATACCACGAATACCACGAAGAAAATCAGGTTGGGCAGCCAGTGCGTGCTGATTAGATTCAGGCCATCGGCCCCCAACAGCACTGTGGTCAGCAGGCCCACTACTACGTAAATAAAGATGATGGACAGACCGTAGAACACCGCCTTCAAAATACCTTGCCGACGGTTTTCGGAGCCTTTTGTGAAGATGGAAACCGTCATGGGGATGAGCGGAAACACACAGGGCGTGAGCAAAGCCCCCAACCCCGAGAGGAAAGCCAGCAAGGCAAACCCCCACAGGCTGCTACCCTGCCCGGTAGCGGCAGCTTCGGCGGCTATGGCCGGAGTAGCCAGGGCCGCTGCATCCGTCACGGCCGAGCTGGCGGCCTCCTGCCCTACCGGCTGAGTAGCGTAGTCGGCGGTGGGAGTTGCCGTGGTGGCCATAGTAGCTGCCGTATCGGCGGGGGGCACCACAGCCGTTGCGGGAGCGGCCGTGGTGGCAGGGGCAGAAGCTGGCGTTACAACTGCGCCGGTGCTGCCTTTGGCGGGGGCGGGTGTAGCAGGGGACGACGCCGCTCCGGTTACCTCAATGGGCCCGAAGCTCAGGCTTTCCTCGCCGGGAATGCAGCGGCCATCCACGTCGGTGCAGCTCTGGAACTCGGTTTCGGCCTTGATGGTGAGGGAGCCAGGTTGCAATACCCGGATTCGTTGGGTGATGCGGCCGGTTTTCTCAAAGTAGGTGACGTTGCCCTTAAATACGTCGTCGTAGTGTTTGGTGGCCCCAACGGATTTGGGCCTGCCCACCAATTCGTAACTCGGGTTCTTGGCGAAGGTGAACGTAAACACCGTGGGCCCCAGGTCGGGGTCGAAGTCGGTGGCGTAGAGGTGCCACTTTTCATCAATGCGGGCATTCACAATAAGGTCCAGCTCCTCCCCTACCTTGGCGGTAGGCTTGCTGAGGGCCACGGAAAGCTTGGTGGGCTGTAAAACCTGCGCGCTGGCTCCCAGCGTGAGTAGGAGCAGCAACAGCAGCGAGGAAATAAAGGAAGTACGCCGGGACATGAATCAGGAAAAAAACGACGAAGAGTCGGGGAAAAAGCAAAGGTCGGGAGAAACCGCAACAGCTAACCGCAGAAAGTAGTTTTTCCACCATGAAAGCTGCACCATATTCCGTTGTGCCAAGCGTGGTTGGGAGGTAACGCTGGGTATTTTCCAACCGCTTGCGCCGAATGTCGTATTTTTGCTTTACAAAGGAAGGCCGACCGGTTGAGTCTGGCTTCCGGACCTATGGCTTTAAATATAATATTGACCATTCTGCTGGTATTGCTGAATGGCTTTTTCGTAGCAGCAGAATTCGCCTTCGTAAAGGTTCGGCCGTCTCAGATAGACATTAAGGCCCAGAGTGGCAACCGCTTAGCCAAGCTCGTGCAGAGCATGTTGCTGGAGCTTAATTACTACTTGTCGGCCACGCAGCTGGGTATTACGGTAGCTTCCCTGGCCCTGGGTTGGGTGGGCGAGAGTGTAGTGGCCGAAGTGGTGCTGGCCATCATTGATAAACTGGGCCTCACTGTTAGCCCCACGCTGGTTCACCAGATTGCCATTGGCACCTCCTTCACGCTGATTACCACCATGCACATTGTGCTGGGGGAGCAGGCTCCGAAAGTTCTGGCCATTCGCAAGCCCGAAAACGTGAGCATTGCCATTGCTATTCCGCTGCGGGCGTTTGCCTTTATCACGTTCCCGTTCATCTGGATGCTGGATAAGCTCTCGAACCTGGTGTTGCGCCTTTTCGGGGTAGCCTCGGTACACGAGCACGAGGTACACACCTCGGAGGAGCTGCGCCTGCTGCTGGATCAGAGCAAGCAAAGTGGGGAGTTGCAGGAGTCGGAGCACGAACTGCTGGAAAACGTGTTCGAGTTCAACGACCGGATGGTGAAGCAGATTATGGTGCCCCGCACCAAGCTTTCGGCCATTGATGTAAACACCCCCGAGGAGGCAGTGCTGGAGGCCGTTTACAACGAAGGCTTCTCGCGGATTCCGGTCTTTGAGGGCAACATCGACAATATTGTGGGCGTGCTCTACGTGAAGGACCTGCTGCAAATCATTCGGCAGCAGCAGCCCATTGAACTGGCCAAAATCATGCGGCCGGCCTACTTCGTGCCCGAAACCAAGAAAATCAACCGCCTGCTCCGCCAGTTTCAGCGCAAGCACATGCACATGGCCATCGTCTCGGATGAATTCGGCGGCGTATCGGGTATTGTGACGATGGAGGACATTGTGGAGGAGCTGGTAGGCGAAATTCAGGACGAGTACGACAACGAAGTGCCTGTAGTGGAGAAAGTGTCGGAAAGCGAATACCGCGTGAACACCTCCACCCCTATTTCCGACGCTAACGAATACCTGCCCTATCCCCTGCCCGAGGGTGACGACTACGAAAGCGTAGGCGGCCTACTGAACGTGCTGTATGGCAACATTCCGGAAGTGGGCGACGTGGCCGTACTCGACAACTACGAGTTCCGGGTGCTGAAACGTGCCGGCCGCGCCGTAGAGCTGGTGCAGATTCGGGTAACAGACCTCAACGAGTCAGCTGAAGAGGCGGACGAAGCATTAGCCCTGTAGTCCAACCTGGTAAGTCAGTACAATAAAAAGCCCCGCCAACTGTTTGGTGGGGCTTTTTTGTGCTTGTAATGTAGTCAGTGGGCCGTGCTCTATAACAGAATGCGCACCAGGGCCAGTGCGGCCCCTATTCCGAGCAGAAGCCATACTTTGCTGGAACCAGATTTCTTTTTCTTCTGAGCATGCTCAGGTGAGACTACCGCTGTTTGCTCTGTTGGAGACTGTTGCTGGGCAGAAACCAAAGATGGCCCAGCGGGCAGTGTGGTTACTAACGCTGGCTTACCGGGCCTATCTGGATTAGGGGTAGCGGGAGCAGCCGAGGCAGTTGCGCCAGTGAACAGCAGGCAACCCGCCAGCAAATACGAGTAAAAAGAACGCATGCGTACAGGGATATGGTTGAGTTGAAAGCCTGAAGCTACAGTTCCGGCGGCAGTTTTCAACTCGGCCTCCGCCCTTCTCTCTTATGCAGGCTGAAACCAACTAGCGTAGAGTTGGTAATTGGCCGCTGTCTGGCGCAAACCGGCCTGCTGCTCCTCGGTTACTGGCTTTATTTTACGGGCTGGAATACCGGCATAGAGGTAGCCTGGCTCACACTGGGTACCTTCCAGCACCACCGCTCCGGCCGCAATAATGCAGCCGGCTCCTACCACGGCCCGGTCCATCACAATAGCACCCATCCCAATCAGCACATCATCTTCTACGGTGCAGCCGTGCACAATGGCCTTGTGCCCGATACTCACGCGGGAACCGATAACCGTGGCCGCTTTCAGGTAAGTGCAGTGAATGACGGCCCCGTCCTGGATGTTCGTTTCAT
The DNA here is from genome assembly GCF_032464715.1 of Hymenobacter endophyticus. Classification (NCBI taxonomy): domain Bacteria; kingdom Pseudomonadati; phylum Bacteroidota; class Cytophagia; order Cytophagales; family Hymenobacteraceae; genus Hymenobacter; species Hymenobacter endophyticus. The sequence goes on along the minus strand of NZ_JAWDJT010000011.1, from coordinate 74,838 downwards.
CGCCAACCCGGATGCTGTTTACGTCGCCGCGCACTACGGCGCTGAACCACACGGTGCAGCCCCGGCCCAGCGTTACGTCGCCAACTACCGTGGCATTGTCCGCAATGAAACAGTCTGCCCCGAATTGTGGGGTTTTCCCTTGAACCGGTAGGATAAGAGCAGGCATAGAAAAGATGGGGTTGAGAGTTAGGTGCTTGACGTTAAAAAGATGTGTTTCACAGATGCCCCCAGGCCGAGCAGCCGGTTCACCCTTACAATTCAACTTCTACCGTGTCAGCATCCGCTTCCAGGTACCTTTCTCCCAGTTGTACTTGAGGGTACTGGGGAGGGCCTGCCAGAAGTATTTGCTGGTTTCGACGGCGAAACTGGGCTGCATGTAGCAGTTGATGGTGCAGCCCTCGCACTGCGGCAGCCGGCCTTCCAGGGCCGCCAGCTGCTGCACCTGGGTGGAGTTGTAGAGAGCCAGCAATTGGCCTTCAATCGGGAATTTCTGCTCGCCCAGGTGGTAGCAGGGCAGTACCAGCTCGTTGCTGGGCGAAATAACCAGGGTGGTGCTGGCCGCCCGGCACACGGGCGCGGCTACGTGGTTGCCCCCGTCGCGCCGGAGCTGAATAAAGGCCTCATTCAGGTACACGCCCGGCCGCTTGCCAAACGCCGATAGGTAATCCAGCTCCTCAGCCGTCAGCTGCTCCCCGGTAGCCACGGAGTTATATTCGAAAGCCGGATTCAAAATCAGCATCAGCTTATTCGGCTGGGTGATTTCCCGGTACACTTTTTCCAGGTCCGCCAGGTTTTCCCGGAACACCGTGAACAGGATATCCGGCCGCTCCCCTAGCTCCCGCGCCACCCGAATGCTTTCCAGCACGAAATCAAAGCAGGCCACGCCCCGGCCCTTGTCGTGCACCTCTTTCTCGGAGGCATCCAAGGAGAAGTGCAACATATCAACTTTGCCCCGCAGCCGCTCGGCGTATTTGGGGTAGAGCAGGCAATTGGTGGTGAGGGTGGTAATAAAGCCCATATCGTGGGCCAGCCCCAGAAACTCGTAAATCTGGCGGTGCAGCAGCGGCTCGCCGCCCGTAAAATCCACCACCGACACACCCAACTGCTTTAAGTCGCGCAGGTTTTGCTCCACATCAGCCAGGGTGATGTAGGGTGAGGGTTTCTCCCAGATGTCGCAGAAGGAGCACTTGGCATTGCACCGATACGTGACGTAGTAATTACACAGAACCGGGTGACGAACAAGGCGCATGAGGAGGGCTTTAGCGAGTGGCAGCCAGCAAATAGCAGCAACACCAACCCAAAGCTAACAGCAAACGGCCAGTTGCGGTTACGTAACTACCTAATGCGCCAGCTCCCCCCAGGTAGTATTCCACTGGCTGGGAGTGGACGCTAAGGCCTCCGGAGTGGCCGGCCCGTAGTGCTCCAGGTAGTAATTGCAAAACCCTTTCAGCGGGCAGCGGGCACAGTCGGGCTTGGCGTAGAAGCAGATTTTCTGCCCGTGCCAGTAGTTGTGTTTGTGAAAGTTGAGCAGCGTGAGGGCATCCTTGGGCAGTTGCTCCAGCAGTACCTGGTGGGCTTTGTCGGCGGAAGCTTTGGGGCCAATCATGCCTACGCGCTGGGCAATGCGGTGCACATGCGTATCCACGGGCAGCACCGGCTTATGAAAGTTGAAGAGCATCACCAGGGAAGCCGTTTTCAGGCCGATACCCGGCATATCATTCAGCCAGGCCATACCTTTCTCCGTGGGCCACTCCGCCAGAAAATCCAGCGCAAACTCGCCCCGCTCCGCCTGAATGCGCCGCAGAATTTCCTGAATACGCGGGGCCTGGGTATCGGGCCAGCGCGTAGTCCGGATAGCGTGGGCCAGCTCCGCCGTGGGCGCGGCCAGCACTCCGGCCCAATCCCCAAAAGCTTCCAGCATCCGGTCGTAGGCCAGTTCCTCGTCGGCGTGGGTGGTGCGATGCGACAAAACGGTGGATATCAGCTCCCGCATAGGGGAGCGGCGGGGCTTATCCAGGGTAAGTGGCGGATAAAACTCGTTCAGGATAGCATGGTTTTCCCGGGTTTTTTCGGCGGCGGACGAATTGTAGGTGGTGGGCATAGGGGACAAGGCAGATAGCACTGAAAACAGTACGGCCCTGCCACCAAACAGGTGACAGGGCCGCTTAAAAAACTGCTGCGTACTTGCCTAGATGGTGCCTTTCTCGGCAGCCTTCTTCAGCTTCTCGTTGGCAAAAATGGCTACCTCTACGCGGCGGTTGGCTACGCGACCCGCTTCCGTCGAGTTATCAGCAATAGGCTGGGTAGAGCCGTAGCCGGTCACCGTGAAGCGCGAGGCATCTACGCCCTGCTGCTGGGCGTAATTAGCCACGGCCTGAGCACGACGCTGCGACAAAGGGTTGTTGATAGCATCGGTACCGCTGATATCGGTGTGGCCTTCCACAATTACGTTGGTGTCACCGTATTTGATGAGGGTTTTAGCCAGCTCCTGGATGTTCTCCTGGGCAGCCGAGGTCAGAGCCGACGAGTTCTTGGCGAACAGCAGGCCCGAGTCGAAGGTGATTTTAATACCCTCACCCACGCGCTCCACTTTGGCACCGGCCATTTCTTTCTTTAGCTCAGCAGCCTGCTTATCCATGCGGCGGCCAATGAGGGCTCCACCGGCACCACCCACAGCGGCTCCGATGATGGCACCCTTAGCGGTACCCGATTTGCCGCCAATAACGCGGCCTAGCACTGCACCGCCGGCGGCACCACCCAGGCCACCAATAACGGCACCTTTAGCCGTTTTGCTCCAGGGCTTTTTGGCGGTGGTAGTCGTTTGAGCTTCAGCGGAGCTGCTACCCAGCAGCAGCACGGCCATCAGTAGGGCGAACAACGAACGAAGGTTCTTCATGGGGTTGGGGGAGGTTAGTGTGTTGGTGTGAAGTAAAGGGAAAAGCAGCAAAGAATGGCTCGGTACAAAATCAAAAGTGGTTGCTGCCTTTCGTATAAATGGTTTTGCAACCACCTTGCCAAAAACGTTTGCCACCAAAATTAATTGTTCGTTTCTGGTACAGCGCATCACCACGCCGCAAATCAACGCTATACCATTGGCAACCTTCCTGTTTGGGAACTAAGTATTTACACAAGGCATCAAGAAAGTGTTATTCTTGTCATAGTCCTCTTTACAGCCTATTTGCTGCTAGTAGGCTCTACCGGTATAGCGCACAAAAAAAGCCGCCTCATTTGGGGCGGCTTTTTTTGTGCGCTGAGGGAATCAGCTTACAGGGTGCCTTTTTCGGCGGCCTTTTTCATCTTCTCGTTGGCGAAGATGGCAATTTCTACCCGGCGGTTAGCCTGCTTGCCTTCAGCGGTGGTGTTGTCGCCGATGGGCTGGCTGGAGCCGTATCCTTGGGTGGTGATGCGGGCAGCATCTACGCCCTGGGAAGTAGTGTAGTTAGCCACAGCCTGGGCCCGGCGCTCCGACAGCGGCTGGTTGATAGCATCGGAACCGCTGGCATCGGTGTGGCCTTCGATGAGTACGTTGGTGTCGGGGTACTTCTTGAGGACTTCGGCCATTTTCTGGATTTCCATCATGGAAGCAGTGCGCAGGTCGCTCTTGTTGGTATCGAAGAGGATACCCGAATCGAAGGTGATTTTGATACCCTCACCTACGCGCTCTACTTTGGCGTTCTGCATGTCGCGCTGCAGCTCTTCAGCTTGCTTGTCCATTTTGCGGCCGATGAGGGCACCACCCGTACCGCCCACAGCAGCACCAATGATAGCACCCGCAGCCGTACCCGATTTGCCACCAATTACGCGGCCCAGTACGCCACCTACCACGGCGCCGCCACCGGCCCCAATGATACCGCCCTTGGCGGTTTTGCTCATGCCAGTGTTGCGCGGGCCAGCGCCGTTAGTGGCCTCCGGAATGTTAGGGTTGCGGGTGGTGGCACAGGAGCTCACAAAGAGAACAAAGGCCATCAGCAATGTCAGCAGGGAATTGCGAGAAGTCATAGGAGTTGAAAATTGAAGGGGGAGAAAAAGAGCAGACTGAGTGGTTGTGCAGGTTCTTACTGCGGTTGAGCAAAAAATGTTCGGCAAATATAGAACGAGCTCTATACCGTTGCCTTTAGGGCTACTGCCAAGTGGTAGCAAACAGAAAAAAGCCCGTTAAACGCGTCGAATACGCATTTAACGGGCTCTAGCCAAAAAGCTTGCCGAAAATCAACAAGCTTAACGGCAGCAATCCACTAGTTGCTGGTAGCTGGCTCAGTAACAGTCACTTCAACCGGCTTGAGCATGGTCAGGAGCTCAGTAAGTTTATTTTTCAGCTCCTTGCGGTCCACGATAAAATCAAGAAAGCCGTGCTCCAGCACAAACTCGGCGCTCTGAAAGCCCTTGGGCAGATCCTTACCAATGGTTTCCTTAATAACCCGGGGGCCGGCAAAGCCAATGAGAGCACCCGGCTCGGCAATGTTGAAGTCGCCGAGCATGGCGAAGGAGGCTGTAACGCCGCCGGTAGTAGGGTCCGTTAGCAGGGAAATGTAGGGCAGACCGGCTTCCGAAAGCAGTGCCAGCTTGGCCGAGGTCTTAGCCATCTGCATCAGGGAGAAGCCGGCTTCCATCATGCGGGCCCCGCCGGAGCGCGAAATCATGAGGAAGGGCAGCCGGTTCTGGCGGGCGTAATCAATGGCCCGGGCAATTTTCTCACCCACCACCGAGCCCATCGAGCCCCCAATAAACTTGAAGTCCATGGCGGCCACTACCAGTTCCAGCCCGTTCATCTGACCATGAGCCGAGCGTACGGCGTCGCGCAGACCGGTGCTTTTCTCGGTGGCCGCCACCCGCTGGGGGTACGCCTTGGTATCCACAAAATTGAGCGGGTCGGCCGAATGCATGTCGGCGTCCAGCTCCTGGTACTGGTGATTATCAAACAGAAAATCGAAATAGTCGGCGGCATCAATCCGGTCGTGGTGGCCGCAGTTGCCGCAGGTGGAAAGCAGACGCTTGTGCTCGGCCATAGTGGCCACGGTTTTGCACTCGGGGCACTTGTACCACAGGCCGTCGGGCGTTTCTTTTTTCTGTTCGGTGGGCGTGACGATGCCTTTTTCTTTGCGCTTAAACCAGGATGACATATGGAGAGATGCTTAAGTCAATGGAGAGGAGGGCGTGAAGGTAGCACCCAGGCCGTTTATTTATTGCCGAGGTGCAAGTTACGGCAGAATACAGAAGTGCGAAAAGAGAATGAAGGTAGGATACGGGCGGAGCTAGATGAGGTGCATAAAATGGCCTGGAAAGCACTGGGGCCACTACCCGGAATCCGCCGCCGGAGCCTTACCTTGCCGGCCAGAAACCCCGGGCGTTAGCAGCGGGCTTTCTGGCTATCCTCTCCTGACTTTCTTTGCCGTGAAACACTTTCCCGCCTTTGCTTTCTGCGCCTTGCTGGCGGCCTCGGCCCTGCCCGGCTGCGTAGCCTCCAAAAAATACGACGACCTGAAAGCCCGCCAGGCTGCTACTGAGCAGGCCAAAACCGAATCGGAGCAGCAATACCGCAAAGCCGTGACGGAGCTAAAAAAGGCCTCCGATGAGCTGGCCCAACTGCGCCTGGATACCCGCCGCCTGGTGGATGATTCCACCGAAACCGGCCGCAACCTGCGCCGCATGCAGCAGCTCAACACCCAGCTCACCGACAGCTACGATAAGCTGCTAAAGAACTCTGACCGGGCCATGGCCGACAAATCGGCCGACTACAATAAAGTAGCCAAAGACCTGGCCCGCCGCGAAGCCGAGTTGGGTGAGTTGGACACCAACCTGCGCAAAAGCCGCACCGACATCGACAAACTTACCGCCGACCTCACGGCCCGGGAGGCTCGCCTAGCGGAGTTGCAGAAGGCCCTGGCCGAGAAAGACCGGGCCGTGGATGCTCTTAAGGCCAGCGTGAGCAACGCCCTGCGCGGCTTCCAGGGCACCGACCTGCAAGTGAAGATGAAAGATGGTAAAGTATACGTGTCCCTCTCGGAGCAGCTCCTTTTCAAATCAGGCTCTACCAAAGTCGACCCTAAAGGCCAGGAGGCCCTGAAACAGCTGGCTACCGTGCTCCAGCAGCAACCCGATGTGAACGTGGTGGTGGAAGGCCACACCGATAACGTGCCTTTCAGCCGCCCGGCCGGGGCCATGCAGGATAACTGGGATTTGAGCGTGCTGCGCGCCACTGAAATTGCCCGCCTGCTCACTACCGGCGGCGTGCAGCCGGAGCGCGTTACGGCCTCGGGCCGCAGCCAGTACGTGCCCGTGGCCTCCAACGATTCGCCCCAGAACAAGGCACTCAACCGCCGCACCGAAATTATCCTCACGCCCAAGCTCAACGAGCTCCTGAAGATTCTGGACAGCAACTCCACGGCCGGCGGCAAATAGGTTTTTCGTTGGGGTACTGATATTGTTCTAGACATTAGTCCACCGCTATATGAAAGCAGTATGTATTCTCCGTCTTGGTATCTGTGTCCTTCTGTTGTGTAGCAGCTTTGCCGCCAATGCAACGCATTACCTCGCCGGTACCATTACCTACCGCCGTCTTGCACAACCCAGCCAGTATGAGGTGCAGGTTATTCTCTATACTGATACTACTCCTGGCGCAGTTGATGAGCCGGTAACAACCCTCAACTGCTTGCCCAACCTGGAAGCCGGGTGTGCTGCTGCTGTAAAAAATGGCTTCACCCTCCGCATACCTCGACAGCGCTTTGAGCAAGTTGGGGTAGCCCAGTGCGGTGCGCTCAACCTTAGAAAGAACTATTACACCGGGGTAGTCACACTCCCACCAAACCGCTGGACACTCTTAGTTGACAATGTTAACCGGCGAGCTGGGGTGCTCAACATAAACACCTCCGAAAACTCCAGCGGTACTATTTCGGCAACCCTGGATAATTCAACCGGGTTGGTTAACAACTCGCCTGAATTTGTTTCTACCGATGTTCCTGTCCTCAATGGTACCCAATATCATCAGCTCACGGCAAAAGTGGCGGAGGCTGATGGAGATTCGGTAGCTTATGAGTTTGTGACGCCGATGGAAGGACTCACTGCCCAGAACTGCCCACGCCCATCAGCCGGTTTTGTTCAGCCACCTCATTTTCGGCTTAATGCCATTACCGGGCTCCTGGAAACAGTGCCCTTTACCCTTATGCAAGGTAATTATGTAATGCTTATCCAAGCCAATGAATTTCGGCGTCTGAATGGCACCTGGACTAAAATAGGCAGTATACAGTATGATGTCATTTACACCGTCCGGACTGACTTCAGCTCCAACAGAAATCCGCGTTTCACTGCTTTACAGCGGGGAACTTCCACCCTCGATTTCACGCGGCCCATTCCGATCAATCCTGGGCAAACCGTTGATTTGACCCTCACAGGCACTGACCCTGATGCCGGACAGCAGCTTCGTTTTAGCAGCTCCACGCCTTTGCTATATAGTGCACTGTATCCCTCTGTTACCTTTCCCTCTATTCAAAGCGTAGCCGCTTCGCAAGCGCGCTTTACGTGGCAGGTACCGACATCCTTGCCGCTGGGTCGCTACACGTTTTCTGTGACGGTAAACGACGACTCCTGCCCGCAAAATGGCCGGGAGATTCGGGCCATTACAATTGAAGTGACTAACCGAGTAATTACAGGATCTGCCGCACCTAGAGCTACACTACTTACGGCCTACCCCACCCCCTTCCGCGAACAGGTGCAATTTACTTTGGAGAAACCCGGTACGCAGCTCATTACGGTATTTGACGGCCTGGGTCGCTTCGTAGCTCAATTTACCAGCCGCCCCGATGGCACTGTGCAGTGGCAGCCTACGGCCACACTAGCGCCCGGCTTGTATGTAGCCCGCACCGCCGACGGGCACCAACAGTTCCGGTTGCTCCGCGAGTAGCCCTAACCCAGCGACAATAAAACGGCCGGCTCCCCACACAGGAAGCCGGCCGTTTTATGTTGCGCTTAACTGCCGTTCAACTGTTAGAACGACACGTTTACGCGGCCGAAGTAGAAGGCGCCGCTGTAGCCGAACTGATTGGAGCTGTAGGGGAAGCGGCCCCGGTTAGTAGCGTCCAGCGTGGTGTAGGTCAGGCTCTGCTCGTTGTTGTTGGGGTCCTGGTAAAGCCGGTCGGGGTAGACGTTGAAGATATTGTTGGCCCCGATGCTGACGCCCACGTTCTTGAGTACCTGGGCGCTGAGCACCAAATCCGTCACCCACTTAGCCGAGAATGTCTGGTCGATGTAGGAACGGTCGGGGTTGGCGTCCTTAGTCTGGATTTCTCCGAAGCGCACGGTGCGCAGGTTCACGCTGAAGATTTTGTAGCCGTAGTCGGCACTCAGGTTGATTTTGCTGCGGGGCTGGCCGTTTTCGAGGCGGGCCCGCTGGGCGCGGTCGAACAGCGTGTTCTGCAGGCTGGGGTTGGCATCAATGAAAGCCGAGCTGTTGAAGCTGCGCACGGTGGTTTCGTTGAAGTTGGCCGCCGCCGTGAGGGTCAGGCGGCTGTCGGTACCCAGTTGCAGCCGCTCGGCGGCCACCACGTCTAGGCCCCGGGTGCGGGTGTTCACAGCGTTGGCGAAGAACTGAATGCCCTGTACCGGCAGCGTACCCAGAATCTGGTTGACGGCGGCGTTGCTGCGGTTGAACTGGCTACTGAGCACAATCCGGTCCTTGATATCAATCTGGTAGGCATCCACCGTCAGGGTAATCGTACGGAGCACCCGCGTCGTAAGGCCCAGGCTGTAGTTCTTCGATTTTTCCTGCTTCAACGAGCCAATACCGAAAGCCCGGGTCAGGGGGTCGTCGTTGTTGGTGGTGAGCACCTCGCGCAGCTCTCCGCTGGTAAACTGGGTGCTGGAGTTGGTGAAGTAGCGCTGCTGCAACGAAGGGGCCCGGAAGCCGTTGCCCAGGTTACCGCGCACCGCCACATCGGGCAGAATGCTGTAACGGGCCGCCACTTTACCGCTCACGTTGTTACCGAAATCAGAGTACCGCTCGGCCCGGCCGGCCACGCTTACGAGCAGTTTTTCGGTGATGTCGCTTTCCAGATCCAGATAGCCGGCCACATTGGTGCGGGTGTGGCTGGCGGCGTCCTGGGGCTTGTAGCCGGGGAAGCCCTGGGCCCCGAAGGCGGCGCGGGCCCCGTTCACGGTGCGCGTGCCGGCCAGGTAAGAGCCTTCCTCGCCGGCCTCAATCTCAAACATATCGGCCCTGAACTCCCCGCCGAAAGCCACGTTCAGCGTGCTCAGGGCAGGCACGCTGGTAAACTTGCGCGAAAAGCCCAGGTTCACGGTGTTCTGCTGAAAAATGAGCGTACCGGCGTAGAACTCCCTGGGGCTGGTGCCCTGGGGCAGGGAGGCGTTGAGTGTGTTCGTGACGTCGTAGCGCAGGCTGTTGCGGCCGTAAGTGTTGCTCAAATCGGCCGCGAAGCCCAGCACCTGCCCCCGCACTCCGGTAATCAGGGAGGCATCATCCACGGTGCTGTTGATGAAGGGCAGGTAACCGTTGGGGTAGAGGGTCAGGTCGCTTTGAGTGGCCTGGTTGGGCAGGCGGTAGAGGGCACCGGCCCGACCGGTACGCCGCGTGAGGCCGCCCGTCACGTAGGCTTCCAACCCCAAATTGGGGGCCAAGTCATAGGCCGCATTCAAAAAGCCGCCATAGGTGCGCACATCGGAGCTGCCGACGCGGATGTTGCGGCGGTTGTAGCCCCGCTCCGCCACCAGGGCGTCGTCTTGGGCTTTCAGGTCGCGCTTCTGCTGGTCAGAAATGCCGCTGGGATAGGTGCCGCCGCTGCCCAGGTAAATCAGCGGGGCCGTATCGGGGCGGCTGCGGTCCACGAAGCTCCGGTTGCTGAACTGCCCACTCACGTTCACGAAGCCCCGGCTCCCCAGCCCGAAACCAGCATTGGCATCGGCTTGAAACAACTCTCCGTCGCCTTCCACCGTCTGGCCCACGGTGCTGCTGGCCTGCACGCCGGTGGTATCGTCTTTAAGCTGAATATTAATAACGCCCGCAATGGCATCGGAGCCGTACTGGGCCGCCGCGCCCTCGCGCAGCACCTCAATGCGCTTGATGGCGGCCGGCGGAATAACGTTCATATCGGTACCCACCGAGCCGCGGCCGGGCGTGCCGTTGATGTTCACTAGGGCCGAGGTGTGGCGGCGCTTCCCGTTCACCAGTACCAGCACCTGGTCGGGGCCCAGCCCGCGCAGGGTGGCGGGGTCCACGAAGTCGGTACCATCGGTTACGGTCTGGCGGCTGCTCTGAAACGACGGGGCAATGTAGGTCAGAATCTGGGTAACGTCGGTCTGGGAGTAGGCCTTAATTTCCCGGGCCGAAATAACATCGACGGGTGAAGTGGTGAGGATATTGGAGCGCCCTTCGGTAGCCCGGGAGCCGGTCACTACCACTTCGTTCAGAGCCGTCTCATTATCCTGGAGGCGTACATCCAGGCTGGTGCGGCCATTCAGGGGCAGTTGCTGGGTGGTGGCTCCAATGGCAGAGAAAACCAGGGTGGCGGTGGGCGCAACCTCCAGGCGGTAACGGCCTTCCGCATCGGTGCTGGTGCCGTTGCTGGTGCCGCGCTCCAGCACCGTTACGCCGGGCTGGCCCTCGCCAACGGCATTGGTCACACGCCCCGATACGCCCACTTGTTGGGCAACGGCAGCAAAGCTGGTCAACGACAACGCCGTTACCAACCCCAGACGAGGGGAGAATAGATGCTTCATATCAAGAAAGAAAAAGGAAATTACTAGCTGCCGCGGCCATCGGTAAGGGCCACAGCAACAAATTCAGACAACATCAACCAACATGCAGACCAGGCCCGCATTCCGCAAGTAGGAACGCCAGGCAGCCGGCCGGCAACCACGAGTCAACAAAACAGAAGGCGAGCTTCTTCCGGGGCCTTTAGCCCGCATACGCAGCACACGCCTACCGGGTCGGTAGGGTTCAGCTCAGCAAAACCGGAAAAAGAGTAAAACGGCTCAGGCCGCACAACCCAAGCCAGCGGCGTTCCTCAACAACAGCAACAGCACCCCGCGCCCACCCGGCAAACGGGCTGTGCAGAGGTGACAGAAGAAAAGCGGGCTGTTGTCAACCGGCTTTCCTGCGGAGCAAGGGCGGCTGAGAGGTAATTTTTCACGCGGCAAAGATAAAAACACGCCCCGAAGCCAGCAGCTTCCGAGGTAAGTGCGAGTACTACAACCAACCGCAGATTTTGTTTTCGGGCTCTGAAATTTCCTGCCAATAACCAGCCCTTATCCCAGTCTGGAGTCAGTCAGAACGGTTTCGGATAGAAAGGCAGAAGTAACCTTTCTGCCAGTATTTGTGGAGCTACTACGCGCCAGTTACTTCAGCAATACCCGCACTACCGGCAGTGCCCGATTGGCCCATTGGCCCATGTGCAGACCAGAATAATGCAGGCCATCGGGGGCAAACTGGGCGGGGTTGGAGTTGGTGGCACGGGTCAGGTCGGTGATGTCCACAAACTCCACTGTTACCTTCGAGCACTCTTCCCGGGCCACAGCATTGAACTGGTCAATTTCCTGGCTGATACGGGCCTGGGGGTAGCTGCGTCCGGTCGGCGTCTGTCCCCAATCAGGAATGGACAACACAAACACGCGCCGGGGCCGACCACCCGCCAACTGAATAGCGGTTTGTAACAACTGCCGGAACTCGGTGCGGTAGGTATCCAGCGGCAACCCTCGGTACTGGTTATTCACCCCTATCATCAACGACACCAGCCCGTAGGTTTTCTGCACGTTGGCCGCCGTAATAGCATGCTGCAGCTCCCCGGTCGTCCAGCCGGTTTGGGCAATGATATCAGGGGTTTGCACACCTTCTGCTTGGGCTAGTTGAGCCAGTTGCACGCCCCATCGGTCCGTGGCTGGTACGCTTTGCCCGATGGTATAGGAGTCGCCCAAGGCCAGGTAGCTCACCGGATTGGCTGGGGTAGTAGGCACCGGGGTGGGTGGAGCCGGGCTGGGCGCGGGCACGGAGGTCGGCTCCGTACAGCCTACAAACACCAAAAGCAGCAACCAGATACAACGGAAGTGAAGTAGCATCAGCAATAGAATTTACCCCGACACATACGGCGAGTAGATACCGGCAGATTGCCAGACCTGAGCCGAACTGCCCCAACGCAAAACGCCCCCGCAACTGTTCGTTGGCGGGGGCGTTTTGTGGTTTCAGAGAGAGTCAGCCGGTTAACCAATGGCTTGCTTCAGGTCGTCAATGAGGTCTTCGGCGTCCTCAATGCCCACACTCAGCCGAATCAGCGAGTCAGAAAGACCGGCTTTGCGGCGCTCCTCGGCCGGAATGCTGGCGTGCGTCATGGTAGCGGGGTGGCCCGAGAGGCTTTCTACGCCGCCCAGGCTTTCAGCCAGGGAGAACAGCTGGAATTTCTCCAGGCAGGCAATGGCATCCTCTTTCCGGTCACCTTTCAGCACGAAGGAAATCATGCCCCCGAAGTCGCGCATCTGCTGGGCGGCCACAGCGTGGTTGGGGTGGTCCTGGAAACCGGGCCAGTATACCTTCTCCACCTTCGGGTGGGCTTTCAGGTACTCGGCTACTTTGCGGCCGTTTTCGCAGTGGCGCTGCATGCGTACGTGCAGGGTTTTGAGGCCGCGCAGCACCAGGAAGCAATCCTGAGGGCCGGGCGTGCCACCGCAGGCGTTCTGGTAGAAGCTCAGGCGCTGGTGCAGCTCATCGTCGTTCACCACTACGGCGCCCATTACGGTATCCGAGTGACCAGCCATGTACTTAGTCAGCGAGTACATTACCATATCAGCACCCAGCTCCAGCGGAGTTTGCAGATAGGGCGTGCTGAACGTGTTGTCCACTACCAACAGGGCGCCAGCCTTCTTGGCTACGGCCGATGCAGCGGCAATATCAATAATGTTGAGCAGCGGATTGGTAGGCGTTTCCACCCAAATCAGCTTGGTGCGCTCCGTCACAGCCGCTTCCACGGCCGTCATGTCGTGCATGGGCACAAAGTGAAATTTGATGCCGTAGGTGGCGTAGACCTTGGTAAAGAGCCGGTACGAGCCGCCGTACAAGTCATTGGTGCTGATTACTTCGTCGCCGGGTTGCAGCAGCTTCACAATGCAGTCAATGGCCGCCATACCCGAGGCAAACGCCAGCCCGTGCTTGCCGTTGTCGAGGGCCGCCAGGGCGTCCTGCAGTTGGGTGCGGGTGGGGTTGTGCGTGCGGGAGTATTCGAAGCCCTTGTGGTCGCCGGGGGAGCGTTGCACATAGGTGGAGGTCTGGTAGATGGGCGTCATGATGGCCCCGGTTTCGGGGTCGGGGTGCACGCCAGCGTGGATAGCCTTGGTTCCGAATTTCATGAAATCGAGCGTAGAAACGATGGAAAAATGGGTGGCAGACAGATTGCGGGGCAAAGGTAGCGGGGTTTTGGCAGTATGTTCTTTCGGTGCCGGAGCCCGTGTAGCCTTCCCTGCCGTTCTTACGTTCCTATCTTCGAGCCGGGCGGCCAACGCCGGCCCGTTTGTTTGCTACCTATGTCCTTTCTCAAAGAGCTTCTCTCTCAAAATAAGTCCACCCTGTTTTCTTTGGTACTGCTGACGGTGCTACCCCTGGCCGGCGACAGTGTACTGGCCTGGACCCTGCACGAAAACCAGCAGTGGCTTGTGCACCCCTCGGCCTGGCAAATGCTGCTCTACTTTGTGGTAGTGGCCTGCACCATGACGCTTTCCCTCACGCACACCACGGTGGTGGTGCTGGTAACGGCCTTTTTCTTCGGTTGGCCGGGCTTTATTGGGATGTTGCTTACCTACATGCTGGCGGCGTACGGCGGCTACCTCATTGCCCACTCCCTCGACCAAGGCAAGCTGATTAGCCTGCTGGAGCGGTTCCCGAGGGCCCACGCCATTATGCACGAGCTGCGCCGCGACAGTTGGCGGCTGGTGCTGCTCACGCGCCTCTCCCCAGTGCTGCCCTTTGCCCTTATTACGTTTATTCTGACGGTGGTGGGCGTACCCCAGCGGCAATTCCTCACGGCCTCGGTAGTGGGGATGCTGCCCCGCACGCTGTTCTTCTACTGGCTGGGCACCAAAGCGCAGGACGTGTTGCAGCTAATCCAGGACCCCGACACAGGTACGGCCGGCAAGGTGCTGGTGGTAGCCCTGATGGCGGTATCCTTGTTTGGGCTGTACTTCCTGTTTACTCAAGCTTTGAAGCGGGCTTTGGCGCAGGGAGCCGAAAAAGAGGAAAAAAATGTTGGCTGAATTTCAGCAGCTTGCATTCTTTTCGCTCATTTTTCAGCAGTTTTTTCGCTAGCAGCTTGCACTACCTAAATTTTAGCCTCTATCTTTGCACAACCAAAACGGAAAAACGCCTCCGAAACGGTAACAAGTTGGTTGTGTAGCTCAATTGGATAGAGCATCTGACTACGAATCAGAAGGTTTAAGGTTCGACTCCTTACACGACCACATAACACCTTTAAAACACCCTGTAAACCAAGCGTTTACGGGGTGTTTTTGTTTGCGTGTACTACACCCGGTTTGTTTCTCCCGCTTTTGTCTCGTTGCATTGACTACGTTACACGCGGTGATACTACAAACTCACCCCCTACCCACCCTATAAGCTATTAAGACAAACGTACCAGTTGCTCAACCAGACGTTTGGGTAAGCCTTTGACCTAAGCAATGTTTACCTGGGTCGGAATTACAGCGTGATGGGCTACAATTCACAACACAACCAGGTGTTTGAATTATGTACTGATTGGTTTGAATCTCTTTTTCCAGCGTAGCGCGACTGCCGGACCTTTGTCATGGTTATGCAAGTTGTAAGGCGAGTCGTGGCACCTCCATAGACGATAATCCCTTCTCTCGCCAACCGCTGCATTACAAGCGGCCTCATCATTAGCAAACTACCACTATGAAAGCATTCGTTCTCGGCCTGGGTTTCGTGTTACTCGGCGTGCAAGGCACCTACGCGCAACAGAAAGGTGGAAGTGCTGCCCCGGCAAAAACTGCGCTGGTAGAACAGCAGATCAGGAAACTCTCCCAGGACAAGTGGCGCTGGATGGCCGAGCGCAAAGCCGACACGCTAGCCGTCCTCTTCGATGACAAGGCAATGTTTGTTCACATGGGAGGAAGCTGGGGGAAAAAGCAGGAGCTCGATGTCATCCGCAGCGGGAGCATACACTACAAGCAGGCGGACGTAGAGGAAACGTCGGTGCAGATTATTGACAACACGGCCATTCTGCTGAGCAAAATCCGGCTGCTTGCCGTGTTGGGAGGCAATGAGGTTACCAACCCCTTCATCGTGACGGAAGTGTATGTGCGCGAAAAAGGCAAGTGGAAGTTAGGCTCCCTCTCGTTTACCAAGTTGCTCACTCCCTAGTGTCAGACGCCTCACCGGGCGGCCAACGTTGAAATCCTCGTCCGGAAGACAGCCCCACCTAGCATTACTCCTCATGAGAAAACAGGCGAATGGCTACTTGCAACGCCGGAAGCAGCTTTCGACGGCTATGACGTGCTGGCTGCTCGGGTGCTTTCTGCTGATTTCGGCGTGTTCGTTCTCCCAGTCGGAAGACCAACAGGCTCCGGCAAAAGCGCCTCTTGATCCGAAAAAAGTGCTCATCGTGTACCTATCGCGCACCAACAACACCAAGGCCGTAGCAAACATGATTCACCGGGCGATGGGCGGAACGTTGGTCGCTCTTGAACTGGAGCAGCCTTACCCGGCCAACTACCAGGCCACGGTGCAACAAGTGGCCCGGGAAAATGAGGCCGGCTACCTGCCACCGCTCCACACGAAAATTGCAAACCTGCAGCAGTATGATGTAGTATTTATAGGTTTCCCGACCTGGGGCATGCAGCTGCCGCCACCCATCAAGAGCTTTCTGAACGAGGTTGACCTAAGCGGCAAAACCCTTGTACCCTTCAACTCCAACGCGGGGTACGGAGTGGGCAGCAGCTTTGCGACGGTAAAGGCGCTGGCTCCCAAGAGCACCATCCTGGAGGGCTTTTCAACCCGGGGCGGAATTGAGCGGGACGGCGTACTCTTCGTGATGGAGGGAACCAAAGAAAAGCAGGTGCAAACGGAAGTTTACGCATGGTTGAAGAGGATCAACCTGCTCGGCACCAAATAAACTGCCCCGGCCGCGTCAGCAGCCAGGGCAGTTTACAGGATGAATGAACGGAGCAAACAGTCCGTCTAGCGGTTAATGGTTTGTTGACGAGCCGTCAGCGCATCAGTTGCAGGCGGAATGGCTTTGGCGTGCAGGAGTAGCCCAAACAGCAGGAGCAGAAACGTCAGCGCGGGTATGCGGAAGGCACGTTGCGGCATCGTATCAGGCAGGTTGGCGCAGGGATTCCAGCACCTTGTCCGGCGTCATCGGCAAGGAGCGCAACCGCCGGCCGGTAGCGTGGAACACGGCATTGGCTACGGCCGCCGTCACGCCCACGATGGAAATTTCCCCGATACCTTTTACGCCCATAGCGTTGACGTAGGGGTCGTGCTCGTCGATGAACTCCACGCGCATATCGGGAATATCCGCGTTGACCGGGATATGGTAGTCGGCCAGGCTGGCGTTGATATAGCGGGCCAGGTGCGGGTCACGTACGGTTTGCTCCATCAGGGCCGCGCCAATGCCGAAGATGCTGCCCCCGATAACCTGGGAGCGGGCCGTTTTGGGGTTCAGGATGCGGCCCGCAGCCATGACGCTTACCCACCGGGTAATGCGCACAGTACCCAGTTCGGGGTCCACCTGCACCTCACAGAAGTGCGTACCGAAGGCGTGCATGGAATGCGGGGCAGCTTCCTCCTTTTTATTCATGTTGGCGTTGGCCGTCGCCTGCGGGGCTTCGTAGCCCGCGCCGTAGCGGCCCAGGGCACTGCCTTCCACGTCGCTCATGCTGGCGCGCTTCATCACCTCCCCAAACGCCTCGCCCTTACCCGGATTGGCTTTCAGCTGCAGGCGGCCCTGCTCTATTACCACGTCGGTGGACTTGGCCCCGTACAGCGGGGAGCGTTTGTCCATAGTCGCCACCTTGATGAGCTTCTGCCACACTTCCTGCGCAGCCAGGTACACCGACGAGGACACCCGGCCGGCCGCTGTGGAGCCTCCCGACCATTGCGTGGTAGGTAGGATAGTATCACCCAACTCGAAGCGTACACGCTCGGGCGGCAAACCCAGCGCCTCGGCCGCTACCTGCGTGATGATGGTGTAGGTGCCCGTGCCCAGGTCGGTGGCTCCGGCTTGCACCACGGCGCGGCCGTCGGCGTAGAGGCGCACGCGGGCATTACCCTGCGAGCTGTGCACCGGGTAGCTGGCCGTGGCCATGCCGTAGCCCACCAGGTACTTACCGTCACGGGTCTGGCCGTTTTTGGGGTTGCGCTTGCTCCAGCCGAACAGTTCGGCCCCGCGCTGGTAACACTCTTTCAGGCTCTTGCTCGACCACGGATGGCCGTTGGTGGGGTCCTTTTCGGCATAATTCAGCAACCGCACCTGAATCGGGTCGAGGCCAAGCTGGTACGCCAAATCGTCCAGGGCGCACTCGATGGCGAACGAGCCAGGCATGTCGCCAGGGGCGCG
Source organism: Hymenobacter endophyticus (assembly GCF_032464715.1). Taxonomy (NCBI): domain Bacteria; kingdom Pseudomonadati; phylum Bacteroidota; class Cytophagia; order Cytophagales; family Hymenobacteraceae; genus Hymenobacter; species Hymenobacter endophyticus. The sequence continues at coordinate 57,280 of NZ_JAWDJT010000011.1, read as the reverse complement.
GGTGGAGGTCGGCGTCATCACGTTGGCCCGGCCCAGGCGGTACGTGCCCTCGAAGGTAGGGCAGGCGTAGAGCATGTTGATGATGCGGCCGTTGGTTTCAGCCCAGTCCTCCCAGGGCGAAGTCGTCGACGTTTTCTCATGCACCAAGGCCAGGAGCTTGCCTTCTTCGGTGGCTCCCACGCGCAGGGTCTGCTCCTGCTCTTCGCGCAAACCCATGCCCGTAAACTGCTGGGGCCGGGTGAGTACCAGCTTCACCGGCCGGCCTACCGCCTTGGCTGCCAGCGGAGCCAACACCACGTGAGGCCATACCCAGGCCTTGCAACCGAAGCCGCCGCCGAGGTATTTGGTTACCACGCGCACCTGCTCGGTGGAGAGGCCCAGCATGGCAGCCAGGGTTTTCTGCGTCTCCGACACGCCCTGTGTGGTGTCATAAACAGTCAGGCGGTCGGGGCCTTCCCAGTGGGCAATGGTCGCGCCCGGCTCCATGGGATTGTGATGGGTGGTGGCGTGAGAGTAAGTAGCCGTCAGTTGCACCGGCGCACCAGCAAACGCGGCCTGGGCGTCGCCGCGCTTAGTAACACCGGGCTGGTAGCCTCGGATGGTTTTCGGCACGTAGATTTCAGCCTTGGGGTCTTGGTAGGAAGCCACGGGGGGCTCCGGCACAATGGTCACCTTCAGCAGAGCGGCCGCGTGCTGGGCGTGCTCCAGCGTATCGGCTACCACCACGGCCACCGGCTGCCCGGCGTAGTACACCTGGTCCGATTCCAGCGGGAAAAAGCTCATCGGCGAGGAGGCGAAGGCCCGTCGGTCGTCGGGGTTATTGGGCGACTTCGCCAGTTTGGGTAGGTTCTGGTGGGTCAGGATGGCCAGCACACCCGGTTGCTGCTGGGCGAGGCTAGTATCAAACCCGGTAACGCGCCCCTTGGCTACGTCGCTGGTTTTGAGCACGGCATGTACTAGGCCCGGAATGCGGTTGTACTCGGCTGAGTACTTGGCCTGGCCCGTCACTTTGGCCCAACCATCCACGCGGTTGAGGGGCTGACCTACGACGCTTGGTGTCGCGTTAGTGTCAAAGAATTGGGGTTCCGTATCCATCGGGAGAGCGTAAGGCTTAGAGAAGAAACGAGTAAAGCACGCAGTAACCGGCCAGCTGGGACTAGCCAGCCGCCACCTGCTGGAGGGCGCGCACGAGCGTGTTTTGCGCCAGCTCAACCTTGAAGCGGTTGTGCTCCCGGGGCCGGGCTCCCTGCAGGGCGGCCGCAGCGGCAGCCCGGAATGAGGCATCCGTCGCCGGCTGGCCGACCAACGCCCGTTCTGCTTCGCGGGAGCGCCAGGGCTGGGCCCCTACCCCACCCAGCGCCACGCGGGCCGAGCGAATCGTACCTGCCTGTACCTCCAGGCCCACGGCGGCCGAGGCCAAAGCGTAGGCGTAGCTGCTCCGCTCGCGCACTTTCAGATAGGCGGAACGTTGCGCGTGCGGGGCAGTGGGGATAGTCACGGCCACAATCAACTCGCCGGGCTCCAGCACCGTTTCCAGGTGCGGCGTGTTGCCGGGCAGCCGGTAGAAGTCCGTGATGGGCACGCGGCGCTGCTTGCCTTTGGCGTTTTCCAGCGTGAGCACGGCATCGAAGGCGGTCAGCGCCACCGACAGGTCACCCGGGTAGGAGTTGGCAATGCACGATTCGCTCACGCCCAGGATGGCCAGGTTGTGGTTATCTCCGTCCAGGGCAGGGCAACCAGAGCCGGGTACGCGTTTGTTGCACGGGAAAGCCGGGTCGCGGAAGTAGCCGCAGCGGGTACGTTGCAGAATGTTGCCGCCGATACTAGCCATGTTACGCAGCTGGGGCGAGGCAGCCAGCAGCAAGGACTGGGACACGGCCGGAAACTGCTGCACCACCAATGGATGCTCACCCACGGCGCTCATGCTTTCCAGCGCTCCGACACGCAAGCCGTCCTTGGCCTGCTCAATGCCTTTGAAGGGCAGCAGGTTAATATCGACGAGCTGCGGGTGTTCCTGCAGGTTGGCCTTCATCAGGTCCAGCAGCGTGGTGCCGCCCGCAATGTAAGCAGCGGCGGGAGTATCCTTACGCAGGGCCGTCGCCTCTTTCGTCGAAGCGGCCTGGATGTAGCTGAAGTCGTTCATCCTCTCAAGTGTGAAATGGTGAAGTTGTGAGCTTGTGAAAGGTGAAGCGGGCGTTTTACAGTGTCTGAACTCTCCATTGAGAACTCACAACTTCACCATTTCACAACTTCACATTTACGCTTTGCCAGCCACGTCGCGCACGGCGGCCAGAATGTTGGGGTAAGCCCCGCAGCGGCACAGGTTGCCACTCATCCACTCGCGGGCCTGGGCATCGGTGCTGGCGTGGCCTTCCTGTACGCAGGCGACGCCCGACATGATCTGGCCCGGCGTGCAGTAGCCGCACTGAAAGCCGTCGTGCTTGATGAAGGCTGCCTGCATCGGGTGCAGTTGTTCTCCCTGGGTCAGGCCCTCAATAGTCGTGATTTCCTTGCCCTGGCTCATTACGGCCAGGGTCAGACACGACAGGGTACGCTGGCCGTTGACATGCACAGTACAGGCCCCACACTGGCCATGGTCGCAGCCTTTCTTGGTACCCGTCAGGTCCAGCCGCTCGCGCAGGGCATCCAGCAGGGTCACGCGGGGCTCCACACGTACGGAGTGGGCCTTCCCATTCACCCGTAGTGTGATGTCGGTGGCACCCTGGATAACTTTAGAGAAGGCCGTCAGGCGCTCGGCCTGGCTGACCAACGGTGGAGCCAGCACCAGGCCCACGATGCCGCCGGCCTGTTTCATAAACGAACGACGGGAATTGTCAGCTGGCGGCGTACCCGCGTTGGGAAACAAGTCGGATTCCATAGGGTAAGGGGTAGTAGTAAAGTCAGCAGGAGTTTTGCTGGCAACGTGAACCGGCACCAGGTACCAACAGGCAAAAAACGAGAGCCTTCACTCTGACGCTGTATCCCAGCGCAAACACCTGACACCAGCGTAGCGAGGGTGGGACGAGCTTTACAGAGGAGCGCACAGCTAGCGCTGCCAATCATGTTCACCAGCGCCCCAGGTCGGTGCCTTAGTAGGAATATACCACCGGTTACGGGCGAAGTTGTCGGTGGCCCCGGTATTGTTTGAAACCCTTACTGATTTGTTTGATTCGTGTACTCCAGCACCTTCTGACAACCTGACGGAGGTGTATGTCAGAGGTTAACAAGGCCTCGACGCGCTAGGCATCCGCCACCCGTTCCGTATCCCGCCGAAAGGCCAGCGGAGTGGTACCCGTGTGCTTCTTGAAGAAGTTGTTGAAGTAAGTAGGGTACTCAAAACCCAGGCTGTAAGCAATTTCGGCCGTGCTCCACGAGGTATGATGCAGCAACGCTTTTGCCTCGCCGATGAACCGCTCAGCAATGTGCGTCGTGGTGGGCTTGCCAGTGACCTCCTTCACGGCCCGATTCAGGTGGTTGACATGCACTCCCAACTGATGAGCAAAGTCCTGAGCCGTTTTCAGCGGCAGGGACTGACCCGGGCTTTCCACCGGAAAGAACCGTTCCAACAGCTCCAGAAACAGCGCCGTGATGCGCGACGAGGCATTTTTATGCTGCACGTAGCTTTCCGTGGGCTGCATGCGCAAGGCCTCATGAATGAGCAGATGCAGGTAGGTACGAATCAGGTCTCCCTTGTACAGGTACTCGGTGCGCTGCTCGGCCAGAATCTTCTCAAAGATGCTTTGGGCGTATGCTACCTGCGCCTCATCCAACTGAAAAACGGGGGTACCACCTACTTTAAACAGCGGGGACTGCTGCAGACTTTCTGACCGGTCGTTCTCCTTCATGAACGCCTCCGTGAACAGGCAGGAGTAGCCCGTCAGGCGCGGATCATGCAGCTCGATGGAGTAAGGAATGTGTGGGTTGGCAAACATCAGACTAGGGGTACTAATCTCAATGCTGCGGTCCGCATAGTGAACGGTGCAGGGGCTGGTCACCAGGGCTACCTTGTAGAAGTCCCGGCGGCGGTACGCATGACTCGGGCCGGCGGCCGTGTCAACCTGATAGGCCTTGAACCCTTTGAGTTTGAGTTCTTGCGGGTTCAGGTCTTCGTGGCTGCTGATGGGTTGCGTGGTGGGGGCTGCTCCGGGATTCATAGCGTGTAGTCGGTATGTAGTCGGTAAAGGCATTTGCACGCGGAGGCTGCGTCAGGGAAGGTACTCCTTTGTGCCCACACCCAAAAAACGGTAGCGTCAGCAGGTACGGGTTGCGTACCTGTTGACGTCCTGAGGTGTGTACAGCGCCGACTTAGTCGTGAATTTTCCGCTCGCCGATCCACTTGACCATGTTCGGGTCGCGGTGGTCGAAGAAGAGGCTGGCCTTCGTGTCGAGCGTTTTGATGGCCTCCATGTCCTCCGCGCTCAGCTCGAAGTCGAAGATGTTGAAGTTTTCAGCCATGCGCTCAGGGCGTACCGACTTAGGAATGGCCACCACCCCACGCTGAATGAGCCAGCGCAACACTACCTGCGCCACCGATTTTTGGTACCTGCCGGCAATGCCCTTCAGCAGCTCATTGTGGAACAGGTCATTCTTGCCCTCAGCAAACGGCCCCCAGGACTCAATCTGCACCTGGTGCTCGGCCATAAACTTCTGCTCCTCCACCTGCTGATGGAACGGGTGGGTTTCTACCTGGTTTACGGCGGGCTTCACCTCGTGGTGCACCAGAAAGTCCATAACCCGGTCGGGCGCAAAGTTGCTGATGCCGATGGCTTTGATGCGGCCGGCTTTGTAGAGTTCTTCCATAGCGCGCCAGGCTCCGTGCACGTCCCCATAGGGCTGGTGGATGAGGTAGAGGTCCAGATAGTCGAGTTGAAGCTTGCGCAGGGACGTTTCAAACGCCTGTTTGGCTCCCTCATAGCTGGCGTCCTGCACCCAGAGTTTGGTGGTGATGAACAGCTCTTCGCGCGGCACACCGCTCTTTTTGATGGCGTTGCCGACAGCTTCCTCGTTCGTGTAGGCCGCCGCCGTATCAATCAGTCGGTAGCCGGCCTTGATGGCTTCCAGCACGCTACGCTCGCACTCGGCCGGGTCTGGCACCTGAAAGACGCCAAACCCCAGTATGGGCATCTTCACCCCGTTATTCAGTTCTACAGTCTGCATACGTGTTACCTAAAGGTGTAAGAGAAGGACGTTGGCCGATGTTGCGCCCTGAAGTAGTTCGGTGCATCCCGGAGCATCGAACAGGCTGAATCAGTACGAATTCGCTCTGCAAAGGTCCGGCAGGGGTATTCGACCGGAAAAAGAGAATCAAACCAATGAGTACACAATTCAAACAATTCTCTCGCGAGCAGGACCCACGCCGTTAGTTCTCGCTCTGATACTGCTGGGCAGTGACCGGCTGCAGCCAGATGGCCCCACCCTTCTCGGTGTTGGGCACAATAGCCACATGGGTCATTGGCTGGTGGGCAGAAGCTCCGTGCCAGTGCTCCACTCCAGGCAGCGCCTGGATGACATCACCTTTGCGCACCAGCCGCTTAGGCTGCCCCTTCTCCTGGTAGAAACCCATTCCATCCGTTACCAGCAGAATCTGCCCGGTGGGGTGGCGGTGCCAGTGGGTGCGCGCCCCAGGTTCGAATACGACGTTGCCCACCACGCACTGGAAGGTGCTGTCGCTGTTTACTAAAGATTTCACCCACACGGTGCCTGTGAAATGTTGCGCCGGGGCTCGCTCGCCCTGAAGAAAGATGGGACCAGGCGAACCAGCCGTAGCCATGGGAGTGCCAGTTTGCGCATGGCCGGGTAGGGCAAGCAGGCCGAGCAACGCACTCAAACCAAGAGCAAATCGTGTCATCGTGTGGTGGAGTAAAGGCCAAGTACCTGGGTTGCGAAGCAGTGTACTTAACGATGTAGAAGGCTACAGCAGTCGACGTTGACGGTTTCGCCAGACGGAACCGGGTACACCGCCCGCAGGTCCTGGCAAGCGCACATAGCAGTGGAATACGCGGGCGGGCGTAGGCAAGCGCAGGAGCTCGTGGAGAATCAGGCGCAGGTAGCTGCGGAGTAGTTCGTGCTTGAAGAGGTAGGCCGATTGTTGCTCAGCCAGCATTAGCCCAAACAGACTGGTAGGTAGGCAGCCTGCGGACCTTTAAGAAGAAAAATACGGTTGTCCCTTCCATTCAGCAGATGGTCCAGTTCCCGGCCACCATCCAGGCCGCACGCGTGCACAAAGGCCTCTGTGAACAGGCAGCCGTAGCCCGCCTGCCGAGCCGACAACCAAGTAGAAGCTGTCCTGAGGGCGGGAGCACCCAACAGCAGGTACGTGCTGTCCCGTTCGGCTTCCCGGCCGACATTCCGTAGCTGGCGCTGGTCGGAAAGCAGATACATCGTGTAATAGTCGCGGCGGCGGCAAGCTGGAACCGGACCCGAAGTCGTGTCTATCTGGTAAGCTTTGAACCCTCTCATAATCATCCTGACAGCACCCAAACGTTGGTCGTTAACTACCCCGCTTCCCCGACGCATGTGGCAGGGAGTCACCTCCTACTGGTACCTGGCTAAAAGTATTTCTCGCACCTGTCACGTCCTGATGAGGAAGACCGGATACGATGTGCGCAGCCTGTAGTACTTGCTCAGCAAAGGTCCGCCCTCCAGACCACGTCAAACAATGGAAATCAAACGAATAGGTATGAGATTCAAACAGATGGTACCAAGCCACTCTGTTGCCCCCTCGTGTTACTCCATTCCTTTGGTGCTGCTCCGCTTTCCATGAAGCACCGAAGGGGCTTTGAGTGCTTGGCACCAGACCTGATTATTGGAGTTGTGCCAGCAACGCTGCTGCTCACGGCTGTGGCTACGAGTCGACGCTTCTTTGCTGTACCTGTGTGGCGCAACGGAATTAGCCATCTATAGATCATCGGTGAGTGTATTCACTGCTGAGCGTTAGACTTCCTTTCATGGTTTAGGGAAGAAACTGTTCACGCTCACACCATTTCGGGATTCCCGTTTGCTGCGTCACTCACTTCCTCAACTTGCGTAGCGGGGGAGCAGACAGGTTGGGCATCTGCTTTAAGTTGGCCATATCGGATGTGTCAACTTAAAGCAGATGCCCAGGTCGGGGTAGTGAGCTTCACCTAGCGTTACCAATACTAATCGTGACGTGGTGTGTGGTGACTTTGCTAGCTGCACTACTGATTTAGAAGCAGATGAATTACCCAGTTCGTTTTGCTCGTAACCGGGTTCCGTACTGAGCAGCTTACTCCTCTGGCTTCAGGAAAGCGGTTTCGGGCATGGTGAGCACCACTGGCAATACCAGCAGCGCTACCAAGGCAATCATGGCGCCGGGCACAAGTGGCCAGCCAGTGCGGGTAATGAGTAGCTCCGCAATAAAAGGCGTGAGCCCACCGAAAACGGCCGTTGCGGCGGTGGCACCTAAGGCCAGGCCACTCAGACGCCCTTCGCCGGGAAATTGCTCGGCGGTTGCCGCTGCCCCCACGGCGCTTACTCCACCGGCCACGGCCGCTAGCAGTACTGCTCCGCACACAGCTTCCACTGAAGTGCCGCCGCGCATCAACGAAAACAGCGTAATGGGCAGCAAGGCGCTGGCCCCGGCCAGTACCGCCAACACTGGCTTGCGGCCCCAACGGTCGGAAAGAGCACCCACGAAAGGCGTTACCAGAATTACGATAACTGCGGCAATAGTTGAAAGGCCCAGCGCTTCGCTTTCCTGGCGCTGCCCGGTGGTAGCCAGAAAGGTGGGCACGTAGGTGATACCCACGTAGTAAGTGATGGAGCCTAGCGCTGATATACTGAATGTGCGCAGAATTGCTGGCCGGTGGTGGCGAAGCGTGTGGCGCAGAGGAGCCGCTGGCACTGTACCGGCCTCTTGCTGGCGCTCAAAATCCGGCGACTCCTGCATGGTGGAACGAGCCAGCCACACGCCGCACGCCAACACGGCCCCCAACAGAAAAGGCAACCGCCACCCCCACGTATCGACGCTGGCAGCGGGCAGCCCATACACCAGCAGGGCGCACACTCCCACGGCCAGTAAAGCCCCAACTTCGCTGGCAGCAGCGGCCAGGGAGGTAATTAGTCCCCGCCGGTTTGGCTGAGCACCTTCCAGGAGGTAAGCCACTACTCCCGTGTACTCCCCTCCTACCGAAAAAGCCATCAGGCAGCGCAGCAGCAGTAGCAACCAGCCGGCTAAGCCGCCTAGCTGCGCGTAGGTTGGCAGCAGAGCCGTAGCCAGCATTGCCCCCGTCATGAGGGCCATTGATAAGAGCATCATCCGGCGGCGGCCATACCGGTCGCCGATGTGGCCGAAGAACAGCGCCCCCAGCGGCCGCATCAGGTAGGACACGGCAAAACCACCCAGCGCCGTGAGCAACGACGCTTCGCCCGGCCCGAAAAACACCCGTGAAAGCACCGTGGCGAAGTAGAGGCAGAGCGTGAAGTCGTACCACTCAATGATGGTGGAACACGCCGCAACTAGGAGCGAAGTGCGGGAAAGCCCAGCGCGGGGCGAAGCTCGAACGGGTAAAGAAGACTGCACAGGCTGGAAGCTTGGTTACGGGGAAAGCGCTGAATGGACAAACCGGTTTTGGCAAGCTACCAGATCAGCCGTAAATATCCGCTCATCTGCCTTCAGCACACTATTTTCACAACTACACCAGCCCCGCAGGTGCATAGTTTTGCTCCGGTACTACGGGCTGATGGATAGCTCCCTATCTTTGCGCCCGCATAACGCCCGCCACGTAGTCATTTTGCCGCTCAGGTCAACGATTTGTGGGGGTTGGCTGTTTAGCCAGTGGCTTGGAGTATGCAGGCCAATTGTTCCGTTTTTCGCTGTTGTTGCATGACTAATTCTATTTCCACCGATATCTGCATTATCGGGGCGGGCCCGGTAGGGCTGTTTGCTGTATTTGAAGCCGGCTTGCTGAAACTGCGCTGCCACGTGGTAGATGCCCTGCCCCAGGTGGGCGGGCAGCTGTCCGAAATCTACCCCAAGAAGCCGATTTACGATATTCCGGGCTTCCCGGAGGTATTGGCCGGTGATTTGGTAACCAACCTCATGCGGCAGATTGAGCCCTTCCACCCCACCTTTACGCTGGGTGAGCGGGTAGAAGGTTACCGCAAGCTGGAAGATGGCTCCTTCGTAGTTACTACCATCGACGGCACCGAAATTAACTGCAAAGCCATTGCCATTGCCGGCGGCCTGGGTTCCTTCGAGCCCCGCAAGCCCGCCATTGAAAGCCTCACCGATTTTGAAGGCGGCAAGGGCGTGTACTACATGGTGCGTGACCCGGAAACCTTCCGCGACCAGCGCCTGGTAATTGCCGGCGGCGGCGACTCGGCCCTCGACTGGACTATCTTCCTGGCCGACGTGGCCAAGGAAGTAACCCTGGTACACCGCGGCACTACTTTCCGTGGCGCCGCCGACTCGGCCGAGAAAGTGCAGCACCTGCACGAGGCCGGCAAGGTGAAGCTGGTACTGAGCAGCAACGTAACGCACGTACACGGCAACGGCCGTCTCAACGCCGTGACCATCACGGCTAACAACGGCGAAGCGGAGCAGGTAGATGTGGACTCGTTCATTCCGCTGTTCGGCCTCACCCCAAAGCTGGGCCCGATTGGCGACTGGGGCCTGGAAATTGAGAATGACGCCGTGAAGGTGAATACGCTGGATTACTCCTCCTCGGAGCCCGGCATTTTCGCCATCGGCGACATCAACACCTACCCCGGCAAGCTGAAGCTCATCCTCTGCGGCTTCCACGAAGCCGCCCTCATGTGCCAGGGTGCCTTCAAATACATCTACCCCGACAAAAAGTACACCCTCAAATACACTACTGTAAACGGGGTGCCTACTTTGTAAGCAGTTGTTAGTTGTCGGTTGTTAGTTGTCAGATTGTTCTTCGGAATACCTGCACTAACAACTGGCAACTACCAACTGACAACTAATTGCTTATGACTGAAGACGTACGCGTATATGTAGAGGAAGCGCCTGGCCAGCGGCGCGAAATTCAGGCCCCGACGGACATGGGGCTGAGCCTGATGGAAGTGATGAAGGCCGACGGCTACGATATTCAGGCCACCTGCGGCGGCATGGCCTTGTGCGGCACCTGCCACGTAGAGGTGCTGGCCGGCCCTGAGTTGCCCGACCCCTCCGATGACGAGCTGGCCATGCTGGAAAGCCTGCCGGTGATGACCCAGGGCAGCCGCCTCTCCTGCCAGATCCGTCTGCACCCGCGCATGGATGGCCTAGTAGTGCGCCTCATGCCCCAGGACGCGTAACGGCTTCCGTCTGCTTAGTATAAAGACTGCCGGCTATTCAACAGTTGCGCCTTACGCGGGCCGACTGTTGAATAGCCGGCAGTCCTTATACTAAACACCAGCACTTTAGCGTTGACTGACCTGTCACGGTTATCCGCTATTATGATGCGTTTTATCCAGTCGGTTATCGGCCTTTATCTACTGTCCGGACTATCTACCATTACTTACGGCCAGCACTATCCGGAACTGGCGCTGGGCGGCGGCCTTACGCGGGCCCACGCATCCATGCAGCGGGAGCAGCTGCCTAACCGTTTTCGCACCGTATCCGATTTGGCCGTGGGTGGCACGGTACGGTTGCTGCTACCCCTGCAACCCCGGTGGATGGTGGAGTCGCAGCTGCAGATAAGTAATCTGCCGGTTGGGCTGGGCTACCGGGAAAAGGGCACCAACTATTATGTTAGCGGCAGCAGTGGTTTGCCGCTCACCGGAATGATTCAGGCGGGCGTAGGATTGCGGCGGCTGGAACTGCTGCAACTAGGGCTGCACTGGACGCTGGAAGCCGCGCTGCACGCCTCGTACGCCTGGGCTGCACCCGCCGTTGTTCGCCAGACCGGCCAATGGGGCAGTCCGGGCAACGGACAAGCAGGAGCATCCTGGGAGCAGCAACCCAAGCGCCAGGGTACTCCCGTAACAGGGGCGGAAGTCGCCTTCCGTTACGAGTTTGCCGAACGCCAATTCGCGTTATTCTCCCTGACTTATCACTACGGCCTGTTCCCTCTGGCCGAAATACGCTCTACCCAAATCAGCTATTATGACGCTGGTCAGCTGCGCACCGATGGCCGCTTTACGGTGCCGCTGCGCATCTCGTATGCAACGCTGCAAGTATGCTACGGCTGGCGGCTGCAATCCACGCAGGAACGCCCCACCCGCTGGCGCACCCCGCGCTACCACATAGCCCCACCCGACCCGGCGGAAGAGGACAGCGCGGACGTGAATCCGTAACGCCCTTACCGGCCGCCCCGAAACCAGCCCATTCATCACGCAGCAAAAAGCCCCGCTGACTTCCTGCCAGCGGGGCTTTTTCAGTTGAGGCCGGCTGCCATTAGCGGCGGCGGGTGGGCTTCCTTTTGGCGGTTGATTTCTTCGCCGTAGCCTTTTTGCGAGAGGAAGTCCGGCTGCTGCTGCGGTGCGTGGACGAGCTACGGCGGCGGGTGCTGCTGGTGCGGTAAGGCGCGGCGGCCGGGGCAGCTTTGGTTTCGGGAGCGGCTACCGGAATCAGCTTTTCGGCTTCCGGCACGGTTTCCAGGTTCTGGATGGTGGCCTCCAAAGCGGGCTGATGCACGCCAGCTTCGTCGGCGGCAGCCCGCAATTTGGCGGCTTGCTTGCGGCGCACGGGCATCAGAAAGTCCCGCTCGGCGCGCTCCTGGGGCGAGAGTTTTTCCTCGCCGGGAAGGTTGGTAGGGGTGGCAGGGACTTTGGCCTCATCCTGGGCCCAGGCGGTGGCAGCACTCAGCAGCAACGCCAGCAGTAGAAAAGCAACTCGTTGTAACAACTTCATCCTTACTTAAAACCAAACGGATTGCAAATGTACAATCCGTTAACGGGCAGGGCAACCCCAACCACCAAAAGGCCGGACTCCTTCGCCACGCAGCGTAGCTGACCCAGCAGAAAGAATCCGGCCTTACGTAGCACTTGCGCTAGATTATTGCCCGGCAATTTGCACCCGCGTGCCGGCCGAATGCGCCGTAAATTCCGGAGCGTACAGGCACTGTAGCTGGGACAGGCCGCCGGAGAAGTTGCCGGCCTGGGCCGCCCGCAGCCGGTACTCGAAGGTGTGAGTGCCCTTGGGGAAGTAGCTAATGAAGAAGTTGGTGGCCGCGTCGCGGGGGCTCTCGTAGTAGCCCAGGCCACTCTGGTAGCGGTAGCCCGAGGTCTGGCTGATGAGCTCCAGGCCGGCGGCGCGCTGGTCTTTGAGGTGCACATATTCCAACGCCCGGTCGGCGCGCAGCACCAGGCGCACCACCAGCACATCGCCCACGCGCAGGGGCGTGGCGGCGGTGAGGGGCTCCAGCACGGGGCCGGCGGCGGTGCGCTGCTCCCGGTACAGGCGGCGCTCCAGTTGCAGCCCGCCCACGGCGGCCGTTACTTTATCGGGCTGCTCGAAGTACTGCCAGTACAAACCGCCCCAAGCCACGCCGGCGTCGGGTTTCTGCACCGTTATGCGGCCCTGGGCGGGCTTGATGTCGGCGGCAGGCCAGGTTACTTTGTAGTAGCCGGTACCGGCCTGCTGGCTGGTGGGCTGTACGGGTTTCCCTCCTACCGCTACTTGCAGGGGCTGGGTGGACTGCAACCAATTGGAGCCGCGCAGCAGCAGGGCGTAGCAGGCATCGGCGGTGGCACGGGTGCTTTCCCAGTTCTGCACGCGCTTCTGGCTGAGCAGCCACAGCTTCATTTCATCCACCGATTTCTGGTCGCTGAGCATTTCATCGAAGGCCTCGATGAGCGTGGCCTGGGTTTCGGTGGGGGCTTCGCGCCAGTAGTAGCCGCCGCGCACTTCCTTCCAATACATGCCCAACTCAGGCGAGTGCAGGGCGTTTTCCTGCAAAGCCGTAAGGATGTTTTTGACGGCAGTGGGCTGGGTTTTGGCGCGGTGCAGGGCCAGGGCCACTAGCGCCTGCTCGTAGCGGGTACGGCTTAGCCAGTAGGTGGCGGCCTGCTGCTGGTAGTAGGCTTGAGCCGGTTGGGCTTCCTTGCGCACGGCCAGCGCGGGCCAGAAGCTGCGGGCGTACAGGGCCTGCACCTGCAGGTCGGTGAGGTGGTCCTGCTTCAGGTCAACTTTGGGCTGCTTGCGGAGCTGGGCGTAGTCGTCCTGCAACTCCCCATCCAGATACGCCACGGCGTTTTGCAGGAGTTGGCGGGCGGTGGGGTCCTGTTGGGCATCGAAGGCGCTCAGCTTCTGTAGCTTGCCGAAACCGGCCACGATGAGCTGGGTGATGTACCGGTCGGCGGGCATGCGCTCAAACCAGGGGAAGGAGCCGTCGGGCAGCTGCATCTGGCGGAGCTTGGTGAGGGCGCGGGCAGTTTCGGCCTTGAGGCGGGGCTCGTCGAACAGCTCGGCGAGGCGGCGCATCCGCTCGGTTTCGTTCTGGGCGTCGCGCACCCAAGGCGTTTCCTGCAGTAGCAAAGCCTTCAACTCCTGGTTTTGCTCCAGCTTACTGGTGAGGGCGACTTGGTCGCCGGACTGGGCGGCGCGCTGCCATTCGGCCAGCGTGGTGCGCAGCTGGGGGTTGCTCTGCAGAATTTTGGCGGCCAGCAGGTTGGCGTAGAGGCGGCTGAAAGTCTGCTCGGAACACTCGTAGGGGTACTCCATCAGGTAGGGCAGCGCCTGCACGGCGTACCAGGCCGGGTTGGGCGTCATCTCCAGCGTGAGCGAGTAGTTGCGGCGGGTGCCGGAGGTGGTGCTGGTGAGTTTTTTCAGCTCAAACTCCCGGGTAGCCGGCCCCACCACCGCCAGCGGCAGCGTTTCGGTAATCAGCACCCGATTCGGCAGCACTGGCAAGGTGTTTTCCTCGCCATCTTCTACAGTTGTTAGTTGTTGGTTATCAGTTGTCCGGTTGTTCTGACGGCGCTGTTTGCGCTGCTCTTTCTTGTCTTTGCCTGACAACTGGGAACCGGCAACTGACAACTGACCGCGCGCTACCACGCGGTATGTTACAGCCTCTAGGGGCATTTGGCCCTCGGCGGTTTCGGGGATGGTGAGGTTCCAGCTTACGGCCTGGCTCTGGTTGCCATTGAGGCTGAACTTTACCTGGGCCGGGCTTTTCAGCATTTGGCTTTCCAACGGTTGCTGGGTGCGGGCGTCGAGTAAAATGAGTTGGGCGGTGCCGCTGAGGGCCTGGGCAGTGAGGTTGCTGAGCTTGGCTGAGAAGGTCAGCTGGTCGCCTTCCCGGAAGAAACGGGGGGCGTTGGGCGTTACCTGGAGGCTCTTTTGCGTCACCAGCTCCCGGCGCAGCAGGCCGGTGCGCAGCTGCTGGTCGTGGGCCAGAGCCAGCAGCTGCCAGCGCGTCACGGCTTCGGGCAGCTGGAATTCCAGCACGGTTTCGCCCTGGGCGTTGGTGCGCACGGCGGGCATCCACAAGGCCGTTTCGCGGAAATCCTTGCGGGCCTGCACGGTGCTGAGGTCGGGTTGCGGGGCCTCGGGCGGGGACACGGGAGAAGGCGCGCCGAACTTGGCCGAGCGGGCCATTTTAGCATTCTGGGCCATTGGAGCCGCAGCCGCCATCGGGGCCATTTCCCGGTCAGTCGCAACCACAATGCCCGAGCCGGGCTCTAAGCCGACTAAGTCGGCCGGGTTATCCGTGTTGCCCTTTACGGTTTCAGAGGCTACTACCTTATCCCTCAACTCTTCCTGGTCCGGAATTTCATCATTTCCCCACAAGCCCCACATATTCAGATGCGGGTAGCGGATAGCGTCGGGGTAATAATCAGCGACGTACCGGTTGAACAGCTCCTGGCCATCCTCCGTGCCGAAGCGACCCTGCCAGGCCAGCGTGGGCGGGAAGTAGGGTCGGTAGAACTCCGGGGCGGCGAAATCGTGGGGACGGAATACATCCAGCGACTTATCATAGAGCGTGGCCAGCAGCTCAGCGTCGGCGGGTTGGCCGTTGGTCTGGTGGATGGTGACGCGCCAGGTTTCCTTCTGGCCGGGCTGCAGCTTGTCGCGGAAGGTGGCAATGCTGAGCACCAGCGGGGCGGGCGGCGTGGCCACCTGCACCGGGGCCGTGTGGGTGTAGAGGCGGTTGTCGCGCACCTGGGTGAGGTGCACGTAGAGCTGGGTTTCGCCGAGGGCGGCAGGCACGGATACTTCCACCACGCGCTGCTCGCCGGCTGGTAGCGTCAGCCACTCGTGGCGCAGGGTCTGGCCCTTGGCCTCGGCTTCCAGCAGCACGCGGGCCCCTTCCTCGGAGCTGCCCACCAAAAAGCGGGCGGTCTGGCCGGGCGCTACGCTGTCCTGTAAGGGCACAACCCAATCAGCCGTGGGTATGGGCAACCTGGTAGCGGCGGGGTCGAACAGGGTGAACCGCTGCTCAGCGCGGGCTTCGGGCTGACTGGCCGCGGCCGGGGCGGCGGTGGCTTCCAGCAGGTAGCGGCCGGGCTGCTGGGCGGCCAGGGCCGTTTGCAGGGCGGGCAGCAGCGGGGTTTTGTCGGTGTCGAAGTCCTGGGTAAGCACCAGCGTGCGGGCCCAGGTGCTGTCGTTGTCTTCCCGGCCGTAGGCATCCAGCGGGAAGCGGCGTTTAAATTCGTCCTGGCTCAGAGCCTCCCGTTCGGGCTGCTCCCAGAGGCGGGGACGCAGGGCGCGGGCGGGCGGGGTGAGGCGGTAAAGGCGCAGCTGGCCCCGGGCGGGCTGGGCCTCGCCGGCGGCGTTGGTGCTGAGGAGGCGGGGCGTGGGCAGCTCGGCGCGGTTGAGTTGCTCGGGCAGCTCCAGGCGCAGCGTCAGGGCCTCGGTGCCCAGGCTCACGCGCTGGGTACCGGTGCGGGTTTCGCCGGCGGCGTCCGTCACGTCGGCCGTCACCTCGAAGGCGTAGCCGGGGCCCCAGTCGCCGCGCTTATTGGCCGCTACGGCGTCGCCTTTGGCCACGAAGGTGATGGCGAAGCCCCCGGCCGAATCGGTACGGGCGGTGCCGCTGAGGATTTCCTGCTCGGGCCGGCCGCCGCCGTAGCCGCCCCGGCCGAAGAAGGGCCAGAACGTGCGCCGCACCACCCGGTAGCTGACCGTGGCCCCATCGATGGGCTGGCCGGCGTAGGCCGTGGCCTTGCCGCGCACCGTTACGGACTGGCCCAGCACCGGCGTGCCCTTCACCGGCTCAAACGTCACCTGGAACGTGGGCCGCTTGTAGTCCTCCACGGCAAAGCTCTGGCTGCCGTACTCCGTTTGCAACGACATTTCCCCATTCAGCAACCCTGTGGGCAGCACGAAGGAGCCGTGGAAGGAGCCAAACTCCGAGGTGACAAAATCAAGCAACTTGACCATCTGCCCATTCGCATCCACCAGCCGCAAGCTCACGGCCCGCTTGGTCAGCAACTTCGATTTTCCGGCCAGCGTTTCCGTCAGAATTCCTTTGAAGTATACCGTCTGGCCGGGGCGGTAGATGGCGCGGTCGGTGTAGAGGAACGTGTGACGCTGGACTTCCTCCTGGCGGTCCAGCTGATTACGGCGGGGCATGAAGTAGCCCAGGCTCTCCGCCATCAACAGCGAATCAGCCCCCTGGGTGAACAGGGCGGCTTCAATCTGGGTGTTTTCGCCGGTGAACTGGCCCACTGGAATCTGGGTCTGGCCCTCGGTGCTGGTGGTCAGTAGCTCACCGCGCCGCTGCATGTATTCGCGCTTTTTCTGGTCGTAGTATTGAAAGAACGGCAGCACCCGCACACCAGACTGGGGCGCGCCGCTTTGGCGGTGCAGCACCAGCAGCTCGGGCCCCTCGGTACGGTCGGCACTGCGGCGCACGTAGCTCAACTCGCTCACCTGCACTTGGCCATACGACGTTACCGCGCCGGCTTGCTCTTTGGTAGGGTTGCTGGCGCTGGTGCTTAGTACAATGATATACTGCCCCAGCGGCAAAGCCGAACCAGCGTGCTGCACGGTGTGGCTGCGGAAATCCCGGGGGCCGGGCAGGTCGAGCGTCCAGGTGGCAACCGGTTTGGCGGCCAGGGCGCGGGCGTAGCGTTGCTGCCAGGTTTTGTTCTGGTACAGCTCCGGCCGCTCCAGCTGGCGCAACATCTGGGCGCTGCTCACGCGGTAGGCCGTGGCGTAGAGGCGCGGGGCATTGCGTACCGTCAGGCGCAGCTGCCAGGGCTGATTCGGCAGCAATACGTCCTCGGTGGTAAAGCTCACCTCCATTCGCTCCAGCCGTTGGCGCATGGCTGCCGCCATCCGGCTGCCTCTGGATTTAGGAAACTGCTTCTCGGCCGCTACGGCCAGCGCGTGGGCTTTAGCGGGGTCAGTTTCCTCCCAGGTACCGGCCTCCAGCACCCGCAGCTCCGCACTAATGGGCAGAGCCTTATAGGTTTCGGCGGCACGGGCCAGGGCGGCGCGGTACAGCTCGGTTTTGGCGGGCAGCTCCGCGTGCTCATGCACGAATGCCAGCCGCAGCCGGTCGGCGTCGGCCAAGGCAGCAGGGTTGGCGGCATCCGTGAGGCGGAACGCCAGCAGCTGCTGCAACACCTGCAACGCGTGGAACTGCCCGTTTAGCGAATCGGCGGCCGGCGCCTGCAATTTCAGGCGGGCAAACTCTGGGACGGGACCGAACAAAGCGGCATCCGTCAGCTCGAACTGCTGGGCGGGTTTGGTGATATACAGCTCGTCGTTGCCGAGAGCTTCCACGGCGCGGTGGGCCAGCAAATCGTAGAGCGTGGGGCGCAATGTGCGGCCTTCGGTGCTGCCGCCACGGCTGAGGTAGCCCAGCGTGGCCAGTTTCAGCTGCTGCTGGCGGCGGGGCTCCTCCTGCACCGAGGCGCGGTAGTGCTGCACCACGGCCGCGCCCAGGCGGGCCGCATCCCAGGTGCGCAGGTCCTGGCGGCTTTGGTCGGCGGTGTCGGTCTTGGTCCGGGTCCGGTCGTAGAGCTGGTAGCGGTGGGCGTCGTAGTACTGTGCGTAGAGCTGGGCCAGCAGGCTGTGCAGCACCGGCCGGGCCGGAAAATGAGCCGTTTTCAGGTCCTGTTCTACCAGCTGAATAGCCTGCACGTCAGATTCTTCTTCCCGGGCTTCCAGCAGGCGCAGCTTGTACAGCAGAGCCCGCAGATGCTCGGGCGTGTTCTGCTGGCGGCGGGCCTGCTGATAGAGAGGCTCCAACAGCTTGGCGGCAGTGGCCGTTTGCTCTTTGGCCAGTAGCTGGTCAATTTTTTTCCAGGCTGCCGGGTTGGGGCCGCCCGCGCCGGGCGGGGTGGTCTGGGAGGAGCCGGTGGCGAAGAACATCAGCAGGGCAAGTAAACTCAACAGGAATGGACGCATGCAGCAGGAACGTATAAGCGGGGCAAGTTGATAAAAACCCAGATGCCGACTGCGGGTAAATTCCACATCAGTAGTAGAAAAAAACGCACACCAATTAGACTATACTATTGCCGCTGGGCATTGACACAAGCCTCCGCTTACTCTAGTAAAACCTCGTCATCAGCACATTAAGCGGTACAGCCGCCTACCCGGCCAGAAGCAAAAGTCAGACTTTCCAGCTCCTTCCCAGCAGTAGCCCTAGCTGCTTATTTCAGATGGCTTCTACCCTATTTTGCCGCCACATTAGCGCCCGACATTATTACCCTACTCTATTCCTGCCGGTATGCATCACCCATTCAAGTTACCCGGTGCGAGCCTACTCCCAGGTCTGTTGCTAGGTCTGCTGACCGGCACCGCCGCCAGGGCCCAACACCGCACGCAGTATGGCATGCAGGCGGGCGGGGGCGCGGGCTGGGTACACCTACGCGGAATGGCATCCTACGCAACCAGTGCCCGGCAAACCTGGCAGTTGGGCGTAGTGGCTGAAACCCGCCTGGCCTCACACTGGGCGCTACAATATGGCCTGAGCGGAGCCATGCGCGGCTACCGTTTGCGGGAGGATGTCACGTATGAAGCCGACCAAGGAGGCGTGCCAACAGTGGGCCACTACCGCAGCCAGGATGCTTACCGGCTTACCTATCTGCTGGCTCATACGCTGCTGGCGTACCAGCCAGCCGGAGCCGGCAAAGGCTGGCAACTGCTGGTAGGCGGCTATGCCGGACTAGGAACGCGCGGGCGCTACCGATACCAGTACACCGATAATTGGGGCACCATAACGCGGGAGGTGTCGGGGCGGCAGCGCCTGGTGTATGGCTATAGGTCGGGTAGTGGTCGGGGCTTCGGTATTTTGGGAGGTGGCTCCAGTGCTGATATCCGCCCCATTGACGCCGGGCTGCAAGTTGGTGGGGGCTACTGCTGGCAAAGGGTGCACGTTCAGGCGTGCTATCAGGTCAGCCTGACGCCCCTTTTGCCGGGCTACCTGGAGCGCCAGCTGCAGCACCGGGAATACCTCCGGGGCGCAACTATTGCCTTGTCCTACTTCCTGCCTTACTCGCCCAAGCACTCGGGTACCCCTGTGGCGCTGCGGTAATTTATTTGCTACAGCTCCCGGCTTTCCAGCACGCGCTCCGCCTGCCGAACGTGGCGCTTGATGTGCTCCACCAACAGCTCCAGCACGTCGGTGAGGCGGGGCAGCAGCAGCGGAATGATGGGGTTGGGGATGCGCACGGCGTTGGCATTTACACGGCGGGCCTGCTCAATCAGGTTGCTCAGCTCATCCAGCTGGCGGCTGAACACCTCAATAACTGTGCGAGGTAGCCGGGACCCGCTGGGCGCGTACTGCTGAGGCGTTTTCATGGGCTTCTCCGAGGCGGGGGCGCGCATGGCTTCCGTCATCTTGTGCCCAAAATAGCCGTGTACTACCGTGGCGGCCGGCGAGGAGCCCCGCTCTTTAGCCGCCTTCACCTTGCGGCTCATGACCGGCAGATACAGCCCGCCCACAATGTTGAGGTGTTCCAGACACTGACCCACACTCCACTTACCGGGCCCGGGGCCCCGGTTCAGCTGGTCGTCGGTGAGGGGGCGGAAGCGGCGGTTAGCAATTTCGCGCACCCGCTCCACGTCGGCAGCCAGGGCATCCAGAAAATCGGTGGTACGGGTGGCAGTAGGCATCGGAGCTAGCTAATGGGTAGGCAGAATATGGTGTAATGATACGGGCCCCGCGCGGTTTCAGCAACGGGCAGCAGTATTTGGCCCGGTGATTTGCTGAATTTGCCCCGTAGGCGGTACTTTCGGCATATGGTATTGTCTTTTCTGCGGGCGGTGCGGGGCCTGCTTCCCCTGGTTTTACTGAGCAGCGCGCTGGGGGCGCAAGCCCAGGCCGTACCCAACCCCGGCGAAAACGTTGCCTTCCTGGTTACGTTTGGCAGCCAGGCCGATAAAAGCTGGGGCGACGATGATTTCACCCAGACGTTCTTTTTCCTTATTCCCAAGGAAAACCGCCAGCCCGTGTACATTCGCGTGTTCGACCCCGACTGCGGCGGCCAGCACGACGAGGCGAAGTACGGCTGGAATACCACCACCGAGTTCAGCCTGTACGGCGGCCCCGGCTCCCACTCCACGCCCGACGCCCGGGCCACCGAGCCCAAAGGCCAATTCCGGGCCGGCACCTTGCTAAAACAGGTGAAATTCGGGGCCGATAAAGCTTACGACAACAAGTGGTACACCTTCGGGCCGCTGAACCCACTGGAGGGCGAGTTTGTGCCGGAATTTGATGGCTATGTATTCAAGCTGGTAACTCAGGGCAAATCCGGTGACGACGGCAACCTGTACCGCTACTTCCTGAGCACCTCTCCTACCCAGAATGTGGCCGTGGAGGGCGGCAACGCCTTTACCTATGAGTACAGCTTCCGCCTCTCGCCCCAGAAACGGGCCAAAACCCACCTCTACCCCTTCGTGAATGACCGGGTAGTGAGCATCAAGCAAAGCAACTTTGACGTGGATGGTGATGTGGCGCTGAAGATTTTCAGCGTGGCCAAAAACGGCCACCCAGCCAAGGCCAGCGGCGACAATGCCTGGGCCAGCAGCACCCACCTCATTGCCGATAAAGAGCACGGCCTGTCCTTGGATTTGCAGCTGACTTCCCTCTCCAAAGCCACCAACGACCTGGTATTTTACGTGACCGACCAGTACGATGTGGCTCTGCCCTTCTTTGCCGTGCCCCTGGGGGGCCCACCCCGCTACCGCTACGAGGTAGATGTGAAGATCAGAAAGTAAGGCCGGACTAGCCTGGGCGCGGCAGGTTTGGTTTTATCCGGATTTCCCGCTAAACTCAACAGTAATATCCGTTACTGACGCGTATTCTGTTATGCCTGTTCCCGCCCAGCGCCCGGTGCCCGCCCAGCCGCCCGTATCCCGCCGCTCCGTGCTGCACCCAGTGCAACGGGCCGTGCGCCGCTATTTCGGCTTTTCCCGCCGCGAAACCTCCGGCTTGGTCGTATTGGTGCTCTTGATGGTTGTGGCGCTGGGGCTGCCGAGCCTGCTACGGCCGGCCTTGCCCACGTATGAGCCTCGTGCCGATGCGCAAAGGTTGAATGCCTGGGCCGCCGAGCTGGCTGCCCGGCGCACTACCCGCCCGCAGTTTAGCAGCCGTTATCCGCGCCGCACCTATGCCGCCCGTACCCGGGTGCCGCAGGTGGCGCTGGCCCCTTTCAACCCCAACACCTTTACTGCCCTGGATTGGCAGGCGCGGGGCCTCCCGGCCTGGCTGGCCGAGCGGCTGGTGAAGTACCGCAGCGCGGTGGGCGGCTTCCGGGCCAAAGAGCAACTCCGCAAAGCCTACGGCCTCTCCGACACTACCTACGCCCGCCTGGCCCCTTACATCCAGCTGCCCGACCAACTGCCGCCGCGGGAAGCCCGGGAGTACGCGCGCAACTCATCAGGACCGGGCCAGTTTGCCGACCGGAAGCCGTTTGCAGCCGCTACGAGCCGCTTCAAGAGCAAACCAACCAAGCTGGCAGCCTTCGATGTGAATACGGCCGACACTACCCAGCTTATGCAGATTCGGGGAATTGGCCGGGGCTACGCGCGGCGGGTAGTGGAGTACCGGCAGCGGCTGGGTGGTTTTCTGCGCGAAGATCAGCTCATGGAAATCTACGCCCTGCGCGACGCCCCCGACCTGGTTGACAGCCTGCGCAAGTACACCTTTGTGGCGGCTGGCTTCAGCCCGGCCTTGGTTGATGTCAATACTGCTTCCTTTGAGGTTTTGCAGGCGCACCCCTACGTGGGCAAACGACTGGCGCGCGTGCTGGTGGCCTTCCGCCAGCAGCACGGCCCCTTCCGCCAACCCACCGACCTTCGTCAGATTCGGGTACTGGATGAGGCCACGCTGGAAAAGCTCCAACCCTACTTGGTGCTACGGTAGCGACATTAAAAGGCGAGAATGCCACTTTCATTCTCCCTCCGCAGACTTCGCCCGCAGACCACTGAAACCGGGCCCCTACCCCAGCCGGGCCAGCAGTTCCTCCACCTGCCGCTCCAGCCGCGTTACGCGGTCCTCGATGCGGGACGGGGGGCGCAGGTGGGTGGTGAATACGGCCTTTACCTCCCAGATTTCCAGGGCCTGGTCGAGGGCAAACTCCTGGGCGCCGTAGTCGGGGTTGTCGGCGCGCAGCTTGAGCGTAGTAGCGGTAAGACGCTCGGCCAGCCGCCGCACCAACAGGCTGTTTTGGGTCACGAAGGCATAGATGCGGCCCGCGCGCAGTCCGGCCACTGCCGCCTTATCTACGCGGCAGCAGAGCACTACGTCCTGGTGGCGCAGGCCTTGCTGCTGGTGCTGCATTTCGGCCCCTACTATCTCAAAAGCGCGGGTAGTGGGCCCTAAATCATGCGGAAACGTGAGGGAGGGCAAGGCATCCACGAAAGCCGAGTTGTGGTGCTGCACAATGTATTCGAGCAGGCGGGTAGCGGGTACGAAGGGCGTCAGGGCCGCTTGCTGGTCGGCGCGGGCGGAGTTGGGTGCTTGAGTTGGGGCGGCTTCCTGCTTGAAAATATCGAAGTGGTAGAGTTCATTTACCGTCAGCTCTTTCGTAAGTAGCAAGTCCACGGATAAGCCAAAATGCTGAGCAATTTGAATAAGCGTTTCCATTTTGGGTTCCGACCGGCCCTCCTCATATGCCCCCACACTAGGGCGGGCCAAACCAAAAAGCTCCGCAAAAGCGGCCTGACTGAGCTTCTTGACCGTTCTTATCTTCCGGATGTTCTTGCCAACGTAGGACATAGCGCAAAAAATTATTCGCTCATAATTTGAGCATATCTCAAACTTTGAGTACACTTGCATCGTAAAGCTACTACAATACCGCCAGCCGCTCGTATCCTCCGCTCTTTTTTTGAGCAACTGACTTTTTACCGCTTCCGGTCCCAGCCAGTTAAGCCCGGGCTTTTATTCCATCTTGGCCGCTCCTACACTCTCTTCCTTCACCATATGGCCAACCACTACTTTCCCAAAATTCAGGGCTACCTGTTGGAACTGGGTTTCGACATTCAGCACCAGGACCCAACCAACAACCTGCTGGTGGTGAGCAAGCCGGAATTGGGCATCGACCATTTGGTGCTGGGCTGCGGGGAGCCGCTGCTGATTCTGGAACAGTACCTGCTGGATTTGCCCGCCCCTAACTGTGACATCTACCAGCGCCTGCTGCAGAAAAACCGGGATATTATCCACGGGGCCTTCGTGCTGGATGAGTCGGGCCGCAAAGTCATCTTCCGCGACACCTTGCAGCTGGAGCACCTCGACCGGCCCGAGCTGGAAGCCGTTGTCAACTCACTGGCACTACTGCTTAGCGAGTTCAGTGACGAGCTGATTGCGTTTTCGAAAGCGCCCGTTGAGTAACGATTTTATCCTTGAACAGCCCCTGGGCTCTTATCGACAATACGCCATGAACCTCTTCAACCGCATCTTCAAAATCGGGCAGGCCGAAGCCCATTCCGCCGTCAATCAGCTTGAAGACCCCATCAAAATGACGGAACAGGGCCTGCGCGACCTGCGCCAGGACCTCGACAAAGCCCTGCATGCGCTGGCCGAAGTGAAAGCCCTGGCCATCCGGGCCCGCAACGAAGGCGAAGCCGAACGAAACCGGGCCCTCGACTACGAAAACAAAGCCGTCCTGCTGCTGCAGAAAGCGCACCGCCAGGAAATAGAGGCCACCGAAGCCGACCGCCTCGCTACCGAAGCCCTGCTCAAAAAAACCCAGCACGAAGCCCAGGCCGCCCGCGCCGCCCAGGACCAGCAGAAGTTTGAGGCTTCGGCCCAGCAGCTCGACCAGAACGTGCAGCAGCTCAAAAGCACCATTTCGCAGTGGGACAACGAGCTGAAAACGCTGAAAGCCCGCGTGACGGTGAGCACGGCCACCAAAACCATCAACCAGCAGCTGGCCCAGCTGGATTCGTCGGGGACGGTGGCCCTGCTGGAGCGGATGAAGGAAAAAGTAGCCACCGAGGAAGCGTTGGCCGAATCGTACGGGCAGATTGCCCAGGAAAGCAAATCCATCGACCAGGAAATTGACAAGGCCCTGGGTAAAGACGGCAGCGGCCAGGCCTCGGCCGAGTTGCAGGCCCTGAAAACGAAGCTGGGGCTGGAATAAGCACTAATACCTTCCCCCTGTTCGGCGCTGGCACCTTACGTATACCTCTATCTTGCCCAATATGCCTATGACCGAACTTTTGCACGCGGCCGTTTCGCCGCCCAACGTGCTGGCTACCGGCCTGCTGGTGTTCGTGCTGCTGTACTGGCTGGTGGTTATTCTAGGCCTGCTCGATTTCAAAACCCTGGATATCCAGACCGGGCATGATTTCGATTTACCCCACGATGCGCATGTGGGGCCCGACGCTTCCGGCATGGGTGTAAGCTGGCTGAACCACGCGCTGGCGTTTTTCAACCTGGGCCGGGTGCCGCTGATGGTGTTTTTGAGTTTCGTGGCCCTGCCGCTGTGGGTAGGCAGTATCCTGCTCAATTACTACCTCGGCAACTCGTCGTTTGGTTTGGGCCTGCTGTTACTGGTGCCATTGTTCATTAGCAGCCTGCTGCTGGCCAAGGTGCTCACGCTGCCGTTTGTGCACCTGTTTGCCGCCATGGAGCGCAACCACGATGAGGGCGCGCGGCCGCTGGGCAAAGTGTGCACCGTGCTGCTGCCCGCCACCCACGAGCGGCTGGGCCAGGCCAGCGTGCAGCTCCGCAGCGGCGCCCCGCTGATGCTCAACGTGCGGGCCGCTTCCGCCGCCTCCGAGCTAAAAAAAGGCGACACCGCCCTGATTATCGACTACGATGCCGCCCGCCGCTGCTACCTTGTGGAGCCGTATGACGCCCTCTGAGCAATTATGCCTACCGCACGAGGTAGAGACGCAATATCTTGCGTCTCGTCGTTGAACGGCCCGTCTGAACCAGTGTACACAACATCAGCAACGATGAGACGCAACATATTGCGTCTCTACATCAGACACACATCCCCTTCTTTTCTCTCCCAATCTGCCTCTACTCCTACTCCTTACTTCCATGTTAGAACAACTTTCCCTGGTGGTGATTGTCATTATTGCCATCCTCGTGCTGGGTTTCCTGGCCA
This sequence comes from Hymenobacter endophyticus, assembly GCF_032464715.1. Lineage (NCBI taxonomy): Bacteria > Pseudomonadati > Bacteroidota > Cytophagia > Cytophagales > Hymenobacteraceae > Hymenobacter > Hymenobacter endophyticus. The sequence continues at coordinate 31,858 of NZ_JAWDJT010000011.1, read as the reverse complement.
TTGTGGCCCGCATGTACCAGAAGGCCGTGCAGGGTGAGGCCCTGGTCCGCACCGGCCTCGGCGACACCAAAGTATCGTTCAGCGGTATTTTCGTGGTGCCCATTCTGCACAAGCTGGAGGTGATGGACATCAAGCTCAAAACCATCGTTATTGCCCGCGCGGGCTCCGAAGGGCTGGTGTGCAAAGACAACCTGCGGGCCGATGTGAAGGTGAACTTCTTCGTGCGGGTCAACAAAACCGAGCAGGACGTCATCAACGTGGCCCAGAGCATCGGTGCCCACCGCGCCTCCGACCCGGCGGCTTTGGAAAGCCTCTTTGACGCTAAATTTTCCGAAGCCCTCAAAACCGTAGGCAAGCACTTCGACTTCATCGAGCTGTATAACTCCCGGGAGCAGTTCAAGCAGGAAATCCTGCGCATCATCGGCACCGACCTCAACGGCTACGTGCTCGATGACTGCGCCATCGATTACCTGGAGCAAACCCCGCTCACGGCCCTGAACCAGGACAATATTCTGGACGCCGAGGGTATCAAGAAGATTATTGCCCTGACTTCGGAGCAGAAAATTCAGGCCAACGCCATTCAGCGGGAGCAGCAGAAAACCATCAAGAAGCAGGACGTAGAGGCGCAGGAAACCATTCTGCAGCTGGAAAAACAGCTGATTGAAAACCAGGAAAAACAGAAGCGCGAAGTAGCCAACATCAAGGCCCGCGAGCTGGCCGAAACCGAGAAAGTAACGCAGGAAGAGCGCCTTAAAGGCGAAAAAGCCCGCATTGCTACCGAGGAGGAAGTGGGCATTGCCGAGCAGAACCGGGACCGGCAGGTGCTGGTGGCCGAGCGCAACAAGCAGCGCACCGACGCCGTGGAAACCGAGCGGGTAGCCCAGGCCAAAGCCCTGGAAATAAACGAGCGGGAGCGGATTGTGGCCCTCGCCCAGATTGAAAAGGAAAAGGCGCTGGAAGAAGAGAAAAAGAACATCCAGACCATTATCCGCGAAAGAATTACGGTGGAGAAAGCCACCGTGGTGGAAGAGGAAAAAATCAAAGACACCCGCGCCCAGGCCCAGGCCGACCGGGAAAAGCTGGTGGCCATTACGGCGGCCAAGCAGCAGGCCGAAGCCGCCACCGTTGCGCTGGTCGGCAATGCCGACATGGAGCGCCAGGCCGCCGAGTTCCGCGCCAAGCAGGCCCTGATTGACGCCGAAGCCGAAAAAACCTCGGCCGAGTTCAAGGGCCAGGCCATCCGCACCCTCGCCGAAGCCGAAGCCAGCAAAGCCACGGCCGTGGGCCTCGCCGAAGCCCAGGTGATGCAAGCCAAAGCCACCGCCCGCCAGAAAGAAGGCGAAACCGAAGCCACCGTACTTCAACTCACCGCCACCGCCGAAGCACAAGCCATTCAGGCCAAAGCCGGCGCCCAGGCCGAAGCTGACGAGAAGCTGGGTCTGGTAGCCGCCAAAATCAACCGCGAAAAAGGTCTCGCCGAAGCCGACATCATCCAGGCCCGCGCCGACGCCGACCAGAAGAAAGGCCTGGCCGAAGCCGCTGTATCGGAGCAGAAATTTGCGGTGGAAGCCAAGGGCATCGAAGCCAAGGCCGACGCCATGAAAAAGCTCGACGGCGTGGGCAAAGACCACGAGGAGTTCAAGCTACGCCTCGACAAGGAGAAGTCGGTAGAGCTGGCCCAGATCAGCATCCAAAAGGACATTGCCGCGAGTCAGGCCGACGTTATCGGCGAGGCCCTCAAAGCCGCCAAAATCGACATTGTGGGCGGGGAAACCATGTTCTTCGACCAGATTATCGGCTCAATCACCAAAGGCAAAATGGTGGACCGCGCCGTGCACAACTCGGAAGTGCTGGGCACCGTGAAAGATGCCTTCTTCTCCCTGGACGGCGGTGGCGACTTCAAAACCAACCTGCGACGCTTCGTGGATCAGTTCGGTTTGAGCTCCGAGGAAATCAAGAACCTGAGCGTGTCGGCTTTGCTGCTGAAGATGATGAACCAGGCCGGCGACGATGCCACCCGCAACACCATCACGGAGCTAGCCAGCACCGCCGTAGCCCTGGGCATCAGCGACAAACCCGCCCGGATGCTGGAGCTGAAGTAAGTATCCGCTGTCCAAGCTAGGATTAGAAACTAGCTCCCCTCCTCAGATGAGGAGGGGTTGGGGGTGGTTGACCAGCTCGTCTGCACGATTAGCTATAGTTTCTAATTCTAGTATTTCAACCACTCCTAGTCCCTCATCATCTGAGGAGGGGAATTAGCTTTAGCCTTTATGCCTGATACGAGCCATGTCCACAATCTAGGGTATCAAAAACCCATCCGCCGCACGCTTCGCAGCAACCTTACGTCGGCTGAAGCTTTGCTCTGGAAGGCGCTCCAGCGTAGCCAGCTGGCTGGTCGCAAGTTTCGCCGCCAGCACGGTGTTGGGCCGTACATCGTGGATTTCTACTGCCCTAGCGAAAAACTAGTGGTAGAACTAGATGGTGCCGGGCATTTCACGGCGAGTGGTGAGGCGCAGGACCAGGAACGGGATGCTTACTTGGTCAGCCTAGGGCTGAAAGTGCTGCGGTTTGAGAATAAGCTAGTAGCGCAACATATAGAAAGTGTATTGGCAGCTATTGAAGCCGCTTTTCAGAGTACCGTTCTACCATCATCAACCACCCCTGGCCCCTCCTCATCTGAGGAGGGGAACTAGTTTCTAGCCTTAGCTCTAGCTGATGCACGGGCTGCTTTTATGGAACAGACTACCCAACTCGAAACCGGTACCTACGAAATCCTGCGCAACCGCCTGCTAAAAAGCAGCACCGACCTGCGCCAGCGCTTGGACCTGCTGAATACTGAGCGCAAGCAGGTATTTGGGGCCGTGGATACCCGTCTGCTGGGCACTGGCCGCATTACCACCGAAAACAACTGCGTGCCCTGGGACATGGTGCCGGTGGGGCAGCAGTTCATTTTTGGGTATAATGTGGTGCTGGGGCTGAAGGCCGAGCCGGACTTGGCCGACGTGTTTGGGGTGTACGAATACGCCGAGCACGACTTCCGGCCGCTGGGGCTGGAGCTGTTGCAGAATCCGCAGTTTCTGGAGGAATTCCGCAACCTGTACCGCTACTACAAGAACACCCAGTTCGTGAAGTTTGCGGTGATTGGCGTGCACCTGTTCATGGTGTTTCGGGTGGGCAAGAGCGCCTCGGATGTGAAGACGTTCAAGTGGCTTATCCAGGGTGATACGATCACCTACCTCGACAACCGCTCCGACCACGAGTACACCTTCCCGCCCCAGCACGAGTTCCAGTGGAAGCGCGCCACCCGTGACATGCAGCGCGGCGGCAAGCACCCCCACATCAGCATTGAGGACAAGGTGTTCGTGGAAACTATCGGCGGCGACCTTACCATCAAAGTTGAGGATAATACCAGCACCGGGCAGGGCATTCTGAGCGAGTCGGTCGACGACAAGGACCAAACCCTGGACGATTCCGAAATCTACTTTGCGGTGGTGGGCAACCTGATTCTGCTGAAGATCCGGCCCTACCAGGAGCAGCAGTACCGCTACTTCATCTTCAACCACAAGCTCAAAACGGCCCAGCGCCTCGATGCCCTTGCCGATGCCTGCGTGCTGCTGCCCGACGGCCAGGGCCTGATTTTTCCGCACGGCTTCTACCTGCAAACCGGCGACAACAAGCTGTTCGACAACGGCCTGCGCGACATGCTGTTTGAGAAGCGCGTGGCCTCACCGAACGGGGAGGATTTCCTGTACGTGTTCTTCCAGAAGGAAGCCGGTATTTACCTGCTGCTGAGCTACAACCGCATTGCCCAGCGCGTGGATAACCCCATTGTGTGCCACGGCTACGCCCTGTTCGAGAACGGGGAATTGTGCTACTTCCGGGCCGACGACGAGCCCAAGAAGCACCACGCCGTGCAGATCTGGCAGACGCCCTACACCGCCCCCGATTTCCAGCTGCCTGTCACCTCCGATTCCTACCTCTACAAGCTGGGCAACAAGGAAATCGTGCGGGCCATGAGTGAGGTGCAGGAAGTCCTGACCCTTACCGGCAAAGACGACTCCTACGCTGGCCTCTACCTCGACCTGATCCGTCAGACCACCGCCCTCACCGACGCCTACCACTGGCTGCGCGAACCGGCGGCTCAGGCCCTGGCCGAGCCCCTGAGCGAAATCCGCCAGACGGCCACCGCCGCCGTGGAGGAGTTCGAGAAGGTGCAGAGCATCCGCAAGAACACCGCCCAGCAAACGGCGGCCGTGTTCCAGAAAGCTGACGAGCTGACCGGCCGCATCCGCCGCTCGGCGCCTGATACCGTCACGGAGTTTGTGCAGCTGCTGGGCGAGTTGCGCGGGGTGCGGGGCGAGGTCATTTCGCTGAAGGAACTGCGCTACGTGGAGCTGCCGGCCGTGGAAAAGCATGCCGCTGACCTCGAAGCCCTGAGCAAGGAAGTGGCGCTGCAAACCGTGGATTTCCTGCTCAAGCCCGATGCCCTGGCGCCCTATTCCCAGCGCGTGCAAGCCATAGCCGACGGGGTGGAGCAAGTCCAGAAAACCATCGAAGCCGACCAGCGCGAGCAGGAAACGGCCGCCGTGGCTCAGGAGCTGGAACTGCTGATTGAGGTAGTGAGCAACCTGCCCATTCCCGACCCGACCCAGACCACGGCCATCATCGACAACATCTCGACGGTGTACGCCCGCTTCAACCAGATTCGGGCGGCGCTGAAGCGGCGGCGGCAGGCGCTGGCCGGCACGGAGGCCCAGGCCGAGTTTACGGCCCAGCTCAAGCTGCTGGAGCAAGCCCTCACCAACTACCTCGACCTGGCCGACACGCCTGCCAAGTGCGACGAGTACCTGACCAAGCTCATGGTGCAGCTCGAAGAGCTGGAAGGCAAGTTCCCCGACTTCGACCAGTTCATCGAGCAGCTCACCACCCGCCGCGAGCAGGTAGTAGAAGCCTTCGAGTCCAAGAAAACGTCCCTGGTAGCCGCCCGCAACCAGCGCGCCACGGCCCTGCTGCAAAGCGCCGAGCGGCTGCTGAAAGCAGTGCAGAGCCGCGTCAGCCGGCTGGAATCGGTGGCGGATATCAACGGGTACTTTGCCGCCGACGTGATGGTGGAAAAGGTGCGTCAGACGGCCCAGGAGCTGCTCAGCCTCGGCGACTCGGTGAAGTCGGACGACGTGCAGAGCCGGCTGAAAACCCTGCGCGAAGACGCCGTGCGCCAGCTCCGCGACCGGGCGGACCTCTTCGCCGACGACGGCCAGACCCTCAAGTTCGGCCCGCACTCCTTCACCGTGAACACCCAGCCCCTAGAGCTGACCGTGGTGCTGCGCGACGGCGACCTGCACTACCACCTCACTGGCACCAACTTCTTCCAGAAGATAACCGACCCGGCCCTGCTGGCCTCCAAGCCCGTCTGGGAGCAAACCGTGGTGTCGGAAAACCAGGACGTGTACCGGGCCGAGTTTCTGGCCTGGCGCATCCTGCAAGCCGCCCAGCACCCTGCCCCGGCCGATGCGGAAGCGGGCCGCGCCGCCGTGCTGTCCATACCCGAGCTAGGCCACCTCAGCCCCGCCGAGCTGCTAACCTACGTGCAGCAATTCATGGCCGCACGTTACCAGGAGGGCTACCTCAAAGGCGTGCACGACCACGACGCCACCTTGCTGCTCACGGCCCTGGTGCGCCTCACGCGCACGGCAGACTTACTTCGCTACCCCGCCGACACCCGCGCCGCCGCGGCCCTCTACTGGCTGCGCTTCGCCGACCCCGACCAGCGCGCCCACTGGGAACGGCAGCTCCAGGGCATTGGGGTGCTGCTGCAGGTATTCCCCGATTCGCAGGAGTTCGACGCGCTCAAAGCCGAGCTACAAACGGCCGTGGACCGTTTCGCGGAGCAAACCGGCCTCTTCATCCCTGCTCAGGTTGCGGAGGCTGGCGACTACCTGTTCCACGAGCTGACCCACACCGGCACCTTCATCATTGCCGCCGAAGCCGCCGAGCTGTACCAGCAGTTTCAGAAGCAGCTACAGGAGCGCCAGGCCACGGAGCTGTTTCAGCAGTCCATCGACCAGCTGAAAGACCAGCCGGTGGCGCAGTTTCAGCTGGTGCGGCAGTGGGTGCATAGTTGCCTCACCCCCCGGCCCCCTCTCCTTCAGAGAGGGAGAGCCACAGCGGCGCTAGACACTCTTTCCTCCACAACGCAGCAGCCAATAGAACTATCGTCAGGCTCCCCCTCTCTGAAGGAGAGGGGGCCGGGGGGTGAGGCCCTCGAAACCGCCGTCCTTCTGCTCACCCAAACATACGACCCGGCCCGCGTCGTGCATACCCCTACCCTCGAAACGCTGGCCGACTTCCAGGGCACCCACCCGCGCATAACCAACGACCGGACCTACCACCTCAACTTCCCCGACTTCCGGCGCCGGCTGCTGCACTACGACCGCGCCACGGTGGCGCAGTACGAGCAGTTTCAGGAGGTGAAAAAGCAGCTGCTGGCCCGGGCCGCCGAGGACATGCGCCTGGAGGATTTCCGCCCGCGGGTACTCACCTCGTTTGTGCGCAACCAGCTGATTGATAAAGTGTATCTGCCGCTGATTGGGGCCAACCTGGCCAAGCAGATTGGTACTGCCGGTGAGGGCAAGCGCACCGACCTCATGGGCCTGCTTCTGCTCATCTCGCCGCCCGGCTACGGCAAAACCACGCTCATGGAGTACGTAGCCAACCGGCTGGGCCTCATCTTCATGAAGATCAACGGGCCGGCCATCGGGCACGCCGTAACCAGCGTGGACCCCGCCCAGGCTCCCAACGCCGGGGCGCGGCAGGAGCTGGAGAAGCTGAACCTGGCCTTCGAGATGGGCGACAACGTGATGATTTACGTGGACGACATCCAGCACTGCAACCCCGAGTTTCTGCAGAAGTTCATCTCCCTCTGCGACGCCCAGCGCAAGATTGAGGGGGTATACCAAGGCCGCCCCCGCACCTACGACTTCCGGGGCCGCAAGGTGTGCGTGGTGATGGCCGGCAACCCCTACACCGAAAGCGGCGACGTATTCCAGCTGCCCGATATGCTGGCCAACCGCGCCGACATCTACAACCTCGGCGACATTCTCACGGCTGGCTCCGAAGACGCCTTTCGCCTCTCCTACCTCGAAAACGCCCTCACCAGCAACGCCGCCCTGGGTCGCCTCGCCACCCAAAGCCCCCAGGACGTGCCCGCCCTCATCCGCCTGGCCGAAACTGGTCAGCAGGACGGCCTCAGCTTCGAGGGCAACCACACGCCCGAGGAGCTGAACGAGTACGTGGCCGTGCTGCAAAAGCTGCTGCGCCTGCGCGACGTGGTGGCCCGCGTGAATGCCGCCTACATTGCCAGCGCCGCCCAGGCCGACGCCTACCGCACCGAGCCGCCGTTCAAGCTGCAAGGCTCCTACCGCAACATGAACAAGCTGGCCGAGAAAGTGCGCCCCGTGATGAACGACCAGGAAATAACCGACCTGCTGGCCGCCCACTACGAAAGCGAAGCCCAAACCCTGACCAGCGCCACCGAGGCCAACCTGCTCAAGCTGCGCGAGCTGCTGGGCTGGCTCAACCCCGCCGAGCAGACCCGCTGGCAGGAAATCAAAGCCACCTTCCGCGACAACCTCCGCAACTCCGGCGCCGGCCAGCTCCTGCAGATGCTGGATAAACTAGAAAGCATTGCAGGCGGCCTAAGCGGGATTCGGGAGGCGTTGAAAAAGTAACACATATGACTTCTATCAATACACTTGAACAGTGGTATAAGAATGCCCTAGTTATATCCTCGCCTTACCTTATCAAAGCGAATGTTTCTAGAGAAAAAATAACTTTTATATACGAACAACTGAAAGCTGGCTTCGGAGAAAAGTTTTTCTATCTAAAAACCGGGGTTGATATTCCACTCGATAAAACAATATGGATACATCAACTTTTGGCTAATATGAACCACTTGGGAAGTATCGGAGCGCTGTACCATATAGCCTTATTGATACAGTATGCCAATACACTAGAGAGTAATATATACAATGAAATACGCAGAGTAAAAAACAATCCCAGAAACCTCAGAACATTTTTCTATGAATTATTCATATTCAACATATTAGACAGAGGCAAAATCGAAAATAAAAAGAAATTTACTGTTGGAATACAGGAAATAGAGGGAATAGAGGGAATATGCACCATCAACAATAAAGTATTTCTATTTGAATGCCGAAAAGTATTTATGCCTAAAATAGAAGAATTAGATATAAAGAAAAGATTAATGGAAGTTTTCTATATCAAATCTAGAAACATGAACAAAGGCATAGGCATGATATGTGGCATTAAAATGACTAGACCTATTATTGGTAACTACCGTTCTTCATTTGAAGAAAAGATTAGCACTTATTTTGATAACTTCAACAAACACACTGGATTTAATGAAATAGATTACACAGTTGAAGATGAGACGGGAATTTTTACAGCAACGAATTATACCGATGCATCTTTAATCGAAGCAAAGGAATTGAAAAACTATGATGTGCTATTCTATCTATCCCCAAAGGAAAACAAAGGCGAGATGTTATATTTGACTGGCGGCACACAAGGCGTATTCCAAGTTCCTCAGACTGCGCTATATAAGAAACTAGAAAGCATTCTTAAAGAGAAGAAAAAGCAGCACACTAATTCCATTTATAAGAATAAGATAGTATTTATTGACACTGAAATATTTCCAAGCTTAGACATGGATATATTTCAGACAGAAACATCTTTCGATATAGATATGCTCAAGAACGTATATAACAAAGTATGTAGAGACACTATCCTTATCATTACAAGAAGAATTTACCTTAAGGAAGAACCTGAAATTAAAGTAGCAGCTATTTATACTAAAGCTCTTGAATCTGAGGCTAACTATCTGCTATCTAGATTTAACTAGCTGTAATTAGCCTTATATAGTTTTGGCACTAACCCGCCGTAGCACTACTTTACTGCTCAGCTAATTCCTTCCCACATGGGCAAGCAATACCCCGCCATCAGCGCTGACATTCAAACTTTTATCGAACAGCAGCACGTATTCTTCGTGGGGACGGCCGCCGCGGATGGGCGCGTCAATATCTCGCCTAAAGGTCAGGATACCCTGCGCGTGCTCGATGCCAACCGCGTGGCCTGGCTGAACCTGACCGGTAGCGGCAACGAAACGGCCGCCCACCTGCTGGAAGTGAACCGCATTACCTTAATGTGGTGCGCCTTCGAGGGCAAGCCCAACATCCTGCGCCTCTATGGCACCGCCACCGTGTACCATCCCCGCGACGCGGAGTGGGCCGAGCTGCTGCCGCTGTTCCCGCCCCTGCCCGGCTCCCGGCAAATAGTGGTGGTAGACGTGGATTTGGTGCAAACCTCCTGCGGCATGGCCGTGCCCTTCTTCGAGTACCAAACTGAGCGCAACGAGCTAAACCGCTCCATGGAAAAGCGCGGCCCCGCGCAGGTGGAGCAGTACTGGCACACCCGCAACGCCCACAGCCTCGACGGCAAGCCCACCGGTATCTGAGCAGACTTGCAACAGCAGGACCTCTCACGCTTTCCCGGATGCCTTTAGCGCACCCAGCTGACGGTAGCGCTTCATTTAGCTGAAGCACCGGGTGGCCCCCACTGCTTTGCACTTAAGCCCTCATCAAGGGGAATACTGCGGCTATTGAGGTGCTAGAGCGAGATACGCACGTGGGTGAGCGGTTCGCGGGCGTGCTGGTGACGCTCCGGCAGCTGGGCGGCCTGATGCGCCAACCCGCCGCTCTGGGGCGAATCTGTGTGCTGAATGAGGCTGCGTTTGAAAAGCGGCAACCATACCCGGTGTTGAGCTGAAGGCATGTGAAGAGAACAGGAGTGAGGGGAAGGCAAGCAGCAACTAGCTCACCCGATAGGCTTCGGGCTGGCTGGTACCCTCCTGGGAGCATTAGCACCGCGCCAGGGCGAGGAAGCTGGGCCGCAACAGCGGAGTGCAGTAGGCGGCCCACCGGACGCGCTATAAAAATGGCAGCTAGTGCAAGCATCCAACGAAGGTGGGAACGTGGTTCTTCTCAACAAGGTACCCCTTAGCTTACCCCTGCCCTAGCGTACGGAACCAGGAAAATCCCCAATTTCGGCGGCCGAATTCCCCTGCTCGGCGTAAGCCGGCAGAAACTCGGTTAGTTCTCGTCACGGGTTCCGCTTCTTATGGTTGTTTTCTTACGCATTGTTCTGGTTTTGCTGGTAGTTACCGCCGGGGGCTGCACCTCCAACCAAGGGCGGGGCACTTTCGCCGATGCCTCTGGCCAGTATACCATCACGCAAATTGGCCGCATCAATGCCAAAGCCCAGGAAAGCTCGGGCCTGGAAAACGCCACCACCCAGGGCGACCTATGGACCCACGCCGACGGAGGCAATACGGCCCGCCTCTACCGCATTACCCGCCAGGGCGACCTGCTGCAAACCCTCGACCTTGAGCCCCTGCAGAATATCGACTGGGAATCATTGGCTCAGGATGAGGAACACCGCCTCTACGTGGGTGATTTCGGCAATAACAAAAACAAACGCCGCAACCTGCGCGTGTATCGCCTCAGCGGCCCCGAGTTCCGGCAGGTGGATACCATTATCTTCAACTACCCCGATCAGCGCGTATTCCCTCCCCGCAAGGCCCAGCGCAATTTTGACTGCGAAGCGTTTTATTACCACCAGGATAGCCTCTACCTCTTCACCAAAAACCGCGGCAACAGCGGCATAGTAAAGCAATACGTGCTACCCGCCCGGCCCGGCCGCCACACGGCCCGCCTCGCCGACAGCCTGGCCCTGCCTACCTGGGTTACCGCCGCCGACATCAGCCCCGATGGGCACCGGGTGGCTTTGCTGGGCGAGGGGCAGGTGTATCAGTTTGAGCGCCTGCCCGGCCGCCGCTTATTCGATGGCCTGAAAACTACCATTCCGCTAGCCAAATCAGGCCAGGCCGAAGCCCTGGTCTTTATCAACGACCGGGACTTTATCTTCAGCAACGAGAAAGGGGCATTGTATCTGGCTACCTACCACCCATAACGCCCGATTACAGCTGCCGAAGCAGCCCCAATCGGGCGTTGGAGAACACAAGTAGCAACAGGAGCCGCGCGCTGACGAACTCTTAGTCAGGCGAGCCAGTGCGGCCGGGAGTAGGGCCATAGTCCGGCGACTGTTCCGCCTGGGTCTGGTCGTCGGAAGCGGCTCCGTAGTTGCGGGCCGCGTCCTGGCGGTCGAAGCTGCCCTGGGCCGGTGAGCCCCCGGCTTGGCCTGCTTCCGCCGAATCGTATTCGTCGTTGTAAGACCCTCCTTTCGAGCCGAAGCCCGTAGCTGCGCCACCCTGCGCATCCGGGGAACCCGCGGCCGTGTAGCCACTGCGCGGCCCGTTGTTGGGGGTTGAGTCGGCCTCGCCGGCAGCATCATTAGCGTTGGTAGGCTCGGCGCCGGTATGCAGCCCCTGCGGGCCACCCTCCGGATGGTTGGGCGTGTAGTCTTCGTGCTGGTTGCGCTGGCTGGTAGCAGGCTGACCTTGGCCCGAAAGGCTGCCCCCCAGGGAGGAAGTCCCGTAGTCGGCGGCGTAACCCGAGTCTGGTCCTTTGGGAGCCGCATTGTCGTTGGCGAAGTGCGTGCCCACCGCTGAGCCGGCAGGGAGGGCCGCCCCTACCGCCTGCGTACCGAAGCTGCCGTTTTCCTCGGAGGGCAACCCAGCGGGCCGCTGCTCCCGCTCCCCCACGTAGCCCGTGGTGGCGGCCGGCGTTTCCAGGGGGCCGGCGTATGTGTTTTCGCCCCGGCTGGCTTCGTTGCCGTAGCCGCCCTGCGTTACACCCTGCCCCGACTGGCGGCCAAACTCTCCGCGGCTGGCGCCGGCTACTTCATTTTGTTCGTGGTTGAAATCATCGGCGAATGGCTGCTGCCCGGTGGTGTTGGCGGGGGTTTGCAACTCAGCTGGCATACTGTTCTGCTCCGGCGTACGGGAGTGGTTTTGCTGGGCCGCCGGCTCGTTGGCGGGCGAGGCAGGAGTGGGTGAGTCGGGCATTGGAGGGCAATGTGAAGTGAAGAGGTGCCTGTTCATACGCAGCCCCGGCAGCGGCGTTCCACACGTAGTTCTTTTACCAGTCTGAAAAACCATGTAGATTTACCCCCATTCTTTCAACCCACAACCGCTTACACCCGCTATGAAAACCGGCAAAGTGAAGTTTTTTAATGAGTCCAAAGGCTTCGGCTTCATCGTTGATGACGAAAACGGCCAGGAAATTTTCGTGCACCAAACGGGCCTGGTACACGAAATTCGCGAAAACGACCGGGTGTCGTTTGATTTGATTGACGGCCGTAAAGGCCAGAACGCCGTGAAAGTGGAGCGCATTTAAGTTTCTACTACCAGCAATAAAAAGGCCCGCCGGAATATCCGGCGGGCCTTTTTATTGCGTATGTGGCCGCAGCCAGCAGCTTACTGCGCGTGCTTTACTACCCGCACGCCTACGGCCATAATACCCCGCAGCTGATCCTGGCGCATGTACTGCTCCAGCACAATTTTGTACGGGCCCGTCTGGGAGAATTTCTGGTTGGGCAGGGCCAGGAACCGGTGGTCAAAAATGTCGCCGGAACCGTCGCCGCGGGGCTCCCCGGTTTGCGGATCCATCAGCAGCATCTGGTGCAGCAGCCGCGAAATTGGCTTGCCATCGGGTCCGGTCAGCGTATGCCGCACGTACAAATTGTAGTACTCATAGCCGGAAGCATTCCGAACGTTGAAGTACACGTCGTAGCGCTGCGTTGTATCAGGAATTTCAAATTCAAAGGCCGGTTTCTCCTGCACCGCCCACACGTAGGGCTCCCCCAGCGGCGACTTCAGGTCCGTGTTCTTTTCGTATACCTCATTGGGGTTGCAGGCAGCCAACAGGCCAAGGCCCAGCACCGGCAGCAAACGGCGGAAAAAACGCATACGCAGCAGTTAGGAAGCTGAGGGGGTAGAACCATCCGGCGTAGTACCCCGGCCCGAGCGGCCGCCACGCCGCCCGGAGCGGCCACGGCGGCTTTCGCCGGCATCACCAGCTGCCGGGCTTGGCCCCTCCCCACCCGGAGAGGCGGCGCGTGGAGGCCGGTTGGCCCCTTCCCGGCCGGGCCTGCCAGCTTCAGGAGCCGGGCTGCCCGCGTCGTTGCGGCCGGCTTCAGGGCGGCGGCCTTCGTTGCGGCCCCGGCCCCGGCGGTTGAGCGGGCGGGCGGCGGCTCCACGGGGCCGGGCACGCTCTTCGGTTGCCTCCGGGCCAGCTGCCGCCGGGCTTGAAGCTGTTGGGGCATCTTCCGCTGGTGCAGGGCGAGGCTCGGAGGAAGCAGGACGGGCGCTACGGCCCGGGCGCGGCGCTATCGGTAGCGCCGAAGTGGGCTCGTCGCCTTTCTTCTTCTTGCCGCGCTTGCTGCGCTTGGCCGATTTTATTTTATCGTCGAGGCGCTCCAATGAGCCTTCTACAATGGCAGTTACCTCCGGGGCCTTCTCCTCCTCGCGGATGGGCACCAGCAGGCTGTCGGGCTTTTCGCCGCGCTTGTTCATTTCCTGCACTTCCCGCACGCGCTCCGTGGGTACTACCACCCAGTTGTTGTCGCCGCGTACGGCAAACCACATTTTGCGCCGGAATATGTCGGTTTTCTGCAGGGTGTAGTCGCCTTTTTCCGTGAGCAAGGGGCGCTGCACCTGCGGAATGTCCTTGAGGGCATCCAGGTAGGTATCCAGCTCATAGTTGAGGCAGCACTTCAGGCGCCCGCACTGCCCCGAAAGCTTGGCGGGGTTCAGGCTCAGGTTCTGGTAGCGGGCGGCGGTGGTGCTTACGCTCTTGAAGTCGGTAAGCCAGGTAGAGCAGCACAGTTCCCGCCCGCAGCTCCCGATACCGCCCAGGCGGCCGGCCTCGTGGCGCAGCGAAATCTGCCGCATTTCTACCCGCACCCGAAACTCATCGGCCAGGCGCTTGATCAGGTCCCGGAAATCTACCCGGTCATCGGCCGAGTAGAAGAACGTGGCGCGGGTACGGTCGGCCTGGTACTCCACGTCGGAGAGCTTCATTTTCAGGCGCAGCTCATCTACCACGGCCCGGGCCCGGAACATGGTACCGGTTTCCAAGTCGCGCACGGCCTGCCACCGCTCGGCATCCTGGTCGGTAGCCACCCGGAGAATGGGGCGGATATCCTTGGAGTCGAGCGGTACTTTCTTCTTTTTCATCTGCAGGCGCACTAGCTCACCTTTCAGTGAGACGTGGCCCAGATGCCAGCCATTGCCGGCAGCTTCCACCACCACGGCGTCCCCGGTAATAAGCGGCAGGCGGCTCTGGTTGCGGAAAAAGTCTTTACGCCCGCCCTTGAAGCGGACTTCTACGAGGTCAAATTCTTTAAAATCACTGGGAACATCCAGGTCGTGGAGCCAGTCGAAAACATTGAGGCGGGTACAGCCGCTGCTGCAACTGCCTTTGGAGCCGCAGCCCGAGACAGATGAAGTAGAGCAGCCCCCACCGGAGGAGCAGGATGAGCAAGCCACGGCTTGAAGGATCTATAGTAAAGCGGCCGGAAAGGCTGGCCGCGCGGAATGGGTTGTTTACAAAGATAGAGAATTAGCCGGGGCCATGCTTGGCGGCTAATTCAGGCAACGGGTATGCACTTTTTACTTCGCTTGCTACTGCTCAGCCACACCTGCTGGCGGCCCAGAAGAACTCTTGCGCGCTACCAGCGCGAATGTGGGCTGATACGCTGAAAATGCATTTTTCATCAAAAATTCACAAACTATTATAGTCCTATTGCGCCTTCTCTGGCCAAGCTAGTAAAGCTCATCAGATGCAAGATGTTTCGTATATAATTTTGATAATTTAATAGGCATTGTTTTGAAATATCACTAACAAAAACCTATGTTTGTCACGTTCTTCAACCAATCCACAACCAAAATTCATGAAAACTTTCAAAGTACTCACCCCGCTTGCCATGCTGGCAGTTACTGGTTTGTCGCTCTCGTCATGCCAGGAAAAAGCCAATGTAGAAGTAAAGAATGAAGTGTCGGAAGCCACCGTTAACCAGATTAAAGCATTGGGCTTTACTGCTGCCGGTGCCCAGAAAGTAGAAGGTGGTGTGCTGGTTGAAGGCGACATTATGCTGACCAACGAAATGCTGGCTAGCTCCCCCGATTACAGCATGCTGCGCGTAGGTCAGGATGAGCAGTACCGCACCACTAACCTGGTGACTGGCCTGCCCCGTACCATCACCATCCGCGTGGCCAGCAGCCTGCCCTCAGCCTACATTACGGCTACGGACGAGCTGATTCGTCGCTACAATGCTGAGAACCTGCGCATCCGTTTCTCCCGTGTTACCTCGGGTGGCAACATCGTACTGAGCGCGGCTCCTTCGGGCTCTAGCTACCTGGCTTCGGCTGGCTTCCCTTCGGGTGGCAACCCTTACGGCTCGGTATCGGTTAACTCGGCTGCCATCGGTACGGCCAATGCCTCTACCTACATTGCTACCATTCTGGCCCACGAAGTTGGTCACTGCATCGGCTTCCGCCACACCGACTACATGAGCCGTCAGTACAGCTGCGGTGGCTCGGCCGTGAACGAAGGTGCTAGCACGGTTGGCGCCATCCTGGTACCCGGCACACCTTCCAACCCCGATCCAAACTCCTGGATGCTGGCTTGCATTGGCTCGGGTGCTAACCGCCCCTTCAACACCAATGACCGCACGGCTCTGAATTACATCTACTAAGCTCCGGCTTAGCTGATAGTTGAAAAGCCCCCGCTCTTCGGAGTGGGGGCTTTTTATTTATTCACTACTTGGTAACTCAGTATTAGCAGCATTTCCAGCACATGCCTTTGCTGGTGGTAAGGCTGATACGCACAGTGCCGCGCAGCACGTCACTTATGTGAGATGGAGCCAAGCAATTGGGGCCGGTCTAGAGCAAGCTTTAACGCGTAGAGTATTCAGCCTGAACTACTGCTCATTACCTACTCCATCCACGCCGATTAGGTGCCGGAGCATTAACCGTGTACCGGCTTATTCGCGCAGTCTAGGATTGTAATTTTCGTCTAGCAACACCAAGCAAACAGGCAGTAAGAATCCGGCAGTTGTGCCACCTGCTTTTTTCTAGAGCACCAATTTTTCCCTGTAAAGTAGCCTCATTTTAGCCTCCTGCCTAGCGGGAAAAGCCCTGCGCCCTGCGGCCACTCGTACCCGTTTTTGGGAGGTGTGGTAGCATGAGCCAACATTCCTTTACTCCGTGTTTCCGGGGCCAGCTGGCTATTTGCGGGAACTGGTATGCCTTACATAACTACCACGCGGCGTGTTACTTCCCGGCTGCTGCCCCGTGCACTTACCCGCAGAAAGTATATTCCGGGCTTCAGGCCTTGCGTTTCCAGGCTCTTGATGACGCCGGTATCGGTGAGACGCTCTAGCAGCAGCCGGCCGGTAGCGTCGAACAAGCGCAAACGTAGCTCCTGGTCCTGGGGGCCTACGATGGTGAGTGGCTCGCCGGCAGCTACTGGCACTGGGTACACCAGCACATCGGCCGTAGCAGGCACGTAGTAGATTTCCTGCAGCTGGCTGTAGAGTACCCGGCCACTGGTGAGTTGCAGGCGTGCCCGGTATTCGGCCCGGCCCACTACGGGCTGGGCATCCGTGAGGAGTACGTTCAGCGCAGTTACCGGCATTACGGTTTGTACCAGTTCAAAGCTACCATCGGCGGCGCGGCGTTCCAGTCCTAGTGTCTGTACCCGGAAGGTGGAGCCCAGCATCAGGTCGAACTGAACAGTATCCGTAACTAGCTGACGAGCCAGAAACGACCGGAGGTAACAGCCGTATTCCGGCAGCGTTACATCGATGGTACTGCCCCGCTCCCCCACCCGCCCCTGCAGTATGGGGGCCACGGCATAGTAGCGGGCTGCCGCCTCGGCGGGCGTCAGCAGCAGGGTAGTATCGGTAAGCAAGCGGTAGGGCTCCAGGTGGGTAGCGCCCAGCACGTACACCTGGTAGTGCGTGGCACCGGGCACCCGGCGCCAGTTCAGCAGGGTTTCCTCGGGGCAGCTGTAGGCAGTAGTAAGAGCCAGCGGCCGGGCCACGACAAACGTATCCGAAACCGTTGCGCCCGCGCTAGTAAGCAGACGCAGCTGAACCGCCTCCGCAGTAGCGGGGGGCGTCCAGCGGAAGGTTTGCTGCGCCAGGTCCACGGCGGAATTAACGAGGCTCCAGGCAGCTTGCCCGGCCGGCTTGTACTCCAGGCGGGCCGTAGTGGCCGGCCCGGCCCACTGCCAGCGCAGTAGTGCCGACTCGGCGGCGCGCAGGTTACGGGCTTCGGATGGATGCACCCAGGTTAGGCCACTTTCCAGCTCATAGGCGATACTGAAGGGCTGCGGCCCCTGCCCCAGCTGGTACCCCTGCACCCGAATGATCCAGTCGCCGGCCGCCGGGTTATCGATAGTAATCTGCTCCACATTGTCGCGGTGGTTGGGGCGGCGGCGGGCAGGCTGGGCCAAAGAATCGAGGTGCGGGAACGTGCTCAGCGTCCAGGGCCGCCAGACCTGGCCCCGGTCCATATCAAGCAAAGTCAGGTCCAGGTCGTTGATAAGCGTGGTGGCCGCGTTGGCGGCGGCGGCGGGGTCCGTCCAGGTCAGGGTGACTTTCACGCGGTGCGTACCGGCCGGGATGGGCAGAGAAAACCCAGTGCCCTCGCCCTGTCGGGCAAGGCCTTCCCCAAACCGGCCTTCGAGCATGGTTGTCACCGCGCCCAGAGCATCAACCTGGCCATAACCCGCCACAAAATCTACGTTGGGCCGGCCCGTATCGTCGGCGGTATTCAGCAGCACGGCTTTCACCAGCGCCGCCGAGGGCAGGTTGCCAGTGCGCAGCTTGTGGGCGTGCTGAGTGAGCAGGCTGACGCCCGATACCAGTGCGGCCGCATCGGAAGTGCCCCCGTCGCCGAAGGCAACCAGTTCCGGCTTCACCCGGCCGTCGGCGGCAGGCCCCCGGGAGCTCAGGGGCGCAACCTGCCCCAGGGCATCAGTAGCGCCCACACTCAGGCTGTTTTTAGCGTTCTTGAATTCTCCGGTAAGGTTGGCCGTGCCGGCTAAGCCGGTGTAGGGGCCAGCCGGAGCGGGCCGGTTGCCGGAATTGCCCGAAGAAAAAATATGGAGCAGGTTGGGGTATTGAAAGGTCTGCTGGTCGTAGGCCCGGGCTTCGAGGCCGTAGAAGTTTTCCACGCTCACCCCGTAGGAATGGTTCTGCACCGATATACCCTGGGCCGCGAGGCCGGGCCCATCATCGGGCAGCAGGTTATCGTAGCTGGATTGCGCAATGCGGGCTTTCCAGGCCGCTCCTTTGCCGTTGTGCGAGGAGTTGCCGCCGCCCGCAATAAGCGTAGCCATGATGGTGGCGTGCGAGTTTAGCAGCGCGGCCTGGGGGTCGGGGTTGATGAGGCGGCCCTTGAAGTCAATATCCTGGATATCAAGCGGGCTTTCCTTCACTGAAACCGCCAAGCCCTGACCCGTTACCTGGGGGTAGCGGGCATGCGTGGTGGTTACCTTGTTAACGGTGAAGTCGGCGCCGTTGAGTTGGCGCTCAGGATGGGCCTGCCGGTCGGCAGCTTCCACGAAGGTTACCGCCGGGCACTCCGCCAGCGCCGCCGCTGCCAGGCCCCGCACCCGCCATAACCGGGCATGGCCGGGTTCGGGCTGGGCCTGAGCCTTGGGGTGCCGCTGTGCCAGCCACTGCCGGAAAGCTGCTTCATCCGTGACGCTTACCCGCAGCAGGTGGCGGGTGCTCTTGTTGTCCATTCCAGGAGCCAGCCGACTAAGTTGCTGCGCCGGGGCTACCACCGAAGTGCCCAGCATGAGTACAACCAAGAGCAGGCCAGCGGAACGGAATACGGGAAGGAGCATACGGTAGAAATGGCTGTGGAGGGCAACAGAGCGGCAAATACCCCCTGAAGGGGCTATTCCCAAATGTAACCAGAAATCAGCCGACCCGACCCACAGCGCCCTTCCCTGCGAAGATGAAATTTTGGTATGTACAGCATCTGGCAAAGGGCAGCAGCTCACCAAAAAGCCCGTCGCTAGTTCTCCTTTTGCTGCTTCAGGCCAGCCGACGTTTTCTATTACAGCTTGTATACCTGCACGCCCTCGGGCAGCAACAGATAAGCATATTGTTCCCCTACCAGCACCTGCGTGGCCCCGGCAGCAGGCAGGGTTACCAGCCGCTCCGTTAAGTTGTAGAGGTGGAAGAAGTGAAGCCCATCGGCGGCCGTGTAATACAGCTCATCACCCCGAAAACCCACAACAGACGCTCCCCGAAACGGCAGCTTTTTGCGGTAATTGCCTAGGTTATCGAATACGTATACCCCGCCGTTATAGTCCACCAGGTACAGGTTGTTCTGGTACTCCCGCAGAAACCGAAAGTCGGGCCGGGTGCGGCCAATCAGCAGGTCCAGCGGCGTGGTAATGGTAAAGCGTTTCTGCGCCACATCCAGCTGGCGCAGGGTCAGGTCCGATTCGTTTAACAACCAGTACCGGTCGTCGGGAGCTAGCGTAGCCACGCGGGCCTGCCCGTCGAGGTAATCGGACAAATTCAGCTCCGAAATGGGGGCCAGAAACCGGTCCAGCAGCACTACCTGCTGACGGTCGTCATAAAACACCAGCACCTTGGCCGTATTCCAGGCTTCTACCTGCATGGTGTGGCCGGGCAGCGTGGGAGAATAGGTGTTCAACGCCTGCCCATCGGGGCTGTATTGATGCAGGTTATTTTGCGCATCCGTCACGTACACATTGCCCCGCCGGTCGAGGGAAGCGGCACCGGGCCGCGCCAGCTTAACAGTGCGTACCAGCTGCCAGCCAACCGGTGCGGCCTTGGGAACCGGCGCGCTAACTACTGGCGCAGCCTGCCCGGCAGGCGCCACTGAGCCTGCGGCCGGAGCCGTAGTCTGGGCCGCCACCAAGGATGGAATTGATAGCATGGTACTTAACATTACCAAGCCTATTGTTACCCGCTTCCTGGCTTTCGGCACCGTATTCGCCGCTCTATTTCTGTTGCTCATAGTGCCGAAGGGCCAGTTGCTCACCGTTATATACGCCATAGGAGCAATAATTGACCCATTCGCCCAGGTTCACGTACCGGCTGCCCGGAGCTACGGCCACATCCAAAGGCAGGTGGCGGTGCCCGAACACGTAATACTCGTGCGGAAACTCCCGCTGCACCTCCCGGCAGTAGGTCAGCAGCCATTCATCCTCGCCAAAGTACTGCTCGTCGGCCGCGCCGTTTTGCAGGCGGCTGCGGCGGCTCCAACGGTTGGCTATGCCTATACCCAGGTTGGGGTGCAGGCGCGCAAATAGCCACTGCGCTATCGGGGAAGCGAATACCTGCTTGAGCATTTTGTAGGTGTAGTCGCCAGGGCCTAACCCGTCGCCATGCCCGATGTGAAACTGATGCCCGCCAATGCGCTGGCTCACCGGATGGCGCAAGATGGGAATGTTGAGCTCCTGGGTAAAGTAGTCAAACATCCACATGTCGTGGTTGCCGGTGAAAAACGTAACGGGAATACCGGCATCCGTCAGTTCGGCCAGCTTGCCCTGCAACCGCACAAAACCGCGCGGAATGGCGTGGCGGTACTCAAACCAGAAGTCGAAAATATCACCCAGCAGGTACACCGCGGCAGCGTCTCGGGCGGCCTCGTCCAGCCAGCGCACAATGCGCTGCTCCCGCTCCCGGGAGCGGGCGGCGTCGGGGGCACCCAGGTGAAAATCGGAGGCGAAATATACGCGGCGGCCGGGCGGCAGCGCCAGATCAGGTAGTTGCGGCGGGCGCGTCATCCAGTAAAAACAATACGATACTGCGCGGGCCATGCGCCCCCAGCACCAACGTTTTCTCAATATCTGCCGTGCGGCTAGGCCCCGTTGTCAGCGACACCATTGAGGGTAGCTTGTCAGGGCCGTACTTCTGCTGAACCAGTTCCAGCGCATCTCCAATGTCGGTGACTACCTGAGAGGTGCGGGCCAGAATCAGGTGTTGATCGGGGTAGATGCTTAAGCGCCGGCCGCTGCTCGTAGCCGCCGATACCAGCACACTACCGGTACGGGCTATTAAGGCCTCGCAGGTGGTTAGGCCAGCATCCGCCTGAGCAATGAAGTCGGCCTCGTCTCCCTGAAACCCAATGTCGCCATCGTGCAGTAGTTTCTTCAGCTCCGGCTCCCACACATACAGGTGCTCTAGCTCCCTCTCTTTTTTATAGGCAAACAGCTGATCATAAAAGTGCTCAACCGACTCACAGAAAAAGAACACGCCCCCCACTCGCACGAAGCTTTGTGCGAATAAAACGGCCAGGTCGTCGGTGGGTGCGGGGCGCGGGTGCAGGGGGGCCGCAAAGTCGGGACGCCCCGGCTGGGGAGCCGGCTTACGTAGCGACTCCCGAATCCGGCGCAGAATAATATCACGCGAAGTATCCGACATGGCAGTAAAGGTAAGAGGAATTACGCTCCAGTCTGGCGGGGGCTAGGCGGGTGGCGCAGGCACGCCCAGAGTAGTTTAGAGGAAACCAAAATTGAAATGCAGTACAAAACTATGGCTTGGAGCTACATCAGAATGTGCCTTCAATCTGGTAAAAGGGCTTTCATTGGCAGCGAGTATCTGGAGTGGTATCGGGCAAAATTGAACATTCCCCAGACTGCTGATAGTTGGCATTTTTTTCGTATTCACCAAGAAAAACTCGTTGAATATGAGCAACATACTTCCGGAGGCGGATTCTTTGGCGGTTCCTCACGCACCAGCAGCACCTGAAGCTACAGAAACTGATTTTGCCCAGTGGCTGACGCAACTGTTACCGGGTATAGGGACGGCAATAGCTCGACATGGTTTTGCGAAAGGCCAGAACTTAGCGGCATTTCAACTATTTCTGCAGGAGCGTAACCCGCCTGACCTGTAGCGGATTCTGGTTGGTATGCGGTTACTTATTGCTCCTAAACGTAACCGCCCGGCTCCTCTGCACGAAGAACCGGGCGGTTACAAAACTCATTTCTATACCCTTACACTGGCGTTACAGCGGAGCCGCTTGGCTCGGAGGGTGCAGCGCCTGAAGCGTCGGTACCATTGTCAACACCCGGCAGGTTCAAGTCGGGCAAATCATTACCCAGAGGCAAGCCAGCGTGTTCCTGCTTCCGTTCACTCAGGGTTTCCGAGCGGTCGGTGCCGGCCATGTGGGCCTGGTAGGTAGTTTGGCTGTCGAAGGGCCGGGGCCCTACCAGCCGCACCAAATCATCCTGGAGCAGAATTTCTTTTTCCAGTAGCTCTTTGGCAATTACCTCCAGCTCGTGCCGACGTTCCGTCAGTAACTCCTTGGTGCGCACGTAGGCCTGCTCAATGATGGTGCGTACCTCCTCATCAATCATCTGCGAGGTAGCTTCTGAATACGGCTTGGTGAAACCGTATTCATTCTGGCCTTTCGAATCGTAGAAAGACACGTTGCCGAGCTTGGCATTCATGCCGTACATCGTTACGATGCTGTAAGCTACCTTGGTAATGCGCTCCAAGTCGGACAAAGCGCCCGTTGAAATCTTACCGAACACCAGCTCCTCGGCAGCGCGGCCGCCCAAAGTCATGCACATTTCGTCCATGAGCTGCTCGGTATTGTAGAGGAACTGCTCCCGGGGCAGGTACTGCGCGTAGCCCAGCGCAGCCACGCCGCGCGGTACAATGCTCACTTTCACCAAGGGGTCGGCGTGTTCCAGAAACCAGCCGGCAATGGCGTGGCCGGCCTCGTGGTAGGCCACAATCTTTTTCTCGCCGGGGCTGATGATTTTGTTCTTCTTCTCCAAGCCGCCAATCACGCGGTCCACGGCGTCGGTGAAGTCCTGCATGGTTACCATCTTCTTGTCGCGGCGGGCGGCAATAAGGGCGGCTTCGTTGCAGACGTTGGCAATTTCGGCACCGGCAAAACCGGGCGTTTGGGCAGCCAGCTTCTTGGCTTCCACGTCAGGGCCCAGAGTCAGCGGCTTCAAATGCACGTTGAAGATCTGGGTGCGGCCGTTGATGTCGGGCTTGTCGATGCTGATTTGGCGGTCGAACCGGCCGGGGCGCAGCAGGGCCGAGTCGAGGGTATCGGGACGGTTGGTGGCGGCCAGGATGATAACGCCGGAGTCAGTCCCGAAACCGTCCATTTCCACCAGCAAGGAGTTCAGGGTGTTTTCCCGCTCGTCGTTGCCACCGGGCACGTTGCCGCGGCTACGGCTGCGGCCAATGGCGTCAATTTCGTCGATGAAGATGATGCAGGGAGCCTTGGCCTTGGCTTGCTTAAACAAGTCACGCACCCGGGCCGCACCCACACCCACAAACATTTCCACAAAGTCGGAACCCGACAAAGAGAAAAAGGGAACATCAGCTTCACCAGCTACAGCCTTGGCCAGCAATGTTTTACCCGTACCGGGAGGACCTACCAGCAGAGCGCCTTTCGGAATTTTACCGCCGAGCACAGTGAATTTTGATGGGTTCTTGAGGAACTCTACAATTTCTTGTACTTCCTCTTTAGCCTCCTCTAGGCCCGCTACATCCTTAAAGGTGATTTTCACCTTGTCGCCGCCTTCAAAAAGGGCCGCGCGGCTTTTGCCGATGTTAAAAATCTGGCCGCCGGGGCCGCCGGCTCCACCCATGCGGCGCATGAGAAACCAGAAACCCACGAACAGCAGAATCATAAAGCCCCAGGTGGTCACAAAGTCACCGTAGCCCCGGTCTTCAATTAACTTCAAAGCTACTTGGCGGTCGGCGGGCAGAGCAGCCTGGGCCTTGTCGAGGTCTTCCTTGAACGTTTTGCCATCTACTACCAGGAAACCATACTGGGAACCCTGGTTGAGGGCCAGCGGCCCCCGACGGCTCAACTCCGTGCTGTATGGCGGCTTACGGGTAGCTTCCGGCTTAAGAGTCACCTCTACCTGACGGCCATTGAGGGTTACGTCGCGCACGTCGCCGTTCACGAGCATTTGCTCAAAGCGCTTTTGCGTAATATCAATGGGCGGGTTGCTGCGCGAGACGTACACCATCCCGAGGATGAGCACGACCAGGCCTACCAGCACCCAGAGCTGCATACCTGGCCGGGGGGCCGGGTTAGGCAGCGTCGGTTTTTTCTTTTTGGGCGTCGTATCAGACATGTATTAAGGTTGCTAGAACAAAAAACAAAGGCGGAACACACCAACCGCACGTTTGTTGGCGTGCCCACCTGCCTATGGGTAGACGCAAACGGCTGCAGTTTACCTTACAGCCGCCGGAGTTACTTCGTCTTCCACGTACGTAATTTGGGCATCACCCCACAGTTCCTCCAGCGCGTAGAACTGGCGACGGTCGCGCAGGAAAACGTGCACGACTACATCCACGTAATCCAGCAGCACCCACTCCCGGTTCATGCGGCCTTCCGTCTGCCAGGGATTCTGGCCGGTAAGCTTTTCAACTTCTTCTTCGACCGAGCGCGCAATGGCGTCAATCTGGGTATCTGAGGAAGCCGAGCAGATGATAAAATAATCCGCAACGGCGTTTTTAAGGTCTTTGAGGTTGAGCACCACGATGTCGGAGGCTTTCTTCTCCTGCATGCCGCGCACTACTACATCTGCCAACTTGTCCGAATCCTGCCGAACCAGGGTACTTTTCATGGGGTATTATTAGGTTTGAACGTCACAAAGTACGAAAAACGAGTGGAGGCACTATCCCCCCAAACACTCTTCACGGGCCAACAGCTTGTCTGGTTGCCCGAATGTCCCTCCACCAACACGGAGGCGCAGCAACTGGCTGTCCAAAACCGGGCCACGGATGGTTGCTGCGTTATAACCGACAAACAGACCGCTGGCCGCGGCCAACGTGGCAACCAGTGGGAAGCCGCCGCCGGCGAAAACCTGACGATGTCGGTGGTCTGGAAACCGGCCTTTCTGCCCGCCGCCGACCAGTTTTTACTAAGTCAGGCCGTGGCACTAGCCGTACACGACTGGCTTACGCAGCTACTTGGTGAGAGCCTACAACTGCGCGTGAAGTGGCCGAACGATATTTTTTTTGGCAGCCAAAAACTGGGGGGTATTCTGATTGAGAACACGCTTAGCGGCGCAAAAATTCAGCACAGTGTAGTCGGTATAGGATTAAATATTAATCAACAACAATTTGCGGTGCCCACGGCTACTTCCCTGGCTGCCATAACTGGTCGTAGCTACCACTTGCCAGCCTTGGTGGCCCGCCTGCTAGAAAGCCTGGAACGGCGCTACCTGCAACTGCGTAGCGGCCGCATTGGCGCCCTACGCACAGAATACTTGCGGGTGCTATACCGCTTCCAGGAGGAGCACGAGTATGAGGCCGATGGGCAGCGCCTGCGGGGCCAGATTGTGGGAGTAGATGAAGCCGGGCGCTTGGCACTGGCTTCGGGCAACAGCCTGCGTTATTTTGATCTGAAGGAAATTAAATATTTGCACTAAGAAAATACCGTCGGGCCCCTAACTCAACGGTCTGCCAACCTGTTCCGGCCCGGGCGGGTATGCCAGCGTAGCAGGCCAGATGCAACGGTTTCGCCCGGTTTGGCGTCTGGCTGGTATACGCCGGCCGGAACGGGCACGATGATTGTCCAGGATGCTTGGTCGACGCGGTCAATTTTGTACCTTGCTTAGGTAGCGGCCCATTTTCCCGGTTGTTGCATCTTCTTTTCTCTTCGCCATGAAACTTTCTACTCGCCTTGTACTGGTACCGTTGCTGCTGCTGGCGCAGTTGTCGGCCCTGGCCGCTACCATTACCATTCAGCTCGGCGACAATCACAAGCTGACATCCCACGCCAACGCCCAGCCCAGCGGCGTAGTAACCTGGAAAGCCCCTCAGCAAAGCCGCATCGGCTTGGCCAACTACACGGCCCCGTCGCTCACGGCCCGGGCGTTGGCCCCTGTTCTGTCGGTGTACCCCAATCCGGCCCGAGGCCAGGTTACGGTTTCTGTGAGCCAGCTTACTGTCAAGAATGACCTGAAGCTGCGCCTGAGCAACATTATTGGTCGGGAAATCCGGACGGTGGCCATGCGCCCTGAGGCAGCCGATGGGGGCATGAGCATTAACCTCTCCGATTTGCCTGCTGGTATGTATTTCTATAGCTTGGTGCAGAACGATAAGGTACTAAGCACGAAGCGGCTGGTTTTGCAGAACTAACCAGCAACCTGCTCATTTTCAGATTTTAAAAGACCCGGCCGGTTTGGCCGGGTCTTTTTGCGTAGTGCGTTGCCGGGTTAGGCTAGTGGCAGCAATAGGCGGCTGGTTTGGTGGGTTGGTTGAAGCCGGGGCGGGTGTTGGTTGATTTAAGGATGCGCGGCTCAGTACTTATTCTCTATTTTTGACCTTTCACTGGTTTCCTTTCCGACTTACATCCCGTCGTTCAGCAACGGGCCGGCCGTGGTCGGCCGCCCCTACCCCCACTTATGCGGAGTTACACACGCCTGAATAATCTTACCGGCTGGCTGATTTTTGCCATTGCCACCCTCGTTTATTTCCTTACGCTGGAGCCCACGGCCTCGTTCTGGGACTGCGGGGAGTTTATTGCCTGCTCCTACAAGCTGCTGGTGCCCCACCCCCCGGGCGCGCCCACCTTCCTGCTGCTGGGCCGCCTTTTTTCTTTGCTGAGCTTCGGCGACGTAACCAAGGTATCGGTGCTGGTGAATGCGCTGTCGGCTCTGAGCTCCTCGTTCACGGTACTGTTCCTGTTCTGGAGCATCACCATGCTGGCCAAGAAGCTGGTGCTGCACCGCCCCGGCCTGCACGATGACCGTCAGCTGGAACCAACCTTCGGGCAGAGCCTGCTGATTTTGGGCGCGGGTGCCGTGGGTGCGTTGGCTTATGCTTTTTCCGATTCGTTCTGGTTTAACGCCGAAGAGGCCGAGGTGTACGCCATGTCGTCGCTGTGCACGGCAGCGGTGGTGTGGCTGATGCTGAAGTGGGAAAACCGTGCTGACGAGGCCGATTCGGACCGGTGGCTGGTGCTCATTGCCTACGTCATCGGCCTCAGCATTGGGGTGCATTTACTGAACCTGCTGGCCATTCCGGCTCTGGGCTTCATCTACTACTACCGCCGCACCCAGAACCCTTCCGTAGTGGGCGGCATCATCACGCTGGTGGTGAGCAGCGTAATTGTGGGCCTGATTCTGGCCGGTATCATTCCTGGTCTGCCCACCTTGGCGGGCGCCTTTGAGGTATTCTTCGTGAACAGCGTGGGACTGCCCTTCAACTACGGGCTGGTGATTTTCCTGCTGCTGTTCGTGGGCCTAATCTGGGTGGGTTTCCAGCAGTCGTTTAAGCGCCGCAGCCGGTTGCTGAACACGGTGATGCTGAGCTTCGTGTTCATTCTGATCGGGTACTCATCCTACCTGATTGTGCCCATCCGCAGCAGCTACCACCCCACCATCAACGAAAACAACCCGGAGGACGTGCTGAGCTTCGTGAGCTACCTGAAACGGGAGCAGTACGGGGACCGTCCGCTGCTGTACGGCCCGCAATTCAACGCCCAGCCCATTGCCCAGGAAGACGGCGCCCCCCGCTACGTGCGCCAGGGCGACAAGTACGTGGTGGCCGAGTACCGCCCCGTGCTGCAGTACAACCCCGAGGACAAAATGCTGCTCCCGCGCCTGTACAGCAACGACCCGCTGCACATGTACAACTACAAGAAGTGGGTGGACATTCAGGAAGGCGTGAAGCCCACGATGGGCCAGAACCTGAGCTTCCTGACCAAGTACCAGATGGGCCACATGTTCTGGCGCTACTTCATGTGGAACTACGTGGGCCGCGAAGGTGACATTCAACAATCCGGTATTCTGTGGGGTAGCGGCAACGGCGCCGGCCTGCCCGAACGAGTAGCCGACAGCCCGGCCCGCAACGCCTTCTTCGCCCTGCCGCTGCTGCTGGGTGTGCTGGGTTTGTTCTTCCACGCCCGCCGCGACGGCCGCAATGCCTTCATCGTGGGCCTGCTGTTCCTGTTCACGGGTCTGGCCATCGTCATTTACCTCAACCAGCCGCCCATCGAGCCCCGGGAGCGGGACTACACGTTTGCGGGCGCCACGTTTGCCTTCGCCATCTGGATTGGTCTGGGCGTGCTGGCTTTGGCGGAGCTGCTGGAGAAAGTAGTTAAATCGGATGCGGCGCGGGCCGGCGTGGTAACGGCCCTGGGCCTGGTGGTACCCGGCCTGATGGTGACGCAGGGTTGGAACGACCATGACCGCTCGAACCGCTACAACTCCGTGGATTCGGCCAAAAACCTGCTGAACTCCTGCGCCCCAAACGCCATCCTGTTCACCAACGGCGACAACGACACCTTCCCCCTCTGGTACGCCCAGGAAGTGGAAGGCATCCGGACGGACGTGCGCGTGGCGGTACTGAGCTACCTGAACACCGACTGGTACATCGACCAGATGAAGCGCAAGGCGTATCTGTCGCAACCGCTGCCTATCTCCATGCAGAATGGCAACTACAAGCAGGGCACCAACGACTACCTGCCCTACGCCGAAAACCCCTCGGTGAAGGAGGTGAACGTGAAGGAATTCATGCAGCTGGTCAACCAGAACAGCCCCCTGCTCCAGGTGAGCTACGGCGACGGTTCGAAGTCTTTGCTGTCCTTCCCCACCCGCAACTTCTTCCTGCCCATCGACACGGCCGCCGTGGACAAAATGGGCATCATTCCGGCCGAGCGCCGCAAGCAGTTAGTGCCGCGCATGGAGTGGCAGGTAGGCAAAAGCGCCATCGAGAAGAAAAGCCTGGTGATTCTGGACATTCTAGCCACCAACAATTGGCAGCGCCCTGTGTATTTCAGCAGCACCGTGGACTCGCGCGACTTTATGGGTCTGCAGCCCTACTTCCAGCTGGAAGGCATGGCCTACCGCATCCTGCCCGCCAAAGACCCCAACTACGACCCCAAAGGCGGCCAGGAGGAAGGCTACGTGGCCACCGGCCTGATGTACGATAAGCTGATGAACAAATTCGCGTACCGGGGCCTCGACAACGCCAACATTTTCTACGACGAGAACAACCTGCGCTTCCCGGCCAATTACCGCGACAAATTCTCGCGCCTGGCCGATGCCCTGCTGGCTTCCGGCGACAAAGCCCGCGCCAAGCAGGTAATTGATAAGTGCTTCGAGGTGATGCCCGACAAGGCTGTTCCTTATGACTACTACGTACCGCAGTTCATTCCGGCCCTGGTAGCAGTGGGTGAGCAGCAGCGGGCCAATGAAATCATGGACACCATGACCGGCCGCGCCGAGCGGGCCCTGGCCTACTACAGCACCCACAACCAGTCCCTGTTCGACCAGGAGTTCCAGACCTACCTGCTGGGCCTCAACAGCATCGGTCGCGCCGCCGACGCCATCGGCGACCAGAAGCGCGCCACCCGCGCCCTCACGTTGCTGCAGCAGTATTACCGGCAGTAAGCCGCACGGTTTTTGCCTGCTGAAAAGCCGGCTCCGGAAACGGGGTCGGCTTTTTTCGTAGAATCACGTTATATCCAGCGTTACTGCCTTTGCCCGTGAAATACGCTCTACTCCTTTCCCTGCTGTTTACGTGGGCAACTGGCGCGCTCCACGCCAACCCCCGCCGCGACTTCGCCACCCAGTACCGGCCGGAGCGGCGCATTCTGGTGGACACCCGTCGGGAGGACGACAGTGTGCGGGTGTACCTGCGGTTTACTAATCCCAGCGACCAAGCATCTATCCGCTCAGGCCAGCCTTTGCATGTATTGATCTGGCCATCCGTTGATGCAAAAAGGCCCTTACGGCAACTGGTCATCGAGCCTATGCGCATCAAACGATTTTCAGTTACTACCGTGGCATTCCTCTTGCCGGTTAGCTACCTGCGGGCGGGTTGGGATATGAGTGTGGGCATTAGCACGGCGGAAAACGCCGCCTCGGGTGATGCTGCCTGGTTGCACCTCTCGCCCGAAAGCCTCACGCACCCTTTCATTCTTATTGATACGTTAAGCCAGCCACTTATGCGCCGCTATGTGCATGCACAGGAGGTATTTTGCGTAGGAGCGTATTTCCCTGAGCAGACTTTGCTGACTGTATATAGATATCCCCTTAGCTCGGTAGCGGCAGCTCCACCTATGGCAGCCAGCAGCACCCAGGGCACATCGTCGCGCGTTTTACGTGTGCAGGATTCCGCTGTATTCCAGACTAATCTGGGCATGAAACTACCTGCTGGGCTATTCTTGCTGCGCTTGAATGGCAGCCCGGTACGGAGCGGCTTGCTGGTGGAGGAAAACCAGTTTCCGGAGCTGACCACGGCCGACGAGCTGATTGCCCCGCTGATTTACCTAACGACCTCGCAGGAGCGGCAGAAACTCTTCGATGCTCCCGACCCCAAAAAGGCCGTGGACCAGTTCTGGCTGACGGTGGCTGGGAATAGTCAGCCCATTGCCCGTCAGCTTATTCGCACCTATTATGGGCGGGTAGCGGAGGCCAGCCAGTTATTTTCGGCCCACAAAGCGGGCTGGCTCACCGATAGAGGCCTGTTATATCTGGTGCTGGGGCCGCCGGAAAGCGTGTATCGGGAGGCGGGCACTGAGCGGTGGGTGTACCGCGCCGATGTGGAACGCAGCGGCACGTTCATCTTCCGCGCGAAACCCAGTACCTTTGCCCCAGACAACTACGAACTGGTGCGCCGCCCCGAGTACGAACAACTCTGGTATGCCGCCGTGGAGCAATGGAGAAAAGGACGAACCGCCCGCCCCGGCCGCTAACGGAGCGCCGCCAATTTTATGATTCCGAAAACCGCCCGGTGCCCAACCGTCGCCCCGGTGGGCGCGACGATGATGCGCGCTCCGAAGGTGGCCGGTATGAAGGCAGCCGCGCCGAAGGAGGTCGGTTTGAGAACAGCCGCGCTGAGGGTGGCCGTTTCGAGGGCAACCGCCCGGAAGGGGGCCGCTTTGAAGGTAACCGCTCTGAAGGTAGCCGCAGCGACAAGAGCCAGTACCACCGCCCGCCCCAGGACCGTAGCATCGACATGATTTTCGGGTTGCGCCCCATTCTGGAGGCGTTAAACGCGGGCCGCACGCTGGACAAGATTTTCCTGCTGCGCGGCACCAAAAACTCCATGACCCAGGACATTACCGCGCTGGCCAAAGCCGCCAACGTGCCCGTGTCGATGGTGCCCGTGGAGAAGCTGGACAACATCACCCGCAAAAACCACCAGGGTGCCGTCGCCTTCGTGTCGCCCATCGACTACATGCCCCTGGACAGCATTCTGGCCGGCTTGTATGAGGAGGGCAAAACGCCGCTGCTGCTGGTGCTGGACCGCATTACCGACGTGCGCAACTTCGGTTCCATTGCCCGGAATGCCGAGTGTATGGGCGTGCACGCCATTGTGGTGCCCAGCCGCGGGGCCGCCCAAATTAACGGCGACGCGCTGAAAACCTCCGCCGGGGCCCTGAACCTGATTCCGGTGTGCCGGGAGCCTAATCTGAAAGAAACTCTCACGTTCCTGCGCGAATCGGGCGTACAGATTGTGGCCTGCACCGAGAAGTCGGATGCCAGCCTGGAAGCCGAAGCCGTAGACCTCTCCGGCCCTCTGGCTGTGCTTATGGGCTCCGAAGAGGACGGCATTAGCCCCGAATATCTTCGCCTAGCCGACCACAAGCTGCGCATC
The DNA here is from genome assembly GCF_032464715.1 of Hymenobacter endophyticus. Classification (NCBI taxonomy): domain Bacteria; kingdom Pseudomonadati; phylum Bacteroidota; class Cytophagia; order Cytophagales; family Hymenobacteraceae; genus Hymenobacter; species Hymenobacter endophyticus. The sequence continues at coordinate 232 of NZ_JAWDJT010000011.1, read as the reverse complement.
CCCATGGCCGGCCAAATTAGCTCCCTTAACGTGAGCGTAGCTAGCGGTATTATGCTCTACGAGGTGCTGCGCCAGCGCCTACGCGCGGAAAAATAGTATTTCCAAACTCTTACTAGGAAGTGTTAACAGTGGCTAGTATGTTTGGGAATGGAGTACATGTTGACCGACGCGCAGTGGGCGCGCATCGCGCCGTTACTGCCGGGCCGGGAAGGCACGAGCGGCGGGCGGGGCC